>WVZL01000012.1:0-209 GCA_011772495.1 Candidatus Aminicenantota bacterium
GATTCGACAATACAGAAATCTCCTCTCTTTAATTCTTCATCTCCCTTTTTGGCCCTAAAGACTTTACCCGAAAGCTCAGAAAGTACACAGATAATCTCAGACATATTCCCATTCCTTAAAGTATGAAAAAAATGAACTGACAAGCAGATTCACATTAAGATTTTTTTCTAAACCATAAATCGCATAATCTATCTTTGTCAGGCAATCCA
>WVZL01000012.1:250-4408 GCA_011772495.1 Candidatus Aminicenantota bacterium
GAATCCCGGCAAAAAGATGATAGAATTTCTAAGATTTGCTCCCAATCATCCCTGACAAGAGCTCTTTGAGAGGTAGCATAATTCCTCAAAAAGAGAGCAACTTTTCCCTTCCTAAGAAGAGAAAGGAAAAGCTGCCAGGCTTTCGTTCTTTTATCCTTAACCTCTTCCCATTCCAAGCTTAAGGCTTGCTTAAGATTCCCATTAACAAGGAGAGAGATTATCCTGGCCTTTTTTTCCTCGTATCCCTTTTCCACCAGAATTTTTTCTATATCTTCCTTAGAGACGGGGGAAAAATTCAATACCTGACAACGAGATTTTATGGTAGGCATAATCAGAAAAGGATTATCAGCAACAAGGATAATATAAGAAAAAAGAGGAGGCTCCTCCAGTATTTTCAAAAGAGAGTTTGCTGCTTCTTCCGTCATCTTATCAGCGCCGACAACAACAAAGACTCTCTTCTTTCCCATCATAGGCTTCAGATAAGCTATCTTTCTCAGCTCCCTCATCTGGTCAATAACTATCACATCTTTCTCCGCAGAAATCTCTATTACATCGGGAAAATTCCCAGCATTGATTGCCTTGCATGGTGGACAAACCTCGCAGGCATCATCTTTTTTTCTCTCGCAGTTCATCGTTTTAGCCAACACAAAAGCCATATCCCTCTTGCCTATTCCCCTCGGGCCACAGAAAAGCATTGAATTGGGCACCTTGTTTTTCTGCAGAGCTTTCCTCAAGATCTTTTTCACGCGGCTGTTGCCAGATATATCTTTAAATGCCATTTTTCACTCGAAGATTGGCTTCCCTTCTGTGAACACCCTCTTTAGGAACCTCCCAGTGTGAGAATTTGCTACTCTCGCTACTTTTTCCGGAACACCCTTAGCAACAATCCAGCCTCCTTTTTCACCTCCTTCGGGGCCTAAGTCTATAATATAATCACAATACTTGATAACATCAAGATTATGCTCGATGATTACTACGGTATTGCCCAATTCTACCAACTCCGAAAGAACTTCAAGAAGCTTGCGGACATCATCGAAATGCAGACCTGTGGTAGGTTCATCCAGTAGATACAGAGTATTCCCTGTGTCTTTACGGCTCAGCTCTTTGGTCAGCTTGATTCTCTGAGCTTCTCCCCCCGAGAGAGTGGGGGCTGGCTGACCCAACCTGATGTAACCTAAGCCTACTTTATTCAACGTTCCCAGCTTCCTCTTCAGAATAGGAACAGCCTTCAAGTATTCGTAGGCTTCATCAACAGTCATGTCTAAATAATCCGCAATGTTTTTCCCTTTGTACTGGACAGAAAGAGTCTCGGTATTGTACCGCCTCCCTCCGCAGCGGTCGCAGGTTACGAAAACATCGGGCAAAAAATGCATCTCGATCTTTCTGACTCCTGCTCCTCGACATTCTTCACATCGCCCTCCTGGGATATTAAAACTGAAACGGCTTGCCGAATACCCTCTCATTCTTGACTCCGGCACACGAGAGAAAAGCTGCCTCAAGGGAGTGAAGAGTCCTGTATAGGTGGCTGGGTTGGACCGGGGCGTCCGGCCGATAGCTTTCTGATCGACTGAGACGACTTTGTTGATTTGATCAATTCCTGAAATAGCTTTGTGTTTTCCTGGCCTCTGTTTAGCCTTGTAGAATATGTTCAAGAGTTTTTTAAAAAGGATATCATAGACAAGAGTACTCTTCCCGGAACCCGAAACTCCGGTGATTCCTGTCATGACTGAGGTCGGAATCCGAACATCGATATTTTTTAAATTATGCTCTGCCGCCTTTGAAATCATAAGCCATCCTTTTGGCTTTCTCCTCTTTAGAGGAACGAGGATGCATCTTTCCCCTCTAAGGTACTGCGAAGTTAGTGAAACTGGGGATGAAAGAATGATATCTAAATCACCTTCAATCACCTTAAATCCTCCTTGTTCCCCGGCCCCTGGTCCTAAATCCAGGATATAATCAGCAGAGCGAATCGTCTGCTCATCATGTTCAACAACAATTATGGAGTTCCCCTGATCTCTGATTTCCCTCAACAGAGAAATCAAACGGCGGTTATCTCTTTGATGAAGGCCGATGGTAGGCTCATCCAAAACATAAAGTATGCCCCTCAGGCGAGCGCCAACCTGTGCAGCAAGACGCAGGCGCCGAGCTTCGCCTCCAGAGAGAGAGGCGGTCGTTCGAGATAGCTGGATGTAGGGCATTCCAAGTTCAACCATGATTTCAAGCCGTGAAAGAATCTCCTTTCTTATTCTTGAAGCGATCAACTCTTCAGAAGAGGAAAACTTGATAGCGCGGAATTCATCAATTAGCTTTCTTACAGGCATAGAAGTCAGCTCATAAATATTCCTATCTCCTACTTTCACCGCCAGGCTTTCCTTCTTCAGTCGGCCCCCTTCACACACGGGGCAGACCTCATCTGTAAGCTCCACTTCACCCCTCACGTCCAAGACGGTTTCAAAGCCAAGACCATGGCAGCGAGGACAGGCTCCATACGGGCTGTTAAAGGAAAAATTACGCGGCTCAAGCTCCGGGAGACTTATATCACAGAAAGGACATAACAAGTTTAAAGAGTAGTAAATTTCTCTTCCGTTTTTTCTTATCAACAAGAGATCCCCACCGGCAATCTCAAGAGCCTTATCCACAGCTTCCTTTAATCTCTTTTCTGACGCGTGAGAAACATTTATTTCGTCTATCAAAATATCGATGTTGTGCTTTTTTGTCTTCTCGAGTAGAATCTCCTCCTCAAGTTCCCTGAACTGACCATCCACTCTAAGACGAAGAAAACCTTTTTTTCTCAGCTTATCGAAAAGACGCTGGTATTCCCCTTTTCGTCCCTTTACCACGGGAGAAAGTATCTTAACCTTCTCTCCTGAGGAAGAATCAGAGATTCTCTTCAAGATTTGCTGAGGAGTTTGAGCTCTCACCTTTCTTCCGCATCGAGGACAATGGGGGGATCCAACTCTGGCAAAAAGAAGCCTCAAAAAATCATAAATCTCTGTGACTGTCCCCACCGTGGACCGGGGATTGGAAGAGATTGTTCTCTGGTCGATTGAAATGGAAGGAGAAACACCTTCGATGGACTCCATCTCCGGCTTTTCCATCTGCTCAATATACTGGCGAGCATAGGCGGAGAGGCATTCGATGTAGCGGCGTTGTCCTTCAGCGTAGAGAGTGTCAAAAGCAAGAGATGACTTTCCAGAGCCGCTCGGCCCGGTAACGACAATCAATTTATTACGCGGCAGGTTCACATCAATTTTTTTTAAATTGTGTTGAGCTGCCTTCTTTACTCTAATCTCGTCTAACATGAGTTTTTATTTTAGCACAAAACAAAAATGGGGACAGGCCCCATTTTTTTATGAGTGAGGATAATTTCAATTTTCAGACATAAGATCATAAAATGGTGGAAAATGGGGCCTGTGGAAAATGGGGCCTGGCCCCATTATTCTTCGTCCCCATTATTCTTAAATGAAAATTCAAGTTTTCACTCCCTGAACGTATTGATTTTTCTGTTTATGTTGACCGCCTCCTTGAAAAAATAATAATATAGGAATGGGTTCTCGGAGATTCCGGTTAAATTAAAATGAGCAGAGAAGAGAATTTATTCAAGTCCCTGGAATTCTTAAAAGAGATTGGCGTTAAAAACGACTCCATCCGGGCCATAAAGCATATCCCCGCCCAGAAAGGACAATACCGTGAGTATCCCCCCGAGGTCCACCCTGCGCTTGTTAACGCCCTGAAAGAAAAGGGATTTTTAAAACTCTACACCCATCAGCATCTTTCATGGCGCCTGCTCAAGCAAGGAAAAAACATTGTTGTTGTCACTCCCACAGCTTCAGGGAAAACGCTTTGTTACAACCTCCCGGTGCTTCAGGCAATCCTTGAAGAGCCCTCGAGTCGAGCGATCTATCTTTTCCCTACAAAAGCTCTTTCCCAGGACCAGAGGGCCGAGCTGAATGAAACAATCAAACATCTCGGTGAAGAAATAAGGATTTTCACTTATGACGGAGACACTCCCCAAGATGCAAGAAAAGCCATAAGGGCTCGCGGACACATCATCCTGACCAATCCCGACATGCTTCACACAGGAATTCTGCCTCATCACACAAAGTGGATTAAACTTTTCGAAAATTTGAAATACATAGTGATCGATGAGCTTCATAA
>WVZL01000020.1 GCA_011772495.1 Candidatus Aminicenantota bacterium
CTCACGGCCTGACGGGCAACTATGGCGTGGATATCATCATTCTAAGTATTCTTTTGAAGGTCATTTTCTGGCCTTTGAGCCGGAAAAGCTATAAATCGATGCAGGAGATGCAGAAGATTCAGCCAGAAATGAAAATGCTTCAAGAAAAATACAAAAATGATAGACAGCGGTTAAATCAGGAGATGATGGCCTTGTACAAGAGAAGAAAGGTCAGCCCCCTGGGTGGATGTCTCCCCATGCTTGTG
Source organism: Candidatus Aminicenantota bacterium (assembly GCA_011772495.1). Classification (GTDB taxonomy): domain Bacteria; phylum Acidobacteriota; class Aminicenantia; order Aminicenantales; family Aminicenantaceae; genus WVZL01. The sequence continues at coordinate 246 of WVZL01000020.1, forward strand.
CAGTTTCCATTCTTGATCGCCCTATATAAGGCTTTGCCCCTATCCTTCAATTTGCGCCATGCGCCCTTTGTATTGTGGCTCCGTGACCTTTCTGCAGCGGACACATTTTTTGTGGACGAACTGCCCCTTCCTTTACTCGGAAACACGCCGGTGGGCCCGCTGCCCCTTCTCATGGGCGCTTCGATGCTGCTTCAACAAAAAATGAGTCCCACCATGGGAGATCCTCGGCAGGCTAAAATGATGATGATTATGCCGGTCATGTTTATCTTTATTTTCCTGGGCTTTCCCTCTGGGTTGGTATTATACTGGTTTGTTCAAAATCTTCTTTCGATCGGAGAACAGTATTATACGAGAAGGAAAACAAGTTAAGGAGAGATTGAAATGGAGAGGAATGAGAAAGACCACAGGGAGGACAATGATCAGGAAGTCGAGTCTGAGAGAACCGATCTATTTGCTGTCGAGTCCGCCAAAGAGCCTGAAATGAAAGATGAGAAGATTCTGGAGGAATACGATAAGAGGCGGCGGGAGGGAAAGATCGAATATATCCAGTCTATTCTTGAGGGGATTCTTTTTAGAATGGGAGTGGAGGCAAAGGTGATGGCTGGAGAAGCTGGGGGGGATATTCAACTCGAGATCAGCGGCGACAGTGGTGGTCTCCTCATTGGTAAGCATGGAAGGACACTGGACGCATTGCAATATGTCCTCAATCGGATTTATCAAAAACGCTTTGAAGACGGTGAAAAGGTTTTTGTAGATGCCGAGAACTATCGGAAACGCCGGGTTGAAGCCCTTGAGAACCTTGCGCTTCGTTTAGGTGAGAAGGTAAAAAGAAGGAGACGAGCTGTGGTTGCGGGCGTGTTCAATTCTCGGGACCGGAGAATTATTCATATGACCCTAAAAGGTGACGGACTTCTGGAGACGATGAGCATGGGAGAAGG
>WVZL01000047.1 GCA_011772495.1 Candidatus Aminicenantota bacterium
GAAAGGGTCGTTTTGGACTTCATGCCTGACATTGTCCATATCAATGATTATGTCAATATGTCTGCCAGGATCATTCAGCACCTCTCCGACGCTGGATGTGTTGTGGTGAGGGAGATCTGGAATGACGAAGAAATATGTTTTAGGATCAGTCCGATCATTCAAGAAGACCAGAACATCTGCCCTGGTCCAGAAAAACCCTCACAATGCGCCGAATGTTATTTCAAGAAATCATTCGATGTGAATGCCCATTCTCGGATTTGCATAGACGGAAAGATCTACACCCATATGAAATACGTCGGACATCTTTACGAGCGCAAGGTTGATGGCGTCATTTTTCCATGTGAGTCTTTCAAAGAACACTTCACGAGGTTTATCCATATCGATGAGGATAAAATAGAAGTGATTCCTCACGGCATCGGTTTTGCCCAGGACCAGAATTTTGCAGAGAGAAAGAAGCCGGACAGGCCGATCTTCACTTTCTTGGGCTGCATTGATTTCCGTAAAGGGGTGGATATTCTTCTGAAGGCTTTTGAGAATATTGTGGATACGGATGATTTTGAATTAAGAATTTATGGAAATGTCGCCAATATGGGATATGTAAATCAGGCAAAAGAGTTGGAACTGAAGTATCCTGGAAAAATAAAATACCATGGGCCTTATGAGCCTGAGGACGTTCCGAGAATTATGGAGGAAACCGATGTGGGCATCGTTCCTTCCTATTTTGAGACATACTGCTGCGTCTTGAGGGAATTCTTGGTTCACGGGGTCCCGGTAATCTGCACCGATTTTTTTGGCAGTGATATTGTTCAAGATGGGGTCAACGGGTTGAAAATTCCCGTCGGGAAAGACCGATCTCTGGGACAGAAGATGAAATCCCTGTTGAAAAACCCTAAGTTGATTACAGAACTGAAGAGGGGAGCTAAGAATACGAGGATACCGACCCATGAAGAAGAAATCTCAGACCTGCTCAAATTCTATGAAAAGCTCCTGAAACAGGAGAAGCAGGTTGATGTTCAGGAAACGCTTTACGATGGTTTGGTGGGTTCGCCAGCACGTAATGCAGCGCATTTTGACCAAGACCCATCCTATGCTAAGTTGAAACAACTGTACGTAGAAAAGATTCAGGAAGCAAAAGCGAAGGATACCTATATATCCCGTCTCCAAAAAGTGGGTCGGTATGATCAAAAAAGTATCCAGGCTGGATTGGAGAGAATACAGAAACTCGATGGTGCCTTGCCCGTTCTCAAGCGTGTGTTAGACAGAATGAAACGTGAAAATGTATCTTCTGAGACATTAACGGAGGTTGGGGAGCTCTGTTTCTGCATGGGACTGTCCGAACATGCTTTGTACTTTTTTGAGAAGGCCATAGCGGTGCATCAGACGAACGGCCGTGCTTTAAACAATCTCGGTGTACTGGCTTTTCAAATTGAGGACTTTCAGACAGCCAGAGAGTTTTTTGAGAGGGCCCTTCAGATCTCCCCAAATGATCAAGACGCACAGGATAACCTTGCAGCGTTATCGAATGAAACGAACCTCATGCGAAGGTCAGCAGATGCGAGGACTTCCAGCTCGAGCGGTGCGGTTTTGACAATCCGTGAGGGGTTGAAAAGAGTCCTAGGAACTGTGCAATCTTCAGGTTTGGGGGGTGATCGGGTTGTTCAGTGACCCGAAACAGAGCTCTTAGAGAATCGTCCGTCCCATCATTTCTGAAGGCCCAAGGATCTCCTATTTCTGGTCCTCCTGTCTCTCTATCTCTCCAGATCAAAATCACT
>WVZL01000030.1 GCA_011772495.1 Candidatus Aminicenantota bacterium
GATGAGCTTTAAAGCGACTTCCTCTTCTATCTTGGTATCAAAGACCCGGTAGACCTTGCCCAGACCCCCTTCACCAATTTCCTCGATGATCTCGTACCGGGCAGCAAAAATGCTCCCCCTGGTCAACTCTTCTGAAGACCTCTGGAGGGTTTTGGTATGGGAAACAGGGATTTCTTCTGCAGGGCGAAGGGAAGCAGCACACTTTCCACAATAGAGAGCACTAGCAGGATTTTCATGATTGCATTGTGGACATCTAAGGCTCATCTTGTTTCTACCTTCTAAATAAAAGAATAACAATTGTTAAAATCATAGTCAATTCTCTCATAAATATGCTTGCTATTTTTATAAAATATACGCTTCCAAAATATGACCGTCATCACATCAACATGTGATTTAGGAGTGTGAATTTTTCTATGCCTGAGAAGAAGGACCTTTAAATTTCAGAAAATTACGGAGAAGAGATACATAAAAATTGACTATTCTGATCCTACCTGAGGACTCTCTTGGAGCAAACGATTAAATCTTGCCTGCTGGCGCAGGGGAGCCCATGTTGGGTCGATTCGCAAGAGAGGAACTGAAGCCAGTTCCCACAGAAATTCACCAATAGGAATAGAAAGGAAGTATTCCAACCGGTCCACAGCATTCGTGAAGTCACCAACTATTGTGTATACCCTTGCTAAGTTCAGAAGATAGGGAGGCCCAGAGCATCCGTCTTTAGATATTGGAAGAAGCTCTACGGCCCGCTTTCCTTCTCGAACGGCTTCATCTCTGCGCCCCAGATAGGCATACGTAAGACCGAGGGCAGCATGAAATCTTGGGTCTCCCGAATTTTCCCTAACCTTTTTTTCTAGCTTTAGGCGGGCTGATTCGGCATAGGCCTCCATCAACGACCTTTCATTCATGGCATGATAAACAGAAGCTAGTGCCAGATCCTTCTGGAAATAGAAATGTTGCTCCATGAAGGAATCGTAAGGCAAGGAATTGAGGTTGCTCAACACCTCCTCGTAGTCACGATCTAGCATGCCCAGAGTGTAGCTCATGTAATCTGTGAGTCGATGCTTGGGCAATGTTTCTAACAAGGCTTGAGCTGTCTTTAGGTCTCCCCGAGAAAGGACATAGATCGCGATCTTCCCTAATTGAGGTGTGATGCGCTTAGGATTAAGCGAGAGGGTAAGGTCGAACCATTCCTTTGCCTTCTCGTATCTATGAAGCCCTAAATAGGTTATACCTATTTCATAAGCCAATTGAGAATAACGGGGATTCAGTTTAAAGGCTTCCTCAAGTATCTCCAAGGATTCCTCCCACTGGCCTTTTCTCCTTTTAACATAGCCGAGCAACTCAGGAGATAGATTGGGATGAGCCTTTTGGACAGTTTCAAATATCTCCACTGCCCGGTCATAATCGAGTAATCCCCAGTAATAATAAAAAGCCAGTGACATCCGCGCATCAGGTAGATCGGATTGAAGTTCCAATGCCCTATCTACAGCACATCTAGCTCTGACAAGCCGCTGCTGGGTGCGGTCAATCCCAAAAAAATACACCTTGGAATGAATAATAGAAAGTTTCGCATAAGCCAAAGCAAACTCAGGATCTAGCTCGATCGCTTTCTCCAGCTTCTTTACGGCAATTTCGATTTCACCGGCATCTGAAAATAACCAGCCGCGATTATCATGCTTTAGCCCTTGCAAGTAGAAGTCATAGGCTTCAAGATTTCCGGTTGGCTTGGCATACATGGCTGCGCGTTCCGGAGCTAGCACAGTAAGGTCCAGTTTCCTGGCCACTTGCTCAGCTATCTCAGATTGAACAGAAAAGAGGTCTTCGATGACCCGGTCATAGCGCTCAGACCAGATATGAGTGTTGTTAGCAATTTGGACCAGCTGTGGCGTCACCCGGACACGGCCTTTGCCTTCTGAATTCCGCTCCCAGCGCACCGTTCCTTCAAGAATATAATCAACGCCCAGTTCTTCACCGATTTGCTTGATTGATTTTTGAGTGTTTTTATATTTAATGGCACTGGTCCTAGAGATGACACCAAGCCCCTGTAGAGCGGACAGACGGCTGGTGATCTCCTCGGTAATTCCATCAGCAAAATACTCATCCTCAGGAGGACCTAAATTCTCAAACGGCATCACCACCAGCATTTGTCTCCCCATCGGAAGGGCTGTCTTTTTATTTATAGAATAGAGAATGCCGAATCCTGCCACAGCTGCTACCAGAAATAGAGCAGTAATCGTCATCCAGCGCTTCCAGAGCTTTACTCCTATTTCGGTCGCTGGCGTGAACCTTCTCTTGGGCAAAATTCTCTCAGCGGTGGAAATCTCTTCTTCTAACTTTCTCAATTCAGTCAGCACTTCATTTGCACTTTGATATCTCTTCTCTCTATCCTTCTCCATGCATTTTAAGATTAGATGGCACAACCCCTCAGGAATTGAAGAGTTGAACTGCCTGGGGTCCGGTGGTGATTCTGTCTTTTGTTTAAAGGCAATGCTTAAGGAATTCTCACCGTCAAATGGCATTCTGCCTGTCACCATCTCATAAATGATCACTCCTAGCGAGTAGACATCTGCCCGCTGGTCGACCTTCTTTGCTTCCACTTGCTCTGGTGGCATGTATCCTGACGTCCCGACCATCGCTCCTGGACTTGTGATACCCTTTGATTTAAGGGAGCGAGCTATCCCAAAATCCATGATGTGAGCATTCCCTTTTCTATCCACAATGATGTTGCTGGATTTTAAATCGCGGTGAACGATTCCTAATCTATGAGCCTCATCCAAGCCTTCACATACCTGCTTAGTGATGGAAACGACTTGACCGGCACTCAAGCGCCCCATCATAGCAATCATGCTCTTCAAATCTTCTCCTGGCACATATTCCATAGTGAGATAATGAGTCCCTTTGTCTTCATTCAGGTCATACATCTTGCAGACATTTTTATGACCTATATGGCGGGTGATTTTTAACTCGTTCTTAAAGCGTTCTATCGTTTTTTCATGAGAAGCGATCTCAAGCCTGATGAGTTTTAAGGCCACCTCCTCCTCGATCTGCTTGTCGAATACCCTATAGACTTTACCCATTCCGCCACTGCCCAATTCCTCGATGACTTCGTACCTGGTGGCAAAGGTGCTTCCCCTGGTTAAATCATGCAATGGCGTTTGAGGAATCTTGGTGTGGGAGACAGTAGGCATTTCTTCTATGCGCGGCAGAGGTGTTGCGCACATACCGCAAAAGTCACTACCAACAGGATTATCATGTTGACATTTAGGGCATCTCATGGCTCTGTGTTCCTGTACTTTTCGCTCATGATATTTTCTTCATTTCATTCCAGGTGGTTTCAGCTCGATGGGAACTTAATTTGTTTCCTCCTTCATATCTTCATACTGCAATAATCGTGCCACCACTATATAATACGTTGCATATGGCTAAAATGTTGCCAAAGCGCCTGAATTAAGTGTTCGTTCAGTTGACACTTGGCGTTCGCAATTGTACAACCCTTGTAAAATTAGTTTACATGGAGTAAAAAAATCAGGTTAAGACTGAACAAAGGAGGAAATTATTTGGCGATAATTTTCTCTGGAAACATAAATTGAAATAATTTTTCCCTGTAGTTCCCAGGCCCAAACTTAAGTATTTAAAGATCTAGAGCATCTCATTTATCTGTCCATTTTTAAAGACAACTGTAAGTTTTGATGACACCCGCTGTCGCTACAGAATTCAGTCGGTGTCGTGAAATTTACTGTATTGCAAATCGCTGCAGTGCTTTTTTATTTTTCGATTTCTTGGACGAGTTTTATGATGCTGTTTTGCTCGGGATTCAGCCTTAGAGAGGCTTTCAGGGCATCTAGGGCTTTCTTTTTTTGGTTAGTCCTGTAATAGCAGAATCCTAAGGAATTCAACAGGCGGATGTCACTGTTATAAATTTTATTTCCCTCGACTAAGTTTTCGATGGCCATCGAATAATCTCCCATTCCCATATAAGCCAGTCCTGCTATCAAAAAGTAGTCAAATTTATATCTCTCGTCTTCTTTAAAGCTCTCGATCAATTGCAGGCTTCGGCTGAACTTCTTAGTCTTGAGGAGGAAACGAGCCTGCTCGATCAAACCCTCTTTGTAATCGGGTTTCATGGCGTAAGCCTTTTCATAGACAGCTTCAGCTTTCTCCAGCTCATTCACCTTATCATACTGATAGGCTAAGGAATAAAAATATAGATAGGTGTTAGAAATGGGGAACGATTTAGAAAGGACCACCGGATGAGGAACAATCTCCTTTGGAGATACGATAAAATTAGCAATTTTCTCATCCAGGATTTCTTGTTTGGCATTTTTCAACACGAGCTTCACTTGATAATAATCAGGAGTAAGCTCTGTCGAAGATACCGAGTGCAGGATACTCATAACGTCGTGGAAAGGATAATCTTCCAGGCGCAAGCTAAAAGATTTATCGCTAGGACTCTTCTCACTCAAGCCTTCTATGAAAACCTCTATCTTTCCCTCCTTCCATAAATCTCTACTGACATCCTTGAGATTAAAAAAGATAATCAGACCTTCCGTAGAAGATATTGTACTATTCGAGTCGATATGCAACTTTTTATTCAGCACTTGGAAAGGAATACGAGTAGGACTTGGATGATCTTGGAGCTTGAATCCCAAAATTGGACCGATTATCTCTGCCTGGCTAGATTTTCTGGGCACTGAAATGTCTTTCTCGAAAACGCTGAATTCCTTTCCTGCAGAATTCTGGATAAGAACATTGATTCCATAATCTCCTTCAATCACTGGAAAGGAATCCTGGATCAAAATCCCGTTTCCCTTTATCCTGAAGACATCATCAGGAGAAACATAAAAGGGATAATCTTTAGAATATTGATATATGATTTCTTTATCTTTTCTCAGACTCACGTTGAGTTGATAATTACAGTAATACTGGTCCTTTGGTTCAAAATAATCAAAAGACACAGTCTTAGGGCTGACAAAGAAATGCAAAAAATTTATGTTGAGGATAGGATCGATGATCAAGCTGACGTCGGCAGCACTTTCAACATAATTCGTCAAATATTCTGTACTCACCACACCCTTGTATTCCAAGAAATGAGTAGCATAAGTGGGCGTTACATCTTTCTTGGGAGCCTCAAAAATATCGGCTAAAATCATATTATTCCGGGGAGAAGGAATATAATTAAAAGGAAGCTGCCCGGGGATCATGGATATAGAAACATCAGCTAAGGTGGGTGCAAGTTCTCTGATTTTCTGGTATGCTTTTCGATAATTCGTTAACTCAATACCCTCAGGCTCGACGAGCAGGCTCAAGGGGCCATCAGAGGTGGGGTTGTAAAGCTTATACTCCCCGGATCCGCCTCTTTGAAAAAAGACGACGGCAAAATAGGTGGGCAATCCCTTTTCCTTTTCTCCATAATAATACCAAACTTGGCAGGGATGGATGCCTTTCTGAGAATCAAACCTCTCGATGCTGTGGGGCGGGCCAAGCAAGATATGGATTCTTCCCATGTCCGTCATCCACCCTTCTCGTGGACTCCCTCTCTTGAGGTTGGTGTTGGCATAAATAAAGCGCCTTAGGTGTTCTTGTCTGTATTCATTCTGTGGAGTTCCTGGTGTCGGGTCTCTTTGCTTCCAGAAGGCTTGTATAAAAAAGTCTCTGTCTCTATCTGACGTAAGCTGCCTAAAAACGTCTCTCTCCTGCTGAAGAATGATGTAGCTGGTTAACTTGAGCCATTCTCTGTATTTTTCAGGAAGGTCTTTCTCTTTAATCTTTGGAGTCGAAAAAAGAGAAGAAATGACTAAAAGAAAAACAACAAGCCGTGTGACCTGGTTGAGTTTTATAATATTCATTCTGTTTTACCTCTTTAACTTTTGCCAATCCTTACTGGCTTTTTTGAATTAAAACATCCAGCTTCTGTTTCTCTTCTGCAGAAAGATCACGATATTTCACTTTTTTATAACGGTGAAAAAACCCTAAGGCTTTAGTTTTTTCTTTCTTGGCTAAATAGGAAAGACCCAGATTATAGAGAGGAAAAGCGAAATCAGGCTTGAGTTCTACAGCCTTTTCCCAACAACCAATGGCAGCGTCAATATCTCCAACCTGTCCGTAAGCACTTCCTAATCCATTATAGGCTGAAGCATAATCAGGATCGAGTTCTATAGCTTTCTTAAAATTCCAGATGGCCTTCTCAATATCGCTGGCCTTTTTTGATTTGAGGAATTGGGAAAGGTAGAGGGTACCAAGATTGTTGAAAACAAAGGGGTAATTCTTGTCGAGGGCGAGAACCTTCTGGTAGGCATCATGAGCGTCTTTAAAATTCTTTTTACTCCAATACGCCATCCCCAGATAATTCCATAATTCTGGGTCAAAATCTATTGAGGCCAAACCTTTCTTGAGAACCTCGATAGCCTCATCATAATGACCTGCCTCGACTAGCATAATCCCTAAAGTGCTGATGACCTTGTAACTTGAAGGATTATTTTTTAATCCTTGCCTGAGCACCTCAACCGCTTCCTTCATTTTTCTCTGTTCTTTGTACAAGGTAGCAAGATAGGCATAGGCCAGGTCAAAATCTTTCCTTTCAGCGAGGATCTCCTTTAACAGTGATATTCCCTTCTCGAAATTCTGCCGATGATAAGCTTTAACAGCACCCATCAATTTTATCCTGTAAGGAAGGAGAACTTTAAGGTCGTCATTCTCGGAAAAGCTCTTCTTCTCCAGAATCTGAGGAGATGAAACATAGCCCAAGCTTCTCAGCTTTCTTATCGTTTCCTGGTCAATTTCTTTTCGCTTGGCACTTTTATCGGCAAACGAAAGGCTTTTGATGAGCTCCTCAAGCTTCTTCTGGTGTTTTAACAAATTCTCTTGAGGGGCCAGGTTCTCTGATTCCTCAAAATCTTTTTTAAGGTCATACAATTCTGGGATCGGCGAATCTATGAACTTTTGGCTCCCCTCGATAAAACCTCTAAGAGGAGCCCATCCTCGGCTGTAGTAGGGATATAGGGATTCAAAATATATCACTCTCCTGGGTAACGTCTTCCCTCGAAGAGCAGGCAAAAGAGAAACACCTTGGAGAAAAGGTGGCTTTTCGATTTCCAACACATCGCAGACCGTGGGAAAAATATCTGCGTGACCAACTCCCTGATCGACTTTACCAGGTTTCATTCCAGGAAAAGAAATGATCAAAGGTACCCAGAGCGTAGAATTGTAGGCAAAATAGCCATGGGTGGGCTCTCCATGCTCTCCTAAAGATTCACCATGGTCTCCAGTGAAAACTACTAGAGTGTCATCAAATAGCTTGTTTTTCTCCAGATAATCGAACAATTTTCCCAAGGCAAAATCCACATAGGCGACCTCACCATCATAGAGCTTTCCTTTGTATTGATGCCTGAAGGGCTGGGGTGGATAATACCTTTGGTGAGGATCAAACAAGTGAATCCAGAGAAACCAGGGATTTCTTTCTGTTCTTAGCCAGTTGATTGATTTTTCGACCACAATTTCAGCTTTCCTCTCCACATAAGTAAATTCTTGGGAATCTTTGTAGCCGTAATTATCATCATACACATCAAATCCCTGGGTGAGTCCGAACCGCGAATCAAGCGGAAAGGCGCCCACAAAAGCACCCGTAGAATAGCCAAAGCTTTTTAAATATTCCGCTAGCGTTAGAAATTCCTCTCTGACTATGAAGTTGGAATTGTCATGAACACCATGATAAAGAGGGGTTGTTCCCAGAAGGATGTTAGCGTGAGAGGGCAATGTGGAAGGGGTATGGGCAAAAGCCCTGGTGAACACGATCCCTCTTCCTGCCAGTCCGTCAATTCGAGGAGTTCTTAGATGCTCGCTGCTGTAACAACTGAGCCTATCCGGACGAAGGGTATCGATAGTGATGAGCAAAAAATTGTATTTTGTTCTGTTTATATTTTTTGAGTTATTTTCTGAAAACAATGGTAGAACGACCATTAAAGCCATTAAACAAACACCCAGAAATGAATGACGACAGATTATTTTCATCTTACTCTGTTAATGATTGACTCATAATTTCAAACCCAAATTCGTTTTCATACTCACTTATAATTTTAATCTATACAAAAAAATATTTCTCTCTCTATTATTAACAAAATATCAAATTCTTTACACAATAACCCTTTTGAATCTGAAATCATGGGGATTCTAAAAATGAAGTGCGGAAAAAGAAGCCCCTTCCGCCGGAGCAGAAGGGGCTTCGAGTCTGTGCTTTCGAGTCAGCTTAGAAGTCGAACCTGATTCCGAACCTGAAAACCCTGGGATTGAGTATTCTGAGAGTCTGGTCATGATCGGGTGTATCGATTCTGTACACTTTCTTCAGAACATGGGCGGAGTTGGCGATGTTAAAAGCATCTACAGCTAAGGTTACAGAGGAATGCTCGGATAACTGGAAGACTTTCTCCAGCCTCAAGTTTATAACCCAATAAGCGGGCAGCCGCTCATCTCCGAATTTCCCTCCACCATCAGGACTTCCGTAAAGTTCTTTATTCCCGATTCCTGGCATCTGGACCAATACATAATTTGGCTTAACATATCCTTCTCGTGCTGCAAAAGCTCCGCTGAAGTTTACACCAAAAGGCAACTGGTAAAGGCCGGAGAGTTTAAACTGCCATCTGGAATTGACATAATAATCCTGAACTCCTGAACCGCCGCTTTCCGGTGCTACCACTCCTCCGTCAAAATACTCCTCGTTGTTCGGGCCTCCGTAGAGAGTCGTGTTGTAGAAGATGTCTGTGATGAGACCGAACCATTCACCCTCATAATATCTTCTCCAATCCGCGTAAGTGAACGAACCAAAGAACATCCATCTGTTTGAAAGTCTCTTCTGAAAAACCAGCTGAGCGCCAAGGTAGCGGTCAAAGGCCTTCTCGTGATTCGTGCAATATTCATAAGGAAAAAGCGTTGTGCGGCCGTAGTAATCATAATCGACAGTATCATCATGTCCGGCCAGGTAAAAGTTCTCCTCAGTGTCGAGATTTTCCTCTGCATCCATGGCTTTATACCATGTTTGCCGCCATCTTTTCTTGTAGAACAATTCCAGTCGGCCTGTAAAGTCAGCAAGCAGTTCTTTCTCATAAGAGAGGTTGATTTCATCCAGAAGAGGAGAATTATAATCTGGATCAAATTTGTTCAGAGCCACAACAGCTGTCGGATCATCGGGATTAACATTACTGTAATCCAGCCAGTAGTCAGGATCATTGGGATCCATCAATTGCCCGGTATCCCAATCATACCCATAGAGCTCATCCATGGTCATGCGGCCGTCTTGGTCGAAATCTTGCCATAATACCTGGATGGCTGTGAAACCTAAGGGATTGATCCAATAGGCCATATTATTTCCAGATTGAGAACCGTAGCGGGAAATAGAGAGCTTGATCACATCCTTCCCGTTCCCGAACAGGTCATAGCTGAAACTCAACCTTGGAGATAGAACCGACCATTTGACTCCAGGATCAAACTCATCAATAGTGAGTGCGGGCATGTACTGCGGAAGCCAGAGTGAGGCAGGAATATTTAAATCTTGAACCACAGATTTTTCCTCATCGTACCGGACTCCGAGATTGACTGCCAGTCTTCCGAAGGTCATAGTATCTTGGAAATAAGCTGAATAACGAGTGAACTTGATGTTAACCAGGTTGTCTCTCAGCAACCACGCTGTTACCCAGTCGCCGGTGGGAGTGTCGTATCCTGGTCCGTAGTCCCAGATATAGGTATTGGCTTCATACAGAGAATAGGAAGTGGTGGTGGAACTCACATAATCCACTCCGAATTTGAACTCGTGGTCTCCACCTAAGAATTCTTCTGCAAAGTAAGTTGCGGTAGCGTTAATATTGATCTGGTTTCTATCGGTTCCATAGTCCACGATATTCCCTGATAAATAGAGACTCGGATAGAAAGACCAATAGGCGTAATTTCCAGAACCATCAGCGGTGCGGTCATTGGGCGGATGAAGAGCAAAGCCTCCGTTGGTATAGATCGCTTTGACATTGACGAACATGTCTCTTCCGAACATCTGGTCTAATTCAGCTTTCCAAAGATATGTTGGGCCTTCTTGATCCCATAAGGTATCAGCATCTTGCATCGTGTAATCCAAAGCCGCTCTTCCCCATTTCTGTTTGTTATCATGCTGGAGAAAAGCATTGAATCTCGTGCCGCTCGTTATTTGAGCATCTAACCTGGCATAGCCAGAAGCTAACCAGGTCTTGTCTGATCCTCCGGCCAGAGTCAAAGCATCAATATCCTGAATCCCCCAAGCACCGTAGAACCACACTTTGTCTTTCAGGATAGGACCGCCGAAGTTAGCTCCATACAAGTAAAACCTGTTGATGCCTGCTGCTGAGTAACCCAGTTCTTTTAAATCATCTGAAACATTATCGGATTGCCAAGCATTATCTTCCACATCGAGGTAGAAGGTCCCTGAATATCTATTTCCTCCACGCTTGGTGACAAAGTTGATCTGGACACCTCCTGTTTGAGCCAGGACATCGTTGTTACCGTAGTTGACTTGAAGCGATTCATAACTGGATAAATTGAGATAAGCAGGAGCTGCGCCTAAGGCAGAATTATCGGTGATATTGGCCCCATCAACACTCCAGGTGCTGTCGTCATCATCAGAACCGTGACCAAAGTAATCAGATTGCTGTCCGCTTTCATTTCCTCCTACGTCGCTTTTATCAACCAGCATTCCTGGAATGAGCTCCATCAAGACCCAGGGATTGCGGGCCGTGGGCAAGTCCATGATCATCTCTTCCGATATGTTGATCCCGACTTGAGTTTTTTTGGTATCTATAACCGGAGTCTGTCCCACAACAGTAACTTGTTCTTCAAGTCTGGCTAGCTCCATAGTGATATTCAGATTGACGTCTTGGTTAAAAGTGATAACTATTTTTTCTTGAGTATAGGTTTTGAAGCCGGCCAGCTCGCACCTTAACACGTAATCCGAGGCCACCGGAAGTTTCACGAACCGAAAATGTCCCTTTTGAGATGTTACGGTCGTCATAGGGGCGATCTTGGTTCCGCTCAAGCTTATACTGACTCCAGGAAGAGGAAGACCCTCATCATCCTTAACGACTCCTTTAAGGTCAGCGAATTCTTGAGCCGAAGCAAAGGAACCAACCAAGATGAACCAGCAGAACAAAGCTGCCATTAAAACGATTGCTTTTTTCAATCTTGCCTCCTTAAAAAAAATAAACCCTCGCCTTGGAGTAAAAATCTTTACTCCGCCATCTCTCTTATTCATTTATTCCATTATTTTTCATTCTCACCTCCTTTTTTTGTTCATTTTCCTTTGTTCCGTTTTTAGGGGAAGACTTAACGTATGAGGAAAGAAGCTTTAAAACCGCTTCTTCAATTTCAGTCAGCCGGATAAGGATATACTTCAGTTTATTTTCCAAATTCATTCTCTGCCCCTATTGAGCAAAAGACGTGCCAATAAAAATATCAGAGACTCCGAATTTCAAAAAAATGGATTTCTATCTCTTCAAAAATCTTGATTTTCCCCAAGAAAGGGCCAAGTAAGAATTATTTTAATTTTCTGGTTTGGTAGGAACCACTTTATGACCTAAGAAAAGTGGGTTCGTCTAATTTTTAGACATTAATTGGTGAGCTGGAAACAGGTAAATGCTTTAACTTACAGAAAATAAAATAAATAAAGGAATGATTTCAGATTTGTCTAAATTTCATCCTTTGCACCAAGCAGTTCTAAGCCTTATCCTATTTCTTGATTCCATACTTATCGATCTTGTTGTCCAGTGTCTGCCTGGTAATGCCCAATATCTTAGCTGTTTCACTCTTGTTCCAATTGGTGTATCTCAATACCCTGAGAATATGATACTCCTCCAGGTGTTCTAGAGACTCAAGGGGGTAGGGGATTAACTTGCCGCCTTGGCGAATGTTGAAAGGCAAATCCTCCGGCTGGATGACTTCTCCATCGCCCAGGACCACAGCCCGTTCAATGCAGTTCTTCAGCTCTCTCACGTTACCAGGCCAATCATAAGCTAGCAATAATTGCTTTGCTCTGGATGAGATCTTCTTCGCTCTTCCAGCCATAAAGTGTTCAGCAAGCAGGATGATGTCTTCTTTGCGCTCTTTAAGCGTCGGAAGCTTGATCAACACAACATTCAAACGGTAGTAGAGATCCTCACGAAACCTTCTCTCTTCAACTGCCTTTCCCAGATCTTTGTTTGTCGCCGCCACGACTCTGACATCCACCTCTATGTCTTTAGTTCCGCCCACTCGCTGAAGCTCCTTTTGCTCTAAGACCCTCAAAACTCTTGCCTGAGTTTCCAGGCTCATGTCACCAATCTCATCAAGGAAGATTGTGCCCTTATGAGCCAACTCAAATTTTCCCTGCCGAGTCGTGACTGCGTCAGTGAAGGCACCCTTTTCGTGCCCGAACAGTTCACTCTCGATGAGCTCCTTAGGTATGGCTACACAATTCACGGCAACGAAGGGTTTTGAGTTCCGACTTGAGAGGGAATGGACTGTCTGGGCTACCAGCTCTTTTCCCGTTCCTGTCTCGCCTTGAATAAGAACTGTTACATCCGAAGGGGCTACTTTCTTTATGGTCTTGTAAACCCTCTGCATGGCCTTAGAATCCCCTAAGATTTGAAACCTGTCTTTGAGTGCGCTTCCCAATCGGACGTTTTCCTGAACCACCTGTCTGTATAGCCTTGAGTTTCCTATAGCTATGCCGGCCTGATGACACAAGGCTGTCAAGAAAACCAAATCATCCTGACTGAAACTCCCTGCAGAAGCTCGGTTATCTAAATAGACAATTCCTACGACTTCCCCGCGGAAAAGAAGTGGTGCACAAACAGCAGACCTTATGCTATATTCCTGAACGCTTTTCACATCCTTGAATTCCCTGTCTTTAAGAGCATTGGCTGTTAGCATCGACACCCCTTCTTTCAGCACCTTATGGATTATCGTGCGGCTGACCTCTAGTTTTTCTAGTTCCTCCTCACCGCTTGTATCTCGAATAAGCTCACAGCTCAATTCACCAGTATTTTCATCGACTAGGGCTATGAAGCCTCTTTCTGCGTCCAGGGTTCGAAATCCTGCCTTCAATATCTCATCCAACAATTGATAAGGATCTTCAAGATGTATATTAAGAGCTCTATCAATTTCATACAGAAGCATTAATCTCTGATGATCTTTTTGGAGTGACGAGAGATCTAAATCATCAGAGGTGAAGATCGTAGTCTTTTTGGCATCCAAAGATGCGACCTCTACAGATTCCTGCGACATTTCTTCAACTGGAAGAAATTCGACTAGAGTCGTAGCGCACGGCTCCTTAGAGTTGTAAATCAGAATAGAATCGCCCAATCTTATTCTATCTCCATCTCTCAGGCTGTGACGTGATATGACTTTGCCATTGACTGTGATGGGATGTTTGGCACCAACATCTTGAAGCTCATAATTATCATCTTCTAGGGCTATTATTTTAGCGTGGTCGCGTGAAACTTTCTGGTCTGTCAGGAATACATCGTTAGTGGGTCTTCTTCCTAGAATTGTGAGGGGTTTAGTGATCTCGAAAACCTTGGGCTCAGTGTCTTTCTGTTGTAAGATCAGATAGGGCATCTTCCTTTATTTTCCTCTTTATTATATTTTATCCTTACTCATGTCAGCTTACAAGGCTAATTCTCTTGAAATTTTTTCTCTATGTTCGGACCTCATTTTGATCGAAACATCCTGAAATGTGTAATTCAATCATTGTTGCTTTTTGAGGAAATTAAGGATTCTATTGACTTATCAACTATTCTTTGACAATCACCTCGTAAGCTTCCCGGACCGGAGGCTCTTTAAAAAAAACCATGAACTTCACTAACTGTTCTTGGAAAAAGCGACTTTCCTCCGTAGCTATCATATCTTCTTTACTCTCCCAAAGAGTCATGATCAGGCAACTGCCTGCTTCACGATCGGCCAGGTAATAGGCTCCCTGGAAACCCTTCTTGTCCCTGCACAAAGGAATGACACTCTCCTCGAACAGTTTCGAGGCCTCATCTATCCTATCAATATCCATTTTTATTCTTAGTGAACGCGCAACCATGGCTCATCTCTCCTTAATTTATCTTCACCTCTCAGCCAGCCCTTTCCTGGCATCCAAGAATCACAGAGGATTATGATCACGTGAATGAAATTCATGAAATTTAAAATCCACTTTATTCCCTCTAAGCCAGCTTGGCCAAAGAATAGCAATATAAAAGAAAAGTGTCAAATCATGCTTACTAATAGAATTATTTGACAGAATCACTCAAGACAAAAGTTTTATAAATTTGGCGATGACGATTCCAAAGTTCTCTCTTTTGAGCTATAATTTATGTATGCAGGGAAAAGAACTTCCCGCAATTAAAAGCGAACGAAAATAAGCAATAAAATGCAACACCAAGATTTTCTGAATCCTATAAAAAGGGGGAATAGGTATTCAAGCTATAATCTCAAGTTGGGGCTGGTGGCAGTTGTAGCTGCGCTTTTCCTGGCAGAGTATCTTCTTTCTAGCAACATTCCCGTTAAATTTGAACGCTTATCCATTGAACATGGGCTGTCTCAGAGTGTGGTCAGCTGTATAATCCAAGACAGACTAGGATTCATGTGGTTTGGTACAGAAGAGGGACTCAATAAATTCGACGGTCACACTTTTACCTTATACACTCATGAGATTGATGATCCCGATACCCTAGCCCATAGTGCTATCTCATCGGTTTATGAAGACAGCTCAGGCGTAATCTGGGTAGGAACTTTTCAAGGCGGGCTTCACAAGTACGACCGGGAAAGAGATATTTTTATTCGATACCATCACGAACCCACTAATCCCAGGAGCTTAAGCCACAATTCAGTCAGAGCGATTTTTGAGGACCAATCTGGCCTACTCTGGATTGGAACACTGGGCGGGGGACTCAATGAATTTAACCGGAAAACAGAGACCTTCACTCATTATCTATACGAACTGGATAAGCCGAATAGCCTAAGCAGCAATTTTATCTGGGCAATTTATGAGGACAGAAAAGGAACTCTCTGGGTCGGAACTCAAGAACGAGGCCTCAATAAATTCGATCGAGAAAAAGAAGCATTTATCCATTACTATAATAGACATAACGACCCTCACAGCCTAAGCGATAATACCGTTTATTCAATTTTTGAAGATCGTTCCGGCGTGCTCTGGATTGGAACTTCTAATGGGCTCAATAGGTTTGATCCGGAAAAAGAGGCCTTCACTGCCTTCCAAAATAAGCCTGATGATCCTAATAGCCTTGCCCATAATACTGTTCTTTCCATCTACGAAGATCAATCCGGGGTGCTCTGGATTGGAACAGATGGCGGGGGACTCAATAAATTCAATCGAGAAAAGGAAATATTTATTCGTTTTCAAAATAATCCTGAAGATTCCTTCAGCTTGAGTAACAATAGAATCAGGGCCATCTCTGAAGACCGCTCGGGTATCCTTTGGTTCGGAACCTATGGGGGAGGACTCAATAAACTATGTGCCTTCAGGAATCAATTCGTCCACTACCGGTATATCCCTGGGAATCCGAATAGTCTAAGCAGCAATCTTGTCTGGGCCATTCATGAAGATCAATCCGGCGTGCTCTGGATCGGGACTCACGGAGGAGGACTCAACAAGTTTGATCGAGATTCTAATCGATTTACTCACTTCTCAAGAAATCTCGAAGATCCCGATAGCTTGAGTCATGATGTTGTTAGGACTATTTATGAAGACCGCTCTGGTATTTTCTGGATCGGAACAGATGGCGGAGGGTTCAATAGATTTGATCCAGAAAAGGAAACATTTACTCGCTACCAGAGAATTGCAGGCGAACCCAACAGCCTGAGTTTTGGCAAAATCAGAGCCATTCTGGAAGATAAGTCAGGAATGCTCTGGATCGGGACTTACGGGGGAGGCCTCAATAAATTTGATCCAGAAACAGAGACGTTTACCCACTACTCTGTAGAATCTCCTATTCCTCAGGGATTGAGTAATAATTTCATCAATGCAATTTATGAGGACAGCTCGGGAAACTTATGGATCGGAACAAACGGGGGAGGCCTCAATAAATTTGATCGGGAAAAAGAAACATTTACTCCTTACCGGGTTGATCTCAGTGATTCGAATAGCATTAGCAGCAATGCCATCTTTTCCATCTATGAAGACAGTCTGGGGACGCTCTGGATCGGAACTCATGGAGGTGGCCTCAATAAATTTGACCGGGAAAAAGAAATTTTTCGCTCTTTCTGCAAAAAAGATGGGCTGCCGAATGAGGTGATCTACGGCATCCTGGAAGATGACCTTGGCAATCTTTGGCTCAGCACGAATAAGGGTTTATCGAGATTTAATCCCAAAATAGAAACATTCAAAAACTTTAATGTGGGAGACGGGCTTCAGAGTAATGAATTCAATGGAGGCGCTTACCATAAAAGCGCCAGGACAGGTGAGATGTTTTTCGGAGGGATCAATGGTTTCAACGCGTTTTTTCCTGAAAAAATAAAGGGCAATCCTTATATTCCTCCTGTCCTGATTACCTCTTTTAGGATTTTTAGCAGGCCCAACAGGTTACACAATCATATTTCTGGAATTCAGAAATTGGAACTATCGCACAAAGATTCTTTTTCCTTTGGATTCGCTGCCTTAGACTTCACAAATCCTGAAAAAAATCAGTATGCCTACATGCTGGAGGGATTTGATGAAGAATGGATTCATCTGGGCAACAAACATGAAATTGTCATTGCCAACCTTAATCCAGGGGACTATACCTTCAGGGCAAAAGGCTCAAATAGCGATGGAATTTGGAATGAAGAAGGTGCATCCGTAGAAATTAAGATCATCCCTCCCTTTTGGAAAACATGGTGGTTTGGAGGTCTTTGGGCTGTAATTGCTGTAGTCCTGCTTTTTGTATTGTACAAAAAGAGAATCAAGATATTATCGCTCCGATTTGAAAAAGAAGCCAGGAGGAAATTCCTTTTTTCCAAGCATAATATTTCCGAAAGAGAACAGGAGATCATTCGCTTAATCCTAGAAGGAAAAAGCAATAAGGAAATTGAAGACGAGCTCTTCATCTCGCTTAAAACTGTTAAAAATCACATCTATAATATCTATCAAAAACTGAAGGTGAATAATCGATTTCAGCTTATTAACCTCTTGAATAATTTTTAATAATCGAATTTCCATATCTATATCCCAAGGCTAATTTAAGGAACCCCATCCCCTATTTTAAAATCCCCAGACTCCAAATCCAGCATTAGGACTTCAGCCTCATTTTATAAAATAGGGCCATTTTCCTATTGGAAACACTCCTTATCACACTTATTATGAATATGAGTAGAAGATTCATGTATTGCATCCAAAAGGAAATGTTATTGATATTCAAGAGAAAATCTACTCGCTTTTTTATTAATTTCCTCCGCTGAATTGAGAGAGAGTTGAGAGATGCTGCCCCTGCCTTGTTTCCGAGCATCTCTCGCTCTCTCGCTCTACAGAGAAAAAAATGAGAAATCATTATGAATCGTCTTCGTCTGCCCTTTTCATCATTGAAAAAATGATTTTATTTTGTAAATTACGCAGTTTATGATAATGGAGGCGACTATAAATTATAGAAAACCTTAATCATTATGGAGGACAGTGATGTCAGTCAAAAATGAACAGAAGAACGACAGAACGCAAACAAGGCGAGACTTTTTGAAAACCGTCACCGGCGCAGTGGCTTCTGCTCTATTTCTGGGGATTCGTTGCGATGAAGATTCTGAATCTGAACCTACGGTATATGGGCCAAGAATAGGAATTATGAACCCGTATGTTACTGGCAATGGAAATCCGTTACTGGTTTGTGTAGAAGGCACTGATCTGGAAATAATGCTCAAGAAAGGCCTGGAAGCCATTGGTGGATTGCCAAAACTCCTCACTAACAATCAAGATGTCCTGATCAAACCCAATTTTAATGAGGTCTCGCGATATCCTTGGATATCAAGCGTCGAATGTATTGTGGCGATTATTAATGAAGTCAAAAAAATCACAGCGGGGGCTATTAAGGTTGGCGACATGGGTTACGAATTCGGCCCCGGCAACTACGGCCATTTAGGCCTTGAGTCGGCAGTCAATGAGGCTGGTGGATCCTGCGTGCCATTCTCAAGCGCCTATCCAGTCAGACGGAATTCCTGGGATTCATCTAAACCGGATTTTAATGTCTATACTGAGGTCTATAATGCACCCGTCATCATCAATACTCCGGTATTAAAACGGCATTTTATAGCGGCCATGACTTGTGCGCTTAAATGCAATGTAGGAACCATCAGCGGACCCGATGCCACAGAATCAAGGGCTTATTTGCACTTTGAGTCGCCAAATCTTTTTGCTGAACTTGCAGAAATTGCAGGCTTGATAAAGCCCGAGCTCAACATAGTTGATGCCCTTACTATCGTGACCAAAGATGGACCATCTATTAATCAAGGCGGAGTACCAGTAGATGTTAACAAGATTGTCATCTGTGGGGATATGGTAGCTACGGATGCTTATTGTGCTCGGATCATGGAAGAAAATGACGATGGATTTCAAGCTTCATTGATACAGGAAACATTAGCCACCGCAGAATCCTTAGGACTGGGAACCTCGAATTTGGCAAATGTTGAAATTATTGAAATTACGGCTTAAGAGAATGAGGAAGCCACAGATTATTTTTATCATTTTCCCTTGCTGCCTCTTATGTTTCTTGGGATTTCATAAAGCAACTCCTGTTTCCAGCCAAGTGAAAAATGATATTCTTCATCTTTCCCTCTACGGAGTCGTATTATCAGAAGGCAATTCGGCTTGTTTGGCTGTCATCAAAGATGAAAGAGTTGGAAAAATCCTAATTTTACAAGTTGGAGAGAAGGTTAAAGGCTTTCAACTCACCCAAATTCTCAAAGACAGCATAATGCTTCGCAAAGAGGATCAAATTTATCAGCTCTTCCTTACGAGGAATAGGATGATTGACACAAAACAGGAAAATCACGGAGAATCCCCTAAACAGAAGCCAGTCAAACCCATAGAAAATTCGATTCAGGAGCGAGATTCAAGCTTCAAGTCGATCAGAAAAGAATATATCCGGGCCGAAGTCGAAAAACGAATCGCGGTCGAATGGCCATTGATTGCTAAAGAGACAAAATTTATCCCGAATCGTGTCAACAACAAAATCAGTGGATTCAAAATAACTAGGCTCCCAGGGGGAAGCATCCTATCAGAAATAGGCATCCACAAGAACGATATCATAAAAGCAGTCAACGGGGTTGAATTGAACGATACTGACAAGCTCCTGAGTCTGTTCGACAGATTCCAGAATGACTCCCAAATCAAGATTAGCCTAGAGAGAAAAGGGCGAATCTATAATATTCTATGTGTCCTGCAGGATTGATTTTCCGAACGTCATCTTCAGAAAAGATATTTATTTATTTTTTACAAATTTAATATTGGCTGCCCGACCAGCTCCTAGAACGAATCCTGTGATTTTTTTCCTCTTATTACGAACGAATTCTATGTTGAACCACCCTGCGGTGAATTTATCTCGATCCATGTGTTTTAAAGCATCTTTTGGAGCATTCTTGTGCTTGAATACCAGAGCGTCTTTTTCAATCATCAGTTTGTAGGTAACTGGAAGCTCATCGTTATAATATTCCCCGGCATATTCTTTCAATTGAGAAGGTATCAGCGGCTTTAGCCCCGGAGCTTTCCTCAAGTTGATCTCATCTCCGTCAATAGTCAAATTGGCTTTGCGAATTAGGCCTTTCTTATCGGACAAGAAATCAATTGAATTATCGAAGGGAGCATCCAGGGCTCGAAAACTTGTCTGACTCAACGGTGAAATTACATGCTCCTCTCCCCAAGCTTTTAACACCAGCTTATCTTCTTTCATAAAGATAATGACCCAGCTGCCGGTCTTTTCATTCTGGTAATTGCCAACTTTGTCTTCTAATTCTTCTCTAGGGAGGGCAATAGGTTCAACCTTCTTTTCGGCCACCTTTTCAGGCTCTTTGAGCTTATCAGCCAGGTAAATATCAGCAACCTGCATGCAAAGCCGAGAAGGATTGATAGTGCCGAGGTTCGCCAGGCAGATCACAGTAAACTTTTGCTCAGGGAAACGAGCCATCTGGGCTCTGAAGCCGACAAACCCGCCTCCATGACTGACTCTTTTTAATCCTTTGTAATCGGTTATACTCAATCCAAAAGCATAATCGAGTTTTTCACCGTTATTCAGCCCTCCTGGAGTTTGAATGAGTTCCATGAGCTCTTTTCCTAACTTGTAGTTGTAAAAAGCTTGATCCCAAAGAAATAGATCTTCCACCGTGGTGAAGACACCCCCATCTCCCACATGGTCAAGAGTGGTCATATCGATGCGAAATCCTTCTTTAGTGGGTGAATAGCCAGCAGCGCGATTTTTCACTACTCGCGTATGATCATCATAGAATTGAGTATTCTTCATTCCTAAGGGTCCAAAGATATGCTCTTGAGCAAAGTCATGGAGAGATTTTCCGCTCACTCTCTCCACAATAACTCCCATTAAAAAATAGCCAGAATTAGAATAGAGATGCTCTTCTCCAGGAAGAAAATTAAGCCCTCTCTGTCTGCCCAGGAGCTCAATAGTATCTTCTGGTGTGAAGAAATGATTATCTGTCAACGCTGCAATCGAGCCAATCGTAAGGTAATCCCGGATACCGCTGGTATGATGGATGAGGTGCCGGACCGTAATGGGTTTTTCATATTTGGGAAGCTCCGGTATATACTTTCGAATGTCGTCATCAAGAGAGAGTTTTCCTTGGAGAGCAAGAATAGCAATGCAGGAGGCAGTGAATTGCTTGGAAGTCGAACCAATCCGGAAAACAGAGGTGGGAGTGATCGGGACATTATGTTCAAGATTTGCCATTCCGTAGCCTCGTTCATAAACGATTTTCCCATCTTGGATGATGGCTAGAGCCGCTCCTGGGGAGACAGTGGAATCCCATTCAGCAAACAGCTTGTCTACTTTTTCAGTTTTCTCGTCTGCAAAGGAAAAAGAACCAAGGAAGGCTAAAGCCAGGAAAACCGAAAGCAACTTTGTTTTGAATAAGAATACCTTCATATGAAACCTCCTTTTTTGAATCGATCTATCGGAATTTTGATCCAGATCCATTTATTCCTGACAACATTCCTTGCTGCTCAGAATTTCGGATTTTAGCACAAACATAGAATTTTGTCAGTTTTTAGAAGTCCTGCTCTATGGTATAGTGAATTGGACTTTTCCAAGAAAAAAGGTATCCTTTTGGCAGGATTAAATTAGGATAGAATGAATAATTTTGCGTCTGATGAGGAGCAAAAGTTAATGGGCATCGATGCACATGAAATAAGAAAGGAAGTTCTAAAAGCAGAAAAGCGTATCAGAACTCATATAAGAGAGACTCCGCTTGAATACAGCCCCTTTCTCAGTCAGCTCGGTGATTGTGAGGCCTACCTCAAGCTGGAGAACATCCAATTGACAGGCTCCTTTAAATTACGCGGGGCTATGAATAAACTCCTTTCTCTCGACCAGGCAAAAAGAGAAAAAGGCATAATCACAGCTTCCTCCGGCAATCATGGAATGGCGTTTGCTTATCTCACCCAAACATTCGGTTTTAAAGGGACCATATTCCTGCCCAAAATCACCTCCAGCACGAAGATTGACGCCTTGAATGAGTATGGCGCAAAGATCAGATTCTATGGTGATGACTGCGTCAAAGCCGAGATGCAGGCCCGAGCTACAGCAGAGAGAGAAGGATTGACTTTCATGTCTGCCTACAACGACCTGCAGGTCATCGCCGGCCAGGGGACAATCGGACTCGAGCTGGAAAAGCAATTGAAATCTATCGATGCTATATTCGCGCCAGTTGGAGGCGGGGGCTTGATCGGAGGAATTGCTGGATATTTGAAATCTGGTCCTGGATCTATCGAAATCATCGGCTGTCAGCCATACAATTCGGCTGTGATGTATGAGTCCGTCAAGGCCGATCGGCTACTGGATTTAGAATCCAAGCCAACTATATCTGATGGGACTGCGGGCGGCATCGAACCAGGTGCCATAACCTTCCCTATCTGCAGAAATTTGGTAGATACTTGGGCTGTTCTTTCCGAGGAGGAGATCATTGAAGCCCTCAAATTGATCCTGGCCAAACATTACCTCCTCATCGAAGGGGCTGCTGCTCTTAGCGTAGCTGCATTCTTGAAGGACAAAGACAAGCTCAGAGGCAAGACAATTGTCTTGATCCTCAGCGGCGGTAAGATCGGCCTTGAAACACTCAAAAAGATTCTATGAAGGGAGGATTCCATGGTTGAAATTTTCAACTTAGATCAAATTAAAGCTGTTCTGCCAGGTTTGGACCCCATTCAATCGATCGAAGAGGGATTTGTCGCTTATTCCCAGGGTAAGACCAATATTCCTCCGATTGGAGAACTCGTGTTCAAGGATCCACCGGGAGATTTGCACATCAAATACGGATGTATCGTCGGGACTGAATATTATGTCATCAAGATCGCCTCCGGTTTTTATGAGAACTATAAGCTGAATCTGCCGAATTATGAAGGTTTGATGCTTGTTTTCAGTCAGAAGACCGGACAGCTCCTCTGCATCCTTTTGGATGAAGCTTACCTGACTAATATCAGAACAGCTGCAGCAGGGGCAGTCGTGGCCAAATATCTGGCTCCCAAGAAAGTCAAGAAAATCGGTATACTAGGAGCTGGAGTTCAGGGTCGCCTTCAACTGGAATATCTTCGGGCAGTGACCCCATGCCAAGAGGTCTATGTCTGGGGGATTAACCCCCAGGAATTAGGTGTTTATAAACAGGACATGGAGGCCAAAGGGTATTCTGTGAAAGGAACTCTAGAAGCAGAGGAAATCACTGCCAATTGCAACCTTATCGTCACAGCAACTCCAGCCAAGAAACCGCTTTTGCAAGTTGACCAGGTCCGCCCCGGCACTCATATCACTGCTATGGGATCGGATACACCGGAAAAAAACGAACTAGACCCGAAAATTCTGCAAAAGGCTGACCTCGTCGTGGCTGACAGTCTAAGTCAATCCGAATTACGAGGTGAGATCTCCAAGGCCTTAGAAGCAGGCACTATCAAAATGGAGCAAGTGCATGAATTAGGAAATGTCATCTTAACGCCAGAACTTCACCGCAGCTCAGATGAGCAGATAACGATTGCTGACCTGACCGGAGTGGCCATCCAGGACATTCAAATTTCTGTGGCTGTTTATGAAGCTCTCCGCGCCCAAAGAAAGTGACTTAAGGACTCGGGTCTGAAAACAGAATATTCAGGAAATCTATGAATTATTTATCTGAAAAAATAATCAATAGAGTCAAATATTGAAGAGCCTCTCAGTTCGATATTTCTTACCTCGCAGCTTGAGTGTCTGAAGTTAGAGAAGAAATCCAAGCCTGGCCTAAAAATTGCCAGATCTCGGTTACCCCCGGAATATATCTCTTCTTTAAAGAGGCTATTCTTATCGGTGTTTGGCTTGTTATCTCGAAGGCCGATATTCATTCTTCTCCAGTGTCGATGACATCGAAGATGCGGAACCCCTTCGACTTCAAGAAGGATATCGCTTAACGTATGCCTTGGAGAAAGTCTTTCCCAAAAAACAAAATTCTTGACAGAAAGCGGCTATCACTTCACTTTTAAAGGATTCCACTCAGGTTGTGATGTAATAGTTGGCTGGGAAAACTTCCGATTAAAGCTCGGTGTAATCCTTTTGGCTCTTAAGATATGACTTGATTTATTATTCCTGTGATTTGACTTTGGTGGCGTTTTAATAGCTAATAGAAAATCTATTTTTTTTCGCTTTAGCTTTAATGGGGAATGGCAAATATTTTCGAGACAATCTTCCAGCCATCTTCAAATCTGTAAAGCAGCATATAATCTGTGGAAAAATGTGTTTTTCCTTTATATACGTCGAGCTTTGCCACAGCTGCATAGCTGGTAAAATCTATAAACTCAAAATTATAAGTTGTTTCTGCTTCCCATAATTGAGGATTATCTGCTTTCATTTTTTCAACTCTATCTAACCATTCATCAACAGTTACTTTTTCAATAGTGTTGTTTTGGAGAACCAACATGTTAAAATCTTTATGAAATCCACCTTTCACAGCTTTCTCATCCTGATTCCCATGAATCCCTCGAATATAGGCCTTCTCAACGACTTGTTGGATAGCTTCTTTTTCAGTAACTTCCATATTAGCATCCTCCTTGTTAGATACATTTTTGGCTGATTGGGATTCTATTTCGCTGTCAACTTTTTGGGTACAGGCCATTAATAAGATTATTAATAGTAATAAGATAAATGAGATCTTCATTTTAACCTCCTGATTGTTATGTCTATTTTTCCATAACCTTTGTAGATGAATCTCGTTTTTTGTTTCAACCTAATGCTCCCAAAATTCCATTTTCATATTTCTAATTATAATAATTTTGAGAAATAACCTCTACCTGAGAAAATACTCTTATTATTAAAAATAAGCCCCAAGTCCTATGATCTCTAGACTTGCTATGCGTTTAATGATAGGCAATGTTTCTTTTAATATTTATAAATTAATTGACACTATTGCTTTCAATTTCCATAATTAAGTTCACCAAATAAAAATTAGGAGCAACAACATGAAAGTGAATAGGTTTCAAAGAAAATTGGAGAGATCAGTTATCACTATCCTTTGCTTTTTTCTCTTAGGTCTTTTTCTAGTGTCTTGGGAACCTCAAAGCCATCCTCAAGATTTCGAAGATATAGAAACAGGCTGTACCAGCATTATGGTAGGACGTCTGGCCACTACCGATGGCTCGGTAATTACGGCTCACTCCTGTGATGGGAATTACCGCACTTGGCTAAATATCGTGCCTCGGGCTAAACATTACCTGGGATCCAAAAATACAATTTACTCCGGCAAGATGCATACTGAAACAGCCTGGGATTTAAGAGATGTCGCACAAAAAGGTGAGATCCCCCAGGTGGAAGAAACCTATGCCTTTCTGAACACAGCCTACCCTTGCTTGAATGAACACCAGCTAGCTATCGGCGAAACGACCATAGGAGGCAAAAGGGAGCTTTATAACAGTTCAGGATTATTCATGATCGAGGAATTAGAACGCATCATGCTGGAAAGATGCAGAACAGCCCGAGAAGCGATACGACTCGCTGGCGAGCTAGTCAAAGAATACGGCTATGGCGATCGGGGAGAATGTCTCACCATCGCTGATCCGAAAGAGATCTGGCATTTTGAAATCTTCGGGACCGGACTCCGTGAAAAGGGTGCTATCTGGGCAGCTGTTCGAATCCCTGATGACCAGGTCGGAGTCTCAGCAAACATACCCAGAATTGGAGTTTTGAACCTGGAAGATCCTGATCATTACCTGGCGTCAGAAAATGTCTTTGACTTTGCCCAAAAAAGAGGATGGTGGGACCCAGAGAGCGGAAAACCCTTTAAATTCTGGGAAGCCTACAGTGGAAGAAAACCCTTTTCCACCAGGGAATACTATGTATTCAATACTCTGACTCCTTCTCTGAACCTTGATTTCGAGGCTGAAGAGCTCCCCTTCTCTGTTAAACCGGACAAGAAGGTCTCGGTAAGAGATGTTATGAAGTTGTACCGGGAGACTTACGCAGGGACAGAATTTGATATGACAAAAAATATCAAAGTTAAAGCACGTCGAAGCGATGAGATGATCAAGAGTCCGATAATAAGTCCCTGGATGTCCTACGACATGACAACCCTTCTCAATACTTTGAAGCCTGGCGTGGTGGAACGTTATCGGACGATCGCAATTGCGGGATGTGCCTATTCCCATATCATTCAATGCCGGGATTGGCTTCCCGATCCAATTGGTGGTCTCTGCTGGTTCGCTTTTGATAATCCTGGACAGAGTGCAAGAATACCCATTTTTTCCGGGGTCACAGAACTTCCGCCAGGTTTTGAAATATGTGCTCAACACAGGTTTCGGACTGATTCTGCCTGTTGGTCTTTCCGGAGAGCCAATCGCCTTTCGACAGTCAAATGGGGGCAAGCAGGAAAATTCATAGAGGAGACAGTGAAAGAGTTTGAGGAAAAAGCTTTCTTTGATCTACCCTTGATAGAAAAAAGAGCACTCGACATATACAAAAGTGAGGAGCCAGAAAAGAGTGTCGCTCGACTCAAAGAATATTTGACCAAGTATACCAACGATTTTGCTCGGGCGGCTATGCACAAATACTGGGAACTCGGGGATAAATTCTGGACCATGTTTGCCCGAGGATTCTGATTAACAGAATAACATCATCCCTATCCGAAAGAGAGGAGATTAAGAATGATTCTATCGCCCAATCGATTTATGATAGCGATCTTAATTCTTGTTCTTATGATAGCCCAATCTTGCTCTCTCTCCCCTTCTGCTGCTGACGCTCCTTCCCTCCAGAAAGGAATGGCTTTCCCGACCTGGGTGCCTGAGCAATATTGCACACCTGGTTCTGATGAATCTCTCCAGAATCTGGCACAAAATACCTGCACCGAGTGGGTCCAATTTGTGCCATCATGGTATCAGAATGATAAGTTCGCCACCGAGATGTTTCCTGATTATGAGAGGAACACAGCAAGGAACGAATGTCTAAGGCAGGCTATCCAGCAGGCACACTGTCTCGGCCTGAAGGTCATGCTCAAGCCACATGTGGATGCTCTAAACGGCGATTGGCGCGGCACCTTCCAACCCGCAGACTCGAAAACCTGGTTTGAGAACTACCAGAAAATGATAACTGCCTATGCTGAGCTCTCCCAGGAAGAGGGTGTGGAGATCTTCTCTATCGGCTGCGAGTTTGTCGAATTGACCAAGCCAGAGTTCACATCAGAATGGAGAGAGCTCATCAAAGAGGTTAGGGAATATTATCAGCAGCCTCTCGTCTATTCGGCGAATTGGTGGCAGGAATACCTTCAGATCGAATTTTGGGCAGACCTCGACTATATCGGTATTGATGCCTACTTCCAGTTAACCAACAAAACTGAACCAACCTTAGATGATCTTCTCACCGCCTGGATTCCATATCTTGCCGAGATCGAAGCCTTTTATGACACCTGGAAAATTCCAATTCTTTTCACAGAGATCGGCTACAGAAGCATAGAAGGAGCCAACATGAGACCATGGGACTGGGAGACTCCCGGTGTCATTGACCTTGAGGAACAGGCTCTTTGCTACCGAGCAGTGATCAAGACCTTTGCTGGAAAGCCTTGGTTTGAGGGCATATACTGGTGGAACTGGGAACCCGACCCTGACTTGGGAGGACCAACCGACAAAGGCTACACTCCCCAGGGAAAACCTGCCGAGGATATTCTGAAGAGATGGTACTGCGAGATGACTGAAAAAAAGAAAGGGAAAAGGCGCAGATAGCTAGGCCACTTCTCAGTCGTTTTCACGTTCTAACCCTACCCTCATAGTTCCCAAGAACTCTAAATCCTCTGCTGAAAAAAGGAAGGCTTACTAGTTACTTTCAAAAATATGTTTTCTTTTTTTTGAATTTACTTTAATATATTTAGCCTTCATGATTCAGAGTTCAAAAATCAAGCCAAAAAAGGAGTAAACAAAAATGAAAAAGATAGCCTTGGTATTATTTGTTTCGAGTTTATTATTCTTATCCTGGGCAAAAGAAAAGCAGAATCCGTTTCTCAGTGAGTTTGATACACCATACCAAGTCCCTCCCTTTAACAAAATAAAGGAAGAACACTATCTCCCAGCCTTTAAAGAGGGAATTAAGCAGCAACTCCAGGAAATCGAAGCTATTATCAACAGCTCGGAATCTCCGACCTTTGAAAACACCATCGAAGCCCTGGAAAACAGCGGGACCTTACTAAGAAAAGTCAACAGTGTTTTCTATGTTCTGAATGGTTCCATGACTAATGAAAAAATGCAGGCCATCGCCAAGGAGGCCGCGCCTTTACAGTCTAAACACCGAGATGATATCCGACTGAACGCAAAATTATTCCAAAGGATCAAGTCCGTTTATAAAAAGAAAGACACTCTAGATTTAAATACAGAACAAAGCATGCTCCTTGAAAAATACTACAAGGAGTTTGTAAGGGGCGGTGCCAACTTAAATGAGGAAAAGAAAGCTAGGCTGAGAGAGATTAACAAAGAATTATCCTTGCTCACCCTGAAATTCGGTGAGAATATTCTTAAAGAAAATAACCGCTTTGAATTGGTCATCGAGGATAAAAAGGACTTGGCGGGCTTGCCAGAAGCGGTCATAACCGGAGCCGAAGAAACAGCAAAAGAGCGGGGACATGAAGGAAAATGGGTCTTTACGCTTCATAAGCCCAGTCTGATTCCCTTCCTTCAGTTTTCTGAAAAACGAGGCCTCCGGGAGAAAATGTTTAAAGCTTACATCAACCGAGGCGACCACAATGATGAACTGGATAACAAAGCCATCTTATCCAAGATAGCTGCCTTTCGAGTGGAAAGAGCGAATCTTTTGGGATACAAGACGCATGCTGATTTTGTGCTCGAACTCAACATGGCCAAAAAGCCTGAAAATGTGTACAAGCTGCTCAACCAGCTCTGGAAGCCGGCCTTGAAAAGAGCCAAGAAAGAAGCCGAAGAGCTTCAATCAATGATCCATGAAGAAGGCTACGATTTTAAACTTCAGCCCTGGGATTGGTGGTATTATGCAGAAAAACTGAAAAAAGCGAAGTACGAATTAGAAGATGAAACCTTAAGGCCGTACTTCAAGCTAGAGAATGTTATTGATGGTGTATTCATGGTGTCGAGTAAACTTTTCGGAATTCAATTTATCGAGAGAACCGATATTCCTAAGTATCACCAAGATGTCAAGGTGTTCGAAGTCAAAGAAGCTGACGGCAGCCATGTCGGTATCTTATACACAGATTATTTTCCGAGAGCGAGTAAAAGAGGCGGCGCCTGGATGAACAGTTTCCGGAAACAATCGAGGTCGGCTGGTAAAAACATTTATCCGGTGATAACGAACAACGGCAATTTTTCCAAGCCCACTGGCAATAAACCGGCCTTGATCAGCACTGAGGAAGTCCTGACTCTGTTCCATGAATTCGGCCACGCTCTCCACGGGCTTTTATCTGATTGCACCTACCACAGACTCTCAGGAACATCTGTCTCTAGAGACTTTGTGGAATTGCCTTCCCAAATCATGGAAAACTGGGCCTTCGAACCAGAAGTCCTCAAGATGTATGCCAAACACTACGAGACTGACAAGGTAATTCCTCAGGAATTGATTGATAAGCTGAAAAAAGCCAAATTGTTCAACCAGGGTTTTGCGACTGTTGAATACTTGGCTGCCTCCTTCCTGGATATGGACTGGCATACGCTCATCCAGCCAGAAGAAATAGATGTGGATACTTTTGAAAACGCATCCTTGAACAAAATTGGTCTTATCCCTGAGATTGTCACAAGATACAGAAGCACGTATTTCCGGCATATCTTCTCGGGTGGATACTCTTCAGGGTATTACAGCTATATCTGGGCTGAAGTGCTCGATGCCGATGCCTTCGAAGCTTTCAAGGAAACTTCTCTCTTTGACCAAAAAACAGCCCAATCTTTCAAGAAGAACATCCTAGCCAGGGGAGGAACAGAAGATCCGATGACACTCTATAAGCGCTTCAGAGGAGCAGAACCCAAAGTCGAACCTCTCTTGAAGAAAAGAGGTCTTGAATAGGATTTCTGATAATTGACGCCGTCTTAGGACCATCAACCCCAAGACGGGACTAGGAGTGGCGGTTTCGCTCAGTCAGGAGTCTCTTGAGATGACAGCCCAGTCCCTACGAATTCGTCATAACCAATTGCTTCTGGATCTTCCATGTATCTAACATTCTTGCTCCAAGGAAAATAAAGAGCGAATTGTCCTTTGAAGCCCATTCTCTTTAGATTTCGATAGAATTCTTTATCTCGAACAGACCACCTGTAGGGAACCAAATGATTATGAATCAGGACCTTTATAGAAGCTATCTCACTGCCAACGGATTCTAAATAACTCTCAATCTCATCAAACGTCACATTCACTCTATTTTCTAAATGATTCGTTACAGTAATTGTTTTGCCGCACTCGGTATAAATAGCCAAGGTTTCGAAGGGTTCTCTGAACAGCTCATCAAATCTTGGTTGATAGTCATAAATTAGGATCTTCTTACTCTGAGCGAATGCTGAGGTTGACATGAAAACCAGCAAAACTAAAAATGTCATTTTTTTCATTCTACCCACCTTCTTTCTCAATAAATTCAATGGCTTTTTCTCGTCTTTTTTCATTTCCACTCATAATTTAGGTTTTCTCCCTCAGGAAGTTGTTATGAAGTTGTTAAAGGTTTGTTAAAAGTGTGTTAAGACTGGACGACTAAGTGAGATTCTTCTAAATAAAGCTATTTATCTAATAAGGAAAGGTTGAAAATCATTCATTGACAACCAAAGCAAAAAGGCCTATAACCAATTGCCTAGTCAAAGAGAAAGGATGGAGAGAATATACCCTTTAAGAAAGCTCGGAAAATCCGATTTGATGGTCACTCCCATCGGATTGGGATGCTGGCAGTTCAGCAAGGGAAAAGGCCTTGGCGGCAATTATTGGCCGACTCTTCAAGACGAGGAGATCGAGCAGATCGTCAGGCTGAGCATGGAAGGTGCGGTCAACTGGTTTGATACGGCTGAATCGTACGGAATGGGAGAATCGGAGAAAGCTCTCTCCCAGACACTTCAAAAGATAGGGAAATCATCAGAAGAAGTGATAATCGCCACTAAATGGATGCCTTTCCTGAGAACAGCCAAATCCATCACCAAAACCATAGATACGCGCCTCGAGAATTTAAGTGGCTATCGCATTGATCTCTATCAAATCCATCATCCGCTTTCCTTCTCCTCAACAAGAAATGAGATGAAAGCCATGATAGAGCTTGTTCAGAAGAAAAAAATCCGTTTCATCGGACTGAGTAATTATCCAGCCCAAAAGATGAGAATCGCTCAAGAAGAACTTTCTAAGCACGGTCTGAACCTCGTCTCGAATCAGGTCCGCTACAGTCTTCTCTATCGGAAAATCGAAACCAACGGTATCCTGGAGACTGCCAAGGAACTCGGCGTTTCTATAATCGCCTATTCTCCGCTAGCTCAGGGATTGTTATCCGGAAAATTTCATGCTGACCAAGACTTT
Source organism: Candidatus Aminicenantota bacterium (assembly GCA_011772495.1). Lineage (GTDB taxonomy): Bacteria > Acidobacteriota > Aminicenantia > Aminicenantales > Aminicenantaceae > WVZL01. Next base: position 31,164 of record WVZL01000030.1, read on the forward strand.
GTTCGGCCGTTTGGATATAGGAAATACATGGGAGCGTTCAAGCCGAAAGGCCTTGAGAAAAGCCTTCCAGTCATAAACGCGGTGAAAGAACTAGCTTGGAAATACCAGGTCACTCCCGCCCAAATTGCCTTGAACTGGGTGATTCACTTTCAAGGTGATATGGTGGTGGCCATTCCGGGCGCTACGACTCCCGAACAGGCAAAAGACAACGTGGGCGCCATGAGATTTAAGCTGACGCAGGATGAGCTGAGTGAGCTTGATGAGGTATCAAGACCATTCAAGGATTAATAAGATAAAGGATTTTCCCCATTCTCCTTTAATGAATAAGGGAATTATTTGATCTTTATCCAAAATAAAAAGACCTTTTTATTTACCCTCAAGCCTTTCAAGTGCTTTTTTCACCCACTCAAGTTTCGGATCGAGTTTCAGGCTTGTCTTATAGCATTGGATGGCCGTCTTCGTTTCCTTAAGCTGTTCGTAGGCTTCACCTTTTCGAGCCCATACAGTTGCCTTTGAAGGTCTTGCCTTCTCTCCAGCCAACTTGAGGTACAGATCAAACATCTCGATCGCGCGTTTCTGGTCAAATTTTCCGTACAGCCTAGCACTCGCACTCTCATACAGAGAAGGCAAATGGGGTTGAAGATCTTGAAGGTTTTTCTCGAAAAATTCGATGGCTTTTTTAAAATCCTGGTTCCGATTCTTAGAGTACATGCCGAGACGGAAGTTCAAGTCATACTTGGTCGCCAGCAAATAAGGATAGTCGAACAGCATGGAGTCAATCTTATTGGCAAGTTCAAAAGCGGAGCCGCCATGATAATTGGAAAGCAGGATGATGGTGTATCTCTTTTCCGGATATCTGCGGAGTTCGGCATTGAAACCATCGCTGCTCCCTCCGTGGTATATGGCTCTACCCCCACCAAAAGGCACCACGATCCAACCATACCCGTAATACCTGCTCGGTTTGACAGGTGTGAACATGATCTTCTTGCTCTCTTCAGTGAGGAGTTCCTCGCTGTATAAAGCCTGATCAAAGGCGAGCAAATCCATTACAGTCGAGTATAGTCCACCTCCTGCATAGGGTGCAGGCTCCCCCGTAGCTCGAATAAAATGCTTGCCGTCGTCCGAATATAGGTATCCGCTCGCTCGCTGGGCAAGCAAATCACCCTTGCAGAAGAGAACCGTATCATCCATGCCCAGAGGATTCAGAATCTTCTGTTCAAGAACCTGCTTGAAGTTTTTTCCGGTTATTTTTTCGATGATCGCTTTGAGTAAAAAATACCCTGTATTGGAGTATTTCCATTCTTTACCTGGTTCGAATTCGGGTTCCTGTTGAAAAACCAAGGGCAAGACTTCAGGAATGTCCTGAGCGGTATCTGACAGTGCCTTATAATCCTCATGACGCCGGTAGTCGCCCAAGCCTGCGGTATGGTTCAGGAGATGTTTGATTTGAATCTGATTGGCTGTGGCGTAGGGGCATCCTGGAAAATACTGGTTCAACGGATCGTCCAGAGCCAGCTTGCCTCTTTGGCAGAGCTGCAGGATAAGCGTGGCGACAAAACATTTCTCGATTGAACCAACGTTAAATCGGGTCTCGAGGATATTCGAGATCCGATACTCCTTGTTCGCTTCACCGATTCCCTTGGCATAGAGAATTCGAGCCTCCTTCGCTACCAGCACGGTCCCCGAAAATAGATCATACTTCGCCTCCGCCTGGACGATCTCGTCGATCTTCTTAATAGTTGACTTTTGCCCAAAGATAGATGTGGGGGATAGAAAAATATGGAGTAGTATAGCTGTAAGGAGAAAGTTGAAGTGGTTTTTCTTTATGCTAATCTTCATAGCACCCTCCTTTTGTTTAAATTCCTACAGCCGAAAGTTTAATTTTGTCTTTGGCAATCTATTCGGTCAATAATCGACCACCTCAATAGGCATCGAAATTCCGATAATTTTTATCAAGTCAATCCTTAAACATTCAGTCTTAATATTAAAACCAAAATATTATACGTCTATCTAGGCTTAATAGTTGATATGAACTGAAAAAGAATCTCAAATAAATAATAAAATGCGGTCAGACCAAATCCCCTGTTTTAGCACTGATTTATCTTTCTATTGAATCAGGATGTGGAAACTATTCTTCTGGAGCTGGAATCGAAGCGTGTGATTGAACAACAACCCAGTTCTCATCTCTTTTCTCCAGAACTCCAGTGAGTCTTACCTTTTCTACACTTATCGCTTCGCCTTGGAAAATGAAATTTATATCAAGAACAAGAAAAACCCAAGCGACCTTACTTGAGGCATGAACTTTAATGACTCGGTCTCTGACTGAAAAATCTATCTTATCTATTGCTTCATAAGATTTCATGGTGCGTTCTTTAAGTGCTTCCCAGCCAATCCAGCGTTCCCCAGAAACACCCAGATTCACTATATCTTCATCGGGGGCAAATATTTTCATGTATGATTCAATATCCTTATCTCTGTTAGCTTGAAGCCACCGATCAAGCACGGATTGAATATTAACTTTTTCAGCCTCGATATCGACTACAGGTGACAGGTCTTCAGTCTGTTTTTGGCATTTGATTTGAATACATAAAATCAAAGCCAGAGAAATACAAATAAGAGTGGATTGAAAAATCGATTTCTTCATTCCATCCTCCCTTTATATCACTTCATCATTAGCCTATTTGCAGCCAGGCGAAAAGTCAAATTATCTCATTCCTGTTATGCATGTTTATTTGACTTACAGCTCCGGCTATGGTATGAGCTATTAAAATCCCTACGAAGTATATTGCAAAGAAGTCGATCCATTCCTGTTTTTTACACTGTGTTTTAAATTGAGGAAAAGGAACAATAAATGAAACCTTCCCTGGAGGAGGGCCTTTTTGCGGGTTTAGATATCTCCACCCAGAGTTGTAAGCTAGTGGTGATAGATACAAAATCCGAAAGTGTTGTCTTTGTAGATTCGGTAAACTACGATGAGGATCTTCCCGAGTATAATACGCAAAACGGCGTAGTTCAAGGCCTGGCCCCTGGAGTTTCAGAATCCGATCCGCAAATGTGGGTGGGTGCTGCACACATGACTTTTGCCAGGTTAGAAGCATCGGAAATCCCTCCAGAAAAAATCCGTTGCCTTTCAGTCTCTGGACAACAACATGGCCTGGTGGCACTCGATGATGAGGGAAATCTCACGCGTCTTCGAAGCAAACTGTGGAATGATTTTTCTACGGTCGAAGAATGTGAAATTCTAACCAAGCGGGTGGGCGGAAAAGAGGTGATGATCCAAGAGGTGGGAAACAGTCAGCGGACAGGATATACAGCCCGAAAGATATTCCACATGTATCGGCATGAAAGAAAGATCTATCAAAAATCGACAACATTTTTCTTGGTGCATAACTACATCAACTGGTTTCTGACTGGAGGTAAAGAAGGCGGTGTCCGAGTAATGGAACCAGGTGATGCCTCTGGAATAGCCCTGTGGAATCCAAAAACTGGGAAATGGTCATCCAAAGTCATCGAAACCATTGATCCTGGATTGAGGGATAAGTTTCCTCCAATAAAACCAGCTGATGAAAGCATCGGAATCATTTCTAAAGAACTTGTAGAGAAATATGGATTTTCCCCAGATTGCATTGTGGATGCTGGCTCCGGAGACAACATGTACGGAGCCATCGGAACTGGCAATGTCCGCCCAGGTATTGTGAGTGTCAGTCTAGGCACCAGTGGGACGACATTTTCATTCATGGAAGTGCCCTTTTCTGATCCTTCCGGTGAGATCGCTTCCTATTGTGACAGTACAGGACACTATCTTCCCCTCCTTTGTGTCTCCAACTTGGCGAACGGATACAATCAAATTCTCTCGCAGTATGAACTGACCCATGAAACGTTTAACCAAATCATCCAAAAAACAAAACCGGGAAATTCCGGAAGACTGCTCATCCCCTGGTACAGCGGGGAAAGGACACCAGACCTTCCTCAGGCCTCACCAGTGTATTTTGGGTTCGGACTGAAAGATTTCACCAAAGAAATACTCTGTCGGGCTGTCCTAGAGGGCCATGTCCTCAACCTGTATGATGGTTTCCGCCGGATGCAATTGAGCCCAGACGAAATTCGGCTAACTGGTGGGCTGTCCCAATCCGAGGCCTGGTGTCAGATGATCGCAGATGTATTCGAGGCTGAGAGCGTTCCTGTAGAGGGTGAAGGCGCAGCTTTGGGAGCTGCTCTTCATGCAGCTTGGGTGTGGCTTAAGGAAAACGGCCAGGCTCGTCCCATTCAAGACGTGATCGCACCTTTCATTGTTCTGGATGAGAAAAGACGGAGGCGGCCGCTCAAAGAAAACGTCAAGACCTACCGAATCATGAAACAACTCTTTTACGCCCTGAGTCTGAGGCTCCGAGGCCAGAAGGGAGAAGATCCTTTTTCTCTAAGAATCGATCTTTCGTCACTCGCTAATAGATTCAAATAAAAAAACAATAAATCCGAAAATTTATCACTACTTAGACGGACTTTTTAATCCCCAAAAAGCACATTTAAGCCACTTTTTATGTGTCTCATGGAATCTGATAGACAGGTAATGTGACTTTTTTAATAATTTATAGTGAGTGAAAGACTAAAATTGTCCCGGCTAACCCTGATGTCGCCCTTTGTTGCACTGCCCCAGGGCGAGAGTTCCATCTCTAACCCGAAGGAGCTGAAAATCTTAAGATATTCCAGTTTCAATCCCACATCTATTCCATTCAGAGTCTTGATAAGAAGTACTTCAGTTCCTAATCCGAAATGCCAGGAATTTGGTAAGAGATTTTTTAATTTCTTGAGTGACGGCTTCCGAACCCAGGGAGAATCAGGCTGATTAAGGAGGCAGCCATTTGCTGACACGTTTTCAACTCGGTACCAATTTAGTCCATAGCCCGCTTTTATATAAGGCTGAAAAACTCCCGTCTTCATATTATAGCGCAGGCTCCCCCTATACTCCCAAAGATTGAGCTCTGAACGTATTCTGAGCGGCTCAGCGCGATTGTTCAAATAGAGGTCTTCGCCCACAGAAGAGGAGGAATAGCGAAGAGTATTTTCACTGATCAGCCGTCTTCCAATGTGAAAATTCAGCTGAAGCATCGCTCCTTTCATTTTTTCACTCAAATATTCTCTTTTGATATTGTTATTTTGATGATGTGGAGCTATTCTTGTTATCTGGGAATTGATTTCATTTATTTGATCAGGACTGAATGAGAGAGTTGCAAGATTTTCAGGGATGTTCTGAGTAAACATTCCTATTGAAATACCTACAAAACGGAAAGGTATTTTTTCTTTTGGAGAAAAAACTGGCTTTCCTTTAACAAAACCATCAAAAGGAACCTTTAGCAAACGCGAAACTATATTAAACGGAGGAATGTTTTGGAGGGTAGGGATAAAAAGGTTTAACAAGCCCAATTCGTTACTGAAATTACTCTGCCAATCGAGAGGAAAGACCGACGAAAATTTATGAGGATCATAAACACCGTACCCAGAGCCTCCGTTGATTCTATTCCAAGCCTCGTTATAAGCTGGACCTAAGGTAGAGAGGTTTCCGACATCCATATGGTTGACTACCCCTGCAAGAGGAGAAGGAGAGACCGGGTATCCCCATCTTATGGGGAGAATTAACCAGAACCAGTTTTTCCTTATATCCAGATTTGATTCAACTAAATCAATGACTCGTTCCCAGTCAGGAACAATTTCGATTTTGGAAGAATCGTCAAACTGGATAACATTACCGCGTCCGTAGGAATTTTCATGCTTATTTTTTTTCGAGCAAGAGTTTTTATAATAGGTTAAATGATCGATTCGAGCTGAAATGGACTCACTGGAATTGGCTGGACCGACTTCTCTATAAATTCCAGGGAAGGGATAGTTACCATGGGAATCTCGATTTGTTTTGCCTGGAGGCGAAAGAATCTGCTCATATCCCCTGCAATCTCCTCCAATGTATCCAAAGGGGTGGGTGTTTATTTCTGTTTCTCTGGCATCTCTGTAAGCCAAGGAGCGGATCTTCCTCCAAATCCATGACTTGCCTCTACGATTTTTTTCAAGACTCTTGATCTTCTGTCTCCATTCATTCTTCGGGATATAAACATTGGGATGAGAAAAATCCAGGACCATGACCTTGTAATGAAAATAGTATTCAAGTCGTTTGATAATGAGTGATTCATTTGGATCCTTACCTGAAAGTCCCTTCCCTTGCAGGATTTGCTTGACCTCATTGATAGAAAGGAAATCTTCAACCTTGACGAAAGGAGAGATGATGACGTTGATGTGTTCCCAATCTCCTTCATGATTGTTGCCACCATCATTGTGCGGATAGAAGAACCAGTATTGAATGACAAACTCATATCCGGACGCATTCGCATTTCTGGCGCGTTCATCCGAAATAAAAAGATGAACAAAAGTTTTGATAAAGGATGAGGTGGACTTGCTTTGAATTTTGGAAATTATCCCCTTGTATTTTTCTCTCCAGCTTTTCTCGTCATGACCAGGAAAATCGAAATAGAGAACTTTAAAGAATTCATTGCTAGGATTCTTTTTGATTGTCCAGAAATGGTTATTTGTGGGATGGTCTGGATGGAATTCCTTGATTAGCGAGAGAAGTTGAGATTCATCCGAGGCATAGTTTATAGAATGGGACTGAACTAATCGAGGTTTTTCAGGGGCGATATCCCAGGTATCTGCATATACAGGAAAACGCTTTGCATCTTTCAGAAAATATCTAAAATCCATAGGAGCGTCGCTTGTATTCTGGACGAGGTAAGGGGCGAATCGAACCGCCAAATTTTTCAAAACCTCGAACCTCAGGTCGTCAATTCCATCGACAGGATTGACATCACGGTAGGCTGGGTCATTTTTGTCTCCATACAGAGCAAAGGCTACGTTAGCATCAGTCTGAGAGATGATCTTTGGATATTTGATCGGCATGTAAGTGATGTATTCATTCCGAGATATTTCTTTGGAAGATAAAGGAAAAGTGAGGCCTAGTACAACGGATATAGTGATCCGAAAAAAATTATCAAGAAATGATTTGATGCCAAAATTACCCCTTGTTTTTCCTTTTGCTTTCTTGGTTCTCATTTTCATCTCCTCATTCTCAATGTCTTCTACAGATAATTTAAGTTGAGGGATGAGATGAGTTGTTATGGGTTTGTAAAGAAGTTGTTAAAGGTTTGTTAAAATGGGCTCGGGCCAATATAAATGATTTATTTTTAACAATTAATGTCATTTTTACTGTCTTTATGACTCTCAAAGTTGTGATTTTGCGGTAAAAATCATTGGCTTTAGAGAAACGAGATTAGGCGAGAATGTTGAAAAAAGCCTTAGAGGATGAATCCATACAGCAACTTCCAGGTTATGAGCCCTTTGGATTGAAAAAACGCTTTTTGACTAAATCAACCTTTCTATCCTTTCTCCTAGGTTGACTCGCTATTGGGGGTGTGATATTCCTATTCCAGAATTTCATCTGGCGAAAAGAGGTCCTATGAAGTTATTAAAAAAACTTGGCCTACTTCATTTGATATTCGGATTGGTCGTAGTTTCGTGCGATACTGACCTGCCCCCAATCATTGTACCACCCCCAGAGTTAGATTCCTAGGTTCATAAGCCTCTGG
>WVZL01000003.1 GCA_011772495.1 Candidatus Aminicenantota bacterium
TTGACTCTGGAGGAAGATTTTTTCTTAGCTGGAGGAGGCGGCGGTGGAGGAGGTGGAGGCGGAGGTGCTAAGAAGGCAGTGGTCACTTCAATTTCAGGAAAATCACCGGGATTTAAAAGAGGTAAGACAACCAAAACAAGGCCAAAAAGGACATGAATTAAAACTGAAAGAGGCAGAACTGCGGCTCTTAATCCTATCTTTTTCTCATGCTTTATAAAAGAATCTTCGAACATCTTGGCCTCCTTTAGGGGGAAATTGTTTTCATAATGATACGAAGAATGTCCTCCAATCGTTGAATGAAGCATGACGGAACAGGATATTTAGGGTTAAGAAACTCATCAAACTGCCTTCATCTGGGTAATCAATATTTACAGTCCATATGAATAAAAGCAATTTTTGTGCCAAGCGGATGGATAGCTAATTTAATTATTATCAATCATTTAAATTTTAATTCATTCTATATTTCATAAAAAATATTTTTCAGGAGTAAATTTATTTTACATGCTGGATGAAAACCTTTACTCCATTCATACGTTCTGAGGTAAAAGAGAGATGTATATAATACAATTCAGAATCATGATGTTGAGAGCCTTGACTTACGGGAGACGGAATTCTTTGAATGTAATAAATTTTCACATATTTCATAAGAGAACAGCATAAGAATTACGTTTCATCTCGAACCCTCCCAGATCGATTTTGGCACATAAATTGCTATCATCTTCATTAAAAGAGGATGGCAAAGGTCTAGCCGCAACTGAAAGAAACGGGACGCAAGGTAAATAGAATTTATCTTACATCAACAATACAGAACAGAAAGTAGCCGTATCATTTGTGTTATAATTTATGATAGATTAATAAAGAGGACAACTTATTGCCAAAGCATTCCCAAAAAGGAGGGCTGAGATGAAAAAATATGTTCACTTTATTTTAATCCTTTTTCTTGCTTTCTTTTTATGGGCAGGAATAAGTAAATTTTCTCCATTTCTCTTTTCTCAGACGGAAATAAAACCTCTTCGCTATGAAGTCGAAGTCGTCTTGATCGAAATTCCACTCTATGTCGTTGATAAAAAAGGAAACCCTGTAAAAAATTTAAAACCTGAGGATTTAACACTCTACGAAAATGGAAAAGAACAAAAGATCACTCATTTCGTGCTCGTGCAGAACGACTCTCCTCAAATAGCCAGTTTGGTCAGTGAATATCCAGCAGCTCGAAGACAGTTCTTGCTGTTTTTCGACTTTGCCTTTGCCAATCCAGCAAAAATACTCAAAGCCAGAGAAGCAAGCTTGAATTTCATAAAAGAAAAGATATTCCCGAATGACTTAATAGCCGTGGCCACTTATTCAGGCATAGGAGGCCTGAAGGTCCTCTCCAATTTCACCAATGATCGAGAGCAATTGTACCACATTATCAACACCTTGGGTCTGGCTGAATCCAAACAGAGAATGCTGGGGCCAGTAGGCTTTTCTTTTCCAACCTTCACTCAAGAAGCCACAGATACTATGTTAAAAACTGGTAGTGGCAGTGCCCTGGGTGACGATGACTTTATGGAGCTTCTGGATAAGGTACAGAAAAGGAAAGAGCAGATCTATGGAGCCTATGTCTCGGACTTTATAAGCGAACTTAACAAATTATCCTTAGCCTTAAATACTGTTAGAGGGAGAAAGCATATCATCTTTTTTTCAGAAGGATTTGATAGCAAGGTCTTGACCGGAAAATCATTAGCGGGATTGGCTGCGGATGCAGAGCAATTTGCTCAGAGCGGTGGTGTCCCCACCTCTGATACAGACTCCCGGTTCGGCGACACGGGTTTGAGAATGAGGCTCTATGATGCCCTGAAATTAATTGCCAGTGCTGACTGCCCTGTCCATTCTGTCGATATAGGTGGGCTTCGCACCCAAGCGGGATCAGTGACCGAGGTGGAAGGAGCAGGCAGAACTCTCACCAGTATCCGTAGAGGTCAAGACACTCTAACTGTCCTATCAAGAGAGACTGGCGGACTCGTCTACCAGAATGTCAATGAGGTTACCCAAACTTTGGAAAATCTTCTTGAAGTCACCAACACTTATTACATTCTTGGTTACTATCCAGAGGATAAGAAAAAAGAAGGCAAGTTTCGCAAAATCAAAATTAAAACAGATCGATCGGACATAAAAATTTCCTATCGAAAGGGATACTACGAAGCCAAACCCTACAAGGATTACTCAAACCTCGAGAAAAGAATCCAGCTCGTAGAGTATATTGTCAAGGATCTCCAGAGCAGGGAGATCCAGTTCGAGAGTCTGGTATCCGCCTTTCGGGGAAGGGAAGGGATATGTCAGGTTCCTGTTTTTTTAAAGTTCCCGGGGAGACAGTTCCTCGAAAGAAAAAAAAGCGTGAAGCTAGAAATTTATGGCTATGCGATCTCAAGCTCGGGAGCCTTTAAAGATTTCTTCCACCAAACAATAACCCTCTCTCCGCAAAAGGTGAGGAAGAAATTAGAACTCTATGGGGTAAAATATTTTGATCTCCATCTGCTTCCACCTGGAGATTATAAGATCAAAATGATAGTCCGGGACAAAGAAACAGGAGAGATAGGAAGCCAGATTCGAGAAATATCTGTCCCACATTATGACAAGGGGGAATTGGGTTTGAGCGGTCCGGTTTTTATCCCACCAGCGGGTGACTGGGTGTTGAGCCGAGGTTATGATCCTCAGAATCCCACTGGACGCAAGAAGGGATTCGAATTGCCTTTGGATTATCCATACATTATGGACAACAAACCTTTTGTTCCAGGTGTTATTCCTACTCTCAGCGGAGCATCACCTGCTCAATTCTTCTTACGGGTTTACAATCTAAGATTGCATCCTCAAACCAAGGTTCCTCAAACAGAAATGAGTTTTGAAATCGTGGATCTAGAAGGAAAGAGTACTCCTTTCAAAAACGTAGGCCTCCTTAGGAATCCGAATCAAGTCGAGGCTGGAGTGTTCGATTTGTTTTTCCAGGCCAATTTTAAAGATCTTCCTTGGGGTTCTTACCAGTTGAGGTTAACATTTAAAGATTCTATATCCAACCAGAAGGTCGTTTCAGAAACACCCTTTGTCCTTGAGTGATAAATACTGGGAGGTTGATTGAGAAAATTCTCATCTTTATTTTCGTTCTTTTTCTGTAATTCATGCCCAGAAGTTTCTTTCTATCCTATTCTTGAATAAAACACACCTCGACGATTTTCATCCTAGTTGCTATTTCTGTATTTTCTTTTCATGGTGAAAAAGTTTACTCCTGGATATATGACAAGTTAGAGGAACTGAAGAATCTCTGGAAGAACATTCAATAGCAAGGCGGCCTCGATGGATTGGCCTTTGGAAGAAATCAATCCCTCGAGCTGGAATTCATCATTCAAGATGCTTCGGAAAAAAGTGCGCAGTCATTCTGAGCTGGACCAGCAGGAAAACCAGAGTAGAAATTTTTTTTCTAAAAAATACAAAATCTTCTTGACATACGCTAGCCTGCTCATATATTAGTGAACCTGGGCACAGCCGAAATTAAGCTACAGGGTTGAAAAAGGCTCCTTTGTCAGGACAAGGAAGGCTACTTTCCTTCTCTCTATATCTGAATTAGTACAAACGGACACAGTGCATCCTGACCAGGAAGGGATCATCATGTCCGATTCTTTTTCTGCCCCGAATAGAGATACAGGTTTGGATAGACAAATTAGGAGGAACCAAAAATGAAGGGGGGAAATAGAACGCTCTTGAAATGCACACTGTTATTTATTTTATTCGCAGTAATCATAATCTTTACGTCCTTGCTACAAGCAGAAGACGAAAAATTTGAAGATAATCAAAAGTTTAGTGAAGATTCAAAGGAAAAAAACAACACCGTTAAGGCCGAATCTTCCGATCTTTCTGCAAGTAAGTCTTTCATTATTCTAAAACAGTTCCGATTAGCTAAAGAGAAAGATAGGGATAGCAGGAAAAGATCTAATCTTGTTCAAAACAAGAATTTTTCTTTATCTAATCTCCCCAAATATTCACTCGAGCCTAACAAATTCAAGAAAGTCGAAAAATCATTGTACACAACATCTTTAATCACTTTAATTGCTTTAAGCACTGCAGATTACTTCACCACGATAAAGGCGTCACAATACAAAGAATTGAAAGAGATAAACCCTATCATGAAACCTCTGGTCAAGAACCCTTCCCTTTATTTGGTTTTAAAGCTTGGTGTGAATGCTTATGTCTATTATGCCATGCAAAAGCTTTATAAGAAGAACAAAAAATTGGCCTGGCTGGTGAGTGTATTAGCCAATGCTGCCTTTTCCTATATTGTGCTTAACAACATCTGGCATATCAACGAAGTTAAGTAAGAACCGGATTCTCCTTCATATGTGACCTAGCAAGATTTCCATTTTAAGATGCTGGGTTTTCTCTTCGTCATTCCTCTGGCCTGGATCGGAATTTTAGTCACTTTATGATAGCCGATTTTCCTTTTGAATCCTTGACTTTGGCGAAAAATTATGACTCTGAACGCCTGACAAGATAGAAGAACTGAAGGAAGCTTGGAAGAGTTATCATTAAGAGCATAATTTCTTTATTTCTGCTTTCCTTTCTATGATATAATTCAAGTCTTTAAGGGTAAAAATGGCTATGTTCACGATCTCTGAGCTCAAGGAAAGAATAAGTCAATTCCCCAAGAAAAGACTGATCAACTCCCCGACTCCATTTCAAAAACTGGAGAATCTTTCTCGTTCTTTTGAAGGGCCGGTAATATACATGAAGCGGGATGATCTCACAGGATTGGCTTTTGGGGGAAATAAGTCCCGTAAGCTCGAATTTATCATTCCTGACGCTTTAAATAAAAAAGCTGATGTCATCCTGACTTGGGCCAGCGTTCAATCGAACTGGTGTCTTCAAACAGCCGCCGCAGCCCAGAAATTCGGGATCAAGCCGATGCTTCTTCTGTTCAAAACAGACGAACTCCCAGATGAACATGACGGGAACCTTTTGCTTGATTTTATCTTGGATGCAGACATCAGGATAAAAGAAGGGGAGAAGGGCAAGGTTGTTAAGGAAGTGAATGCTTATGAGGCTATAGAAGAGCTGGCTAGTGAAGTTAAAGAGCGAGGAGATAATCCTTATGTAGTTCCCATCGGAGGCTCGATGATCGGAGGTTCTATGGAGAGTCCTTTGGGAGCCATAAGTTATGTCGCTGCTTTTGTAGAGATGCTAGAGCAGGCAAAATCCCAGCAAGTAGATGTCGATTACATTGTTCTTGCCAGCGGTTCAGGAAGCACTCAGGCGGGTCTAATCGTCGGGGCTAAAGTGTTAAAAGACAATATTAAAGTTTTGGGAATTAGCGTTTCGGCTGAGAAAGAGTCTTATGGGAAGGATGTCCTGACCATTGCTCAAGATACGGCAAAAGCTTTACAGATAGACATCGAAATTTCTGAAGAGGAGGTGATCATTCTTGATGAGTACATAAAAGAAGGCTACGGGATCATGAATAAAGAAGTTTCTGAGGCTATTCGATCCGTTGCCATTAAGGAAGGGATCATGCTTGATCCCTGTTATACAGGAAAAGCTGCCGTGGCTCTGTTTGACCTGATAAGAAAAGGATATTTTAAAAAAGAGGATAAAGTCGTTTTTTTCCATACTGGAGGCACGCCTGTCTTATTTCCCTACAAGAAAAGCCTAGTCAATTTTTTAAAGCGTTGAGATATAATCAGTCATCTTTTTGAAATAAAGTTAAGTATTCAGGCAGGAAAAAAAGGAGGCCAAATACCTATGTGCAGAAAGAATGTTTTGATTTTGTCTTTCTTGTTTCTGGCTATTTTTTCCAGAGTAGGTCTTTCTTTTGGTCAGGAAAAACTAAAAATATTCATTTCTGTGGATATGGAAGGAATTGCCGGGATCGTCCACTCTGACCAGACCTCATCCTCGGGCAAGGATTACAATATTGCTCGTAGATGGATGACCAAAGAAGTCAACGCTGCTATCCTTGGAGCTTTTGAAGCTGGGGCGACTGAGGTTGTTGTCAATGATTCCCACGGCTCCATGAGAAACATCATTCCCTCTGAACTTAATCCCAAGGCGTACTTGGTGACAGGCTCTCCGAAACCCCTGGCCATGATGCAAGGCATAGATGAAACCTTTGATGCCGTTATTTTCATCGGCTACCATGCCCGTGCTGGGACAGATGATGGTGTTTTAGACCATACTTATTCTGGCAGTTCTATCCATTCCATAAAGATAAATGGCTTGGAGATGGGTGAAGGAGAAATCAATGCAGCCATCGCCGGTTGGTACAAAGTCCCAGTAGTCTTGGTTACAGGAGACAGGATCGTGTGCGAGCAGGTCAAGAGGAGCCTGGGAGAAGAACTGGAAATGGCTGCAGTCAAGGAAGGTGTAGGAAGATACGCCGCCAAAAGCCTGACGCCAGAGAAGGCACAAGTGCTTATAAAGGAAAAGACAAGAATAGCCTTAGAAAAGAGGAAAACAATAAAGCCATTTATCCTTGATCCCCCTTTCTATTTCGAAGTGAATTTCCTTCGTAGCTACATGGCTGATAGCGCTGAGTTAATCCCTCAGGTGGAGAAGAAGGGGGCAAGGACAGTGGTTTTTACTTCAAACAATTTTGTTGAAGGCTTTAAACTGATGAGGGTACTCATTTCTCTTGCCAGGAGATAGAGAACACAAATGAAAATGGAAAGACCGACCCTCAAGGATATTCTAGAAACAAGAAAATTAATCAACCAGTACCTGCCGCGGACTCCTCTTTATCATTATCCTCAACTCAATCAACTGCTCGATGCCAAAGTCTACGTCAAACATGAAAATCACATGCCGACTGGAGCCTTCAAAGTCAGGGGAGGAATTAATCTTATCTCTCATTTGAATCGAGAGCAAAGAGAAAAAGGAGTGGTTACAGCTTCAACCGGGAATCATGCCCTCTCGGTGGCCTATGCTTCATCTCTCTTCGGTGTTCCGGCAACGATTGTGATGCCTGAAAAGTCTAATCCTTCGAAAGTCAAAGCTATCCGAGCCTTGGGGGCGAACATTATATTCTTTGGCCGTATTTTTGACGAATCAAAGGAATATGCAGAAAAATTGGCAGGGGAAAAGAGAGCTCGTTTCATTCATCCAGCCAACGAGCCTTATCTTGTAGCAGGCGTGGGAACCTATGTTCTGGAAGTTTTTGAAGACTGTCCTTCCTTGGAGGTGATTATCGTCCCTGTTGGGGGAGGAAGCGGTGCCAGTGGATGCTGTTTGGTTAAAGAAGCCATCAATCCCAAGGTACAGGTTATGGGCGTCCAGGCCGCGAAAGCTCCGGCCGCCTATCTATCTTGGAAGAATAAAAAAATTGTTGAGGATAAGATGGAAACAGCCGCTGAAGGATTGGCAACCCGCACCGGATACGAATTCACTCAAGAGATTCTCTGGGATTATTTGACAGATTTTGTTCTGGTTTCTGAAGAAGAAATGGAAAAGGCAATCCTAGTCTATCTCGAATTAGTCCGGAATCTAGCCGAGGAAGCCGGGGCTTCACCCCTCGCCGCGGCCTTGAAGGTCAAAGAAAGAATCAAAGGGAAAAAAGTTGTTCTCATCTTCACCGGGGGCAATATTTCTCTGGAAAGATTAAAGAAGATATTAGGGTAGCTGGTTAAAAAGGAATTTCGTGTTTCTTCAATTTTCTGTAGAGCGCTTGACGGCTTAAACCCAATATTTCAGCCGCCTTTTGCTTGTTGCTATTGACTCTCTTAAGAATTTCAAGGATATGGTTTTTTTCCACATCATCCAATCTTAATAAAGGACCAGTAGGGGAGGGAGGGCTGACTTCTTCTTCAGTTGCAGCTTCCCTCAGATAATGGTCGAGATCTTTAATATCGATGAATTTTTCCTGGCAGAGCATGACCGCTCTCTCGATGATATTTTCCAATTGCCGCACATTTCCTGACCAGGAGTAGTCTAAAAGCGCTTTCTGAGCTCGTTGTGAGATTCCCAAGACGTTTTTTTTGTAAGCTTTGTTGAATTTTCCTAAGAACCGGCGGGATAACAAAGGGATGTCTTCCTTCCTTTCTCTTAAAGGAGGGAGCCTAATCTCGAAGACATTGATTCTATGATAAAGGTCTTCCCGGAAATTTCCCTGCTTGATATCTTCCTTTAGGTCTCGACTTGTTGCGGATATTACTCTCACTTCGACATCCACATTCTTGTTAGATCCTAAAGGACGGAATTGATGCTCTTCTAACACTCGGAGAAGCTTCGATTGGACGGAAATAGGTATTTCTCCTAATTCGTCGAGAAAAATTGTGCCCCCATCAGCTTCCTTAAAAAGGCCATCCTTGGCTTTGTCCGCTCCAGTAAAGGCCCCCTTGACATAGCCAAAGAGTTCTGATTCGAACAAAGTTTCGGGTATGGCGGTGCAATCGCAGATCACGATTTTTTTGCCTTGGTGCGGACTCAAGCTGTGGATGGCTTGGGCAACCATTTCTTTTCCAGTTCCTGTTTCGCCTGTTATGAGCACCGAGACAGAATATTTAGCTACTCTTTCAATCAGAGAAAACACTTCGAGCATATAAGGATTCTTGCCAACTATTCCCTGAAAAACATAGCTTTCCGCAAGGGCTTTCTCCAACTGGTATGTTTCTCTACGGAGAAGGCTTTTATCTTGAATCTTTTTCAATACTGGCTGAAGCACCTCTATTTCCAATGGCCTAGCCAGGTAATCCGTCGCCCCCAATTTAATAGATTCTGCCATCTTGCTGGGGGGGACACTGGTGCCGATGATTATGACTTCGATCAAAGGGTCGAAATTCTTGATTTCTTTTAGAAGAGGGAACTCGCCTATCTCTTCCTTAGTCAGATCGAGAATAATGATTTTTATTTCTTTATTTCGGATCAGAGAATAGAAATCCTCCTTTTTGGAAGAAGTGGAGGTCTTAAATCCTTTAGAAGTCAGGTATTCGGTGAGAAGAGAATAATCATCAAGTTTGTCGGCGATTATCAATAAATTCATTTCAGAAGGGACTCAAAACTAACACAAAATCCTTAAAAACACAATATTTATCAAAAAAATAAATGAGAATAATCGGAGTCAGGTCTTGACTTTCAACATTACAGAGGAGGAGGATTTATTGAAGGTTGAAAGTCAAGATTTGACCCCACACGTTTTCTTTACAATTCTTTCTTTACTCCTTGCTATGCAGTTTTCTTTTATATAAACTATCAAGGTTTAATACGTTTGGAATCCAGCATAGATTTTTCTTCAAAGGAGAAATCGAATGAAGAATGCATCCACTCGCGAGGAAAAACACTGGTGGCGCTGGCTGATTCTTATCTTAGTCAGCCTGGTGATGTTCGGCTCGTATTACATCTATGATTCTTTAAGTCCTATAAATGATTACATCCAGAAGGATATGGGCCTGGATAATGCCAGGTTCGGGCTTTTATTCTCTTTCTATGCTCTCCCTAACCTATTGTTTCTTTTGGTAGTGGCCGGATTCCTCCTCGATCGTTTAGGTATCAGAAAGGCGGGAACATTCTATGTTTTTCTCATATTGTTAGGATCTATCATTACATCTTTAGCCGCAGGAAAATCGTTCCTAATCATGCTCATCGGCAGAATAGTATTCGGCTTTGGCTCGGAGGCAACGCTACTGGTTACCAACAAGGTCATTGCGCGCTGGTTTAAGGGAAAAGAGTTGGGATTTGCCTACGGTCTGAATATTACGGTGATGAGGCTCGGAACAATACTCGCTTTTAACTCTGCTGCTCAGATAGCTGATGCGACTGGAACGTGGCGCTGGTCAGTATGGGTGGGAACGATAGTCATGTTCGTTTCCTTTATCCTCTTTCTGGTCTACCTAGTGATGGATAGGAATGTAGACAGAATGATAGAAACAGGAACCGAAGAGAAGATCCTCGTGAGAGACATAGGGAAGCTGAGTCCTGCTTTCTGGTTTATCAGCTTCATCTGTGTAACATTCTACTCAGCTATTTTTCCCTTCACTAATCACGCTGTAAGGTTTATGGAAACGAAGTTCGGATTATCAAAAGCCATGGGAGGCCAGTATACGTCATACATCATGACTGCCTCTATGATCTTCACGCCCCTTCTCGGCCTCCTGGTCGACAAGCTTGGTCACAGGGGAAAGATCATGATATTAGGTTCTCTGCTGTTAATCCCGGCTCACCTGCTGCTCGGGCTGACCTATCTCCATCCCGCCGTTTCATTCGTAATTCTTGGCATTTCTTTCTCGCTCGTGCCAGCAGCGCTCTGGCCTGCAGTGCCTATTCTTGTTAAAGAGAAGTTCCTGGGCACTGCGTTTGGCATAATCGCTTGGGTACAGATGTTCGGTCTTTTCATATTTCCATGGCTCGCCGGAAAGGTTGTTGACGCCTCGGGAGGCAAATACACCAACATGGAGCTGATGTTCGCTTCTCTGGGAATTGCAGGACTTGTTTTCTCGATACTGCTCCTTCTCTCGAACAGAAAACATAAACTCGGTCTGGAACTGCCTACGAGTAAAGCTCAGGCAATAGCGGATGCTTCTTCTTAGTGATGCAGTGACTGGCTACCAGCTGCACAAGTTTTAGATCAGACTTCTTCAGAAATTTAGAATTAGTCAATTTCATATTGTAGCCACTATCCCTTTCCCAAATTTAATAATCCTGACTTACATCTCTGCCAAACTCCTCTTATCTCTGGCAGGGATTGGCAGAAGAAAAGGCCGGCTGTTGTCAGCAAAAGGGGGGTTATGGTAGGAACCAAAAGGTAGGATCTCTCCCCAGCCGGCGCAAGAGAGACACTTGAATTATAACATATTTTTTGAATTGCTCAAATATTTTTTAAAAAAATTTGTTTATCTTCTCACCGAGCTCCGCAAATATTTGAAGAATTCGCTTTCAGTTGAGAGCAGGAGCCAAGTTTCTTTATCCAAACTGGCGCGATAAGTATCGAGTGTTTTCATGAACTGGTAGAATTCAGGATCCCGGTTGTAGGCTAGAGCATAGATTCTTGTCGCTTCAGCATCGGCTTTTCCTTTGATCTGCTGGGCTGTTCGGTAGGCTCCAGACTGAATCCGCTTGAGTTCTTTTTCTTTCTCGCCCCTGATTTCAGCACTCTTTCCGTCTCCTTCGGAACGATATTTGGCAGCGATCCTTTGTCTTTCGGCAATCATGCGGTCGAATACTTTTCGCTGGACTTCTTCGACATAGTTGATTCTCTTTATTCTCACATCTTTGAGTTCCACTCCAAACTCAGGTGTGATTTCAGAAGATGTTTCTAGGATGATTTCGGCAATTTTCTCTCTTCCAGTTTCTATTTTAGGAATGGCTTCAGAGATGCCGAGGATAGCGATTTCTTCTGTCAACTCAAATTCACGATTGGAAGAGCGCACGATTTCAATCAGGTCGAAATTAGCTACCGCATTCCTTGTCTCTCCATCGATGATGTCATCGATCCTCGATTGAGCCCCTCTTTCATCCCTTACTCTCTGGAAGAAAACGAGTGGGTCGCTTATTCTCCAGCGGGCATAGGTATCGACCCATATGAATTTCTTATCCTTGGTTGGGATTTGGTTGGCATCTCCATCCCACTCCAACCAGCGCTTGTCAAAATAGTTTGCTTTTTGGATGAAAGGAACTTTAATATGGATTCCGGGTAAGGTGATGGCGCCGCCGATGGGCTCACCGAATTGAGTGATGATGACTTGATTCTTTTCAGAAACAACGTAGAGAGCGCTGCTCAAGACAATAATAATCGCAAGGACTACGACAATAATAAGTACGTAACGGGCTGACTTGCTCATTTCTTCACCTCCTGTCCTAAATTCAGCAGAGGCAAGATGTTTTTCTGCTTTTCATCAAAGATAATCTTCTTGCTGATCTTAGGAAGAATTTCATTAATGGCTTCTAGATAGAGGCGTTTTCTGGTCACTAGGGGAGCTCGAGCGTATTCTCTGTAAATGGCCACAAATCGATTGGCATCTCCCTGCGCTCTGTTAACCCTCTCGGTGGCGTATCCTTCAGCAGCCCTTATCGTCTGTTCTGCTTCTCCTGTGGCTTTAGGGATTTCCTGGTTGTATTCGGCCCAGGCTTCGTTTATTTTTCTTTCTTTCTCCTGAAGAGATTCGTTGACTTCATTGAAAGAAGGCTTGACTGGGTCTGGGGGATTAACATCCTGAAAGATCAGTTGACTCACGTCAATACCTATCTCGTAAATGTCGCAGAGCTTCTGGAGTTCTTCCTTGGCTTCGTTAGCGATCCTGGCTCTTCCGACAGTGATGATTTCATCGACTGAATTGTCACCCACAAACTTTCTGACAACAGCCTCATTCAAATAGCGAAAAGTCTCGTCCACATTCCTGACCTTGAAGAGGAATTTGTATGCATCCTTAATTTTATACTGAACAATCCATTCGACCACTACCACGTTTAAATCACCAGTGAGCATCACGGCTTCTCTGAGGGTTTCGGGTGTAACCCTGTATTGAGTCCTTATTCCCGGCCTTGTCGTCCGGAAGCCAAACTCCATTTTGAGCTGCCTTTGCACAGGAACTTTAGTCAATGATTCGATACCAAAGGGGATCTTTAGGTGAAGCCCTGGGTCCGTTGTCCGGACAAATTTGCCAAACCGGAGGATAACTCCGATTTCCTCCGGACTGATTGTGTAGAATGAGCTGAACAGAATGATCAGGACAACGACTGCCGCCACAACAAGTTTGACAACACCGCCCTTAATCTTGGGCAATTTGAGTTCCATGGAAGGAAAATCATCTCTCATAAAAACCTCCTTGAATGCATTAAATTATGACTAATGATAACACAATCGGCCTAGGATATAAAGTTAGGCTTAAAATAAATAATTTGAGAACGTACATTATTTAATATTTTTGAGCATATCACTCTATATACTGTTTTTTCTTGGTTTTTATTTTGTTACTGTCTTTATATTAGGAGGGAATTCATTGTTTTCTCTAAACCTGAGAGCGACGTTTGATGGATATCTGGCTTGAGGGACTCCAAGCCTGGAGTCGATTTTATGGCTTTTCCCGTGATGATCAAGACGATCTTGTCATGGCCTTCGAATTGCATTTTTTCTGGAAGCTTTAACAACGCGGCTAGAGCTGTAGCTGAGGCAGGTTGACAAAACAGTCCTTCCTCCTCAGCTAGCATCTCTTGGGCAGCCAGTATTTCTTTATCTGATACATCCATGATCATCCCTTTATTTTCTCTAATCATCTTGAGAGCTATATTGCCTCCTGGAGGGTCAGGATTGGAAATCGCCTGGGCAATTGTCCTCGCTTTGATCATTCTTTCAACTTTTACATTTCCCTGAATAAAGGCGCGGGCAATAGGAGAACACCCTTTGGCCTGGATTCCTACAAAAGTCGGATAATTATGGATCAAACCCTCCTGCTTGAGTTCAAGAAAAGCGCGCATTAGACCGATCAGGTGTCCGCCGGAACTCAGGGGAACGAAGATATATTGAGGAGCCTGCCTGTTCAATTGCTGAAAAATCTCGTATCCAGTTACTTTATAGCCCTCGATACGAAAAGGGTCGACAGAATTCATGAAATATATTCTGAGCTTTTGACCAAGGGAGTAGCTTTTGCGGAATAGCGCGCCGTAGTCTCCCTTAACTTTGACTAATATTGGATTGAAAAGAGCCGTGGAAAGAAGTTTTTCTTGAGAAGTATCTTCTTTAAGGAAAATATAGGTTTTCAAACCAGCTCGGTCTCCGTAGGCAGCAGTAGAGGCGGCCATGTTTCCGGTGGATACGGTTCCTATGCTTCCGACTCCCATGGTTGCTGCTTTTTGGATAGCGACTGCTGAGCCCCTATCTTTGAAAGAATGGGTAGGGTTGGTTGTTTCATCCTTGGCCCAGATAAAAGGAAGGGTAAATTTTTTCTGAATCCGATCTAAACTAAGCAGAGGAGTATTCCCTTCGCCCAAACCCAGGTTCTTATTGATTTCTTTAAGCGGAAGAAAGTCCGAATATCTTTCCAAACCATCTTTTTCGAGGAAAAGCTCCCTCTTCCTTGAAGGATAAGAAATGAGTAACGGCTCTTTACATTCAGGGCAAAAGGGAAACATTAGGTCCGGGGAGTATGTCTCTTGGCAAAAAATACATTCAAGTTTTTCCATGGCAGGAAGAATTCCAGAGGATTTAGTGTATAAAATTATGAAATCTCATTACAAGTTGTAAATTTGACGAGGGAGAGTTAAAATCATGCTTCTGGATAAAGAGGGAAATGACTGACCAGTATTTTATGCGCCAGGCGCTTACAGAAGCTCTAAAATCATCGAGAGCGGGGGAAGTGCCAGTTGGTGCGGTTGTGATAAGGGAAAATCAAATCTTGAGCCGCGGGCATAACCTGCCGATCTCCAAAAAAGACCCCACGGCTCACGCTGAAATCGTAGCTATCAGGAAGGCCTGTTCAATGCTAAAAAGCTACCGGCTTCCTCAATGTGATTTGTATGTCACCTTAGAACCCTGTGCCATGTGCTTGGGAGCATTGGTTCAGGCTCGTCTAAGAAAACTGGTTTTCGGCGCTCTTGACCCAAAAGCAGGAGCTGTTCAGTCCATCATGCGTTTTCCCTTTGAAAAGACAAATCACCGAGTTGAAATCGTCGGCGGAGTCCTGGCCGAGGATTGCAGTCAAGTCTTAAAGGAATTTTTTCAGGACAAAAGATAAGGCTAATGGCGCTGGAAAGAAGAGTTCTGAAAGCTTATGAAGGCAGACTTACCAAGGGAATAAATGGCGTTGAATTCAAAATAGAGGAGAGGTGGCCGAGTGGTTTAAGGCGGCGGTCTCGAAAACCGCTATCCTGAATTATCAGGATCGTGGGTTCGAATCCCACCCTCTCCGCCAGCTTCTTTCTCTCAGGGCAAAACTCTTGTTTTTTCCTTGCGTATAATATATACTGCCCTGCTTCAGACTTTCCGCCATGATGTTTTTTCGTCTATCGTTAACGAGAATATGAATCAGGAGGAATTTCCATGAAAAAAAGAATCATTAAAGTCTCGTGTCTTTTGATCGTCTTTGCCTTTCTTTTCTACCTGCCGCTTGTGGCTAAGAAAGACACTCAAGAGATAAGTTTTAAAGGTTTTGACAAGTTTGTCGCTGAGACTATGGAAGAGTGGAAAGTTCCGGGTCTGGCCATTGCTGTCGTTAAAGATGGAAAAGTTATTCAATCCAAAGGATATGGCTTCCGGGACGTTGAGAAGAAATTAACAGTCACTCCTAAGACTCTCTTTGCCATAGGCTCTTGTACCAAAGCGTTTACGGCGACAACCATGGGCATCCTGGTGGATGAAGGAAAGCTGGATTGGGACAAACCCTTAAGGGAATACCTTCCTGCTTTCAAACTCGAAGACTCATTTGCTTCGGAAAGAATGGCCCCCCGAGATTTGGTCTGCCACCGCTCTGGCTTACCCCGCCATGATTGGATGTGGTATAACTCTTCGGCCAGCCGAAGAGAACTCTTCGAGCGCCTTCAATATTTGGAACCAAGCAAGGATTTTCGGGATGTCTTCCAGTATCAAAACTTGATGTTCATGACCGCCGGCTATTTGGTAGGTCAAATTGCAGACACAACCTGGGAAGAATTTACAAAGAAACATCTTCTTGACCCGTTGGGAATGAAGGACAGTAATTTTTCTGTCGAAGACTCCAAGAAGGCAGAAGATTTTGCTCTTCCTTATTTGGAAAAGGACGAAAAAATTATAGAGATTCCCTTCCGTAACATCGATACTGTGGGGCCGGCTGGTTCTATCAATTCCAATGTCACGGATATGGCTCAATGGATCCTGCTTAATCTCAACCAGGGAAAGCAGGGAGAAGAGCAAATCATATCCGAGAATACTCTCAAGGAAATACATTCTCCCCAGATGATCGTCTCAAAATCATTTAAATACGATGAGAGTTTTTATTCGACCTATGGAATGGGCTGGAGCATCACAGCCTACAGAGGTCATCTCACGCTTAGCCATGGAGGAGGCATCGACGGTTTCACGGCCTTGGTGTCAATGATGCCTCGAGATAACACAGGAATGGTCATCCTCACCAACATGAGCGGTACACCACTGCCCTCAATCATTTGCTATGATGTCTATGACCGTTTGCTCGGGCTCGATCTGATCGACTGGAAGAAGAGGGTCAGAGAACAGGTTGACAAGGCCAAAAAAGAGGCAGAGAAAGCTGAGAAGGAGAAAGATAAAGACCGTAAACCAAACACCAAAACTTCCCATCCTCTCGAGGATTATGCGGGCGACTATGAGCACCCTGGATATGGAGTGGTATCCATAAAAAAAGAAGGGGACCAGCTAAAAGGTGAATACAACTCCATTTCTTATGAGATGACGCATTATCATTACGATGTTTTCAAGATGACGCACGAATTCATGGAGGTCGATACTAAGCTCTCTTTTTCTACTGATGACAAGGGTAACATAGAAAGCCTCGCTGTCCAGTTCGAGCCAAACGTAGATAAAATTGTTTTCACCAGAATGCCTGGGAAAGAAATGACTGAAAAGAGTTTTCTGGAAAAATTTGTCGGAGAATATGTGCTTGGAGAAGTGACTGTCACTGTCTTGTTAAAAGGGGAGAAGATTCTTTTTCTTTCAGTTCCCGGCCAGCCGGAATACGAGTTGATTCCCTATCAAGGGACAGAGTTCAACTTGAAGAATTTAGCCGGCTTTAGCATTGAGTTCATTACGGATGAATCTGGGGTTGTCCAAGAGGCTAAAATCACTCAGCCCAACGGAGTCTTCACCGCCAAGAAGAAATAAATTAGGGGATAAATTAGTTAAATTAGGGGACGGTTCTATTTTTTCGCAATTTTCTCACTTTCTTCTGTTCACTGTTGAGAAAAAATAGAACCGTCCCCATTACTTTACTTTTTTAAAACATATAGGCGATTTTTAAGAACAGAGTGTTCCCCTGGGTGCCTTTTTCTCCAAACTCAGCCGTTCCCTTCTGGTAAGCCAGTTGAATCAGACCGAAGGGAGGCTGAAAACGATAGACAAAAAGAACCTGAATATTCTGTTTATCAATGGCGGAGTTGATCTGGAAAAACACTTTTACGAAAAGATCAGGGGTGAAATAATTGGTCGCCCGAATGATATGGATCCAGGTGCTTTCCCTTTCTGGGTCTGGTTCGAACATTAGGCGCTCCAGAGAGTATTGGAAAGAAAAGTCCTGGGTTATTTTATAGTTCAAACTTCCCTCAACCAAATGGAAATCTAGCCCGAAATTCCGGCCGAAGCTGTAAGAGATTCTGGCTGACTGCCATTCGCGGGTGTTGTAGCCGAGTTGAAACTCAGTCTCGTGGTTTCGAAAATCCTTCTCATACAGCTTATATTCCTGGTGGTGCTCAACTTCGAAAGAGAATTTATTCTGCAAATCAAAGTTGAGCTCTTGATCGATCTTCCAGCTCCGCAGGATGCCATCCATTCCCCAGTAGATGTTATAGTTTGAGTCGTACTCAATACGGTCGAATCCCCATTTTTTAATCCAGAAGGTCTTATCGATAGCCGAATCCAGTTCTCTCCGGTTGTCGTCTCTGATAAAGCCAACGTGATTAGCATTATCTCCAAAGTACTGTCCGAGATGTGTATAGCGGATATGGATGTGAAAGGTTGCTGAATCATAGCTGGGGCGGAGAAAGAAAGCGAAATTGTCTCTGTTGTATTCTCCGTAGCTCATAGCAAACTGACCTGTAAACCTAAAAGTATTGCTGAAATAGAGAGAAGTATCGATGCCGGCTGTTCCAAAGTTTTTCCTCCCAACCAATTTATTAGCTGCCAGGAATCCTACAGTCGAAGATTTCATGACGTCTCTTTTGAGGCGGAAGACCGAAAAATTGGCTGATTCCTCTCCCAGAGATTTATCCTCTTTGGTCTGAACGCTCATTCCTGAAAACTCGTAAGCACCGGATTTTCCGTAAACTTTGGCTCCACCATGAATATCCGAAATTCTCCGGGAATAGAATAGACGGATTCGCTGTTGATAAATTTCTGAACCCTCCAGGAAAAAGTTTCTCTTCTCGGGAAGTTGCAGTTCAAAACGAGTCAGGTTGATCTGTTCCTGGTCAGCTTCAACGGTGGCAAAGTCAGGATTAAGGGTTAAATTCCCGGAAATCATCTGGCTGAAGGCATAGCGGACATCGAGTCCACCTTCTATTTTTGATTTTTCCCCCTCTTCCAGCTTAGAAATGGTATGGGGAATGATCTGAGTTTTTCTCTCTGCTTTTCTGATATCTAATCCTTTTAAGATGCCAAATTGAGAAACTTTGTGGGGAGATTCAAGAGGCCCTGTCCAATAACTGAGCTCTAACATTCGTGGCACGCCTCTTCCCAAGCTTAAACCCCATGTTTTATTTTCTCCAGGCTCATACTTTATGCTGCTCAGGTCTACAGCAATCTCTGCACTCCACCCCAACTCTGTTTTCTGACCAGCTGATCTCCATATTCCATCCCAGGTGGAATCTGTGGTACGGCCATTCTCGGTTATCCTGCCGTCGGCCTGGGTACCAAGGAGGTTGGTCTTGAAATAATAGCAGCTTCTTCTATCGTGAAAAGTATCGATCAAGACATAGATCGAGTCATCAGATGCTAGATCGCCATCTCTTTTGGTTATTCGAGCCGCAATTTTATCAGGCTCAGAGTCATAACAGAAGAATCCAAAATAAATGAATTTTTCATCATACAGGATTTTGACTTTGGTTTTGTTTGAGGCTGGCTTTCCTCTCTCTGGCTCGAATTGAATAAAATCACTGGCTTCAGGTGATTTTATCCAAACTGATTCATCTAATAAACCGTCGACTTCAACGGGTATATATATCTTTAAGGCTGTGGTTTCTTTAACTGGACTCTGGGCAAATGTTAAGAGAGAAGAAAGAAAAATAAGCAAAGAAAGACAGGCGTACTTTTTCATTTTAAAGGCGTAAAGTAACATAAAATTGTGGACGGTACTATTTTTTTTTAAAATAGGGAACCATTCTATTTTTTTAAAAAAATAGAATCATCCTTCTCATCTTTGTAATTTCTTTTTTGACAATTCAGGCTTTCTCTGTTTATTATATTCAATACTCATAATTCTTCTTAGCCAGGCGGAGAGGTGTCCGAGTGGCTTAAGGAGCACGCTTGGAAAGCGTGTGTGCGGTTAGATGCTGTACCGTGGGTTCGAATCCCACCCTCTCCGCCACTATCTTAAAAGAAAAAATTGAGATACTGAAAAGGAGAAACCATGGACACCAAGGATTATGTTGTCTTGGAAGATTTATACGGCGCTCATAACTATCATCCTCTGGATGTTGTCATCTCGAAAGCTAAAGGAATTTGGGTTTGGGATGTAGAAGGTAATAAATATCTTGATTTCTTAAGCGCTTATTCGTCGGTTAACCAAGGACATTGCCATCCTCGAATCGTCAGAGCCCTGGTGAATCAAGCCAGGGAGGTGACCATTACTTCCCGTGCCTTTCGTAACGATCAATATCCTTTCCTGGCCAAGGAGCTCTGCGAGCTGACAGGTTATGAGATGGTACTGCCCATGAATTCTGGGGCGGAAGCCATGGAAACCGCCATCAAGACAGTGAGGAAATGGGCTTACCAGAAGAAAGGCGTTCCCAAGGACAAAGCAGAAATCATTGTCTGTTCTGATAATTATCACGGCCGTACCATAACTCTTATCAGCTTTTCTACCGAATCACTCTACAAGAAAAACTTTGGACCTCTTACTCCTGGATTCGTCGTGGTTCCCTACGGTGATCTCGAAGCTCTAGAAGCTGCCATCAATCCCAACACGGCCGCCTTCCTTGTCGAGCCCCTGCAGGCAGAATCTGGAATCAATGTCCCTCCAGAGGGATACCTGAAAGGAGCTAAAGAGATTTGTGAGAAGAATAAGGTCTTGTTCGTAGCCGATGAAATTCAAACTGGTCTAGGCCGCACCGGGAAACTTTTGGGTTGTGAACATGAAGGTGTTAAACCGGATGTGCTAGCACTTGGTAAATCCTTGGGCGGGGGCTGTTATGCTATCTCAGCTGTTCTTTCCTCAAGAGAAATTCTGGGGCTTTTTCAGCCTCTTGAGCATGGTTCTACCTTTGGAGCCAATCCTTTAGCCTGTGCTGTGGCTCGGGAGGCACTTCGAGTCATAGTAGAGGAGAAATTGGTGGAGAATGCAGCAGAACAAGGGGAATATTTTTTGGAGAAACTCAATACAATTAGAAGCAAGCACATTAAAGAAGTCAGAGGAAAAGGCTTACTCATTGGCATAGAATTAAAGCCAGAAGCAGGTGGAGCCAGGCGCTTCTGTGAGAGATTGAAAGACGAGGGTTTGCTCTGCAAAGAAACTCATGAGAACGTCATCCGTTTTGCGCCTCCTTTAATCATTAAACAGAAAGACCTCAGCTGGGCTTTCAAGCGAGTCAAACAAGTCTTCAAGGAGCTCGAATAACAAAAAGCAAATCTCAAAGCTCAAAGGTTAAAATAACTGTCGTAAGAAGTAAGAAGATAAAGAAAAATTATTTTGAATCCCGGAGCCTTTTTTTATGACTAATTCAAATGATTATGGGGAGGAGTTCCAATGAAACCGAAATATAGATATCAGTGGTATCAAGAAATTTACAATAATATTCCTAAGGTCCATAAAGAGGCAAGAAACGCAGCCAAGGAAATTAAACTTGATAAGTTGAAAAATGAAATCGGGCTGTATCCTGGAAGTTCTGCTTGTCCTGGTCCACTGCCAAAATACATACTCGAGGCCATCATAAAAGCAAACCAAGTCCCTGTTCTTCCGATGAGGGTGGTTGAGGACGAACTCAGAGAGGTGGTTAAGGATATATACGGAGATGATTATGATTCTGCGGTCGTTAATACCTGTGAAGCAGCATTGCGGGTCTGCTTTGAGATACTGTTTGCGCCGCCTACCATGCGGAAGGGTGATGCCTACCGAGCAAGATTTATCGCTCCCTATGGTGAAGACTATGACTTTATGGCAGCCTACGGGAGGCCATTCCCTCCGAAATACAAGAACCTGTTTGTCGATCGGAGCACTTCCACAGGAGAACTAGGTGTGGAAGGAAAGAGTCTTAACAACCTTGACTCAGTTTTTGTCCGGCTTGCAGGAACCAAGTATGAGGTTCACGGGATAAAATTTAATCCAGTCCCTCTGATGACCAGAACAGATGCCAAAAAATCTATCGAAAAAATTGCCGAGGCTGCAGCTCGACATGCCGAAAGTCTGGCAGGTTTTGAAAGCATTGGCTACGACACGCCTGGCTACGGGTACGGCGAAAAAGATGAGAAGGGGATCCCTGTCCTCAAGAAATTGATAGGAAAACTCGCAGGGCAATATGATGTTCCTTACCTGGTGGACAGTGCAAGTTGCCTCCCTGTTATCGGCCAATCCCCTCAAGATATTGGCGCTGACATCATGGTGTTCAGCATGGATAAGGCGGGCCGCGCCCCTATCAGCGGCCTCATTCTGGGAAAAGAGGAGAGTATGGTTCCTATTCGAAAAGGTTTAGGATTGGGAGGGCAGAGATACGGTGAAGTTTCTTCCCACGGGAAGGGGCTATTTTCTCTTTGTGATCCAGGTAGAGATTCAGTGGTCGGATTAACAGCATTCTTGAAAACTCTGCGCGACGACCCTGGTAAGATTAAGAGACCTATCGACAAATATCACCAAATTATCCTCGAAGAATTCCAATCTTTCAAACCGAGCAAGTTCAGGGATAAGCTCATCATCGAAAAATCCTACATGATGGGGGGGACTGAACTCAATTATGAGCAGACCTGGGATGGTGGTGATTTCGGAATACCTATTTTCACCCTCGAGGACCTCATGGCCAATACCAATCCCATGATCTCTGCTCAGGAAGAAATGGGGATTTATCCAGCCACTATATACAGCGGGAACATTTTCCTGGGCCCGGGTTTGGGAACCCTGGATGAAAACGCAGAGTTGAATGAAGAACATGCCCGGCTCGGCATTAAAGCCCTTGTCAAGTCAATTGAAATCGTATGCAAATATGCAGGACTGGGAGACTAACGCCTTCTTCTTTTTTTTAAACTCCAGACAATCGGTTTTCTATGAAAAAAATCCTTTACAATGGGGAAAACTGCCCTAAAGCTAACCTGATTTTCGCTTATGTTAATTGATCTCTGGATACAGCAGTGCGTTGAGCAGGAATTTGTATGTTCCATGAGATTGGGCTCGATGCTGGCAACGGAACCCGATTAGTACGATATGTCCCTTCTTGTACTCGAGGTCGACGACTGCTGCTTTACGGGCAATCACATCTTCACCCAGGAGCCAGCCGCTCAAAAGGATATTTTCTTTGGGGTAACTGGCCACTACTTTTCTGTCCCAATCCCCGGAAGGAATCCATGTTCTCAGGGCAAGGCTCCGAGAGAACATGGCTGCAGCCTCTTTCGGCATTCCAAATCCTATCGGAGATTTATTATCGACTTTAATTTTTAAAATAGATCCAGGACAGAGAAATTTACTACGGTCAACTCTTTCCAGAGCGTTTCCGGCGGGTGCCTGGAATTCTTTAAACACGAGACCGCAGGCATTGTTGAGGGTAACGAGAATGCCTCCTTGCTCGACAAAAGTCTTTATGGCTTCGACTCCTTCCTTCCCGATCCCACCTTCGTATTCAGGGGGAATGTCCGTGTAATACCTGGCATATCGTGAGCCAGGACTGGGTTTTCCTGTTTTAATAATATCCACGTTTTCGCTGGCGAACACGATCACATTGTACTTAGAGTTCAAGTCGACTTTCTTTTTCTTGGTTCCCTTAAAATCCTTGTTGTGAAGGGTGGTGAAGGGAATTCCTAGGTCATCAAGGACATACCGTGTCCAGCCTTCATCCATGTTGGGTCGCCAAGACTGATAAAGTCCCACCCTATGCTTTTTTAATGGTGCTCTAGGGATACCATTGATCTCCTCAAGCCTGTACACCTTAACAGGCCATTTTTCTAGAAGACCAGGAAGGATTTCTTGGACCTGAGGGGTGTTTTTTATGAGGAAACTTCCCGCAGCCACGGTCAGTTCATTTTTTTTGATGGCGTCTTTAGAACGGAAGATTTCAGCCTTTTCTTTAATGAGCTGGAAAACGACTGCATAAGAGTTATTAAGCCGGGAATCGAGCGCAATGAATGAACCGGTGCTTTGAGGCAGAGTTACAGAGGGATAAGGAACTTTTTTCAGCTTCACGAGATTCGCTTTGAAGGGATTATGGATTTGATCGCATTGAACTCCCATTTGCAAGGGAAACGTCCATCCAGCCGTGTCATAGGGTGGAATAGGGGGACCGCCGGGGTAGAGCCGCATATCAGGATACTTTTGTTTCTCGAGCAGATTTTGGACATAGGGTCTGTAGGGCTGAGACATCAAGACCACGAAAGAACCAGCCGAATAAGGTTTTCCGTCAGCCACGAAATCTTCCCTGGCTTGATGGATCTCGGCACCACCTAGCATCAAGATATCCAGCATCCGGAGCGCGGTGGAGTAATCGTGTTGTGTCTTTGGAATGACAAAGGCGAAAGGCTGTCCCTCCTCCCTTTTTTCTATGAAATCGCTGCACATCTTATAAAAGCTGTAAAGAAAGTCTTCCTTGTGCAGAAAGGCTGTTTTAACCAGACTCAGAGAAAACAAAAGCTCATACTCCACGATATCTCTCAGTCTCCACCAGCCCCCAGGCCAGGGATCAGGGAATTGCATGCGTTTTTCGATGTTTGATTTGGGAAGTTCTGTGGGGTCGATGTAGACAGGACTGGCCATATTGACTGAGGCCATCTCGCTGAGGAGGCAAATCGTGTTGTGAAGCCAGCCAGTATTATCGCAGGCACCATCCCACCAGCCAGTGTACTCTCTCCCGTGAACAATCCCTTGAAAATCATTCTTCTGAAGATCGTAAATCATGTTCATTCCACAAAGAGCTACTCCTCGCCAGAGAAGAGGATGGACATTGGGATTAGGAGGATCCATGAACGGCGGGATGAAGAGGCGTGCGTCTGTCTCGCCCATTTGGTGTTCATCGATATGGATTTGAGGAATCCATTCATGATACAGAGCCTTGGTTACAGCTTTTGTTTCGGCGAGATTTAACATGAACCAATCTCGGTTGTTGTCATGACCGGCATAGTGGTGATAGAGCCAGGGCATTCGACCGCCCTCATATTTGGTGCCGACATATTTTCTGTACCAATCGGTCACCATTTGATGACCATCCGGATTAGTGGTGGGCATCAGGAGAACAATAACCTCTTTCAGCACTCTATCCGCCTCAAAGGGAGTTTGTCCGGTTATTAATTTATAGGCAAACTCAAGAGCCATCTGCGATGCTCCAATTTCTGAAGAATGCAGACTGCAAGTAATCATAACAATAACCTTACCTTCACGAGAAAGTTTTTTGGCTTCTTCAGTGGTCAATCCGCGAGCATCTCGCAGTTTTTTTGAGATTTCCTTATAAGTATCGAGTTTAGCCATGTTTTCTTCGGAAGTGATTACGGCCATGATCAGGGGTTTACCCAAAGTGGTGTTACCGATTGTCAATACCTTGATTTTATCTGATTCTAGGTCGAGTTTCTCAAAGTAGGCCAGAATCTGGTCATAATCCACCAGCTTCCGGTCAGCGCCGACTTTATGGCCCAAGAATTCTTCAGGAGAAGTCTGGCCAACGAGATTCAAAGACAATATGAATAAAAGAAAGATGACAGAGGATAAAATTTTTTTCCTCATCGAAACCTCCTTGGTTAACCTGGATTATTCAAAAAAACTGCAATCTCGACTCGTGAACCGTTCTTGTTAATCAGATTAATTTTGATTTGAGTATCAACCAGTCGCTACTACCTTAACTTTTGAAACTTTATATTCTTAACGCGTCCTGCTTGAAGCACAAAACCAGTAATTCTTTTGTCTTTATCTCTTGTAAAATGCAGATTACGCCAACGCCAGCCAAAGGTCTCAGTAGAATATGGCGTTAGGATGCTCGAAGTTTCCCGAAGTTCCAAAATCAAATCATTGTTTTTGACTTCAAACGTGTAGGTGATATCAAGCTCCTCGCTGTAATATTTCCCGATGTATTCCTGCAATTGCGAAGAAGAAAGCGTGGTGGGCTCGGGCCTCTCTTCAGGAGAACGTCTCCTCCGTCTCGGAGCCGGGGGCTCAGTGAATTGATCTTCCAGGTACAAATCTGCAATTTTTCTGGCGATTCTTCCTGTGTCAAAAGTGCTCAAGTTTGACAGGATCACTACAGAAAATCGCTGGTCAGGAAAGTGCATATATTGAGCCTGGTAACCCACAGCAGATCCCCCATGACTTATGGTCCTTAACCCGCCATATTGACTTATGTTCAGCCCAAGAGCGTAGGGGATTTCTTCTCCGTTTTTAAGTTTCCCCAGAGTTAACATCACATCGATCAGGCTTTGAGTGCCCTTTCCCAATTTGTTGTCATAGAAATTCTGATCCCATTTAAGGAAATCTTCTATCGAGGTAAAGACTCCCAAATCGCCTATTACTTTAAGCCGGAGTATATCTAGCCTGAATCCGCCCTCTTTTTTGGGAGAATAACCATAGGCTCTGTTTTTCACTATCATGTTTGGGTCGTCGTGAAAATGAGTGTTTTTCATGCCGAGGGGATCAAATACGTATTTCTTTGCAAAAGCACTCGTTTTTATTCCACTCACTCGGCTGATAATTTCTGAAAGCAAAAAATACCCCGAATTTGAGTAGGAATACTTCTCTCCGGGCTTAAAATTGAGTTCTTTCTGCCGTGAGAGCGTTTTAACAAGTTCGTTGGGCGTATAAACATAACCGCTTCCTTCTGGTTTCCCCATCAATTCCACCAGAGTCAAATATTCACGCACACCGCTGGTATGATGCAGTAAGTGTTTGAGTGTGATCGTCCCATCATACACAGGCCAATCTGGCAGATGTTTTCGGATGTCATCATCCAAAGAGAGTTTTCCCTGTTCGGCAAGTATAGCAATACACATGGCAATGAACTGCTTGGAAATAGAACCGGTGCGTGACACAGTCTGCGGAGTCCAAGGAATAGCATACTCAAGACTAGCTATGCCGTAGCCGCGAGCGTAGATAATTCTTCCATCCTTAAAAATCCCGAGGGCGGCTCCTGGTGAATCATTCCTGTTCCATTCTTTAAACATTTCATCTACTTTATCTGTAAGATCAGTGTGCGTGTAGGCTTGAATACAGACAGCTTTCTGGGCAGCAACTCCAAAGATAAGTGCAATTGACAAACAGAATACGAGCCTTACGAATAATTTTTGTTTGTTATCCATGATTCCTCTCCAGATATTTTATTCTTTCCGTTCCCAGGGCTTCCATTCTATTCCGAGGATGTATTTCTGCATCCATCTAATCTCTTCAATGTCGCGTCTTCGCTGATGTCGAGGCTCACGGAATCCGTGCGGCTCTCGAGGAAAATTGATGTACCGGACTGGAGCCTTGCCGATTTCCCTGAGCGCATGGAAGAACATCATGGCCTGATTGGGAGTACTCACTAAATCTTTGGAACCGTGGAGCAAAAGGGTAGGTGTGGTCACATTCTTAACATACCAGAGAGATGAAACCTTACGCCATTCCTCAGGGTTTATCCAATGGGCTCCACCAATGTAATGAAGCTTGAGGTCCCAGCTGAGGCCTGGCCCTGACTCTGCTGTCCAGCTTCCGACCATAGCCCCTAATGAGGCCGCCTTAAAGCGGTCTGTCTGGGTGATGACCCAGCTCCCAAGGATTCCGCCCCAGCTCCAGCCACGCACACCTAGCTGATCAGAGTCCACGATGCCTTTCTCAATCAGGTAGTCAACTCCGGTCATAATATCATCGAATTCGCCACCTCCCACATCTCCTTGCAACGCCCACAGAAGATCATCGCCGTAGCTGTCACTGCCGCGAATGTTAGGGCCGAGCGAAGCATACCCCAGCCCAGCGAAGATATGAAACACGGCTCTGAAGCGGTTAGCAAAATGCCCTGGTGGACCTCCGTGAATAGTCACTATAAGAGGAAGCTTTTTTCCTTCCTGGGAATTCCTCGGAACATAGAGAACTCCCTCGATCTCCGTACCGTCTTTGCTTTTCCAGTGGATGATGTCAGCCTTGGCGAACTGGAGTTCTTTTTCGATCCATGGGTTGGCGTTAGTAAGGCGGATAGGTTTTAAATTGCCCACTGAAGTGACATACAGATCAGGGGGAGTGTCAAAATCACTGAAAGAATAGACCATCCTGGTCCTGTCTTTGGAGAAAGCGAGAGCCCGGAGAGTACCCTTGACTTTCGTGACCTCAGTGATTTTCCCTGTCGCGATGTCAAGCCGATAGAGATTGAGGTCAGTTCGGCGCGTTTCGCTGAAAAGCAGGCTCTTCCCGTCCGGCATCCAGCTCAGGCCATAGATTCCGCCTTGGCTCGGTTCTTTAAACTTTCGCTTTTCACCTGTATCCGGGTTCATTAACCATAGGAAACCGTGAGTCAGATCGAAATCCCGGTCAGATGGGGAATGGTAGACAAAAGTCCTTCCGTCGGGGGCCCAATGGACATTACCCTCTGGAGCCTTGTTTTTGGTGAGGCGGACTGGCTTTGGGTCGTTCAGGTCAAGTAAATAGAGTTCGGATAAGTGGAAATAATTATCGTCCTCTAGCGGCGCTGCCGTGAATACGACACGCTTTCCATCCGGAGAAACATCGAACTCGTTGATGATAAATTTCTCGTCTGTTAGTCGTTTCTCCTCCTTGGATGAAAGGTCGAAAATCCAGAGATTGCGCCAACGGGCTTCTTCTCTCCCGTTCGGTCCTTCAAAGACAAAGACTGCATCGTCTCCCAAATCATATTCCTTCTGCTCCTTTTTGCTCCGTGGCTCTTCAGCCGAAAAAAATATCCGACGTGCGTCCTCAGACCATTTATAAGAATCGACGCTGTTTTGGTGACGCGTGAGTTGAAAAGCTTCGCCTCCGCTGAGAGGCATGATGAATATCTGGCTATTCTTATCGACTGTCCGCTTAAAGGAGAGATATTTCCCATCAGGTGAAAATTGGAATGAACTGCCCCCTGCCTCGCCAATATACTGCCAGGCTTCACCGCCACTGGCGGGAATCATGAAGTGTTTCATTATTCTCTTGTTCTTTCCCCAACCCAGTTCCGATTTTGAGAAGAATACCCACTTCCCATCTGGGGACATACGCACGTTTCTTAGACGAACCATGTTCAAGGCGTCATCAACAGTCATAGGACGACGATTTTCATCCTGAGCGAAAATAGTGCCAAGACAGAAAATAAAAAGAACCGCGCTTAAAACTACTTTTTTCAAAGAAACCTCCTTTAGGATTATCGGATTAATTTTTTGTGATTATATTAATTTTATTTATTTTCAGTTAATAGGAGTAGTTTGCCGTTTAGAGTCCCATTATATTCACCATTTTCTATGTTCATCTTTCCATTAACTATCACGTATTCAGTCCCAGTGCTGTACTGGCGCGCATCAGAGTGCGTGGCGTTGTCCCTGACAGTTTCAGGATCGAAGATCACTACATCCGCTTTGTAATTTTCTTTAATAAGTCCTCTATTTTTTAGGCGGAGGAAAGAGGCTGGAAGACCTGACATCTTGTAAACGGCATTCTCTAGTGTCAATACCTTCTCTTCTCGAACATATTTACGGAGGACTCTGGCTTGACTGCTAAAAGCGCGGGGATGACCATGTTTTGCTTCTTCGTCCGTCTTCAGGATGGGGAAGGCATCTCCATCGCTGGAAAACATCAACCAGTCTTGTTTCATGGCAAGTTTCATATCTTCCTCTGACATGACTCCACAGGCAACGTACAGGTCAGGTTCATCAATAACTAAATCTGCAGCCAGATCGAATGGGTCCTTTTTTTGTTCCTCTGCTATGTCTGAAAGAATTTTTCCAATCAAATGCGTATTTTTCTTGGCCACTGTAACCAAATAACTATCCCAACCCGCTAAGGCTACAGAGCTTGGCTTATGAGGTTCACCCACAAGTACCGATTTCCTGATCTGCTCCCGTTTTGATTTATCAGCGAGGGCCTTTGCCAGCTCGTCCACATACTGCTCCTTCAATTTCTCCCTCTCCGAATCTTGTAAATCTCGAGCCCTCATCTTCTTTCTGAGCTCTGCGAATGGTTCCATGTTTTCCGGAAGATGAAAAGGGGCCCAGCCAGCATTCCTGACAGTAGGTAGAATGCGTCCTCCTGAGGCATAATGATAGGGGTACATATCCGCAGTCATGTCCACTCCTCTGGACCTTGCTTCATTTATCAGGCTTACCACCTCTTTCATCGTCCCCCAGTAATTTTTTCTGCATGCCTTTAAATGAGAGGTATTAACTCGGACTCCGGCTTCTTCAGCGATTCGAATTGTCTCTTTGGTGGCTTCAGGAACACGGTCAAACTCATTGCGTTGATGACTGGCATAAACTCCTCCAAACTCGCCCACAACTTTTGCAACTTCGATAATTTCTTCAGTACTCGAGTAGCGGTCAGGGATATACTCCAGACCTGTGCTCATACCCCATGCCCCTTCCTTCATTGCCTGTCGAACGATCGATTGTATCTTCTCTAATTCTTCGGGTGTGGGATCGCGCGGCTCTACACCCATGACTTCTTTCCGGACCGTTCCGAATCCAACCAGATGAACCGCATTTGTTCCGATGCCTTGTTTTTCCCATTTGGCTTTGATCTCAGCAACCCTGAATGTCCCATCACCACAGTTACCTGTAACCACAGTTGTTGTTCCCTGGATTAGATAGTTCAGGTTTGCCTTGGATGCAGGTTCGCCTAATCCTCCATCGCAGTGAGTGTGCATGTCTATAAACCCGGGCGCCACAACCAATCCCTGAGCATCGATTGTTTGGGTGGCGGTTTTTCCTGAAAGGTCACCCACTGCTACAATGGTATCTCCCTTTATTCCAAGGTCCGCCACAGAACCAGGATCTCCGGTTCCGTCAATGATTCTGCCGTTGGTTATGAGGATGTCATACTCAACTTCAACACGATTGCAGCTTGAAATGAACGAAAATGTCGCTATTAGAAAACAACAAGAGATCAAATGAAAATGCTTGCTCATGTCTTTTTTTCCTCCTTTATTAGTGGAATTTTCTTCCTGAGGATGTATTGACTATTTCTATTTATTATTTATATCTCTCTAGCAGGCCTGTTTTTTCGTTAAATTCCCTGATGAGTTTGTCCCACTCCGTGTGAGAACGATATTTATCTTTCCAGTAATTCTCATCGTACCATTGGCGGTCCAACTCTTCCACGTCTTTCCCGAGTTGTTCGACCCAAGTAAAGTATTTGAGATTATGCATTCTCTTTTTATCCCAATAACTGAGTTCGAGCATATGGTCTGTGGTAATGCTCATCAAACAGCTATCAAAATCCACAGCCGCTTGATGTTCGGTGTAATTCCCTCGCTCTTTCCTTAATTCTTCAATCCTGGATTGGTAGAGTTCCATGGAATCTGTTGCGATCGTGAAGACCATATCATCTTTATTCATTTCATAGTATTTCGCCATTTTTACGGCGCCTATCAAGTTGGCTATCGATGAGATTCCCAAGAGCTCCAGCTTTTCTACTGACTTGTCCGGGATTCTTCTGGATTTGATATAGCTTTTTCCTTCAGGTTCATTAAAAAGCCGGACAATTCTCAGGCACTGCTCATCATCGATTCCTGCGACCATGTCCATGTTCCTCAGATTGTGAATCCACGGTATATGCTTATCTCCGATTCCTTCAATCCTGTGGGAGCCATATCCGTTGTAAAGGAGTGTGGGACACTGCAAAGCTTCTCCGGCGCAAACCTTTATCGGGGGAAATTTCTCTCGAAGATAGTCTGCTGAACCCAATGTTCCTGTGGAACCCTGTGTCAGAAAAAGAGCAGTCAATCTTTGGTTTTCTGTTTTTTTACGCTTATACACCTCTTCAATTGCATGGCCAGTACACACATAATGCCAGATGGCATTTCCAATCTCCTCAAACTGATTCAAGATGACAATCTCATCCGGTCGTTCTCTTCTGAGCTCGAAGCTCTTGTCATAGACCTCTTTGACATTGCTTTCCGAACCAGGAGTGGCATGAATTTCAGCACCGATTTTTTCCAGCCATTCGAATCTTTCCCGAGACATCCCCTCTGGGAGTACGGCGATACTGGGACAGGCAAGAAGATAGGAATCGTAGGCTCCGCCTCGACAGTAATTTCCAGTAGAAGGCCATAATGCTTTCTGAGTCGTCGGATCAAAAGCACCTCTCACCAATTTTTCCACCAGGGGGCCGAAGGTGGCCCCGACTTTATGGGAGCCCGTCGGGAAATATTTTCCGATAAGCATTATGATTCTAGCTTTAATGCCTGTTAATTCCTTCGGGATTTCCAGGTAATTCACGTCGCCAAAACCGCCTCCGGATTTTATTGGTTCATTCTTCCAGGTGATCCTGAAAAGGTTTCTTGAATGAAGATCCCATAGTCCAATGTTTCGAAGTTCTTCCTTTATGCCTTGGGGTATTTTTTCGGGATGAGCCATTTCCTCGTAAGTGGGAATAATGATATCTCTTTCCCGGCATCTCTTTATAGTATTCTCCAGAACTTTTCTTGGGTCGTTCATCCCATATCTCCTGTTTTCATTACGGTCATAAAATTCAATTTATATACTGCTTTTCCACGGAGGAAAATGAAGGGCTTAGAATCTTAGAAACCCTCAATTTGCTTCGGGAAGTAATCTTCACAGGTTCCCTCCCGGTAAACATCTGCTGTGCAGCAGTGAAGTCCGCCCCCAAACGGGGACACTTTATAGAACGGGACTGGAACGATTTCAAAGCCATGTTTATCGAGCATTTCCATGGTAGGGGTCTCACTGGCCTCAACACAGATGGTCTTGGGATCGAGTACAAGGGTATTCATGCTTAGCCACCAGCTGCAGAAATCCAGCGGATATTTTTTCTTGAGAAGTGCTTTCGGGGCTTGCAGAATTTCCCAATCATTCTTCTTGAATAGATCTAATTCGACTTTATCTAGAGGGAGTCGTGTTGGATTCATGAGCGCCAGGCCGGGACGAAGTGGTATAAGAGTTGTGTCCATATGCCAAGGCAGTAATTCTCTGCGTCCCACCTTATGGATTCGGTGAGCAGGAAAGTGGCGCCGCAACCAGTCAATACCAGCATCATTCGTGACCATTGACTTCTGAGCAAAAAGATCCTTTCCGTAGCGGACAACATCAGCGGCATCAAACAACGGTTCCTCTTCAGTAAGTATCCAATCGCCTTTTTCCGCACGCTCATACTGCTCTTCTTCGCTTAATGAATTCCAGGTCTTCCACCAGTCTTTCTTGTAAGAACGTTCTGTTAAACGAGGTTTTGGCGCTGCCTCAAAGCGGAAGTTTAGATCCTCTTTGAAGTATCGTTCGAACAAAGGCCGGTAGCATAGGAACTCAAACCAGCGGCTGTGGTATGACATCGTCGCTTCCAGAATTTCATTGCCAATTGTAAGCAGTATATCCCGAACAGGCGTACAACCAAACATTGTTTCCTGTTTCCAATCAGGAGTTTGAACCACCTGGTTGAAATCGATCGGAGTCGGCCGATCAACGCGCACACCGTGGCTCTCCAGAATTTTAGCAAAATTGTCTAATTGTTCGTTGGCACTCTCTACCATCTCCTGAGGGTAAGGCCCATATGTGCCTAAGGGGAATCCGTCTTTGGGCCAATCGCGTTGAATGGCGGTCTCAGGAGCTTGGACCATTGTTCCGTCAGCACAGCCGAGAATGATATGCTTTAGCGGGTCCCATTCGTTCCAGGAATTGACGATAGTTTTTTGAGCGTTTTGAGTCATTATTGTCTCCTTAATATAATACTGTTAAGCTACGTATTGGGCTTCGAAATCATCACGAAGCTTATGCACCAAACAAGGAGAGCTTCTGGAATAGAAGTTGTTCCTTGACCTTTTTTGTCCTGAATTATACAGCTCTGAGGGTGTGTTTTTAGGGGGAGTTCTGAATGACGTTTTGATTGATATTTTCTGTTATCATTCCTGTAATCAATTGGACAGGTAACTATCCAGTCTCCATCACAGAACTCAATCCTCCAGGGAGAGGTCAAGACCTTCAAGCTCTAATCGATTAGAATTCCAGCTTAAATCCTAACTGCAAGCTTATTGGGTCAGGGAGCCCTGATTTCTCGTAGAAAGTATCACGCCACATTTGGTTAGTCCGCCAGGATCTGAATGTAGCGTCATTGGTAGCATTGAACAGATCTAGCATAACCTTAAGTTTAAATGACCCACTAAGTAAAAAGGTTTTCTGCGCTCTTAGATTTAAGGTATAGAATGAGGGATATCTATCCTCACCTCTTGGTTTTGCAAGAATCTCCTGCCGTCCCTGTTCAAGATCGGTTACCCTTACCACAGCCGGGCGCGGGCGGCCAGTCTGGTAGGTGAAGTAGGCACTGAGGAAAATATCCCATGGCAAGCTATAGCCACTCGAGAATTTAACCACCCACCTTTTATCATGTTGCAGGTCGCCCTTGGCGTTAATCAGATCATTTGGGTCCACTCCAAAGTCTCCAGCATAACTCAACAATGTGTGTTGGCCTATTGATTTTCCCAACATATTTAAACCGGTCGAATGACTCCAAACGAGAGAAGCGTTCATCATCCACTTTCGTGAATACTTCTTGTCCAAACTTAGAATAAATCCATCGTATTCTTGAGCATAATCTTCTGGATTCGTCTGCCAGCTTTCCGGATAAGGACCTGTTCTGTTGAAAACCGTGTATGTTTGGCCGTTATCAGGAGAAACTCTCTGTACCTGCTCGTATTCCGTGTTTCTCCCTTCCCAGCCAAGGCTATTCCCTTCGGTTTTGCGCATGTACATGGCTCCCAGTGAAAAGTCAGGAATAAACTCTCTCTCTAATCCAATGAATAGCTGTTCGGCATAGGGATTCTTTATGTCAGGGTCAATGATATAACCTATTTCTCCGGGGGCAACCTCGAAGAGCTCCCATTCGCCATCCCACCATTCATACCCATACCAATCTGTGTATCCTGGTCCTGGCCAGGCAAAGTTTGAGATATGCATGGCATCATAGTAACGGCCGTAATTGGCCTTGAGAAGAGTTTTTCCATCCGGAGTTAACTGGTAGGCGATTCCGATTCGGGGCGAAAAGACATTCCAGGTTATTAAATCATCTATTCCCGTGGCGTTTACACTGGTTTTTTCCCATCCATCCAATAGAGGAAGAGCAGGATAGGTGGCATTCTGGCGGTCAAACCTTAATCCAAGATTGACTGTCAGTCTGTCTCCGATGCTGATAGAATCATCCAAGAAAGCTCCGATTCGATCTACTATGCCTCCATACATATATTGTTGTTGTACATACAAAAGATAAGGTTCGCCATAATAATCTATGTAATAACCACCTCCAGGGTAGCCCCCCATGGCTTCAAGGCTTCCCCTGTTGTATTGAACCCCTATTTTGAAGTCGTGATCTCCTCCCAGAAAATCCTCGGCAAAATAGGAGAAGCCGGCATTGACTTGATGAGTTAATATATCCCATTTGCCAGACCAGGCTGGGGCATTGGATAGCACTCCTGTAGCATCATCAACATGGGGTTTTTTGTTGAGGTCAGCACCGGCTACTGGAACATCGTAGTGATCGGGGCTCCACCACCCGGAATATTTGATGTCAAAAAAGGAATTATCGCTTGTCACCCAGGTATACCGTGCGTTCCAAATATAAGTCTGCAGGACTTCTTTAATCACGGTTTCAGGCAAGTTCCAGGGGTCAGGAACCTCGCCAAAATCCTCGTTTTCGTAAGCAAAACTGGCGACAAGTTTGTGTTTGTTGTTTATATTGGAAGTCAGCTTGAAAAAAGCCTCGTCTTGGATGTCCTTAGCAACAAAATCAGGATCTCCCTGCCACTCTGATTCTTTAGCTCTCCGTATGTTGTAATTACCGAAGAACCAGAGTTTGTCTTT
This sequence comes from Candidatus Aminicenantota bacterium, assembly GCA_011772495.1. Taxonomy (GTDB): domain Bacteria; phylum Acidobacteriota; class Aminicenantia; order Aminicenantales; family Aminicenantaceae; genus WVZL01. Next base: position 34,982 of record WVZL01000003.1, read on the forward strand.
GATGATGGGGCCGCCTAAAGAGAATGACAGGTCATATCTATACCACCGCTTGAAAGACTCTGCTTCCTGATCAGGGTTATTGTCTCCGGTTGTAAAATCATATATTCCATAATGAGATGCTGACCCAGAAAATACATTCCCTCCGGATTTTGTAACGATATTAATAACAGCACCTGTTATCAATCCATACTCGGCAGCAGCGCCTACACCTGAGACTTCCACTTCCTCAAAAATATCTTGATTTGGGTTGGTCCAAGGAATACCCAGCTCTGGGCTGCTTTGGTCTACTCCATCAAAATAAAAAGCATTTCCTTCGACTCCCGAACCGAAAGCCGACACCCTTAATGCCCCCGTTTCACCAAGATACAGCATGCCTGGGGCCTGTTTCACGATATCGGCAAAGGAATGCCGTCCAGCAGGAACATTTTCCAATTCCTCAGTAGAGAAATTGGTAGACATCCCAGACTTTGTCACATCGATGACAGGGGCCTCTGCTATGACTTCAACGGCTTCCGCGATTGTCTCTGGTATCATGGATACATCTAAGGTGATAGTTGTATTGATCATCACCTTAACGTTTTCTCTTTCAACTCTCAGAAAAGCATCCAAAGTAAAAACGAGTTTGTATAAGCCAGGTGGTAAACTAACAAATCGGAACGTTCCTTTTTCTGATGTGATAGCGGTTTGTTGTCCCATTAAAGAAGGGCTTGAAGCTACAACCGTTACTCCAGATAGAGGTGCACCTTCATCATCTGTGACTACTCCTACAATTTTCCCTGTTATTATTTGTCCATAAGAAAGAGTGCTGACCGAGATGAGGAGCAAGACGGGAATAACCAAGGCAAGGATTGAGAATTTTTTAAAGCTCATTGTTCCTCCTTAATGAAATTGATTCGTCCCTGAAATGAATAGAACACAAAGAACCGTTTAAAGGGAAATTTACATTTTATCCTCCTTTTCATTAATTTTCCGCAGTCTTTGGGATTCAGCTCAGGGGAGATTTGTAAAGGAAATACATTTGAGACTACGGATGTATGTCAAGCTTCTCCCATTAGTTTTTTTCTTTTTTTCTCTCCTGAAAAGAAAATAAGTAAAAAAAATCAACATGTCAAGTTTTATAGCATTTTAAGAGACTTTATACAAAATAATCACTGAGATATGAATATATGTTAAAAAAAAAGCCTCTAATATTGTTTAAACGTTAAATCTAGGATTTCAACTACTTTGTCAATATTTTCTTTATCCTTACTTAAGGAATTTGTGGCACCAGATCTTAGAATTAGATTATACCAAAATAAGCAATTTTATTGGACAATTGTTAAAAAGAACTCTAATTATGTTTACATCTTCGTGGCTGTTTGGTAATTTATTATTTGCCTGGAGGACATTGATGATAGATGAATTGGAAAGAAAAATATTAAACACTCTGAATAAGAATGCTCGTATGAGTTTTCGGCAGGCAGCTGAAGAAGTCGGGATCTCAGCAACTACTCTATATCATAAAGTAAAAAAGCTCGAAAAATCAGGGGTATTGAAGGGATATATCCCTCTTATTGATAAAGAATGTGTGGGTTATGATTTAACGGCTATTATTGCGCTTCGTGTCAAACAGGAGAAAGACGTTGAGGTCCAGGAAGCGATTTCTAAACTTCCCCAGGTTAGGGCTGTTTATGAAGTCACCGGAGAATGGGATTTAATTCTTATATGTTATTTTAAAGGGCGGAAAGACCTGACTTATTTTTTAAAACAGAAACTCCCCTTATCATATGTGGAAAGAGCTATTACGCATCTTGTCTTGAATGTGGTCAAAGAAGAGAAAAGAACTCCTTTGATATAGGCTAAAATACGAATAGATCAGAAAAGGCGAACACTGGTAAGAAATCAGAATACTGATATTAGTTTAGATGCATTTTTTGTCCTCTATTATGGAATTCGTATCCTTTTTAGGACATAAGGAATTCTCAATAAGGAAAAATGCTGTTGGCACGCGGCTTGCATAAATATAGACCCTGACTTGGTTTTGGAGAGTCGAATGAAAAAAAATCATGAAGGAGAAGGGCGATGAAAAAATATTTTTGGATAATTCTTTTGAGTCTTTTTTTCACAGCTAGTTGTATGATGTACCTTCCTTACTGGGAAGAAGTCCCTCCTGAAGAGCCTTACGATTATTACGGCGAATTAGACACGGGTTTCTTCTATGATTATCTTTCTCCCTACGGAAGCTGGATCTATTATTCTCCTTATGGTTATGTCTGGACTCCTTACAGCCCTGGCTATGGATGGCGTCCTTATACTCGAGGTCACTGGGTCTGGACAGATTATGGTTGGACTTGGATTTCAGATTTGAGATGGGGCTGGGCTTGCTTCCATTATGGCCGCTGGGCTTGGGATAGGGGGCTCGGGTGGTTCTGGGTGCCTGGTACGACCTGGGGCCCTGCCTGGGTAACTTGGCGTTGGAGTAACACCTATATAGGATGGGCGCCGCTCCCTCCAGACATTGGTTTTGTGGGGCTAAGGATTGTTTCTCTTCCCTATGTTTTGCCGAATACCTACTGGATCTTTATCGATGGTCGTTATTTTATGAGCCCCTATGTTTATCGCTATGTTCTTCCTTTTGAAAGAAATGTGACCATCATCAATTATACGGTCATCAGGACGAATATTTATATCGAGGACTATGGGGTCGTCAATAGAGGCGTCGACCCTGATCACATCAGAAGAGTGACCCGGAGAAGTATTTCCAAATATGACCTTCGTGAGGCGAGTCAACCTGGAGTATCAAAGATTGTGGGGAACGGAGTAGAGATTTACAGGCCTTCGTTAAAAGTGAATCAGGCTGCTAAGCCCAAAAAAGTATTGAGCAAGCGGGAAGCGGAAGCGAAAATTTCCGAAGGAACGGTAGCGAAACCTGGCAGGAAGGAAATGTCTTCCAGAGAGAGGTCACGGCTTAAGGATAGACAAGAACAGGAGATGAGGCTGCTGGAGAGAAGCCAGAGAAAAGAAGTCAAAGACATTGAACTGAAGTTCAATAAGGAGAAAAAATCTGTCAAGGGATCATCTGAAAAGACCGCAGTAGAAGAAAAGCAGAAAGTCACTTTAAAAAAACTGAAGAGACAGCATGAAACAGAAAAGTCAAAGATTACGAATCGGCATACGAAGGAACGGGCTAAAGCAGTGAAGAAAAAGGTGGAGAAAGCAAAAAAGGAAGAAGATAAAAAAGCTATAAAGAAAAGGCCTAAATAGAATATTTCTTCAAGGCGATTTCAGGAATCGCCTCTGGCTTTCCTGTCTTTATGTTTATCAAAACATACACTCCATAACCCTCGGCAGCTATTCGCTCAGTCTCTTTACTTAATATTTGAAAGCAGACTTTTACACTTTTCTGTTTGATTTCCTCGACCCAAGTCCTCACGATAACTGTCTCTCCCAAGAGGACAGGTTTATGGAATTCAAGGTGAGCGCATCTTGTGGCCCAGGAATAGCCCATTTTGAAGAATTCTTCCATGGACATTTTATAGCATCTTCTCATCTGGTCGTAACGGGCGAACAGGACATAATCAAGATAAATGCTTTGATGCACATGCCTGTTAATATCTATATCGCTGGGTCGGACCCTAATCTCTGTGTCAAATTTTGTTTTCATTCTATCTCCTCCTAAATATCAAAAGAAACTAACCAGGCCTAGCCCTAGTCCTTAGGGTCACAATAAAGACTGCTCCCAGAATAACTAATCCTCCGAGAATTGTTCGAAGAGAAGGGATCTCTTTCAGAAGAGCGAAGGCCAGCCCAATTCCGTAAACAGGTTCGAGAGAGGCGATGATGCTGGCAGTTTGAGCTTTGATGTATTTCATTCCCTTGATAAACAGACTATGGGCTCCAGCGGTACAGAAGACGCCAAGAATAATCAGGAGAAATATATTTCTCGAATCATATCCAGAGGGAATAAAAAAGAGAGCTGGGAAGAGAAGGAGGGTGGCGAAAAAATCCTGGAAAAAGGTGATGACCAGGCTGGAGTACTTTTGGGAAAGGTATCTATTCAGAATCACCAGCAGAGCAAAGGTCAGGGCTGAGAGGATCCCCCAAAGCACTCCCTGATAAATTGAATCTGACAGGTCGAATCGAGGAATTATGAGATAGACTCCGAAGAGACAGAGAAAGGCAAAGACAATGTTCAATTTCACCAGTCTTTCTTTAAAAAAAAGCGGCTCCAGGAATGCCGTGAAAATCGGGAAAATGGAATAAGAGAGAAGTCCTACGGCCACGGTTGAGACTTGGATGGATTTGAAAAACGAGATCCAATGTATCGAGAGAATGAGTCCCAGCAGAAAGAGGAGTGAGTAATTTTTTCGTGGATATATTCTTAAGCTCTGTTTGGTGAAAAGGAAAAGAAGGGCGAGGGCCACACTGGCAAAAAAGACCCTGCCGAGCACGATGATAACAGGCGAGAGGGCGAGCCATTTTCCGAAAAGGCCTGCCAGTCCAAACAACAAAACTGCCAGATGAATTTCAAAAAGGCTTCTTTTGCTGCTCATATTTTCTTTTTCTTCCAGCGGCCGGCTTTAAACCAGAAGGCAACCACAGATCCCTCCAGCACTGTGGAGAGAGCTATAGCCAGCCATAATCCGGTGGTGTCTAGAGAAAACAGCTTGGGGAGAAATAAGGCCAAGGGAATTCTTATTCCCATTAGAGAAATCGCGGTGATTGTCATCGGGGGAACAGTATCACCGGCGCCATGAAGACTCTGGTGGAGGACAATGCCCATGGCCAAGAAGATATAGCTGAAAACCACTATACGAAGAAAAGAGGTTCCTTCTTGGATGACTTCTGGACTGTTGTTGAAGATATAAATGATCTGAGGAGCAAACAGGTAGAATAGAGAGCCAACCACGATCATGATGGCTTCATAATATATCAGAGCCATCCAGGCGCTTTTTTCAGCCCTTTGAGGTTGTTTTGCTCCTAGATTCTGTCCTACGAGCGTGGCTGTGGCAGCTCCTAGGCCAAATCCGGGCATCATGACGATCATGTTAATCCTGAGCCCGATACCATAGGCGGCCAAAGCGTAGGTGCCGTAAAGTACAGCAATACTCATGATGACCAGCCCAGAAGCGCTGCGGATAAGCATTTGTAATGAGCCAGGAATAGCGATCTTCATGATGCGCCAAAGTATATTAAATTTCAATTTGAGATTCTTGAGAGATATATGGATGTAGGAATAACCTTTCCCCAAGATGACCAATATAATAAGCATCCCTATTCCTCGAGCCAAAACAGTGGCTAAGGCTGCGCCCTTGATTTCTAGCCGAGGAAAAGGACCCAGGCCAAAAATAAGAAGCGGGTCAGCCACGATGTTGATCAGGGTGGAAAGCATTAAAATCAGCATAGGCGTCAAAGCGTCTCCGGCTCCTCTTAGGATAGCTGCTCCCAAAAAGAGGAGGAACATGGTAAAAGAACCTAAGAACATGATGCTCAGATAGTCTGTTCCCATTTCTACAACTTTTACTTCGGCGCCAAACATTTTGAGGAGAGTCTCGGAGAAGAAAAAGCCAACCACAGCTAGGAATAAAGAAGAAATTCCACCGAACAGTAAGGACTGCAGAGCCACTTCGTTGGCTTGGGAATATTCTTTAGCCCCTATGAACCTGGCCACCATGGCTGTTGTTCCGATGCCTATGCCCACGATAAGAGTGATAATCAGCATGAGAATCATTCCACTCAGTGAGACTGCAGCGATGGCTTCAGCACCCAATTTGCCGACAAAAATCATATCAACCACATTAAAAGCAGTCTGAAGGAAATTTCCAATCATCATGGGCCAGGCCAGAACCCATATGTTTTGGGAAATGCTTCCTATGGTGAGGTCGCGGTTGGGCTGGTTAAGAAACTTAAAGGCCTTGGGAATTCTTCTGGTTTCTTCCATATTAAGCTCGTTGGGAATAATTGTAGCCCTGCTTTTTATCTCTTGGATTTGCCTTTAGCCTGATTATTATTAGCATTCTGATTTTATCGTCTCTTGTCTCTCTGGTTATTTGTATAAAAAGAGGTATTATAAGAAAGAGAATTCTTTTAATCAAACTCAAATAATCTTTTTGAATTCCTGAGAAATTGTGTTAATATATGGCTTAAAGAAAAAAGGACCGATTCTTCCTTACTTAAACTTCAAAGCCTGCTGAAATGACCTATTTAATTTATGCCCGCAAGTACAGGCCCAAGACTTTTGACGAGATGATTGGCCAGAAGGCAGTAGTCCAGACCCTTAAGAATGCGATCAAGAATAACAGAGTTGCTCAAGCTTATATTTTTTCCGGGATGAGAGGAGTTGGGAAAACAACGGCAGCTCGTATATTTGCCAAGGCTCTCAATTGTCAGCACGGACCTACTCCTACTCCCTGCAACAAATGCGAATTCTGTAAGTCTGTCGACGAAGATCGTTCTGTTGATGTTCTGGAGATAGATGGGGCTTCCAACCGGGGGATCGAGGAGGTGAGAAGCCTTCGCGAGGGAGTAAAATACAAACCTATACACAGCCGGAACAAAGTCATAATTATCGATGAAGTCCACATGCTTACTCGTGAAGCTTTCAATGCTCTGTTAAAAACCCTGGAGGAGCCACCTGCCCATACTGTCTTCATTTTTGCGACCACAGAATTTCATAAAGTCCCGGCCACCATAATCTCCCGCTGTCAGCACTTTGAATTCAAGAAGATTTCGCAAAGAGATATTGTCAATCATTTGTTGGATATCACCCAGAAAGAGAAGATAGAGATATCTCCGGTTGGGCTAAACCTTATCGCTGAAGCGGCTGACGGAAGTTTGAGAGATGCCCAGAGTTTACTGGATCAAGCCGTGGCTTTTTCTGGAGAAGTTATCAACGATGGGGATTTAAAGGAGATTCTGGGAACCATAAGCAGGGAAATTCTGTTTGAATTTTCATCCATGATCATGGAAGAGAAGGCAGATTCCGTATTTCCTCTAGTGGATAAGCTTATCGAAAGAGGTTTTGACCTTCGATATTTTTACAAGGAACTCATCCAGCATTTCAGGAACTTGCTGCTCGTAAAATCCATCGAAGGTCCTCAGGAACTCATTCCTCTGAGTGAGGAGGAAATAGACAATCTGAAAAAAGAGGCTCAAAAGGCTTCGGGTGAAGAGATCCTTCGCTATCTCTCGGTTCTTCAACAGGGGGAGCCGGGCTTAAAATATTCATCTCATCCCCGCATATACTTGGAAGTCCTCTTGGTCAAATTATGCCACTTTAAAAAGCTAACCCCAATAGCTGACATCATTAAAGAATTAGAGAACCTTAAAGGAGGAATCAGCTCTGAAGCACCTCAAGACGCCGGGATAGAAGTTGAAAGCCGAGTCGAAGAGAAAAAAGAGATAAAGTCAGACCTTGATATTCAGAATAAGGAGAAAAACGCCCCGAAGGAAAGACCTAAAAAAAAAGAGATAATCGATGAAGTTATCAAAGCCCTCCAGGAGGAGAAGAGCTCTTTAGCGGCCATCCTTGCTCAGCATTCCTCATTCAAGCTCAGGGCTAAGACTGAAAAGGAGACCGCCAGCATCTTGGAAATATGTTTTTCGGGAGGAAAGAAGTACTACCTGGATACGCTTAATAAGGAGAGAAAGTTATTAGAAAAAATCGCTTCAGATGTCCTCGGTGAAAAAGTCAAATTAAAGCTCTCGGAAGAAATCGTGGAAGGGAGCCATCGGAGAGAAAAAGAGGTCGAGGCGGCTTTGAAAGACCCTAATGTCCAGTACTTCATGGATTTATTCAAAGCTCAGGTCCTATCAGTCGAGCCGATAAAGAAGGTAAAGGATAGGGAATAAACGGCGTTTTTCTGCAAAGGAGACATGAAATGAAAAATATAGGCAATCTGCAAAAAATGCTAAAGAATGCCAAACAAATGCAAGAAAAGCTGCAGAAAGAATTGGCTGAAATGAGAGTGGAAGGCTCCAGCGGAGGAGGGATGGTGACTGTTGTTCTGGACGGAACAAAAAGTCTAGTTTCTCTTTGCATAGATCCTGAAGTCGTGAACAAAGAAGACGTGGAAATGCTTCAAGATTTGATCATTGCTGCTTTTAACGATGCAGGATCGAAAGTCGATGAAGGTTTATCTGAAAAACTAGGAAGCTTAGGAGCTGGATTAAAGATTCCAGGACTTTTCTGATGACGCAAGAATATGCTGAACCCTTAAATATTCTTATAGAAGAATTAAAGAAGATACCGGGCATCGGAGCTAAGACCGCTCAAAGAATTGCCTTCTATATCTTGGGGCTTCATCAGAGGGAAGCAGAGGACCTCGCGGAGGCCATAAAAGAAGCCAAAAAGAAGGTCTTTTATTGTTCTATCTGTAACAACATCACGCATGTCGAACCATGTCATTATTGCACGAATTCCGAGAGGAGCAATGAGATTTTATGTGTGGTCGAAGAGCCTTTTAACATCGCTTCTATAGAGAAGACGGGTATTTATAGCGGAAGATATCATGTTCTCTTGGGCAGCCTTTCTCCCCTGGAGGGAAGAGGGCCAGAGGAGCTTAAGACCGAAAAGCTGATCAAGAGGATCGAGAAGGACAATTTTAAAGAGGTTATCATAGCAACAAATCCCACTGTCGAAGGGGAAGCGACCGCCCTCTACCTGGCAAAGATATTGAAAAGATTCAAAGTTAAGCTGACGAGATTAGCCATGGGACTGCCCGTAGGATCTGACCTTGATTATGCTGACCAGGTCACCATCAAAAAGGCTCTCGAGGGAAGAACAGAGTTGAAAGAGTGAGTGTTGCCCTGATTAGGAGACTTTGTCCCAAAGTGACCTGATTAGACTTTATCGCAGGCCTGAAGGATTTGGCAATTTTCTGAATCAATCGTGTCATTGCGGGCGAAGCGTGGCCATCTCATTATATAAAAGAAATACATTGCCTCAGCCACTATGTTCCTCGCAATGACAAAAAAAGGAGGTTTAATGGAAAAAACGATTGAAATTCGTTGGCATGGTCGGGCTGGCCAGGGTGTTGTCACAGCAGCTGTAACTCTGGCTGATGTTCTGTCTACAGAGAAGGGCAAATTTGTCCAGGCTTTTCCTGAGTTCGGAGCCGAAAAGAGAGGAGCTCCAATTTTAGCCTTCAACCGTATCAGTAACAAGCCTATCCGCTCTCATAGTCAAGTTTATTATCCAGATATTGTGGTTGTTACCGATCCCTCCCTTTTGGGAATGGTTGACATTGCCGAGGGGGCCAAAGAAAATGCAATCTTCATAATAAATACTACTTACGAGCTTCCTCTCATCCGGGAAAAGCTTTCTTTGGGAGAAAGAAAAATTTATGGGTTGGATGCCTATACAATTGCTGCAGATGAATTAGGAAAGGCAATTCCCAATGTCCCTATGGTAGCCGCTTTAATAAAAATCACCCAAATCATGGACTTAGAGAAGTTCCAAAAAAGATTGAAAGTCTCTCTTTCCAAAAAGCTGCGGCCCGAGGTCGTTGAGAAGAATTTAAGAACCACAGATAGGGCATTCAAGGAGGTCAAAGAAGGATGAAAAAAGAAAGTTGGAAAGAGTTAACTCTCGGAACCATCAATCTCGATGCTGGCAATTCAGTTAAGAACTTAACCGGAACTTGGCGCTCTGGCAAAAAACCGCAATTTATCGAGGAAAGATGCATTCAATGTTTCTTTTGCTGGTTATATTGCCCCCATTTTGCCATCGAAGTTGATGGGGACAAGGTAAGAGGCATAAATTACGATTACTGTACGGGGTGTGGAATATGTTCGGTTGAGTGTCCTACTAAGGAAAAAGCTATCGTCATGGTAAAAGAGGAAGTTAAGCTTTTCGAGGAGAGAGCCAAATGAGTAAATTTGTAACACTAAACGGCAATCAAACGATTGGAGAGGCAGCGAGACAGATTGATCCGGATGTGATTGCAGCCTATCCTATTACTCCCTCTACAGCCATCGTGGAGACTATTGCTAAATTCAAGGCTGATGGCCTGATCTCCGGCGAATTTGTCTGTCCCGAAAGCGAACACAGCGCTATGAGCCTTTGCATCGGTGCAGCTTCTGCTGGGGGGCGGGTCATGACAGCCACGGCTTCCCAGGGCTTAGCCTTGATGTGGGAGATGCTTTACATAGCTGCTGGCTTGAGGCTTCCGATTGTGGCCGCTATAGCTAATCGTTCCTTGAGCGCTCCAATAAATATTCACGGGGACCACAGCGACACCATGGGAGCACGCGATTCAGGATGGATTCAAATCTATTCTGAGAACTGCCAGGAGGCTTATGATAATTTTATTCAAGCTTTTCGGATTGCTGAGCATTTAGATGTCAGAACACCTGTTTTGGTCGGGCTGGATGGATTTATCATCAGCCACTCTATGGAAGTCATCCAGGTCGAAGATGATGCTGAGGTGAAAAAATTTATAGGAGAATATAAATCCCTCTATCCTCTTCTTGACTCCAAAGTGAAGATGACTGTCGGTCCGATTGATTTCACCGATTATTATTTCGAGCATAAGAGAAATCAGCTTGAAGGCATCGAGAATGCACCTCAAGTTATCGAAGAAGTCGGGAAGGAGTTTGGAAAGAAGTTTGGACGCGAGTATGGGTTTTTCGAAGGATACAGGCTGGATGACGCAGAACTATGTATTGTGGCCATGAGTTCGGCAGCAGGAACCTGCAAAGATGCCATAGATGAATTGAGGTCTGAAGGAAAAAGAGTCGGACTTCTCAAACCCAGGATCTTTCGTCCTTTCCCTCATCAAAGAATTTCAGAGGCGTTAATAAAAATGAAAGCCGTAGCTGTTCTAGACCGATCATCAAGCCCTGGGGCTTTTGGAGCTCCTTTGTTCACAGAGATTCGCTCTGCCTTATATGATTATGAGGAACGCCCTAAGATTACAAATTATGTTTACGGTTTAGGAGGAAGGGACATAAAGATTGAACATTTCAAAGAAGTTACTGATGATCTGGAAAAAATAGCCGAGACTGGAAAAGTAGAAAAGGTATACAGCTATATCAATTTGAGAGAATAAAGGAAGGAGGCAAGATGGCAAAATTAAAAGATTTAGCCGCAATAGAAGATAGATTAGTGGCAGGGCACGGGATGTGCATTGGTTGTGGTATTCCACTCATTTTTAAAGTCATTTTAAGGGCAACTGAAGACCCTCTCATCATCGCCAATGCCACCGGCTGCTTAGAGGTATGCACAACTATTTTTCCTCGGACTTCATGGAATGTCACCTGGGTTCATTCTGCCTTCGAGAATGCTGCCTCCACGATTTCCGGTATTGAAGTCATGTATAAAGCTTTAAAGAAGAAAGGCCGGATTCCTAAGGATAAGAGGTTCAAATTCTTAGGCGTAGGAGGAGACGGAGGAACTTATGATATAGGTCTTCAAGCTCTTTCTGGCGCTGTAGAGAGAGGTCATGATATTGTATATGTCTGCTATGATAATAATGTGTACGCTAATACTGGAGGACAAAGGTCTTCGGCTACCCCTATCGGCGCCTCGGCAACAACTTCTCCAGCCGGAACTCAAAGTCCAGGAAAAATACAAAGGAGAAAAGACTTAACTAAAGTTTTAGTTGCTCACAACATTCCTTATGTAGCCCAGGCAAGCCCCCACCGATGGCAAGACCTTTACAACAAGGCCAAAAAGGCTTTCGAGGTCGAAGGTCCAGCCTTTTTAAATGTGCTTTGTCTCTGTCCCACCGAATGGAAATACGATGAATCCCTGGGAATAAGGCTGGCTCACATGGCTGTGGATACCTGTGTCTGGCCGCTCTATGAGGTCGAAAACGGTAAATACAAGATAAATTACAAGCCTAAGGAGAAAAAACCAGTCCTGGAATGGATAAAAACCCAGGGAAGGTTTCGCCATCTTTTCAAAGAAAAAAATGCTTGGGTTTTAGAGGAATTCCAGAAGCAGGTTGATCAGGACTGGGAGGAATTGAATAAATTGGAGAGCTTATAAAGAAAGGGGTTAGGCCATTCAGGCTTCGCAATGACATTTTTATTTATTTCTGGCATGTTAGAGGAGGCTTCTGATGAAAATCAGCCAAATTGATGTTTATCAAGTTGACTATAAACTTCTGGATCAAAAATACGCCTGGTCAAGAGGTCATGTTGTCACTTCCTTCGTAAGCACCATCATCAGAATATCCACCGACGAGGGTCTGAAAGGCTTTGCAGAAGCGTGTCCTCTGGGTTCGGCCTATATGGATGCCTTTGCTCAGGGAATACCCAGCGGGATCAAAGAATTGGGTTCTCTGCTTATAGGTCGGAACCCTTGTCAAACCAATGTCATCAATGATGTCATGGATCTGGCGCTAGGAGGACATAATTACATCAAGTCACCTCTTGACATTGCCTGCTGGGACATATTCGGCCAGGCAACGGGTGTTCCGGTTTGTAGCCTACTGGGCGGGCAGTATGTTGAAAACTTTCCTCTATACAGAGCCATATCTCAAGGATCTGCTGAAGAAATGGCCAAAGATATCACACGATTCCGAGAACAAGGATATCGGCGATTCCAGCTCAAGGTTGGGGATGACCCGAGTGAAGATATCAAGCGTGTCAAAGCTGCCCTGAAAGTCATTCCAAAAGGGGATATCTTGGTAGCTGACGCCAATACAGGCTGGCTGATGCATGAGGCTGTTCGAGTAGCTAATGCTTTAGCCGGGGAGGATTTATACCTAGAGCAGCCTTGTTCCACTCTTGAAGAATGTTTGGATGTCCGAGAGCACACGGACTTGCCCATGGTACTGGATGAAGTCATCACGGGAGTTGGGTCTCTCTTAAAGGCTTATGATGAACGTGCTATGGAAGTGGTGAACCTTAAGATTTCCCGACTGGGAGGCTTAAGCAAGACCAAGAAGATGAGAGACCTGTGTGAATCGCTGGGAATCGCTATGACTATTGAAGATTGCTGGGGAGGGGATATCACAACGGCGACTATCGCCCACCTGGTAGGAAGCACTCGAGCAGAATTCTATTTCACCTCTACAGACTTCAACAGTTATAATGATGTTCACTTGGCCGAGGATGCTCCCCTGAGAAAAGAGGGATGGCTTGACGTTCCCTCCAAGCCTGGACTTGGCATCCGCGTGAATGAGAAAATGCTCGGCAAACCTATCCTGACAATAAAATAAACATAAGAGTAGCCTTCAATTTTATATCCAGTTATCATCTTAAAAACAAGGTGGAATTCTATGTATTGGGTTCTTGTATTAGGTAATAGGGCTGAGATGGTGGAGGAGCCGATTCTTCGCTTTTAGGCCCTACGACAACCTCCACTCCTTTCTCTGGACTGAGAATTTCTTTGATAAAGACATTTATTTCTTCCAGGCTCACCGCATCGACCTCAGCAAAAAATCGATCAAAAAAACCATAACCAAGACCTAGAGCTTCAAAATCAGCAAGAGTCGATACCCTGGCTTCTTTTGTTTCATTCAGACGCAGGAAATTCGCTCGGGAGCCGATTTTAGTTGCCTGGAGTTCTTCTTCTGACATCCCATTTTCGTTGAGGAGCCGGAGAACTTGTTTTAAAGACTCTAGGGCTTTTTGTTTGTTTTCGTTCTTTGTTTCTAGATAAGCCCTTATAATCCCTCCTCCCCTCAAATAGATGACTTGAGAATTGACATTGTAGGCAAGCCTTTCCTTTGCCCTTATAGACCAGAGTTTTGAGTCGACTCCCTTTCCCAGTAGATTTTCAGTCATAAAGGCTAGGACGAAATTCTTGGCTGTGAGCTCGGGAAGAGGAAATGCCATGGAGACTAGAGTTTGTTTCGTATCTTTTTCAAGAGAGAGCTGCCTTTCTTCAGGAAGTGCAGGCCCAGCAGGCTTGGAGGCTTCCCATTTGTTCTGAGGGAACTTGCCGAAGTAACGTTGAATCATCTCGATCAATAGCTTTTCTTCTAGATCAGATGAAACAGCGACAATCATGTTATTAGCTGCAAAATGGTTTTCGTAAAAGCCTTCAATATCCTTCTTTTTTATGGTCTTCAAGGATTCTTCTGTGCCAAAGATAGCGCCGCCATAAGCACTATCTCCAAAGAAGGATTGCAGATGGGCATTCTTCCCTACGATGATAGGGTCATCCTCTTCTGATTTACTGATATGGATCATGTATTCCTTGATTCTGCTTATTCTTATTCCAGAAAAAAGAGGTTTTTGGATGATAGGAGCCATGACTTTTAGAGACTCTTCCAGATTCTCGGTTAAGCATTTCAAGTTGATTAGAGAATAATCTCCAAAACAACGCATGGAAATCCTGGTAGCCTGTTTCATCATCTCGCGTATCTTGCCTCGGTCAGGAATTTCGACTGTCATTCGAGTGGCCAGGTAGGCCAATCCTTCCTTGCCTTCAGGAACAGCGCCTGTTCCCCCCTTTACAAGAACCTGGAGAAACGTGGTGGGGAAGGCTTTATCAATTTCATAGATCAAGTAAAGCCCGTTGGATAATTTTGTTTTTTGGAGAGTGGGTTTCTCAACAGGTGTTTCCTGACTAAGAACATTCGGCAGGTGAATGGTCAGCAGAAAAGCGAGTCCTAGTCCAGGTTTTAAAAACTTTTTGAAAGTGCTTATTCTCAAATTCATGTTTTGTTTTTCTTTTTGGGAACTATAGAGACGATGACATATTTTCCTGTGCCGAGATAGTCGGCGGCCGCTTTCCTTAAATCCGTTGAGCTCAACTCCTCGATGTTTTTGAGAAAGCCTCCTCTGTCTGGGCCTTCAGACAAAAGCACGTATCGAGCCAGCATGTTGGCCACAGCCAGAGCTTTTTCTCTTCCCTGAAAAAAGTCAAATTTAATTTGATTCTTGGCGCACACCAGGTAATCCAAGATATACATGCGTTCAGCCGGCATGAAATCATCCTCGGAAAAACGCTCGTTTCTTACTCTTTTCAAAAACCTGATGGCCTCATTCCTGGCTGCTTTCAGATTCTTGGGGTCTAGAATGATGTAGATCAGGATCGCCCCTCCATATTTTTGAGGTAGATAAGTCATGGAAGCATTATGGACCAGGCCTCTTCTTCCTCTAAGAGCAGAGCCCAGCATGGGATTGAAACCTCGGCCAATAATCTGGACTAAAAGGTCAACTTGATACTGGTCAGGATGGTTGTAATCAGGCCCGGGCATTCCTATCACTAAATAGGCTTGTTCAACATCCATTTCCTCTTCGATTTCGACGGTTTTCTTAAGAGGAGTTGCTTTCTTGAATTCTAAGGGCGTGAGCTCTTCTTTTTTTAAATCTCCCAAGATATTTTTCACTCGGTTTTCCATTTCATCGATGTCAAAGTCCCCAACCACAGCAAAAGCACAGTTGGAGGGAACAAAGAATTTGCGGTAGAATTCTTCCAACTGATCTACGGTAACCTTTTCAAGGACTTCTTTCCTTCCGATAATCGGGGTTTGATAAGCGTGGCCTTGATAAAGATTCTGGAAAACTAAGGAAGCGCCATATCTTAAAGGATCATCCTTAATCTGAGCTATTTCTTCGAGGATGACCTTTTTTTCTTTATCAATCTCTTCCTGGGTAAGCTTCAAGTTAAACAGAATCTCTTTCTGGTTCTGGAAAGCAAAATCTGCGTGTTCAGAGGGAAGGGAAATGTCAAAAGTGATCAAGTCGCGGTCCGTATGGGCATTGAAATAAGCTCCGTGCCTTCTTATATCCTTACCGATCTCTTCGCCGCTGCGGAATTCAGTGCCTCCAAAAAGAATAGAATGTTCTAGAAGATGAACCAGCCCGTTTGTTTCCTCTGCTTCATCTTTAGAGCCGAGATTGACGGCGGCTGTTATGTTCAATAGGGGAAGAATATGTCTTTCGTAAAGGTAGATCTTAAGGCCGTTATCCAGCTCGAAAAATTTGCTTTTTTCTTTTTGTTGAGCAAACGAAAAGACGGTCAAAGAGAGACAAAGGATAACAACAATAGGTTTGCATTTCCTAACAGCATTGAGCAGCATAGTCATCATCTTAATCGATAGTCTTATTTTTATCAAATCGTAACAGCAAGTTATGGGCCAGAATGGACTTTTTCTATCTTATTGATTGTAAATAAGATAATCTTTACAGGAGGTTTGGGCGAGGAAAGTTATTTTACAAATTAAAATTTATTTACATTCTTGAAAAGATGCCGTGTCTGGCTTGTTCAGGAAAAGCAGGATTTATAAAAAGGTGCTTTCGAATAAGCCTATGGCTTGATTGTCCCCCAGAACTAAAAGAGTATCGCCGGTTTCAATTTTTAGACCAGGAGGAGGATTGAAAACGAGCTCTTCTCCTGGCTTTTTTAGAGCCACCACAATGACATTGGCCTTTCTTCTTATATTGCACTCATTAAGGCTGCGGTTAGTGACAGGGGATTCTTTTTTTACAACAAATTCTTCCATGGATAAGGCTATCTCTTTCCGCCTGATGATAAGATCCACAAAATCGACTAGAGTGGGGCGAATCAAGCCCTGGGCAATTTTCAAGCCGGTTAGTTTGTACGGGCTGACAACTCTATTGGCTCCTATCTGGAGAATCTTCCTCTCTCCCTCTTCATCTATGGCTTTGGAGAGGATGAAAATGGAGGGATTGATCAGTCTGACTGTCAGGACTAAATAGAGGTTATCGGCGTCGTCGGGAAGAAGAGCTGCCAGGCCCTTGGCTTTTTTAATTCCAGCCTTGATCAAGACCTCTTCAGAGGTAGCATCTCCTTCGATGAAAAGACATGTTTTGGCCTCTTTAAGCTCTTCTAGTTTTTCTTCTCGGTTATCGATAATGATAAAAGGAGTTTTTTCTTCTTCCAGCCTCTCTCTAACGACTCTCCCCATCCGGCCGTGTCCGCAGATTATATAGTGATCTTTGAGGTTTTGAAGTTTTCTTTCCATTCTTTTTCTCCGTAAGAATTTACGAATTCCTCCCTCATAGAAGGCCTCAGCGAGTTTAGTAAATGCATAGATCGCAGTTCCCACACCACTAAGGATCACGAAAATAGTAAATATTTGACCTTGAGGAGAGAGTTCTTTGACTTCTCCAAAGCCAACTGTGAAAATGGTTATGATTGTCATGTAAAGACAATCCAGGAGTGACCAACCTTCTATGATTCGGAAACCCAAGGTACTGATGAGAATCACCAGCAATATGAGCCAAAATATTCTCCACATTTTCGGGTAAATCTTACAACAATGATAAGAATGAGGCAAGAAAATAGAGGTGCTTATAGCGAACAGGAAGTTTTGCCGAATGTTGAGGACTATGCTAAAATTTAAACGAGATAAAGAAAATGAGTAATAATCCTAAGGACAAAATCTTGGTTGTGGATGATGAAGAAAACATCCGCAAATCCCTGAAGATGATTTTGGAATATGAAGGTTTCGATTTCTTGGAAGCCGTGGATGGAGAGGAAGCCCTGGACATTGTCGAAGAGACTGTCGGCTTGGATTTAGTCCTGCTGGACATCAAGCTGCCCGGAAAGGATGGGCTGGAAATACTTCAGGAGATGAAAAAAAGACCGTATTGCCCTGAGGTGATCATGATATCTGGTCATGGGACGATTCAAACTGCTGTTGAAGCCACAAAATTCGGAGCTTTTGATTTTTTGGAAAAGCCTCTCCATAGAGAAAGAGTTTTGCTCAGTATTCGGAATGCTTTAAGCCAGAGTGAGCTCCGGAGAGAGTGTTTGGATTTAAGAAAAAAAACAGAAAAGAAATACGAGCTAGTCGGAAATCATCCGCAGATGAAAAAGCTCTGGAAAGATATACTCAAGACAGCACCCACCAATGCAACAATTCTTATATCCGGTGAAAGCGGCACTGGCAAAGAACTCATAGCCCGAGCCATTCACGCTCACAGCCGGCGAGCCAAGGAGCAATTCATCCAGGTGAACTGTGCCGCCATTCCTGAAGAGTTGATCGAGAGTGAGCTTTTTGGGCATGAGAAAGGCGCTTTTACAGGAGCAACAGAAAGGAAAACAGGAAAATTCGAACAGGCTGATAAAGGGACAATTTTTCTAGATGAAATAGGGGATATGAGCCTGAAGACCCAATCCAAGGTTTTACGCGTTCTTGAGGAAGGTGAGGTGCAGAGAGTCGGCTCGAGCAAAGTCGGCAAGGTCGATGTCAGGGTGATTGCGGCCACCAATAAGGACTTGCCCAAAGAAATTAAAGAAGGAACTTTCCGGGATGACCTTTACTTCCGGTTGAATGTTGTTCCCCTTTATTCCCCTCCCTTGAGGGAGAAGAAAGAAGATATACCTCTTCTGGTGGCATATTTTTGCCGAACGTTCGCAGAAGAAAATAACTTTAAAGTCAAAAAATTTACAGATGATGCCGTAGAAGCCATGGTGAAATACCCCTGGAAGGGAAACGTCAGGGAGCTGAAGAATGTGGTGGAAAGGCTGATCATCATGACAGAGTCAGATGCTATTGAAAGAAAAGATCTACCTGAGAAGGTCAGAGGAGATGTGCAGATTTATCTTCCAGAAGCGGATAAAATTAAAAACTTGAAAGAATTCAGGGACTTATCCGAAAAGAATTTTATCCTGGCCAAGCTGGAAGAGAACAATTGGAATATTTCTCAAACGGCTAGAGCCATTGACACTCCGCGAAGTAATCTGTACAAAAAATTAGAGCAATATGGTATAAAGATAACGGCTGGAGTAGGCGAGGTGGTTGCTCCTCCTTCGCGTAAGGCGAAGAGAGGGGAGGAAAGTCCGAACTCCAAAGGGCGGGATGGTCGCTAACGGCGACTCCGAGCGATCGGAGGAAAGTGCCACAGAAAACAACCGCCCCGTTGGGTAGCTTGCCTATCTCCCGGGGTAAGGGTGAAAAGGTGAGGTAAGAGCTCACCGTCTTGATGGTGACATCAAGAGCTCGGTAAACCCCATCCGGAGCAAGACCGAATATGCCCCGTTTTGGGATGGCCCGTCCCAGGGGGCGGGTAGGTCGCTATGCTCCTCTCTGAGAGGCTAGATAAATAACCACCCCTGCCGGCTCATCAGGCTGAACAGGGACAGAATTCGGCTTACGACCTGCTCCAGCCATCTTTTATGGGGTCGGGCCAAGCTATCTATTTTATTTTTAATAAGATAGGTTAAAATCAGACCTGTTTTAAGCTCTTAAATCCCTTTTTTTGGGGGCAAAATTAGCACTCTAAGCGCTTTTATATTCAAAAGGTTACTCTTTTCTTGTTTCATAAATTTTATCCTCTTTTAGCTTCCCGGGCCATTTCATTTTCCTTAGAAGGCCAATTTTACCCCCAAAAATGCAGTTCTAAGGCTAAAATTGGCAGGAATTTTAAGGTTAAATACTTGAAGATAAATTAATTAGCTTGGCCCGACCCCTTAAAAGGGGAGGGCGTTGATGGCTTCTCTGATGATGAGGAGAATGTTACCCGGGAAAATTCCCAGCTGAAGAACGCCATAAAGACAAAGGAAAATGACCAGAAAGAGAGCTGGGTTTTCTAGGTGTATGGCGATTTCCCTGGAAGGTTCTCGCATGTACATGTAAACAACGATTCTCAAGTAATAAAAAACAGAAATAAGGCTGGCTAACACTCCGATGATAACCAGAGGAACGAGCCCCTCTCTCACGGCAGCACTAAAGACATAGAATTTGGCTAAAAATCCAGCTGTAGGTGGAAATCCTGCCAGAGAAAGGAGGAAGATCGTGAAAGTGGCTCCGATCCAGGGATACTTGAAGCCCACTCCAGCATAGTCATCCAATTCCAGGTATTCTTTACCCTTCTTACTCAAAGCGATAACAGCCGCAAAGGCTCCGAGGTTCATGAAAAGATAAGCAGCAAGATAGAACAAGAGGCTGGAGCCATCTCTGGCCAGGATAGCTACCATAAGATAACCAGCATGGGCAATGCTGGAATATGCTAGAATTCTTTTCAGGTTCGTCTGGCGCAGGGCAATAAGATTTCCCACCAGCATGGTTAAGACACTGATGATCCACAAGAGCCAGAAGATGGCCTGAGATTCTGGAGTTATTCTCCAGTAATAAAGGAAAATCCTTAAAAGCACGGCAAAGCCCACCGCTTTGGGCCCTATGGAAAAGAAGGCGGTGATAGGAGTGGGAGCTCCTTCGTAGACATCGGGAGTCCACATGTGGAAAGGAACTACTGCAATTTTAAAGCCAAACCCGATAATCACCAGACCCAACCCGATAGTGGCCATCAAGCTCAGCTCTGGAGATGATCTGAAATAATCAAGGATGCCGGAGATATCGGTTGAATGGGAGGCGCCGTAGAGAAGGGCTAAGCCATAGACAAAAAATCCGCTGGCAAAACTTCCTAAGAGAAAATACTTGATAGCTGCTTCAGATGATTTTTTATCCTTCCTTTTCAATCCGGCCAAGGCATAACTCGAGATAGAGAGAACTTCTAAGCCCAGAAAGATGATCACCAGGCTCGAGGAAGAGACCATGATCATCATTCCTGATAGGGCAAAGAGGAGCAGAGCGTAAAACTCGCCATGATTGGCATCTTGAAGGGAGATGTACTTCATAGAGAGCAGAATGACGAACGAGACAGCAACAGCAAAGATAAAAAAGAAGAATAGAGAGAGTTTATCCAAAACCAAACTTCCTTTGAAGTAAGAGAATTCTTCGTTCCAGAACCTGAAATAAAGGATGGCACAAACAATCAGGAAGAAGAGGGAAATAAAACCTAGATAGTTCTTGTTTTCCTTCTTAAGGAAGACTTCCAGGAGCAGGACAAGAAGAGAAGCTATGACAATGATCACTAAGGGCAGAAGGGCGAACAGGCTGTTCATTTGGCTTCTTCTTCCATTTCCTTATTTTTTTCGGTATTGATCAGATTATTGACCTCGGTCAAGGCCTTTTTGTCCTCTTCAGCCTGGATAAAAATTCTTTCTTTCCTGTTCACTTTATTGAGGAGGTCAGAGACCGAATGATCCATTCGTTTAAGAAAAGGTCGGGGGTAGATTCCCATCCAGAACATCATGATCACGATAGGGACAAGATAGGAAATTTCCCGTTTATTGATATCGGTGAAAGAATAGATTTTTTCGTTTTTTATGGGCCCCTGCATCACGCGCTGGAACATCCATAGCAGATAGGCCGCAGCTAAGATAACTGTGGAGATCCCGAGTATGGCCAGAAGCTTACTGGTTTTAAAGATGCCGAAGATGCAGAGGATTTCCCCTATAAAACCGTTCAGCCCGGGCAGCCCGATCGAGGAGAGCATACAGATGAGAAAAAAAGCAGAGAAAACAGGCATCTGACTGCTTACTCCTCCAAAATCTTTTATTTGGCGGGTATGAGCCCTTTCGTACAATATGCCGACTATCAAGAACAAAGCACCAGTGCTCAATCCATGGTTAAGCATCTGATAAATAGCTCCCTCGATCGCTTCGATGTTCAACGAGAAAATGGCCAGCATGATGAGTCCCATATGACTTACACTAGAATAAGCCACTAGGGATTTGATATCCTTCTGGATTAAGGCCATCAAACCACCGTAGATAATGCCGATAAGACTCAGCACGGCTAGAACCGGAAGCAGTTTCATAACCGCATCCGGAAACAGGGGAAGGCCAAAGCGGAGGAATCCATAAGCACCCATCTTCAAGAGGATGGCCGCTAGGATGACTGATCCAGCGGTAGGGGCTTCCACATGAGCATCTGGCAGCCAGGTGTGTAAGGGAAACATGGGCACTTTTATAGCAAAGGAAAGAGCAAAAGCCAGGAAAAGCCAGAGCTGGAGGTTGGGATTGAGAATGAGCTTGGAGAGGTCGAAGATGTTAAAGGAATAAACTCCTGTGGCTTTATAATAGGTAGAGTAGAGAACAAAAATCGCCACCAGCATCAACAGGCTTCCCAGCATCGTGAACAGGACGTATTTTAGAGTCGCGTAGATCCGACGCGGGCCTCCCCAGACTCCGATGAGAAAGTACATGGGAATCAGGGTGACTTCCCAAAAGACATAAAACAGAAAAAGATTGAACGAGACAAAGACTCCGATGATCCCTGTCTCCAGGATGAGCATAAAGATCATGTATTCTTTGACTTTCTTCTGGATATAATTCCAGGAAGAGAGGATGGCAATGGGCATCAAGAAAGTGGTCAGGAGCACTAGAAACAGGCTGAGGCCGTCTATTCCTATATGGTAATTTATGCCATACCCGATCCAAGGTCCCTTTTCTACGAATTGAGTTTCTGCGGTTTGAGGGTTGAAGTGGATATAGAGGAAAAGGGAGAGGACAAAATTAATGAGGGTAAACGCGAGAGCGAGGGAACGCAGGAAATTTTTCCTGTCACGATGAACAAAAATTAGGAAGACGGCTCCTGCTAGGGGGAGGAAAGTCACTACGCTTAATATCGGAAAATTCATTTTCTAAAACAATAAATAGCCTAAAAAGAGAATAACTCCAAAAAGGAAGACAAGGGCATAGTCTTTGATCAACCCTGTCTGTAAATAGCTTAAGATTTTTCCTGAAAGTCCAGTGACTGAAGCAGAGCCGTTGACCGCCCCATCAATGACCTTCAGGTCAAAATTGTCATAAACGATTTCAGAGCCTCTGACAACCGGCTTCACAAAGACGGCATTATAAATTTCATCCACATAGTATTTGTTATAAAGAAGCTTATAGACGTACGGGAACTTGGCATTAAGCTGGTGAGGAGTCTGAGGTTTTTTAATATAGAAAATATAGGCAAGGTAAATGCCGAAAAGGGCAACGGCTACTGAAATTATAATGAGCAGCCATTCGGTTTGAATGCTCAGATGGACCTCATGTCCTGGTCTCATAACTGGTTCCAAGAACTTATTGAACCAGTTTAGCTTCTCGCCAAAAACAGCCGGAACTCCGATGAAGCCGGCTATTATCGAGAAAAAGGCCAGGATGCCAAGGGGGATGGTCATGACTGGAGGAGACTCGTGGAGATGTTCTTTGGCTTCAGGTTCCAGGCGTTCTTCCCCCTGAAAAGTCAGAAAGATCAGACGAAACATGTAAAAGGCAGTAAGAATCGCCCCCAAAACACCAAGAATCCAGATGAAATACTGCTTGTTGGCAAAGGCTTGAGTCAAAATAGCATCTTTGGAGAAAAATCCTGATAGAAAGGGGACTCCGGCTATGGCTATAGCGCCAATCAGAAAAGCAGGGTAGGTGAAGGGAAGGTATTTTCTTAGCCCTCCCATCTTTCTCATATCCAATTCTCCAGAAAGAGCGTGCATCACACTTCCAGCTGACAAGAAGAGGAGGCTTTTGAAGAAGGCATGAGTGTATAGATGAAACATGCCCGCAGAATAGGCTCCCACACCGCAGCCGATAAACATGTATCCGATTTGAGAGATAGTGGAATAAGCTAATACTCTCTTGATATCATTCTGGGTTAAAGCCATGGTAGCGGCATAGACTGCAGTCACTGCTCCGATGACTCCCACGACGAGAGCCGCTGTTCCAGATAGAGTGTAGAGAAGATTCATCCGGCAGACCATGTAGACTCCGGCTGTGACCATGGTGGCCGCATGGATAAGAGCACTGACCGGTGTGGGGCCTTCCATGGCGTCTGGTAGCCAGACATAGAGAGGAATTTGGGCTGATTTGCCAACAGCTCCCATGAATAAAAGCAGAGCGATAAGAGTCGCCAGCCCCTGGGTGACGGCTCCCCCTGAAATAGCCTGGTTGATAGCAGTGAATTCAGCGCTTCCGATATGAACAAAGATAAAAAAGATCCCCAACAGGAAGCCAAGATCACCAATCCTGGTAACGATAAAGGCTTTTTTTCCGGCATTGGCTGCTGAATCCTTTTCGAACCAGAAACCGATCAATAAATAGGAACATAGACCCACGCCTTCCCAGCCCACAAACATCAGAACAATGTTGGAGGACATAACCAGCAGGAGCATAGCAAAGGTGAAGAGGTTTAAATAAGTGAAATAACGGGAATAGCCTTTATCTTTATCCATGTAGCCGACCGAATAAACATGAATAATGAAGCCAACTCCTGAGACGACCATGGCCATGACTGCTGACAACGGATCAAACTGAAGGGAGAAGTTGATCGTAAAGCTGCCAGAGGCAATCCATGTGAAAAGCGATTTTATAAGGGGATAGCTCTCCTGGCTTATCTTAAGCAGCCCAAAGAAGGAAATGACCGAGATGATGAAGGAGGCAAAGACAGCCAGGCAGGCCTGGAAGGAGATGTATTTTTTCGGCAGTGTCCTTCCAAAAATTGCTAATATAAAAGAGCTTAACAGGGGAAGGAATGGAATAAGCCAGAAAATCTCAGTCATTTTAGCCTTTCATTAAATTCATATCTTCTGATTTTATCGTCTTTTTCTGTCGGAAGATTAAGAGAATGATGGCCAGACCCACAGCTGCTTCGGCTGCGGCTACGGTAATGATAAAAAAGACAATAACCTGGCCATGAAGGGAATTCAAGGCTCGAGCAAAAGCAATGAAAGCCAGATTCCCAGCATTGAGCATGACCTCTATGGATAAGAACTGGGTAATGAGGTCTCTTTTCACAAAGAAAGCAATGACCCCCAGGATGAATAGAATGACACTGAGGATAAAGAAGTAGCTTCCAGGAATCATTCTTCTTCTTTCTTCTTGACTAAAATAATGGCTCCCACCAAAGCAGCTATGATCAGGATAGAAGTGATCTCAAAAGGATAAAGATATTCTGTGAAAAGCAGCTTACCTAAGGCTTTAGGGCTGGCAATTTCTTCCCCTCCTGGACCAGTCAAGGCCTGGAAAGACCCTCTGGCAGCAAGTATGAGTTCTACAATAAGGATAAAAGCCAGAACAGCAGAGAGATAAATCGTCCATTTTTTCTTCTCAGGGGGGATGCCTTCCCGTAGGTTAATCATCATGATCACAAAAATAAAGAGCACCATTATGGCGCCGGCATAAATGATGATCTGAACCACGGCTATAAATGGGGCACTGAGAAGCCCGAAAATACCCCCGAGCGCAGCAAAAGCAAGGACTAAGAGAAGGGCATTGTAGGCTTGGTTTCGGGAAAATATCATTCCCACCACAGCCCCCACACAGACAATCGCCAGCAGAAAAAATAGGAAGTGGGCCATTTTTTAAGTTTCTCATTATATTTATTGTATTTAGGCAATGTCAAGGAAATTCTCAAGAAAGATTATCGCAGTCTTATTATTTGAAATTTGTGGATATGGGGGGTTCTTTTTTTGAATGGGGATGGTTCGATTTTTTCGTCATGGTTTGCTTTCTAATCTCCTGTTTTCTTCAAAAAAAAATGAACTGTCCCCGAATTTGTCCCTGAATTTCAGACAAGAGAAGGAGTATTTTGGGTACAATTTTCTCTTTTGGAGACGTTTATCAGGTTTTTTTGACAAATCAGAAAATTTTGCTATAATGGTATCGGTATCGCGGGGTAGAGCAGTCTGGTAGCTCGTCGGGCTCATAACCCGGAGGTCGTTGGTTCAAATCCAACCCCCGCTACCATCTTATTTATCAACCATTTACGTAAATTCCCATCTCAAAAGGGCCCATAACCCGTTCTTTAGCCCCCCATATAGGAGGCATTTATGACCACTACTTTGAAAGGGATGGTGTCTGCCTTTCTGTCAACCAGGAGGCTAAGGAACTTAAGCCCCAACACAATCACTTTTTACAGCCAGCATCTCAACAAGTTCCTGGAGTTTATGGAGTCACATTATCCGGATGTATCTCTGGAGCAGATTGATCACTCGATTTTGAGGGAGTATGTTTCAGGAATCAAAGAAAGCCACACACCTGGAGGTGTAAACCACCACATCAAAGTACTGAAGATTCTCTTTAAGTTTATGGTCGAGGAAGGAGTGATTAGTGATAATCCTTCTAAAAAGGTTTCTAGGATCAGGACTGACCAAACTGCTATTGCTACGTTCTCTAATAGCCAAATTATGGCTATGCTTGAAACACAAAGTATCAGATGGATTTTCCAGGAATCAGAAATTACGCATTAATCACTTTGCTATATGATACCGGTTGCAGGATATCAGAATTACTAGAGCTCAAAGTTGATGATATTCAGGTCGGTGAGAAAATCTGAACAGTCAATTGCAAAGGAGGAAAGGGAAGGGTTGTACCTTTGGGAGAATAGTTGAGATTGGCAAACGAAGTGAAAGCGTCGAGGTTTGAACTGCTGCTTTCTCCGAATTCTCCCCATCTATTATCATT
Organism: Candidatus Aminicenantota bacterium; assembly: GCA_011772495.1. Classification (GTDB taxonomy): domain Bacteria; phylum Acidobacteriota; class Aminicenantia; order Aminicenantales; family Aminicenantaceae; genus WVZL01. The sequence continues at coordinate 61,125 of WVZL01000003.1, forward strand.
TGCTCCGAAATACTCCTGACACGGATCAATTTGAACTTTTATCTGTAAATCGACCTTGCCGTGTTTTTGAAAGTGGATGTGAAGCCATAGACTTTAATAAAAAAGGGGAAGCTTGCGAGCTTCCCCTTTTTTGTAAACGGCTTGAGCTCTTTAGAAAACTAAACGAATACCTAGCTGAGCTCTCCTGGGTAAAACGTAACCTGATGGTGCCAAGTAGGCGTCGCTTGCTGCATTAGTACTGCCGACCCAGTAGTTGTAGTCGGCATTAAAGACGTTCCATACGTCTATCAAGAGTTTTAATCTGACTGTTTTCCAGACTCCGAACTCTTTTTCCAGTCTTAGATCCAAATATGTCGGGCTAGGATATCTTTTGCTTCCTCTTTCTTCAGCTGCTACCCATACGCGTCCCTGATCCAGCCATATCGGTATCTCGCGGTTAAAAGGTCTCCCTTGCTCATAAGCAAAATAGGCGCTGAGCATTATCCCGTAAGGAAAGATATAGGTTCCACTGATCTTGAATTGAAATTCTCGGTCATAATAGTCCGGGACTCCGTACATATTGATTAAATCATTCTTATCCCAATAGCCACCGGGGTACTGCTTTGACCTAGACAAAGTCAAACTCCCATCCACCTGCCAGTTGTTGGAGAGGCGCTTCCTGAAAGCTAAAATTAATGCTCTATAATTAGTTTTATCACCTGGATTGGTAGTTAAATAGAAACTGTCATTTGTCTGATTGTAGATCTGAATCGTCCGGCTCTCAAATTCATCGTAGTAATCTATAAGCTCATATTCTGCACCAATATTATGGTTGACGACAGCATCCCTTGATTCCTTATAGATACCAGTTAAAGAAAGAGAGAAGTCAGGGAATATTTCTCTTTCAATTGCTACGGAAAATGAATCAGAATACGGATTTTTCATATTCCGGTCAATACCTCTATCAGCTATGGGATCTATATGTTGCCATAGATAATCGTATTCACCTGTATCCCAGTTGTATCCATACCAGTATCTATCGGTTTTCGATGGGGCGCTACCATAAAACACCCGCAGAAGCATATGGCCATAATACCGACCATAGCTTGCTTTAAATACTGTTTTCCTATCCGCAGTCAATTGGTAAACAAGTCCCAGCCTTGGCGACCATGTGTCCCATCTGAGAATGTCCATATCCGCTGGAAATGTTTCTCCTGTTGGGTTTGCGTTTTTATCCAGTTTAGGGTACTCGGGGTAGCCGCCTCGAGTGTGATCAAATCTGAGACCCAAGTTCAAGGTTAAGCGGTCAGTTACAGACCAACTATCGTCAAGAAAGGCACTGATTCTGTTGGCAACTCCTCCATATTCTTCAGGGTCCATAAAAAAGGCATAATAAGGATACCCATCCCAATCGTAATAATACACGTTGCTGTGGTAGCCCCATTTCCATCCAGCCCAGCTGTGGTTGTAAATAACCCCAAATTTGAACTCGTGGTCACCCTGGAGAAAATCGTCAGCATAATGGGTAACTGTGCCCTGGATTTGATGCTGGCCGGTGGGCCAATCGCCCCACCAATAAGAGTTTCCTGAATACATCCCAGTAAAAGCATCATAATGTGCAGGAGTCACCCTGTCTCCATCTGCAGCTTCCACTATGAGAGTGACCCACCATCCGGTATATTTGATATCAAAGAATGTATTTTGACCGAAGACTGAAGTCCAGGAGGCGCCTACTACAGGATTAGATGAATCTTCAGACGTCATGGTTTCATAAGGTGCAAATTCATAAGGTGTTTCTTCCCATCTGTACCAGTTGATGTCACATGAAAGGGTGAATTTATGATTTTTACTGATTTGCCAGTCAAGTCTTCCGAACGTAGTATTAAGGCGATATAGGCCAGCTCCAAAAACTGGATCGGCCCCCACTCCAACCGATGTATCAGTCATGAGCTGTCCGGCCCAAAAAAACCAAAGTTTATCCTTTATTATGGGACCCCCTATAGTCCCAGTAAGCTCATTATACTTATCGCGATAGAAAGGAAATTCTTCGTCGGGTGTATTATTTCCTGTTAACCAGTCTTCACGATAATAAAAATTGAGAGTGCCTTCAAATTTATTGGAACCAGATTTGCTGATGAGGTTGACAACCATGCCCTGAAAGTTCCCGTATTCAGCCGGAGCTCCTGATACGATAACATCTAATTCTTCGATCTGATCGGGGTTCGCCCATAACCAGGAACCTGCGTTTTCTGGGTTGGTGGTTTCTACCCCTTCAAAGTAATAGGTGTTTGAGGAGGAACTAGACCCGAAGGCCGATTGCCAATTATTCGAGTGGTCTCCTGATGAGCTTGTGATGCCTGGCGTTGTTCCCACATAATCGAAGAAGGTAAAACGGCGCATTGGGAGGACTTCCATCAATTCTGAGCCGATATTGGTGGAGACCACCGACTTTTGCACATCCACTATGGGAGATTCCGCTGTTACTGTGACTCTTTCTTCTAAGGTGGCAGTTTTTAAGATAACATCAGCAGTAACAGTACTAGCAACGTTTACCTGGAGTCTGATCCTTTTGGTAGTCTGGAAGCCTTCCAAAGTAACGGTTATCTCATATTCTCCAGGCATAAGGTTTGGAAACCTGAACTTCCCTTTATCATTAGTTATAACAGAACGCTCGCCCCCCAAAAGCTTCTCACCTGAAATTGCAACTGTGGCACCCGGCAAAATCACTCCTTCTGTATCTGTGACTGTACCTGTGATGGTTCCAGTTCTTATCTGGGCAGAACTCATACTACCCATGAGTAAAAGAACTGTAGAAATAGCTACCATTGATACGATTGTCCTTCTCATAGTTCTCCTCCTTTTAATTTTTTTCACCTTGATTGGAATAGGAATTCTTCATCAGAATCCTTTGTTTATATCTTAAAATTATTTTAGAAAATTGGTTTTGTCAAGATTTTTTTCGCAATTAATTTGTATAGATTTCTATTTTTTGTCTTGTTTCTCTATTTCAGGATTTCTTGGAGCCTGCTAAAATATTTATCGCTGGGTGTGACATTGTCTACGGCCTCATGGGAGCGGTGGTTGTTGCAATATTCTATCTATTCTCCAACCCCGTACGTCCAACTCTCTTGGGGAATAGTAGAGATCAAAGACCTGAGCGTCACTAATCCTATGGAAGGAGTTCACTTATTTGCAAATTCTCTAATATTTTTAATACAATTACTCATGAATATTAGTGAGATAATCTCAATTTAGTGACGGAAGGATGAATATAATAAAAAAAAACATAGTCATTCTGTTCATATCTTTACTGGCTTTCCCGCTGGAGGTTTCATCTGGGATCAAGTCAGAAGGCGAACTCCCTCTCCGATTTGAAAAATGGCTGGAACAGGAGGTGTGCTATATTATCACCCCTCTAGAGAAAGAAGTTTTTCTCCAGCTTCAGACAGATCGAGAAAGAGATCTTTTCATAGAAGCATTCTGGAAACACAGGGATCCAACGTCTGGAACGCCAGAAAATGAATTCAAGAAAGAGCATTATCGTCGCATCAATTATGCCAATCATCATTTCGGGAGAGCTGTCCCCAAGCCTGGCTGGAAAACCGATCGGGGAAGGATTTTTATCATTCTTGGTGAACCCAGGGGTATCGATCGCCACACCGGCGAAACTCAGGTATACAACACTGAAGTCTGGTTTTATCAAGGTTTAGCCAAATACGGTCTTCCCCCCGGGTTTAATCTGGTTTTTTTCCAAGAAGAGGGAGTGGGAGAGTATGTTCTTTACAGTCCCAGTGCTGATGGCCCTCAGGCTCTGCTCACTTCCTATTTTGGCGACCAAGCGGATTATATCCAAGCCTTCCAGACTTTAAAGAAAATAAACCCCAGCCTGGCCAAAGTTTCTCTTTCCCTTATTCCTGGGGAATCGACTCCATATGGTCGCCCATCTTTGGCTTCTGATATGATGATCCAGAAAATTCATACCGTTCCCCAAAAGGAATTGAAGGATAAATATGCACAGATTTTTTTGGCTTATAAAGACAAGGTGGAAGTGGAATATTCTGCCAATTACATTGACAACGATTCTTCGATCAAAATCCTTCAAAATCCTCCGGGAATTTATTTTGTCCACTATGTTGTGGAAATCATGAAATTTTCAATGCAGCAGTATCAAGATAAATATTCCACCCATTTGAAAATAAACGGAATTGTTTCCGATTCAGAGGGAAAAACAATCTACCAATATGAGGGATCCATTTCGGTAGAACTGGATGAAGACCAGCTTAAAAGCATCGCCTACAAGCCCTTCGATATTTATGATATGTTCCCCTTGATTGCTGGTTTCTACAAATTTTCGGTGATCATAAAGAATGAAGTGTCCAAAGAATTCACTACGGTAGAAAAGGATATTATCATTCCTAAGGATGATTCTGCACTGGGCATGAGTTCTTTGGTATT
>WVZL01000022.1:0-5817 GCA_011772495.1 Candidatus Aminicenantota bacterium
CTGAGGATTAGAGCCTTTGGCTTACTTTCGCCTCGATTGTTAGAAGAATATCAATTTATTTTGTTGTTTTTATATTAATGCTGAGTCCTCTTCTAGAGAAACAAAGAAATACCTCCCGCAAGCGCATTCATTTCCCAATCAGAATCAGTGAAAAAATATCGTCGATATTCAGCACGAATTGCCAATGACTTTGATACTTTTATTTTGATTCCTACACCAAAATTAAAACCATAACCTCCCCATGTGGTTGTCCATATTCCCGCTGTAACATAAGGAATCAAATTCCGACTATTAAAAGCCCCTGCAACAAAGTTGCTTCCTATAACCGTGACTCTCCCTAAAATAGCCCCGCTCACCTCTACCCCAATTGCTTTATAATAGATACCTAGGCTAGCTGCACCAAAAGGAGCAGTGTAGCCTTCAGGAACGAATAAACCTCCAACAAAACAGATCTCTCCCTTTATTTTTTCTTTCGCCATTAAGTTTGGTGTAAGAACCAATAATGAGAAGACAAGAAATAAAGCCGCGGATTTCATTTTCATTTTATTTACCCCCTATTATGGAATTAGGTTTAAGCTTAAAGTTAATCTTTGGAACTTCATTCTCGAGCCTAACAAATTTTGTCTCATTCTTAAGTCTATCTGCCTCTTTTTGATTTCTTTCTCCAAATTTTCAATTGCTCGTGTCGTATTTAGTTGAATCTGTCTTGTGCTGCGTCATGAAGGAGGATCAGTATCAATTGGTTCCACATCAAAAGATCTTTCTTCTGACCACTGGGACCACATACCATCTATAAATGCTCTCACCTTCCATTTCCAATTGAAACGGTTACGGTTGATAATGTAACTGCCTTCGCCCACCTCGTGATAGGAAGACCCATAGACCTCTCTATTGATCGCTGGATACAGGGACCCGGTGTGTTTGACATACAAATGATATTTGGTCGCACCCACAACATCTGCCCAATCAAAATCCCATACAATATCATCACGTCTATCATATCGTCCGTTATCAAGCACTGCCCCGTCTTCAGGTGAAATCAATATTATGAGAATTCGTTCTAATTCTGCATTTATTATTGTGGTCTGGTTTTCTTGGACAGTAACATTTCGCTCAAAACGATGATAGTGAGATTTAGTCAATTTCAGGGTGTGAGAGCCTACAAGGATATTCGTCAACAAAGCAGGAGTAGTTTTTAATGTATTCTTGTTATCTAACCAGATAGCAGCTCCCCCTGGATTAGAATTGACTTGAATTGACCCTTGTGCAAATTCCGGAAGTTCTGGAGCGGTAGGAGTTTCTTTACAGCCAGGAAGAAAGAAAATCAGAAGAATAGAAAGTGATGAAGCATAGAAGATTTTCCTGGAAATCCTAAATTTTTTGTCTTTCATTCTCTCCTCCGTTTTTTTTTAATTCACTATTCGATATTAATAATATAGGCAGTCTGAATTTAGAGTTGTCAGAAAGTTGTTAAGAGTTTGTTAAGAGTTTGTTAAGATTCCCGCCCTTTTACTGTTTATTAAAAGATTCTACCTAAACTCATTGTCTATATGGGTGGTTCTTTGTTTTATTTTGATTTTCTTGGTGAGATACCAGAATTTTAGAAGGTTTAGTTTAGGATCTTTTCAGTTATTCTTACTTGGTGCCGAAGGAGGCAAACACAAATTGATTTATTTCATCTCGTTCTTCTTGGCTGATTTTCACGAATTCAACGCCGATGTCATAAACGGTTTCTTCCTCTCTGCCTGATATTTCATATTCACTAACCCAGACAACTTTTCCTTCAGCTTTTATGACTTTTTTTGAGGGCAGTTCCATTTCGATCTGCATTTTCTCTCCAACTTCCATCTTTTCGTAAACAACCAGGCAAATCCCGCCGGCAGAGATATTTTTGGTTTTATCTGAAAATTCTTGTTCAGGCGCTGGCGTCTCAGTGATTCTTTTCCAATCCACTCTCACATTCAAATCCAGCCTGGCAAATTCTCTTTTTTCTTCCATTTGCGAAATCTTACGGCTATTTTACGCTGAAGCTTTTCTTATTGCAAACCCGAATTTCCACCTGCCCTCGGGGTCTGCTCCCTTGAATTGAAAGACGGCTCCTGGTCATCTCCAGTATAGGCCTTCAATCGAGGTATCCATCTGGGAACTGACTTGCAGTATTGCTCGTATGTCTTGCCGAATCTTCTCCTCAGGCGAGGCTCTTCGATGAGCACTTGTTTCAGGTGCAACAAAAGAAAGCCAAATATAAGGTATAGGAGTATTGCCGAAGACTCGAAAATGAGCGCTTCTCCGAGCAAGACAAGAATAATACCAGACTCCATTGGATTTCTGATGTATCGGTATAATCCTATAACCACTAATTTTATTGGGGGATTAAAGGGCCATGGTGTGCCTTTGCCAACAAAATTGAATACCCCATAACACCAAAGGATCACCAAAGCTCCCAGAACGACAGGAATCCAGCCAATAAGACGGAGGCTGCCAAGCTCTACAGGAAAAGGATCAAATTCTCTTGCGGCAGTCCAGAATGGCAATGAGACAGCAAAAAACCAAACAACCACTAAGCCAAGCAGTGAGATGACAATATTCTTCAACATAGAGGGATCAAGAATTTCTTTTTCTACCTAACTGGCTGAGTGAGCATCGTTGTTTCAGTTTTCCCATCAATCTTCGCTGGAGAATTATAAGTCAGGATAAAAAAAGTTGTCAATTTGTGCATTAGAGGAGTCAGGTCTACAGTATCGATAGAATTCCATGAGGGATATAGATTCTATAGTGAGAAAATTTAGAATAAAAATTGATATTCTTGATTGAGGTTTATAGTGAACTTCCCTATTCTTGGCGCGTTTCTCTCTTGTTTTATTGCTCCTGCTTGGCTTTCAGTTGCTCTCTCTTAATCCCGAGTTCCTTCGTCAACTTCGCTTGGAGCTTTTTTGTAGGCAACTGAGCGATCATGTAGCCCCACCAAGCGATAACTGGAAGTAACCACCCTATCGCCCCGCCAATGAGCGATATTGTGACGAATCCAACTCCCACCATGATGGCAAGCGCAATCAGAGGAGCCTTCTGTAAGCGTAAAGTGAGAGCCTTCCATTCTTCGAACTTTTCACGATCAAGGTCAGGGAAATCCGCGCTTGTGAGATCTTTAATGTTCATACGTTCCCTCCCGTGAATTCAAAGTATTATCTTTTTAGTCTTGACGCTAATTCTTCCCGATTTTTTCATGACTTTCGGGATTTGGCAACCATAGTACTGAATTTTGCTGAGGATTAAGCATAATGAAGTAGGTTCATTCCCTACATCCTGTACCGATTTCTTCAATGACTTCCTATCTTCCTAAAAAATCAGCTCTTTCGGTTAATTCTTGGGGCTGAGTTTTTATGATTATAATGCCCGCTACTGTTTTATTAGCTCTTCAACTCAGCCAGCCTCTTCTTTGCATCCTCAACCTCTATAATACCAGGGTCAGCGTCTTTCCAGAGGTCGAGGAATTTCTCGTACTGGTCTATGGCTTTGCCTTTCCAGCCATTGTCCTGAATTTAGTCGTCAATCCTTACTCTGGAAAGTTCATGCGTTGCATCAAGTCTTGGAAGCGCGGATCTGAGCGAAGGTTGTCAAGTATTGGTTCTGTTTTAAGATAGGATAGAAAGCCAGTACGTTCATTATATGCCTGTTCAAGCCGCTTGAAACCTTGATCGTTCTCACCTTGGGCAAAATATATGAGTGCAATATGGAATGATGATACATATTCTTGTTCAGATCTTTGTATCAACTGGTTTAGTACTTCCTGTGACTTTGTTTTTTGGCCCATTTTCATGTAGCAGACGCCAAGCCAACTCTCTAAAAGTGGGTACAAGCCTATTAGTTCCTTTTCTTCAAGAAGTACAGCTAAGGCTTTATCATACATTGACTTTAAGATGTAGGCTCTGGCGAGATAAACGCGAGTTTGAGGAAAGTTTGGACTCATCTCGAGCATTTTCTGTAGGATTTCAATCGTTTGTTCATACTGGCGAGCTATAAAAGATACACCTCCGGTGTCTCGGTTTATTATGAGAGAGAGGGGGTCCAGTTCGCGAGCTCTTTCTATCTCCTCTAGGGCTTCGTCAAACCGGGCGGTCCACATCAAAAACCATGCATACCAGTGGTGCGCAGTCGCATAGCTCGGATTAAGCTCGATAGCTAGCTTAAACTCCTTCTCTGCTCCGACCCAATCCCAATCATAAGTCGATTTGATCATTGCCATCGAGGTGTGTGCTTCGGAAAGCGAGTTGTCTATTTCCAGGGCTTTCCGCACCGCTTCTTTTGCCTTCGGAAAGACCTCCTTTGGAGAGATATTGGCGTAGAAAGGAAGAAGAAGATAGGAATCAGCTAGCCCAGTATAAGCGAGAGCATAGGATGGGTCTTTTTCGATTGATTGCTCGAAGTGCTCAATGGCTTTTTTGGCTCCTTCTTCTGTCCTCTTGTTCCAAAAGAAGCGACCTTGCAAATACAAATTAAAGGCTTCAAGATTCTCTGTGTGACGTTTTACAATACTTGTCTTTTCTTTTCCTAGTAGATTTAACTTAAGCTTATCCACAATTGCCAGAGTAATCTCATCTTGGATTGCAAATACATCATCCAAATCGCGACTGTACTGTTCTGACCAAATTAGAGACTCATCATCGACATTAATAAGCTTGGTTGTGATGCGAAGTCTATTTCCTGCTTTTTGCACACTCCCTTCAAGGATTGTCTTAACGTTCAACTTCTCGCCAATCTCTTGGATATTTCGCTCTTTTTCTTTGAATGAAAATGAAGAAGTCCTGGCAGGAACACGCAAGTTTTTAATTTTTGTCAAAGAACTTATGAGTGATTCAGCAAATCCGTCACACAAGTATCCTTGGTCTTTCTGAGGACTTAAGTCTTCAAAAGGAAGCACAGCAATAGAGGGTTTTCCTGATGGAGTTGGAATTGTTTCTTTTCTTGGAATAACCTGCCAGATAATTACTCCAGCAATTACAAGAGCGACGATGACTAATGCCGGGATGAAAATCTTCTTCAAGCCAACTGTTACTGTTATTTCCCTTGAGGTGATGGGTTTTCTCCTTGGTATGACCTTCTCAGTGAGGGGAATGCCTTTCTCTATTCTTTCCAGTTCAGAATGAACTTCTCCTGCATTCTGATACCTCTTTTCCTTATTCTTTTCCAAACATTTTAGTATTACACTGCTGAGATCCTCAGGAATCTGTGTATTAATTTCTTTAGGATCTTTAGGTACTTCGCTCTTGTGCTTCATGGCAATGCCAAGCGGCGTTTCTCCTTCGAAGGGAACTCTACCAGTCATCATTTCATACAGAATCACTCCTAAGGAATAGATATCTGATCGCTGATCTACTTCCTTCACTTCTGCCTGCTCTGGTGACATGTATTCGGGTGTCCCGATCATCACTCCTGCACCAGTAATCCCTTTTCCTGAAATGGAACGGGCTATCCCAAAGTCCATAATCCGGGTATTGCCCTCTTTGTCGATCATTATATTGCTCGGCTTTAGATCACGATGCACGACACCCAGATTATGAGCTTCTTTAAGCCCGTCGCATACTTGCTTGGCTATAAAAATCGTTTTACCTGCTCCCAATGGTCCCACTCTTTTTATAGTGCTTTTTAAGTCTTCGCCAGGGACATATTCCATGGTGATATAGTGAGTCCCTTTTTCCTCACCAAGATCATACATCTTGCACACGTTCCTGTGGGCTATTTTACGGGCTATCTTCAGCTCATTGCTGAAACGTTCTATGGTCTTCTTATCCGAAGCGATCTCAGGTTTGATGAGTTTTA
>WVZL01000022.1:5825-26357 GCA_011772495.1 Candidatus Aminicenantota bacterium
TTCATACCTGTTGGCAAAGGTGGTTCCCCTGGTTAATTCTTCTCTGGCTGCTTCGAGAGTCTTGGTGGGGGCAGAAACTTCCTCGGTGGAGATTAGTTGTGTTCCACACTCTCCACAGAACTTTAGAGTATCAGGGTTATCAGTTTGACATTTGGGGCATTTGATAGCCACTGTTATCCCTTTAGGCTAGGTTGCCAAAAGAATATCAATTTGTGAGGAAAGAGTCAAATTGATGAAGAACATAAGCTAAGTCTACGAATCATAACTGTAGAATATTGCCATAATTTCCCTATATAGAGTAAGGTTCAAATCAAAAAATTTTCCATAATGAAGTATTTAAGGCCAAAGAAGAACGGGTTTCTGTCCGGAGTCAGCGAATTGCCAAAAATAGCTGATTTCTCTATAATCCCATAATTGACTCATTAATCAGATTGAACGCAATTTGATTCAACTTAAAGGAGGAGCGAATGAAAGAGTACCTCAGCAGCCTGCCTCTTTTCAAGGAAGTCCCGCCTGAGCACCTGAATAATTTGATCAAGGAATCCAAGGAAGAGAGCTTTGAACCTGGGGATGTCATCATAGAATTCGGCCATCCAGGAAGATATTTAGGGATCATTCTTGAAGGATACGCTGAAGCAGTAGTAGATGACCCGACAAAAGGTAGGATCAGGCTGAATTGGCTTGACCGAGGTGATTTCTTTGGCGAAATGGCACTGATAACCGGAGAGCCCTCGAGTGTTCATGTGGTTGCCCATGAACATACCCGGATCCTTTTTGTTTCGCAGGAGAGCTTCACGGCACATCTTGCCACCAATCCCGCCACTATAAGATTGATAGCAGAGACTATAACCACACGGCTCAAGCACCGGGAATTCAACGAAGATGTTCAGGATCGCTTGGATAGTGCATGGCGGAAGCACCCTGATCCTTATGGTTTTGCCCTGCAAACCACTGAACCCATAAAACTTCTCGTGATAAACTGCGGAAGCTCTTCTTTAAAATACAATTTTTTCGATACAGAAGATCCAAGCAACAATGCACGCGGACTCATCGAACGCATCGGAGAGGAAGACACACGACATCTTTATGTCTCAGAAAAAGCTGAGACCAGCTTAGATCTTGAAAAGGGAGATCATGCCAGCGCCTTCAAGTCGATGGTCGAAACTCTTACCAATCCTAAGAAAGGCGTGGTCAAGGACGTGAATGAGATTCGCGCCGTCGGCCACAGGGTCGTGCACGGAGGCAATAAGTATAACCAGCCTACTGTAATCACCGAAGAGATCCTGGAAGAAATCTCGGGACTTTCTCACCTTGCCCCTCTTCACAATCCACTGAATGTGATGGGAATTAGAGAGAGTATGAAGATCCTCCCTGAAACCCGGCAGGTTGCGGTCTTTGATACGGCATTTCACTATAAGATACCCATGTTCGCCCACCTCTATGGTCTACCTTATGAGTATTACCAGAAATACGGCATCCGGAGATTTGGGTTCCATGGCCTTTCTCATAATTTCGTGGCTCTCAAGGCTGCCGAGTTCTTGAAGAAGCCGTTTTCGAACCTGAAGTTCATCACCTGCCACCTCGGAAACGGGGCCTCTGTATGCGCGATCGACCACGGCCGCTCTGTGGATACCAGTATGGGCCTCACGCCTACCGAAGGGCTGATAATGGGCACCCGATGTGGAGACATGGATCCTTCCGCCATACTCTACCTTCAGCGTGACATTGGCCTTTCAGCAGAAGAAGTCGATGACCTGATAAACAGACAAAGTGGACTCAAGGGAATTTCCGGCATATCAAACGACCTTCGCGAAATCGAAGCAGCAGCAAGCCAAGGAGACCGCCGAGCACTTCTGGCCAAACAGTTGTTTTGCTACCGCATCAAGAAATACATCGGTTCATACGCCGCAGCAATGGGCGGGTTGGATGTCTTGATTTTTACGGGTGGCATTGGGGAAGGAAGTACCGGGGTAAGGGCAAGAGTCTGTCAGGGATTGAATAACATGGGGATTATGCTTGATGAAATAAGAAACCAGAGCGCAGCCCCAAAGAGTGGAGAGGTCGTGGAAATTTCGGATGAAGATTCCCTGGTCAAAGTCCTGATTGTTCCGACCGATGAAGAACGCATGATTGCAAGGGAGACCATTCGTACTCTGGGCTTCAGAGATCTGGCCGAGGGTGTCAAGCACTGGAAAGAAAGGCACATTCCAATTGAAGTATCGGCCCATCACGTTCACCTAAGCGGGGAAGATACAGAAATTCTATTTGGCAAAGGCTACGAGCTGACTTTCCGTTCAGAACTTTCTCAGCCTGGACAGTTTGCCTGCAACGAGACCGTGAACATAAAAGGGCCAAAGGGAAATGTAGATCGAGTTCGAGTTCTCGGGCCCTTTCGAAAAGAAAGTCAGGTAGAAGTCTCAATCTCTGAGGAGTTCAAACTCGGCGTAGACGCTCCTATCCGGCCTTCAGGAGAGCTCAAGGGAACCCCAGGAATTACCCTTGAAGGCCCCAAAGGGAAAATAACGCTGCCCAAGGGAGTGATCTGCTCTCTGCGCCATATCCACATGTCTCCTGAAGATGCGCTCTTCTTCGGCCTGCGCGATAAAGATATGGTAAGAATAAGAGTGGAGGGTGAAAGGTCCTTAATTTTTGGAGACGTCCTCGTTAGGGTTAATGCTAACTTTAAACTCGCCATGCATCTGGATACGGACGAGGCCAATGCTGCTGAAATTCGAACTGGTATGGTTGGCTTCATAGATGGTCTTCACGACAGGAAATAGCCTGCCTCAATTTAGATCAACAAAGTCGGAATAATTTCGAATAATAGCATCGCCACTTTTTTCCCTCTTACTAGGATAGCAAGAATGTCACAAATTATGAAAAAAGATCAAACTGAGTGTTTTAGCGAGTCACTGATATCTCAGGGCAGCCAGACGCTTCTTCGCATTCTCAACCTCAAGGAAACCAGGGTCAGCGTCTTTCCAGAGGGAAAGAAATTTCTCGTAATGCTCTATGGCTTTGAGCTGGCTTGGTTATTTTTGCTTCGAGGGCGAAGATGAAGTCACAAATTTATTTATTTCTTCTCTATCCTCATCACGGATCGCTGTGAACTCAATCCCTGTATCATAGGTCTTTTTCTCTCCTCTGCTGTCTATTCCAAACTCTTTGACCCAGACGACTCTTCCCTGAGCGTTGATGACTTTTTTGGACGGCAATTCCATTTTTATCTGCAGCCTGTCTCCGATTAGCAGCTCTTCATCCATATTCAAGCAAAGACCACCGGCGGATATATCCCTGGTCGTATCTGGAAATTTTCCTACAACGTCGGTTGTTTCAAGGATTTTCTTCCAGTCAACCCTCACATTCAATTTTAGCCTTATGAATTCCCTTTTTGCCCCCATTTGATATCTCCTTTTTGCTATTGTGCTCTTGGGCTTTTTCTATCATAAATGGGCTTAAATGTCTAGATATTAAAGGTGTCAGCAATCCTCGTAGATGAGTTATTGGCGAGTAAATTCTTTCTGGAAAAATGCATCCTTTTTGATTCTATTTCGTATATATATATGTAGAAGGGAAATGGAGAGGGGGAGGAAAAATGAAGATCAAAACAAAAATCGCCATTTTCCTGACAGCCGTCTTTCTTTCCCTCGCAGGGTTCAATTTCATGGTCTGTGGTTCTCAATGTGTTGATATGCTTAAGATCGGTAAAAAAGCAGGATATGAAATCATAGCTAACGTTTTGAGTGTGGAAGCGAAAACCGTTGCGAATTGATCGAATTGATATAAGAGCTATCTTAACAGAAAACTTTTCTTGGCTATCTACCTCGTCTAAATAAAATCCTCTTAAGTGTACTTTATGGTGTTAGGGGTTTGTCTAGTTCTTGAATTTTGGCTTTTATTACCGAATGGCCTGGATAGTGAGTGATTACTCTTTCTGCTCTGATTGTTTCACCTTCTCTAAGAATCTCGCTCAGTTTATTATTTGCTTCTTCTAGCGTGTTCAATTCGAAGGATATGTGCCGATTATCATGAAAATGAATTGAGAGATGATAAGGCATTTCTGACCTCCCTTCTCCTTTAGAGTTTACAGGGGGATATAGGGAAATTCAACCCCCTTTTGCTGACGACAGCCGGCGATCATAGATACGATCGATCATCTGGATTGAAATTAAAGAGGAACAACAATATACTTGATAGGACTTTCAGACATCTAAGGGATGAGAGAGGAATGAGGAACTAAGCTATGGACAAAGTCAACCTTAGGAAAAAATTCAAACTTTTTGATGAACACTGGGTACCTAAAATCGTAGGTGAGCTTAATGGGCAATATGTCAAGCTTGTTAAAGTTAGAGGAGAGTTTGTTTGGCACAAACATGACCATGAAGACGAGCTTTTCCTTGTTGTAAAAGGCTCGTTAACCATTAAATTAAGAGACCGAGATATCGAGCTTGATGAAGGGGAGTTTTACATTGTTCCCCAAGGCATTGAACATAAACCATTCGTTGAAGAAGAAGCTCACGTTCTCATGTTCGAGCCAAAAAGCACTAAACACACCGGTGATGTTAAGAGTGAATTGACGGTTGATAAACAAGAGTGGATTTAATAGTCAGCATCTTTAAATGAATGAAATTCATATATAAGAAAATTCTTATAGGTTGTCTGTTTTGTTTTATGACAATCCCCTCTAACTCTATCAACCCTATAAGTGATTCGTTTCTGGGTTCGGTTTTTTGAAGGGGGTCTGGATTTTAGAGTCTTTGCCCTTCCGTCGCCTCGAATCTTACTTTTTTGTCTCTTTTTTTTGTTCTGCGCCCTGCTTCAATCCTTTTTGGTATAAAAAAATAAGTGCAGCAAATATTGATAAAACCATACCCATAATCCATAAACCCGCGATAAAACAAATTATTATTAAAACAAGAAGAACAATTATTTTGAGATTAGTCAGGAGGACAAGCGTGCTTTTTTTTATCTTATAAGCCAATTATTAAAATTTCCTTCCATCTCGCAGGTTTCCAGCGAATCTCCTTTATCTAATTGTATCTCCGCAGCAGGCAAGTGCAGATGGGTTTACTTTATGACATGTCAGAGAATAAATCCAGTACTTTGGAGAAGGTAGGGCGTAGCTTCTTTATTTTTACGCGGTTTTCATAAAGCCAAAGATGGTATCTTTTGCTAGATCCTATAGCATGAGTTTAAGCCTTCGGATTATTTCATCGACTAAATCGATGACCTCAATTTTTGAAAGCTGGACTGGATTTTCTTTCTCATAATTATCCAACAACCATTTCTCGAACTTATCCTTTATATCTTTTTCTAATTTGTTTACAGNNTGATTTTCTACGTTGCCATGGCTGTATGACAAAGCCATGGTCTGGAATTGAATCAACAGCATCGTGGAGAAGTCTTGTGTTTGGATTGATTTCTAATAACGTCTCATCTTTATAATTGATTAGGATTGTTGAGACGTCGTCCGGATAGGGAATGGCGAAGGCGAAGGCTGCCGTATCCGTCTCTTCGATTCCGAGAGGATCGACATGAATCTGGAATGAAGTATGAAAAGGGATTTCTTCCAATATTTGTCCATAAGTACCCAAAATTTCTACTGAGTAGTCTCCTTCCAATACATCATCAATCTTTCCTTGCTTTATGAAGTATAATTTGCCGAGATCAACTGTCTTATCTTTGTTTATGAGCCCGTTTAAAAGAAGAATTTCGGGATCAGCCTTATTGACTCTAAATTTTTTGAAAAGATCAATAAAGTCCTCATCACCGACCCATATCGGTCTACCACCATGATAATCAAAACTTCGCCTAGGACCAGCAAATCCCATAAAGCAGAGCCCGTTTGAGATTTCTTTTTTTTCTTCAATCCAAAATCCATTCGCCTCATTTCCAGGAGGATCTGTCTTGTATTCTTCTCCAGGTCCGAGGGGCCAGCCTAGACGCAAACCATATGAATGTCCGATTTCATGAGCCGCGGTTGTCCAATAATCCAACGCAACTAGGGCTGTCGGCACACCCACCACGTAAATTCCCGCCGCACCTGGATGGGCATGATATCCCATATAATCGTCTGGCACAATGCCGATGGCTCTGTCAGCTGATCCTCCGGTTAATAATTTTCCCTGTATCCATAGGTAAATAGCATCATGAGCTAAGCCTAGCCATGGAATGGGATCTCCGTAATATTTTTCATTTTTTTTCTGATTAGTAAATTCATTCTCGGCAACTGGGTATGTGGCCTTAATAAATACTCCATTTTTGCGGACTGTTTCTGAGTATTTCGTTAAGTCTATCGGACCATAGCCAGAATTGAAAATTGTTCTATTTACAGGAAAATAGATCAAATATAACTCATTCGTATCCTTTATTGTGACCTTTTTATCTGTCTGATTATTTCCTTCGTTGAATTCTAGAATCTTATTGTCTGGGTCTACAATAACCGTAATATCTTGATCGCCTGTATCTGAAGGGGTAAAGTAGAATTCCAAATGCTTATCCTGCTTGAAATGGGCTATTGTTTTAGTTATTGTTTTATCAAAACTTCCACATTCAAGTTGAACTTCTACAACATCATTCTCACTAAGTGTTTGGATATTTTCCATTTCGAAAGAAACGATGGTCACTGTTTTCTTTCCAGAAACTAGATCTATTCTATTATCATTGTCTATATCGCATTCATTGATTACCTGGATTGGATTAATCTCCGAAATATAAAAATCAAGATTAGTAACAGGGATCACTTCTTCGCTGAAACCCGGACCTGACCACTTGACCCGCAGGGATGCCCGAGCATACACTCTTTGTTCATACTCGATGCGAATCTCATGGTTTCCTTTTAATAAGAAAATATCCTGAGGCGAGGGCCTCAAATCGGGGACAGGCCAGCGCCAGCCAACATCGGTAATCCAGATATTATCTACATAAATACGGGCACCATCGTCCACGTTATCCAGTATAAAGGTATACGTGCCATTTTCAGGCACAATTAATTTCCCCTCCCAGCGGACACTGTAATCCGAGCCATCCGCCAGTTCTTCCGTCAATTTTAGGTTTTCCCAGGGCCAGGATCCTCCCCATTGCGTAAGGTCAAAATCAATGGGTTCGGTATAGGCTTTGGTTAAAACAAATGAACTCTCAACCAGATCCGCCAGATCATAATAGGACGCATAAAGATTTGAAATTCCCCGGGCCCTGTCGGCGGACACTAAAGGAAGGGGGTTGAATAAAAATTGAAGAAGGGCAATAGCTGCCACTATCGATAATGTCTGTTTATTCATCAGATCACCTCCATAAACAAATTAAAATAGGAGTTCAATCATAAATTATAAATTTTTTTGTGCTCGCAGCATAAACCGAACGACATAGCTTTATCTCAGCTTTCTTACAGAACCGAGCGAATTTATCACATAAAGATCGGCATGGTCAATAGCTAGCGAAAAAAAACGAAAAAAAGGGGCTTTTATATGTTACGGAGACTTGTTCTTGTCCTTCCGAATTACGTGTGGCTATTCAAATGACATATGGAGGACTCCATTGACAGCCTAGGGACGTGTCATTAAAATGGACTTTCATGAGCCGTGAGAAGGAAAACAGCGAAAAGCTTAAGAGATTCTCTCAGGATCTGGGAGCTTCTCTATTTGGAATAGCTGATGTTACAAGAATCAGGAAAGAATTTTACCTGGACAAGGGATTGGCTTCGAAATTCGACCGGGGAATTTCGATGGGAAAGCGGCTCATTGTCCCTGTTATAGATGAAATTAAAGACAGACCTACTCAACTCTACTTCCATCATTACCGCCAGCTTAATTTCTTCCTCGACAGGGCTGCCTTGCTCCTTTCTTCCCATATCCAGGAGCTCGGCCATCAAGCTCTTCCCATCCCTGCCTCCCAGGTCATTGATTGGGAGAAACACAGGGGACATCTCTGCCATCGAACCGTTGGCGCTTTAGCAGGTCTTGGTTGGAGAGGACGGAGCAATCTTCTGGTCAGTCCCGAGCTTGGGGCAAGGTTCAGGCTGGTGACAGTTTTGACGGATATGCCTCTAGCTGCAGATATGCCTTTGGAGGACGACTGCGGTAAGTGTAGGGCCTGTCTTAAGCCCTGCCCGGCACAGGCGATCAAGGAGCAGAGAGAAGACTTTGATTATCGGGCCTGTTATGATAAGCTCCAAGAATTCAAGCGCTCAGGGATAGTTGGCCAGCACGTCTGCGGCGTCTGTGTTAAAGCCTGCCCTGGATTTTCAAAGATCTAGGAAGGGATATAAATCAACCTTTTCATATCTAATTACCAAATTATTAGCTCAAAATGAGTTCTCATACTAATAACCAGCATTTTGTCCCTGTAATCTGGTTTTAGAAGAATAAATCCAATATTGTATACATTATTCATTGCAANNGACTTTTCAAATATAATTACCCTTAAGACGTTAAGGGTTGCCTCATCTTTAGTGTCACCTATCTTTAGCTCCACTCTTTTTCAAGCCTTTCGATATGGCCTTATAAGATGTAAGTAGCCATCTAGTCGTTTTAAGTTTCAGGGGTCGTAGCGAAGGTTTTTTCAACAATATATACCGTATTTATGCGGTGAGTTTAAAATTTGAAAGGAGGAGTACATGAAAAAAGTCAAATGTTATAGTTTCGTGCTTGCGTTTGCGGTGATTTTAGCACTGATCATTGCACCAGTGGCTTCCGCTCAGTCTGTAAACAAGATCAAGAAAATGATGGAGAAGATCAACGCAAATCTCGAAGCTATGGGAGAAGATTTTCGTCTTGAGGTTGTTGACTTCCTGACTTATAAGGACGAGGCAGGACAGACAGTATACTACAACAATCGAACCAAACAGTTGGGTCATCATTGGGTTCCCGGTGATCCTCGGCGTGGAGGAGGAACCAATATTACCTGGCTGTCTGATCAGGTCGATGGTGCGGCAACAGCAGTATCACAGGCGGGTACGCAGGCTGCAATGGCTAGGGCAATGGAAACCTGGGATGACGTGAATTGCTCGAGCATTCCCCTTGTTCAGCTACCGGACTTTGGTATTGATTGGGGTTACGTACAGTGGATTGTAGGAGGCGGAGGCATCCCAGGATGGTATGCAGATATCACACACGCTGGCTGGTTTTCGTTCTTTACGGTTTTTGGAGCTGGCTGGGGAAATGTTCTTGGAGTGACATTTACTTATGTCTGGGTCTCAGGCGGAGAATATACAGATATCGACAATAACAAAAAGCTCGACGTAGCCTTCCGGGAAATCTACTACAACAATGATTTTACGTGGGGCATTAACACCGACAGTCCTATCGATGTTGAAACAGTTGTTCTGCATGAGACTGGACATGGGCTAAGTCAAGGTCACTTTGGCAGGATTTTTAGAACAGAGGCCAACGGAATGTTACACTTTGCTCCTCGGGCAGTTATGAATGCTGCCTATTCTGGTATTCAGCAGGAGCTCACCGGCACTGACAACGGAGGCCACTGCAGCATTTGGGCACACTGGCCCAATAGATAGCTCTTTACTGGAATAGAATACTTATCATCTTATTATTGAGGGGAGCAGTCTACTCATTTCTGTGTTTATTGCCTTGTTGACTTAGTCACGACGTCGAAATCTCCGGGTTCTGGATTAAATAGAACTTACTCATTCTGAAGGGGTGTCTTGGTCTGTTCAATAATCCCTCCGCCTAAAAAGGATCCCAATTGCATTTATGAATCATGAAGATTGTAATTCGTTGCGTACAGAATAAGAAATTGAAAAATCTTCCGTAATCCAATAAATTAAATTCTCAACGAGGCAAAAGAACAACATTACCATGGACAAAGGAATTTATCGCTTAGGTTTGTTTGTACTTTTTCTGGTGTGCGGTTTGCTTATCTATTTCGTTAATCTATCCTTTCCATGGCTGTTACCCCTGACAACTTTGTATGTCTTANNACGCCAAGAGAAATACGGTAAAATCTTTTTTGCCTTTTTCGCCTCTTCCACTGCTGTTTTCTTGAGCCTGCTCTTAAGCAAGTGGGGGCTCAGAATTCTGAATCTAGAAATCAGTACTCTGAATGGAATAACTGTTTCTAAACTCATAGAAGACCTCTTCATCATCTTTTCCATCATTGTCTTGATCAAGATATCCCGGGATGATATGGCGTCAATTTATGTGACCAAGGGAAATCTGAGGCTAGGGCTGATCATCGGATTGACATCTTTTATAGTCTTGTTTTTATTGTCTGTTTTGCAGGCTACAGGTCAAAACATAAGCCTGGCCAAATTTATCTCCTACGCACCATCGCTTCTCATCATCTCTCTGGCAGATGGATTCATGGAAGAGCTTTTGTTCCGGGGATTATTCCTAAAGAGGTTTGAACCTTTTCTGGGGGCTGGGTTGGCAAATGTCTTGACCGCGCTTATCTATTCCCTGGTCCATCTCCAGGTGACATTCACACCGAATCTTCCCCTATTCCTGATTACCACCTTTCTTTTAGGGCTTTTGTGGGGATTTATGATGCAGAAAACAGGAAGCATATTGGCTCCAGCACTGTTTCATGCCGGCGTGGACACCATGATCATGCTGGATTTCTTTGCCAGTTTGGGAATAGGATAATATTGTATTTTTGATTAGCTTTAAGGAGGAGCACGAA
Organism: Candidatus Aminicenantota bacterium; assembly: GCA_011772495.1. Lineage (GTDB taxonomy): Bacteria > Acidobacteriota > Aminicenantia > Aminicenantales > Aminicenantaceae > WVZL01. The sequence continues at coordinate 16,461 of WVZL01000022.1, forward strand.
ATGAATCAAGATCTCATAATTAACCGAGCAATCCTAAAGGAGGTTACCATTGCAGCGAGTATCGAGGAGGTCTGGAAAGCCTGGACGACCAAAGAAGGGCTGGAGACATTTTTTGCTCCTGAATGTCATGTTGAGTTGAAAGTTCACGGCATCTACGAGATACTCTTTTANNTACCTACGAGATACTCTTTTACCCAGATGCAGAACCAGGGCAGCGCGGTGCTGAAGGAAACAGGGTCATGGCTGTTGAGCCTCACAAGATGTTTTCTTTTACCTGGGATGCACCGGCATTTATGCCCAATGTACGGCAACAACGTACCTTAGTCGTGTTGAAGTTTAAAGAAATTGAGAAAGACAAAACACGGATATTCTTGTGTCATACAGGATGGGGAGACGGAGACGAATGGGATAAGGCCTATGATTATTTCATGGACGCCTGGGATGCCGTCTTGCAGAGACTAATAGATAGATTTGAAAAAGGTCCTGTAGATTGGGCTAAAGAAAATTACCCACAAAAATAAAACTTATTTATGCTTGTTTTATCCGAGGAGTAGCTCCTTTTCCCAGCCGTAGTGCTCGACTTTAATCTTATCCCAGTTGCTCGTTCCCAGTTTGTAGACTTTGTCAGCTGCCTCTACGCATAACGGGGGAGGTGAGAGCGGCCAGGGCTCTCCTCTCATGGCTTTTCTTTTTTCGGTTATGATACGCAGGCTGACTGAATCTACTGCCACTGGATCTGTTCCTGCAATCAATCCATTGTAGGCCCATTTGTAGCGAGGGTCAGGTTGGGGTCCTTTGTCGCAGAGGGGATGAAGGGCATCGACCAGGACCAGTCGGGTCTTCCCTTTTACAAAAGGCAGGTTCCAGATCTCTCCCAGCTTAGCGTTGCTTTCATCATGGTAATAGCTAGGCTTTCCCGAGTAGAGAATGTAAAGCTTCATGACGGTGCCGATTCCTGTCAGCCAGTGGGCTTTAAGAGCGGGGAGTCCTATCAAGGCTGTGCAGGCTTTGGGTTTATCAGGACCGCCCTGGGCATGGAGGATTTTCCCTTCTGGGATTCCGGCCTCGATGAGTGAGCCTTTGACAGCATCCACCACTTCTTGGTGAGTGGGATTGAGGTGGGGTGTGGGAACAAGGCCGATGGTGTCTTCGGGTTTAACGAGGCTTAACCAAGCTTCCTTGGCGGTTTTCTTTCCGGTGAATTTGATCAAGGTCTGATCGAGCATGGTCTTCAAGACTTCAGGATTGACGTTGTTGCTGGCATCCATAGCTTTTTGGTCACGGACAATGGTCACCAGGCTTTTGCCGGCTGGTTTTCCACCAGCGGTCACGAACTTTGGGCCCAGTAGAGACGCGCCGAGGGTTGCTCCGATGGTGCCCCGGAGAAAATCTCTTCGGGTCAAGGGCCTTCCTTTATGATGCATACTATACCTCCTCTTGGATGAAATATTATCTAAGCTGATCAATGATTGTCCTGGCCGTCTTCTGGTCAGGACATTCAAAGATAAAGGTTATAGTCCTTTTTTGCAATTTATATCCCAGCCAGCCGTCTTCAATGGGATAGACGTTCGCCATTTCTCCTGAAGAACCGGGCTTTATAGGGAAAGGTTGCTCGGGAAGATAGCATCTATGAAAATGGGCGAGTGCTTTTCTGGCGAGCTCGTCGTCAGCATATCTCACCAGCAGCAACTGGAGGCGCGCCTGGTCTCCTGATGGATCCTTTCTCTCGTAAGGGGCAATGACTGCTTCTGAGGTGAGGTCCAGGTCGAGCATGTTTTCCTGGCCAAGGTAGTAAAGGGAATTCAGCACCAGGTGGGAGCGGAAGAAGCTGGCTCTATCCTGGCGAAGGTTCCAGTTGGGCTGGAAAGAATCCGGAAGGCTTTTCAGCAGCTCTGGTCGAGGAGGGTTCTGCCTTTCCTTGGCGATGGAGCGGCTGAGAGAAAGCACAGCCTTCTTGGATTCTGGAGTTTCTTGATAGGCCATGACCCTGGCGTAGATATTATCCGACCAGAGACGCAGCAGTCCTTCGCCGTAAAGAGCGAAAGGCCAGGTCATGTGGCTAGGGGCTGTTTTTTCTTGTGTGGTTTGATGTAGATCCGTGGGTTCGCCTCCCCAATCCAGCGAAAGCAAACCAAAGGCATCGTCGGATGATTTCATGAAATAAAGCTCAACGACAATATCCTTCTGGGATTGTGCCTGGTATTCGTAGACTTCGAGGTGGTCAAAGCTATAGCCGAGGTAGAGCTCTCCAGCGCCGTCCATGTAATCAAAGATATTCTTGGGCTTCACTAGACGGGGCGAGTCAGGTCTTGTCCAGAGCCCGACAGTTTTAGGAAGAATCGGCTTGGATTCTGTCATTTTTCCCCCTGCTTCACCGGGTATCATAAGGAATATGAGGAGGGCTGGTAGATAAAGACACAGAGTAAACAACAGGCTTGGATGAGCTGGCATGTCCTTCAATGTTTTGCTTTCTGTCAGCAAACCTCTCTCTGGCTATGGTCACTCTGCCTGTCTGTCTAAATATTCTATCGAATATCGCTTTATTTTGCTAGATTTTTTTCTTTCAGCGGTATGAGAATTCATGAGTTGCTTTAGGACTCATCTAAAATAAAAGATGGCGCGAAAAAGTTGCATTATTCCTTATTTCCCTTCGCTTGCTTTTGTCTTTTGCTCATCGATTGACCGCTTCAAATTAAGTGTGATAGGGTAATTTCACTATAAACAAAAAGTCGCTGATATATTTTAAAAGTAAAAGAAAAAAATGAGTAATAAAATTAAACCAATGCCTCTCGGATTATCATTCGTATATTTTGGAATACCTGCTGTATATTTCTGGTTGCTTACAAAATATTTTACGCCGTATCTTAATGACACAGTAGGAATGCATCCTGCTATGAGCTGGTTTATTACTGGCTTTCTGGTATTTATTCCGTTGTTTTCAGTAGCAGTTGTTTTTGCGAAAAAAGAAGGACATTCAGGATCATTAAAAGCGCTTGCAGAAAGATTAAGGCTGAAGAAATTCACTAAAAAGGATTGGACATGGGCTCTGGGTGGGCTCGTTGCGATTTTTTTATTTACTGGAATGATAATGGGGATTTCAGACATACTCTCCAAAAATTTCGGAATACCGGAACTGAAAACCACACCTGGTTTTATGGAATTTGAGGCCTTCAAGGCGGGTGAGAGGTGGATGCTTTTGGTCTGGCTTTCAATGTTCTTTTTTAATATTACAGGTGAGGAGATGTTTTGGAGAGGATATATCTTGCCTAGACAGGAACTTGCAAACCCTAAATTTGCCTGGTTTATTAATTCGGTTTTGTGGGGAGTGTTTCATGTCAGTTTCGGATTTGATTTATTGATTATTCTTATTCCTATCCTTATTATTCTTCCCCTTGCTGTATACAAAACAAAAAATACGGGGGTTGGTATATTTATTCACACTCTTTTAAATGGCCCCATGTTTGTGCTTGTATCTCTGGGAATATTTAAGTAATTTCTTCGGTACATAAGGTTATATATTAGAGCGAAGGAAGAGCTTAAAGGAGGACACAGGGTGAAATCATTTAGAAAGATCATCGTCATATCAATTCTTGTGGGATTTGGATTATTCAATATTCTGGGCGCTCTAAATCAAGAATACTCAGATGATGAGAAGAATATCTGGCAACTTGAAAAGAAATACTGGGAGCACTGGATAAATAAGGACATGGAGGGATACCTATCTCTGCTTCATGATGGCTTTATTGGATGGCCTTCCCAACTTGAAATGCCCAGCGGCAAGAAATCCGCCAGGGAGTTTGTCCAGGATTTCTGAAACCAAGTCAAACTCTTTGGCTTTGACATGAAGCCAATTGCCATCAAGATTATTGACGGCGTGGCTATCGTTCACTATTTTGTAAATGGGAAAGACGAAGCTGGCCATCGAGTTGGAAACAGGTATCGGATTACGCATACTTGGATAAAGCGAGGAGGAAAATGGAAGGTCATGGGCGGTATGAGCTCTGTAGTAAATGATAAGATGGATAAAGACTAAGATTATTTTTTTTGACTAACTCCATAAAGCGAGAACCAGGCCCATGATCAAGAATGTAACCAGCATGTATCCATTATAGATGAAGTAGAGCCGCTTGGATCGACCTTCGAAAATCACAGCAGCAAGTCCTGTCGTGATGACAAAGCCCAGCCAGATCCACAAACCGGTCTGCAGGCCTTCCACAGCTGTGTCGGCTCGGGCAAAGTCGATGATGTGAGCCAGCACAAAAGCCATGACCAGGGCACTGATGAAACTGAGGAAATAAGTTTTCCAGACGCCTTTCTGCATCTCTTTGAGTTCCTGCTCTGTTTTTCCCATGGCAGCGGTCCATATCTTCCCAAAAAGCAGAGGGGAGTACCAAAGGGCTCCTACAGCCATATAAATAATACCGCAGACTAGAACTGCTAGATAATTGATGCTGACCTCAGGCATGTTTTTCCTCCTTCCAAGATTAATAAAATAATTTAGGACTGATGTGAAGTGCTTATACCACAGCGGAAAAATTTCTGTCAAACATTATCACTCCTATCATAATGAATGCGAAAGTGGGATTAACGAAATAGGGGTCAGGTTTGCAGATTCAAGAAAGCATAAGTGGGATAATAAAAACGGAGTCTGGTCTCCAGATTCAAGATAACAGATGGACAGGGTTTATTAAATCTGGAATTTAGAGACCTGGCTCCCTTTTCTAGGTTGATATTTCTATATATTTTATTCTTGTAGTGGGTTCTGGAATTGCCAATCCTTTTTTTCCAATCCTTTTATATGAAATTGAATAGCGTCTCTCATTCGTGAGATTGTTTCTTTAATAGTTTGTCCTGTGGCTACGCAACCCGGCAAGTCTGGACTGTAGGCAGAGTAGTTGCCATCTGCCTTCTCTATAATTACAGGGTATTTAAACACTTTCTTGCCTCCCATGTTTTAAACAAGCCTGTTTTAATATACTCTTGAGCGTCCCTTTAGCCAGATCATCATTTAGATGTCCAGCAATAGTGATTATGCCTTGTTTGTTATTATGTTTAAACTGTCTATGGCTTTCTTCACTTTCAATTTCATCAGGATTGACTGAATCATTTAGAGTGTTATAATTTTATCGATAAGCTAAAGCGGCCAAAAAGTTAAAGAGGAGATTTTTGAATGAACGGGATTAGGATACATTTCCGTTATATTCTTTTATTGTCTGTTATGGCGTTGCTCATCGGATTTGGCAGTGCCCGAGTAGGTCCAAGCCTACAACAGGATCCGGAAGCCCTGAAGGCTAAAGCCTGGGAAGCATGGGAAAAGGGAGAGATCGAGGAGGCCGGAAAGCTGGCTAGAGAATTGGTTAGAATAGAAAGCGAGGCTTCTTCAGGATACCACCTGTTGTTTCTTAAGAATTTTCTGGAGGGCAACTACGGAGAAGCGCTCCAGATCTATGAGGAGATCGATCCCAAGTATGCCGAATACGAAGAACTTGATACCACTGTGGTCAATACCTATCTCTATCTCGGAAGATATACGGAGGCGGAGCAGTTTGCCCGCTCCCGGAATATGGAGGAGTACCGAATCGCGAGTTTAAAGCAGCTGCGGGAACACCCGCTCAAAGTAAGACTCGACACTCTTACAGTGATCCCCTTTGCGAAAGGCTCCCTGCACGAGTATTTTCCGGATTTTGAGGTGGAACTCAACGGAGAGAAGCTTGTGGCTAATGTAGATACAGGAGGTGCTTTCCTGCACATGGCACCAGAAAGAGCCGAAGAACTCGGCATCGAGCTGATACCTTTCGGGAAAGGCCTCCAAGCCGATACAGAGACAGATTTGTATCAGGGGATAGCCGAGAGCTTTATCCTCGGCGAGGCGATTCTTGAGAATGTGCCGGTGGTGACGCTGGACTCCCTTAAAGGTAAGAAGTATGTTATCTTTGGAACTAGCATCCTGAGTCAGTTCTTCTCAACTCTCGATTATCCCAACAAGCGGCTCATCCTGTCTCCTCGGGATGATGTTGAGTTCCAGGAAGAGCATCTGTCCCTGCTTTCACCGGATCGGGTGGAAATTCCCTTTTACCTGGCTCAGACTCATAAAATGTTTGCCCGCGGAGCCGTGGGTGAGCATGAGAACCTGAATTTCTTCATAGATTCCGGCCTAGTCTATGTTCGCTCTGATGAGAAGGGAAAGCCCCGCCAGGCAGCCTTCACAGCTCATCCGAGTATGTATGAGCAATGGGGATACGATTCAGAAGATGTGAAGAGAAAATGGTTTAAGGCGCGTCATCCCCTGGCATTAGGTTCCCTTCAACAAGACGGACATTACTTTACAACCTCAGCGTTGGAGTTTGGGCCCTTCGAAGGTGTCAAGATTCACGGGCTGCTGAGCCATGCTTTCCTGAAAAAATACGCTTGGACTATAGACTTTTCGAAACGGAGATTCATCTTCACCAGCCAGCCTAAAGAGTGAAATTCCGGGTACACAATCCTCACTTCCTTTTGCAACTAAATCTTCCTCAGATGGGTTTTAGATAGAAAACTGTATAAGAATAGACAACGATGGGAGGTAATAGACAATGCTGGTAATATTAAATGCACAATCGGCTTTTAGGGTAGGACTTGTTTTCTTATTCGCTTTGAGCCTGGTTTTAATCCTCATACCAAATGATTCAACGGCCAAAGCCGAGGAAGTCAAAATCTCCAAAGAAGAATTGAAGCGCTTTGAAGGAAACTACAAAGTAGACGTGCATCCTGAGCCCTTTAGGTTTTTCGTAAAGGATGGGAAGCTGTATCTGAAAAGGGGAGGCCTTGAGGGCAGCGGTCAAGAAGTGCCTTTAATCAGTCAAGGCGATGGAAAATTTGTCATCGACCCAGACCACCCGAATATGTTTAAGTTCAAAGTCAAAGGAGACAAGGTGGAATTCACTTTGTATTCAATGGGCAATCCCATCCCAGGCTATCGTTTGGAGGAGAAAAAGCCCAAGCCAGGCGATGTAGCTGCTAAGAAGACCGAGAAGGGCGCCAAGGAACCACGCAAGGCAGAAAAGACCCGGGCCGATATTCTGGCTGAGATTGCTAAGCTCGAGCCTAAATTCAAGAAAGATTCGAGCAATGTTAAAGTTCGGTTCAAGTACGGAGAACTGCTCTACCAATCCGGTGAATTCTGGCAGGCAAGAGACGTTATCACCCCTCTGGTCAGGGCCGCAGAGCCCTCATCTGAGGCGTTATCCCTGGCTGCCAAGCTCGAGTATCTCCTCGGAAACTACAGCGAGGCCGAAAAGTTATATAAGCAGCTTATCGAAGCCAAGGCAGGCGATGTGTCTGGGCAGGTCATGGCCAAAGTTGGTCTGGTTTTCACATATGATCAGACCAATCAGTATGATAGAGTGAAAGAGTTAAAATTTCCGCCAGGCGTTAAACTTCCTAATTTAGAGGTGATGAAGGCGTTCGAAGAAAAGCCTTATCAGAAGGAATGGCACAACGAGGAGAAGGTGTCGGTCGTGCCCTTCCTGATGACTGACCCTCTACCCGTACTGACTATCGAGTTCAACGGGGTGCCGATTCAGGTGATATTCGATACCGGTGCCAATGCCTTCATCCTCGATAACGAGATTGCGGCGGCCATGGGTATTGAATGGAATTCCAAAGCCATGGGGACTTTTGGGGGCGGACTGAAAGCTGAGGTCGGATTCGGAAAAGTGGACAGCGTTAAGCTGGGCGATGTCACCCTGAAGCAGGTACCAATCGCCATCCTTCCCACCAAGCGGTTCTCGTCAGCCTTTGATGGCGGCAAGTATATCCTGGGCGGTTTCATCGGGACAGCTGCCTTGCGGCAGTTCCTGTCAACTCTTGATTATAAAAACGGCCAACTGATATTGCGGGAAAGGACGAAAGAGAACGCTAGTAAGTTGCGGGAGGAGCTCAAAGACAGGATTGCTGCGGAAGTGCCCTTTGTGCTGAGCGCCACTCATATGATGATGGCCAGGGGAAGCTTGAACGACAAAGATGGTCTAACCTTTTTCGTGGACTCCGGGTTGGCAAGCGATGCCTGTTTCACCGCACCGATTCAGACTCTGGAATACGTCGGCATTCCAGTACCCGAGACCAAGATAAGCGAGGACTCTGTAGGCGGCGGCGGAGGAAAATGGGCCTCCGGGTTGTTCCCCATCAAGACCATTGGCCTGGGAAGCCTGACGCAGTTCGAAGTCAAAGGAAGTTATGGAGAGCAGACGCATGCATCCTACTGGAGGCTTGGTTTTATCAGGGATGGGCTCATCTCCCATAAGTTCCTGCGCCAGTATTCTTCCTGGACACTCGACTTCGAGAGCATGAAATACATCTTCGAGAAGTAAGCAACCTCCTGGATCGAGCTAAAAATATTTGCTTCCTGAAAAAATGAAATTAATTAGATTTACAGAAAAATAAACTTCATAAAATAAGGACTGACGTGTCTATAGCTTTCGTTTGAAGCAACATTGTCTTCCTTCCTGTTTCCTTCTTTGATTTTTCTTTTATAGTAAATATAATAATAGTAAATATAATAAATAAAAATAAAGAAGAAATGTCAGCATATTTTTGACAATTCAAAATTATAAAATAAAGGATATTCTCTATTAAACTTCTACATTCAGTTTTCGTACAATGTATTGATATCAGTAAGGTGGAGGTCAAAATCATGAAAAGAATTTTTTCACTCGCAACAGCAAGTCTTTTTCTTATCACTTTAACTGCGTGCCAGGATTCCGGCCAGACCGCACAACAGATATTGGAGAAAATGATAGAGGCTCAAGGTGGAAGAAAAGCCGCTGAAAGCATCAAAGACATGACTGGGAGCGGAACTATTGAAATGGCTGTGCAGGGATGGATTGGTCCGATCACTATGTACAAAAAAGAACCGGATAAAATACGTATGGATGTTGAAGTGATAGGGAGGGTTTTCAGTCGAGCTTACGATGGAAAGACTGGATGGGAGACCAATCCTCAAACAGGGGTCATTGAAGAGATGAGTGGGCAGCAGCTTGCAGACATAAAGAGAGAAGCCATGCCAATCCTCTCCGTCCTGAACCCTGAGCAATACGGCATTACCTTTGCCTATAAAGGGAAGGAAGAAATTGATGGGAAAGAGTATTTTGTCCTGGATCAGGCTTATTCGGATGGGTTCAAGGCAACACTTTATGTAGACTCAAGAACTTATCTCATTTTTAAAGTGAAAGGGAAAACATCCGGACCGACGGGTGAAGAAGTGGAGTTTGAACAATTCCAGTCTGATTATAAAAAAGTGAATGGTCTGCTGCTAGCCCATTCCACGGTCACTTATTCGAGTGGCAAGGAAACCCAAAAAATAACTTGGGAAGAAGTCATCTCCAACACAGGCCTGGAGGATTCTGTTTTTAAGATGCCCCCAAAGACTGCCAAACCGGACCAACTGAGTGTTTCCGAGTTTGTCCGGGAACTGGATGCTTATCTCCAAACAAACACAGAAAAAGATATATTTTCAGGAGTCGTGCTTTTCGCTCGCGAAGGAAAGCCGATCTTTAGAAAAGCCTATGGAATAGCGGATAGAGAGCGGAATATTCCCAATCAGGTGGACACCAAATTTTGTTTCGGTTCCATTGGCAAGATGTTTACTGCCGTTTCGATCGCTCAACTTGTTGAGCAGGGAAAGCTGTCTTATGATGACCTGATCGGAAAATATCTGGGAGCAGATTGGATTCTACCCGAGGTGGGTGAAAAAGTAAAAATCTCTCATCTTCTTTCTCATACTTCGGGAATCGCCGAGTTTCTTGATGATGAATTTTATAAATTCACAGAAGCAGGAACACATTGGACATTGGAAGACCGCAAGCCCATTGTCAAAGAGAAATCTTTAACCTTTGAACCGGGAACACGATGGGCCTATTG
>WVZL01000022.1:26421-57165 GCA_011772495.1 Candidatus Aminicenantota bacterium
TCGAATGTGGCACTGGGTTACGATAAAGTCCAGGAAGAGGGTAAGGCTTTATGGAGAAAAACCGGTCTTTTCGGTAAAAACGGCAGTCCTTCATCCGGCGGATTTTCTACGGTTGATGATTTACTTAGGTTTGCTGAAGCACTCAGGACGGACCTATTGATCAGCAGCGAGTCAAAGGAGCTCCTTATGTCGGCAAAACCCGGGTTAAGCTCCATGAATTATGGCTATGGATTCTGGATTGAAAGTAGTAGGAAATTCGGGCGAGTTGTCGGTCATGGGGGTGCGGCTCCCGGGGTGAGCGCGAATTTTCGCATGTTTGTCGACACAGGATACACATTGATCACATTATCGAACTACAGTAAGACAACCCGTCCTGTCGCAAGAAAAATCAGGAGTTCGTTACCTCTTCAATAGAAAGCTATGCTCATGGCATAAAGTAGAGAACGATATTGTCGCATAATTAATTATTATGCGCCATTTTTATCTTCCCCTTAGACAAACAAGAGACGTTTCCCGTGATAAATACATTTAGCACAATTTTTAAAGGCAATTCCTTAAGCCCATAAGAATCCTTTTGCGTTAACCGGTTGTTAACTCGCGTCCGAGCGTTCAAATTCTTTTCAAAAAAATACTTGACAAAATAGAACATTTGTTCTATATATAAAACGGATGTTCGATTTATAAGGAGGATTAAATGCCAATAGTTACCGAGGAGCATCTCGAAGCTCGGCGAAAACAGATCATTGGAGCGGCCGCGGAATGTTTTATCGAGAAAGGATTCAAAAAAACCACGATGAGAGATATCTGTCGGACTGCCAAGCTGAGCCCGGGTGCCGTTTATAACTACTTTCCTAGCAAGGATAAAATCATAGAGGCGATCGCTCAAGCATCTCAGGAACAGAATGTAAAAATAATCGCTTCAGCCGCTGAGGATGACAACCCTCTTTGGGGCGTATCAAAAGTGTTTTTCTCCATGGCAAGAGATCCTGCCTGCATTCGATCTACTGGACTGAGCCTTGAACTTTTTGCCGAGAGTAGCGTCAATCCACACATTGCAAAGGGCCTGAGGGAGAATATTAACGCTTCAATCGTTAAACTTGCCGAATATGTTAAATCAGAACAGGAAAAAGGTCTGATTAATGGCGATCTGGATAGCGAGGCAGTAGCGCAGGTGCTCATGGTTCAGTTCTGGGGTCTGAATATACTGATGTTCATAAATCTGAAGGTCAATGTAGATAAGTTCTCTTCGGTAATCGAGGCCGTTCTGGATGGACGATTCTCGGCCAGGAAGAGAAAGGGTAAAAAGCGATAGTAATACTGGCTTTATGACCTCAGACGAGCGTCTCGCATTTTAACCGTTGGAGGTGTGACAATGAATCATTCAATTGGATTTTTGGTGTTGATTGCCTGTTTTCTGTTGCTGGTGTCGATGGCATTCTCGCAGGTAAAACAAGAAGATATTCCATTAAAAGGCTTCACAGAGTTTGCTGAGAAGGTTAGGACTGAATGGGCAGTACCGGGAATGGCCGTTGGAGTTATCAAGGAGGGTGAAGTCGTTTACATGAAAGGCTTCGGCTACAGGAATGTGGAAAAGCAGCTTCTTGTGACTCCTGAAACCCTGTTCGCCATCGGCTCATGCACAAAATCCTTCACAGCCATGGCTATTGGGATGCTCGTAGATGATGGTAGGCTCGATTTAGATACACCGCTTATCGATTATATGTCAGATTTTCGCCTCTACGACGATTATGCCACTCTTCATGCTACACCCCGCGATCTTCTTTGTCACCGAACCGGGATGCCAGGCTACGATACTCTATGGATTTTATCCCATGGGAGCCGTGATGAATTTTGCCGCCGCATCCGATATCTAGAGCCAAACGCCGGTTTTAGAGATATCTTCCAATACAATAATTTAATGTATATGGTCGCCGGAACATTGGTCGGTCGATTAAGCGGCGATTCTTGGGAAGAATTTGTCGCTAGGCGAATTTTCAAACCCCTTGGTATGGAGCATAGCAATTTCAGTGTTACTGAATCACAAAAAGCTAACGACTTCGCACAGCCATACATAACATTTACAGGAAAGGCGGAGAAAGTTCCTTTTCGGAATATTGACGCGACCGGCCCTGCTGGCTCGATAAATTCATGCATAGAAGACTTGATGAAATGGGTGAAGCTGCACATCAATGATGGAAAAGTCGGCGATAGTCAGCTCGTCTCTGAAACAAGATTAGTACAGATGTATCTACCCCATATGACAATTAGAAATCCCGGACTAGCAAAGATAGCGCAGTCCACGATATATGGGCAAGGGTGGTACGTCTCAGATTATCGGGGATACCGTCTTGTTGAGCACGGAGGGAACATCGACGGTTTTTCGGCGCTTGTAAGCATCCTGCCGGATGAAAACATCGGAGTCGTAGTTATTTCGAACTCCCTCAACTTCGTCACTCATATCATAACAAGAGACATTTACGACCGCCTCCTCATGCTGGAAAAACGAGACTGGAACTCGCACTTTAAAGATCTATTTGCAGAAATCATGGAAATGTTTGCTTCCTCTGGAAGAGCAAAAGAAGAGCCTAAACCTGATACGAGTCCTTCCCTACCGCTGACAGATTATACAGGAATCTATGAGCATCCAGCGTTTGGCTTTGTTAAAGTGAGGGGGGACAATGAAAAATTGATTGCCTATTTCCAATCAGGGTTAACCGCTGAGCTGGAACATTTCCACTTTGATATGTTTAATGGAACAACGTCTGACTTTTACCTTCCAGCGATTAATGTTCGTTTTCATCTTAGCAATGACGGTACAGTGGATAACCTTTCCATACCTTTGCAGGAGGGTGTCTCTGATATCGTCTTCAGGCGACTCAAAGAAGAATAGAGAGGATAAATTGAAGGTAATGAGTAAAAATATAAATGAGTATTTCAAAGCCTCCTGGAAATTCTTGGTCACAATATTCCTAATTACGATGGTCGTTGTTCTTTTGAGGTTGTTCACCAATATCCCGTCTAGCATTCAATCTATTTTTACTCTAGGTGGAGTCGTTTTTATTGGTTTCGCTGGGTGGTCAGTAGTAAAAAACCATGGATTTAAGGTCAAGCAGGTGTTTTTGGTGGGGCTTCTATTGTCGGTTGGCTCACACTGGTCATTACCAATCTTCCACGGGGCAGGAGAAGTGTTATATCTTATTTTAGCAAATTCAATTATCTTTTCTATTGTTGCAGTTTTTGGGGGTTGGTTGGCAAAGAAGTTGAATAATCCGAGATGAAAATAAAGACTTCCCTGATAAAAAAGTACAAAATGGCGTGAAATTAATTACTTCACGACATTTTTCCGAGAGCTTGATAGACTTTATTAGGCATTTCTTGTCAATTTGAATTTCGTCAGCCTGGATGGTTAGAAATACGTCTTTGTCTACAGCTTGAGCAGGGCGCGGCCGATAAGAGCACTGACGTATGACACAACACCTCCCAGCACCGTGCCCCATATGAGATCGACGACAGTAACAATAAGGGGCCAGTCCTTGAGAGTAGCCAGGTTGGTCAGGTCGTAGGTGGCGTAGCTGATGAGACCGAGAAGGGCTCCGTAAAATAACGCATTGAGCGGTACACCCGCAGCGAGGGCCGGGCGGATGACAAAGACCAGCAGACCGACTATGAACAGCAGGTAGAAAAGCATAGCTGAGATCCAGTTCACCTTGGGACTCATGAACGACCCGAGATGGCGGCGGTAAAATCCCTTGGCCACGACACCCAACCAGATCATGTCTATCACAAAAAAAACAACCAGGGTGATTAGGTAAAGAAGGATCATCTGCCTAAAGGTCATCATTTCCTCCTTGAATGTTGCAATTATAACATGAATCTCCAGACTGTAAAGAACTCAGCTTGATTTATAGGACGGTTCCAACGCCCTTTGATGCACTCAGCCCTGATCCAAGGTATAAGCATTTGCTCAAGAAAATGGGTCTTGAGCACATGTTTGAAAAAGTATCTTCCTACAAGAAATAAGAAATAGCCTTGAAATATGACTAAAGAGACCGTTCACCATCTCACGCTGATCATCGCCCGTAGGCTTACAGGCTGACGGACAGCGGGCTGGGCATCGGAGCGGCCGCTGAAAAAATCTCCTTCCTCACCACTGATTTCGGTGGATTCGAATTTGTTATAATAGACAGGAAGGTCAAGAAACACGCCCAACATCAGCTTGCTTCCGGCCATCATCCCGAAGGTTCCGCCGAACCACGACTCTCTTAAATAGTTCTTCCTCTCGGCTGTCTTGTGGAAATGGAAAACATGGTTGTCGCTCTGGTTGCGGCCGTAATACCTCTTGGTGGTCCGGAAGACTTGATGGCTCCAGAAATCCAGGCTCAAGAGCAGGTTCTTCTCGGGCCATAGGTGAAGCTCCAGGTTGGCTTAGGTGAAATTGATGAAGGTGAAGGTCTTTCCGTAGCTCGACCTTTCCCAGTAAGGTTCCCACCAGAAGTAGGCCCAGCCGTGGGAGTAGACCTCCTGGCTTCCCCAGACTTCTCGGTAAGCATAGTCCTTCCAGAAGAAGCTCGCCGAGGTTCCTATCCTGAAGAATCCTCCGTCGCTGATATCGAAATGGAGAAAAGGCAGAAACTTGGCTACGAAGAGATTTTCTTTGTATGTATCCAGGAGGTCGACGCCTTCCCAGGTATAATTCTTGCGGATAAAGTCAGCCTCGAGAACACCGCACGGGAACAGCTTGGCGCTGCCGATGTTGGTGATTTTGAAGACATCATATGATCTCAGCATGGTTTTGGAAGTCTTATCGCTCCATTCGTCCTTAGCATATTGATTCATGGATTCAGAATAATAGTAGTAATCTCCGTATTCGGTGGATTTGCGGAATCGGAATCCCAGTTTGTTCTCCTTGATGTCTGTTCCGATGGTGAGATCAAATTGCGAGCCTTTGGTGTGGGTGTATTCATCCTGCCAGAAGGAATCAATACTGGTCGGGCCTCCGAAGATATGATTGCAGCTGAAACGCGTTGACCAGCCCCAGTTGTACCGGTTGAGCCTGGTTTCTTGTCCGTCTTTGGTGAATTTCAAGTAACCGCTTGGCCTAGCTTCGCTCGAATATTTGTAGTTGAAGACCATCCCGATAGGTATATTTTTTATGGCGGTCGAAGCCAGGAAACCCAGTGACATTTCAGAATTTATCTGCGAGAGCTCGGAAGAGAAGGGAATGAGAGAATTGAAGTTTTCTCCGTAATAGATGGTTTCTCCTGAAGCGTTGAGGTTAAAGATATCCAGTTGTCCGGAAACCAGCGGGATGAATCGAATGCCCTTAAAATCTATTATATAAGGAGCAGCTAAGAGGGAAGGAGTATGCCAGGTTCTTTGAAGCTGGCTTCGGCGATTTTGGTCCCGTAGAAATCTTCTTGGGCAGACTCTTCGGTGGCTACGTAGTTTGGGCTCGGTGCAATAGCAGGCCTATCCAAGTGTCCCCTCCATCCCCGACGCCCATAATACAGGAAGAAAATGCTCGAGTAGGGATTAAAAAGCCTCGAGTCCTGGGGAAAAATCAAGAAGGAATAGTAAGGATTGGGTCCGACGAATCTCAGACGGGCCTGGAGATTGGGAAGCAGGAGTATGAGGAAAAGGCGGAAAAGAAATATCTTTCTTATGGATAAGTATTGGCCAAAAATAATGATTATTTTGTTTTTGATTTTGCTCACCTCTCCAAATATTTTGTCGTTATAATTCCCTTCAAATTTACTTTTGTTAAACCTCTTCTTAACGTTTCCCTCCTCTTGTACAGTCATTGATTCCTTCATTTTCAATTTGATGTTTTTGTTTCGCATCGTCGGGAAGTTGAAATTGTAGGTAATTTACAAGTGCCTAAGGGAGGGAATTATTGGATATATGAAAGCTATGAAATCAAGATCTTTTTTGTACTTCTTCCTCAATGAAGAATCTCATGATAGGCCTTGTTTTTGAGCGACGAGCGCATTCTTTAAACCCTGCTTTTATGAAGGCAGCATATAATCCTGTGCTGGCAAAGACAACAGGATAATTGTCTTTCTTGGTGTCGATCGGGTATCCTTCAATAATTTTTGCTCCCTTCTCAGAGGCATAGGTGATTGCAGCTCTCAGCAGTGAGGGAGTAATGCCTTTTCTTCGGAAAGGCTTGGCCACAAATAAACAGACGACAGACCATACTGGTTTATCATCGATTGGCTTGAGTATGCGTGATCGATCCAGAAGTATGAAGTCCTTTCGAGGAGCGATCGAGCACCAGGCAATCGGCCTGTCATTCAAATACGCCAATATACCAGGGATCTTGCCGGAATGGACTAGCTTTTTCATGGCTTGCTTGTTCTCTTCGCCATTTTGCTTTTCAAAATCGGAGCGTTTTAACCGCCACCACATACACCAGCAGCCTCCGCAGGCGCCTTTTGGACCGAATAGCTTTTCAAATTCAGTCCAGATTTCGGGTGTCAAAGGTTTGAATTTAAGATGAGGTTCAGGAGTAAGAGCTTTCTTGGCGGCTGGCAAGAAATTCCTCCATTGTTTGTGTTGACATTCCCGTAGAGAGTATTTTTGGCTTATACCATATGGAAAACTAGCAGTCAAACAGAGTTAATGATGAGCTCTAGTTCAACAAGCTCTGGGTCACTGCCCTTATTTGGCGAAGTTCTATAAAGCCTCAATTATTTCCTCTAATAGCAAGACTTTTGCATAATTTTTCCTCAATACCTTCAATTCCGGTTCCTGCAAATCGGGGTCATCTGGTGATGTCGCATCGCTTCCGAATACAACTTTGAAGCTTCTTTCGTAGGCTTGACGTGCTGTCATTCCGCAGCAAATGTTTGTTACAGTGCCGCAAATTATGACTGTGTCTTTCCCCAGGTTTTTAAGAATCGTCTCTAATGGAGTGTCCCAGAATGCACCATATGAAGGTTTATGAATCACAATTTCATCCTCTCTCGGAGCCAGTTCATGCCATACCCGTCCTTCTAAAAAAAATTGTGAAGAATCAATGTCCAACTCCGAATATCTTCCCGGCATGAATTTTCCAGTCATCGGGCGGTCAAAGTAATGATGTGTTTTTGAATATACTGTATAAATGACCGGGATGTTTTTGTTCCTGCAGTGTTCGATCAGCCTTTTGATACGGGGAACCTGCCTGGTTGCTTCCGGTACCCAATCCGGTGCCCAGTGAGGTTTCACAAATTCATCCTGCATATCAATAACGAGTAAGGCACATTTCTCAGGGACGATTTTGAATTTTGCATTTCCTTTGTTGTATTCCTCTCTGGCTAAATTCAGCACATCTTTTTCAGAGAAATTTCCTGTTTTCATTTTTCTTTTCTCCTTTGCTTGAATTTTTCCTGACGCTGCCTTTCTCAGGTTCAATCAAGAATCCATGGTCGTTCTCTTCACCCTTTTAAAATGAAAGATTTGTTCACGTTCTTATATCAGATAACCTGATACGTTTCCATACGTAAGAGCTGGCCTAAGAGTTTCATATCTGCTTTCAGGGAGCAGCCACTGTGGACAGGACCTAAAAGAATCATCTTTTTCTGACATTGTCTGTCAGTGATTGGTTTTTTTGCGATTTCTGAAATCTAGGCACTATTTGCATTTTTTATGCCAAGATTATTCAAAGAGATATTCAAGCATATTTCAGTAGAGCAAATAGGAGAGTGTTTCTGAAATCCTTCTTGGAGAATTCAAAAGAATCGTCATGGATTTTCTGCCAAAATTGCTGGACTCACTTAACTAAGCAATAAGTCTAATTTTTAGACACTCAGAAGTCGAATAAGACCCGGAAATTACACAAAATAAAATAAATAGCAGAATGCTTTAGAATCTGGCTAATTTTCATACAGAGAATTGAAAAATCCCGGCTCTGGTGAATTTTTCGGACGCGATTTGAGAAGCATTATTCTGGTTATTCTCATTATTTCTCAGGTATTCTTTCCTTCATCATTTTTCAGACGATTTTGATTGATATATGTATCTCCTTTATTTTGTGAAAGTTAATTCATATGCTTGGCCTGTAATTAAAATATTCTGGAAGGGAAATCTATTTTTTTACTATTAAGAGAGCATCTTTTGAGATTTTTATGAATGAGGTGGCATGCATTTTGCAAAACTGTCTGGTGGATAATATCAAAAAAAGGAGATTTATAAGGCAGGGGAAAAAATGTCAGATAAACATAAGCGCCTCATTTCTAAAGAAAATGATATCCAGATGCAACGACTCTACATCAACAGAATTCTCCAATACTTGAAGGATAGCGATCTGCAGTCCCATCAAGAAAGGCACCCGAAAAAAAGAGACCGGAAGAACGCCAGGGATTCCCTCATCGAGTCTGTGTTCATGAAGGATGGAATAGACCTCAAGGAATTTATTGAAGAATTTGAGCGAATCATAATCGTTAAAACTCTAGCTAGATTCAACGGAAATCAAAAGAACTCCGCAAAATTCTTAGGGATTAAGTACACGACACTGAATGAAAAGATAAGAAGATACAATATCCATTTCCGCAAAGAACCGGTTATACATTTTTACGGAATGAACCTTCCTGAAAGCTGATCACATTAAGGAAACTTTTTTTTTAAAAGAAAAATTCGTAATTCATATCTGCATTGGATGCAGTTCTTGAGAATGGCGAGAAGTATAGAATAATATACGCGCCTTATTCATTATTTCATCCCGTTTTAGGCAATCATTGCCCAGTTTTAAGACGTTTTGAAATCCACCCTTAGGCGAATTTTAGCGGTGGGCTTTATCGCAGGGGGTTTGACAGCCCATTTTGGTCTCGTATATATAATGAAACATCGCCTTAGTTATTTTCAAAGGAGGTCACAGATGAAGCTTGTAAAAATTTTTGGATTGATACTGGTGCTGGCATTCATCTCCTGCCAATCTCAAGAAACAGGAGAACAAGCGCTTTCAGTAGAATTTCTAGCCTCGGACAATTTAGCAGACATGCCGTTTTCAGAAGCTGTGAGAGTCGGTGATTGGCTGATACTTTCCGGCCAGATCGGGGTTGATCCCGCCACAGGAGCTCTTCCTCCAGGTGGTATCAAACCAGAGACAAAACAAACCATGGAGAATATTAAACGAACCCTTGAAAAATATGGCTCTTCTATGGATCAAGTCGTCAAGTGCACGGTTATGCTGGCCGACATCAGTGAATGGGCTGCTATGAACGAAGTCTACGTTACCTATTTCCCTAACCATAAACCTGCTCGCAGCGCCTTCGGAACCAGCGGGCTTGCCATGGGAGCGCGTTTGGAGATTGAATGCTGGGCCGTGGTTAAGTAACAAGGGAAGAAAGAGAAATACCCCAGTTACATAATTTTGTATTTCACTATATTTTCATTCTCCAATTGGCAGGTCAGCCTGAGGCAGCTTCTCTTAGAATTTCTTTTTTAACCGAGATAAATCTCATCTGATTTGACTATTTTGTGGTTAATGATTATTTTATTAACAAATAATTAATGGAACTCTAGAGACCATGAAATGTCCGAAATGCGAAACTGATAATCCTGATACTTTGAAGTTCTGCGGTGAGTGCGGGACTCAGCTTCCTCCTTCAGAGGAAATCTCTGCTCCCACCGAGACTCTCGAAGCAGCCAAAGAAGAGCTAACCCGGGGAACCACTTTCGCAGAGAGATACGAGATCATCGAGGAGCTCGGGAAAGGCGGCATGGGCAAGGTCTACAGGGTATTCGATAAAAAGATAGAGGGCGAAGTAGCCTTGAAACTGGTCAAGCCAGAGATCGCTGCTGAAAAGAGAACCATAGAACGTTTCCGTAATGAATTAAAGACTGCTCGTGAAATCGCTCACCGGAACGTCTGCCGGATGTATGACTTGAACGAGGAAAAGGGCACCTATTACATCACTATGGAGTATGTGCCCGGGGAGGACCTGAAGAGTTCGATAAGAAGGTTTGGGCAGATACCCGTTGGAAAGACAATATCCATAGCCAAGCAGGTATGCGAAGGGCTTTCTGAAGCCCATCGGTTGGGTGTAGTGCACCGTGATTTAAAGCCAAATAACATCATGATCGATAAAGAGGGGAATGCCCGGATCATGGATTTTGGGATAGCCCGTTCCATCAAGGGCAAGGGTATAACCGGTGCAGGAGTGATGATCGGCACACCTGAATACATGTCTCCAGAGCAGGTGGAAGGAAAGGATGTTGACCAGCGTTCGGACATTTATTCTTTGGGCATTATTCTTTACGAGATGTCAACTGGAAGAGTGCCTTTTGAAGGAGATACTCCTTTTACCGTAGGTATAAAGCAAAAGAGCGAGATTCCAAAAGATCCCAAAGAGATTAATGCCCAGATTCCCGATGATCTGAGTCTCTTGATATTGAGATGCTTGGAGAAGGATAAGGAAAAACGGTATCAGAGTGCCGGAGAAGTGAGTTCTGAGCTTGAGAGGATAGAGAGAGGGATTCCTTCGACTGAAAGAGTTTCTACCAAGCGAAAGCCAATCACGTCTAAAGAGATCACGGTAACCTTCGGCCTGAGGAAGCTCCTAATTCCTGCTCTAGTTGTTATCGCTATCGCAATTATCGGTATTATCATCTGGCAGGTTCTTCCCCAAAAAGAAGGAGATTCTCTTTTTCCCGGCCAAGCTTCGGTGGCTGTTCTTCCTTTTAATGATTTAAGCCCCCAAAAAGACCAGGGATACTTGTGTGATGGATTAGCAGAATCACTCATAAATGCCTTGACCAAGGTCAAAGAACTGCGGGTTCCAGCCACGACTTCTTCGTTTTCTTTCCGAGGCAAAGAAGAAGATATTCAAACCATCGGAGAGAAATTGAAGGTTAATGCCGTCCTGAGAGGGAGTGTACAGAAAGCAGGGAATAGGGTGCGCATCACAGCCCAGCTCATCAACATTGCTGATGAGTCTCTTATCTGGTCAGAACAGTACAACCGAGAGCTGAAGGATGTGTTTGCCATCCAGGATGAGATTTCCCTGGCCATTGTGGATATGCTTAAGGTAGGACTACTGGGAGAAGAGAAAACTGTGCTTTTAAGACGCCATACCGAAGATATTGAAGCCTATAATCTGTATTTGAAGGGCAATTGGTTCTTTAGCAGGCGTACCAAAGAGAATTTGAACAAGGCTCTTGAGTATTTTGAGAAGGCGATAGGAAGAGACCCAAACTATGCCCTGGCCTACACAGGCTTGGCTTACACCTATGGTATGATCGGAGATTATGGTTACATGGCGCCAAAAGCGGCTTTCTCGATGGCAAAAGAGGCAGCGCTGAAAGCGCTGGAGATAGATGATTCGCTCGCCGAGGCCCATCAAGCACTCGCCTTTGTTAAATTTGACCATGAGTGGGATTGGGAAGGAGCGGAGCAGGAGATCAAGCGAGCCCTTGAGATCAATCCCAATTATGCAGCAGCTCACCATCATTATGCGCAATTACTGATGTGCATGGCTCGGTTTGAAGAAGCTCTGGAAGAGATAAACAGAGCCCGTGAGCTTGATCCTGTTTCTCTTATCATAAACAGGAATACAGGACAGCACTTCTACCGCGCCCGCGAGTACGATAAGGCGATCGATGCTTTGCAGAAAACTATCGAGATAGACCCGAACTTTATTGGCTCACGCCGATATCTGGGGCTAGTGTATCTGCAGAAGTCGATGTACGAGCAAGCTTTGGAAGAGTTTCAGAAAGAAAAGGATATTATAAGAGGATTTAATCCACACATAGAGTCTCTTCTAGGAGTCACCTATGCGCTAATGCGTGATAAAGAGAAAGCACTACAGATTTTAGAGGAATTGGAAGCGCGGGCTAAGGAGATGTATGTGGCGTCGAGCGATATAGCAGTAATTCATTTTGCTCTAGGCGATAATGATCAGGGTTTTGAGCGGCTGGAGAAGGCGTATGAAGAACGTGATACCAATCTGAAAAAACTCAAAACATATCCGTTATTCGACAATGTCAGTTCTGACTCCAGGTTCAAAGAGCTTCTGAAAAAAATGGGCCTGGAAAAATAGTCAATAAATCCATATCCCATTAAGCCCAATGGAAAACCTCAGAATCTTTTTTCTAAGCCGGGACTCTAATAAGAGAAAAGAGCGACAGTACGAATACATTTAGTAAAGGCTCTCATTCATGTAAAGAAAAAAGGAAGAATAGTGAGGAGAAGCTTGACATTTCTTCAATCTGTTCCTATATTTTGAGTTCCGAGTGAGGAGGCTTTCTTAATGGATAAAATCGATACTTTGAAAGACGGGAAAGAAGTTACCATCAGAGAACTCTCTATCAAGGATCTGGACAGGTTGATGCTATTTTATTCTGCGCTTCCGGTTGCCGACCGAAAATATTTAAGGGTCGATGTTAAAGACAGGAAGATTGTTGAGGAGAGAATCAAGCTGATCAAGACGGGCAATGTCTTCCGTCTCGTTGCCCTTTTCGACGATGAAATCATTGCCGACGGGGCTCTCGAGCTTTCAGCCGAGGAATGGCGCAAGCATCAGGGAGAACTCCGGGTCATCGTGGCCAAACCATTCCAGAAAAAGGGGCTTGGGATGATCATGGTGAGAGAGCTGTATTTTCTAGCAGTTGAGAAAAAAGTAGAGCTGGTGGTCGTCAAGATGATGAGACCTCAGATCGCCGCCCAGCGGATTTTCCGAAAACTCGGATTCCGGGAGGAACTCCTCATTCCTGATTATGTCGAAGACAGGAATGGAGTGAAGCAGGACCTTATCGTCATGACCTGCAATATCAAGGATTTGTGGAAGGAGCTGGAGCACTTCTACAGCGATTCAGACTGGCAGCGCTGCCGCTAATTGGGGTCAGACCAATCTATCTATTTTATTTTTAGTGAGTTAAGCCAAAATATAGCCCCTTCTTTCGCCTTAAACCGGCTTTTTTGCAGGCAAAAATAATTGTTTAAGCATCCTTTGATTTTCTAAGCGCAATTTTGCCTTTTCTGTGAAATAACAACTTCAGATGCTTACCAGATCATCTTAGGTTTCCTTAAAAGCCTATTTTTGACCCCAAAAATGCACTTATAAGAGTAAAAATGAACTAAAAATCGAACTTAACTAAAACAATTTAAATAATTTAGCTTGGTCTGACCCCAATTTATTAAATGATTCAAAATAAATCAGTTAGCTTGGCCCGACCTCCTATTTGGAAGGTTTTTCTCTAGTTCCAAGATAGTAGGCAATGTTGGCGTGAGGGTCGATCTTGGGCTTTATCCTGCCAGGCAGAGCGCTCAGGATGATGTTCAGGCCTGGACCATGCCCTGAGTAGTTGCTGAATCCGTGGATGCAGACTCCTATAGTCACAGCATCTTTGTATCTTCCATTTCCGTAGTAGTCATAATGATCTCTTATGGCTACCAAGTCTCCTAACCTGAGTTTTTTCAAGCCATATTCTTCAACTGTTTCTGGGCAGGTGGTCTGAATGTCGTAATCTAGACCTTCTATGAAAGGCCATCCCAATCCTGAGCCCATGATATGCCCTGGAACCTCCATCACCACTGGCACCACCAGCTGATCGTTTTCTATGGTGATGCCTAGCTTTTCCAGTAGTTCGGGAGAAAGCTTGTTCACTCTCACGTCTTCGAAGCCTTCGATCTTGAGCCCCACGCCCTTGGCTTTAACCTGAACTTTATCATCCAGAGTGAGGTTCTCGAGAACATCCTTCGGGAACCAGGCCAGGTCATCTGAGCCTGCGTGTCGACCGATGTAGAATCCTTTGGCTCCCTTGGCCTCACCAGAGATGACTTTGGCTTCATTGCCAATACAGGCGAGAATAGCTATAGCACATTCCCAGGGACCATCTCTGTCGCGACCCTGGATGGTGACATCTGGTTCGACATGGTCGGCGTTCGCCCAACCATAGGTCGAGTCTCCGAGGGAAACTGTATAATTTATCGAAGCTGTTCCTAAGCTTTGTATTGCTCGGCCGTCATAGGTCGTCCCGTAACCCCAACTTCCTGCAGGGTGCACGACCGCTTCAACGGCAGTGGTGATGAGCTGGTCTTTATTGGTCTTCAAGGTTGATGTATTGGGGCGAGGCGTGGGTTTCTTTTTCTTTATACCGAGGTATTTTCCGATGTTGGCGGCGGGATCAAGGCGCGCCGTTAGTTTGCCAAACCTGGTGGATAGAATCGGGGTCACGCCGATCCCGAGACCGGATATATCGCTCGGTCCGCTGCAGACAATACCTAGAGTCGCTCCTCCTTTATAGAAACCCTTTCCATAATCAGTCTGAGTGTCTTTCAGAAGAACGAGATCACCGAAACGCAGCTCGTCTAAACCGTACTTCTTGATGTCAGGGGGATAGCAGGTCTGGATATGCCAGTTACCGGAAAGGCTCGAGCCTCCCGCACCTTGACCAACGATCTCGCCCGGTATCTCTCTGACCACCGGCACCTCAAGCTTGCCGGCGTCAGTTTGGACAATCATCTTCTCCAATAACTCAGGAGTTACTCCGTGAGCAAATACATCCTTGAATCCCTCAATCTCCAGGCCGATTCCGTAGGCTTTCACATGCAGAGTGTCGCCGATGGCCAGTTTCTCCAGGACATCATCCTCGAAATGAACCAGCACATAATCTCTGAACTTCCCGACGATAATGCCTTTTTCCCCCTTGGCTTCACCATCTAGGAGTTTCACCTCGTTGCCTACTGAAGTATAGTTGCGCCAGGAAGATCTTGACCGGGCTTCTCCAGCTCCAACAGTCGCCACACCCATGGTAGCCCTGTCGCCGTTGGCCCACCCGAAGGCCTTATCACCGATCTTCAAGTTGTAATTGATCCCACCGATTCCGATCGCCATCTTGGGTTTTCCATCCCAGGTTGTGCTGTATGATCTTGAAGGTTTGGCTGGCGCTATCTTACCCTGAACTGCCATTTTTAACAACTTGTCCTTATTGGTCGATATGGGTTTCGATTTAGCTTGGTCTGTGGCGCTAATCATGCCTGGCATAACCAAGGCAACACACAAAAGAATAACGAGTCCTGACAAAATATTTTTCTTCATGACTCCTCCTTTCTGTTAAAGATAAAATAAAGGACTAAGATTAATTGGGTAAATGTGAAATGTCAAATGGAAGAAGGTTGACTTTGTGCTGACCTTTACCTTTTATTCTAATAAGCGGACCTAATGTTGAAAGTAAAAATCTGATCACGCTGTTTGACTTTTTCGTGAGCAACTCATAGACTATTTTTTCGATAGTTTTTATTTTTTTGCATTCCCGATTAAACAGGATTCTTGAATATGAAATGCCTGAAATGTCAAACGGATAATCCCCCTGATTCCAAATATTGCCTAAAATGCGCCGCTCTGCTTCCGCTCTCTGAAGAAACATTGCCACCAACCAGGACTCACGAACCTCCTCAGGAGAGGTTAACCCGAGGAACGACGTTTGCTGGCAGGTACGAAATCATAGAGGAGCTTGGAAAAGGCGGGATGGGGAGTGTCTTCAGGGTTGAAGATAAGATGATAGAAGAAGAAGTAGCCTTGAAATTGATCAAGCCCAAGATTGCAGCTGATAAAAAAACCATAAAACGCTTCAGTAATGAGTTGAAATTGACTCGTAAGATCGCCCATAGGAATGTCTGTAAGATGTATGACCTCGGTGAGAAAGAAGGAGCCTATTTCATTACCATGGAGTATGTGCCGGGAGAAGATTTAAGAAGTATGATCAGGATGACGAAACAACTGAGCGTGGGAACAGCCATAAACATAGCCAAGCAGGTAGGCGAGGGTCTAGCTGAAGCTCACAGGCTGGGAGTTGTGCACCGCGATCTTAAGCCGAGTAACATCATTATTGATAAAGAAGGAAATGCCCGGATTCTGGATTTTGGGATAGCGCGTTCCCTTGAAGCTAAAGGTCTTACGCGTACCGGAGTGATGATCGGGACACCTGAGTACATGTCTCCTGAACAGGTCGAGGGAAAGGAAGCGAATCAGAGTTCAGATATATATTCCTTGGGAGTCATCCTGTTTGAGATGGTGACCGGGAGGATCCCGTTCGAAGGGAACAGCGCGCTAGACATAGCTCTGAAACACAAGACAGAGATAGCTACAGATCCCAGGCAGTTCAACGCTCAAGTTCCTGAGGAACTGAGTCAGGTGATATTGAAATGCCTGGAAAAGGAAAGAGAGAAAAGGTATCAAAGCTCATTTGAGATGAATTCTGAACTTTCAAGGATAGAGAAAAGCCTTGCCAAGGCCAAAAGAAAAGTCCCTAAGATAAAAGCTGCAGTTGGAGAGGTCGAAAAATTAAAATGGAAAAAGCTTCTTCTGTACGGAGGGGCTGCTGTTGTATTGATTTTGCTTATTGCAGGTGGAATTTCTTTGTTCACCGGCCGTGACAAGGCAATAGATTCGATAGCCGTGCTGCCGCTGGAAAATCTATCCAACGATCCCGAGCAGGAATACTTTGCCGATGGGATGACAGAATCCTTGATTTCCGAGCTGTCCAAGATCAGCGGACTGCAGCGGGTGATCTCACGGACCTCAGTGATGAAGTACAAGGGCGCAAGCAAGATCATGCCCGAGATTGCCCAGGAATTGAATGTTGGCGTAGTCGTGGAAGGCTCGGTGTTGCTTGTAGGAAAGAGGGTGAGGATTACGGTCCAATTGATCGAGGCCGCTGTAGACCGGCATTTATGGGCTGATAGCTATGAGAGAGACCTGAGCAACATCCTGGAGCTGCAGAGGGAATTAGCTCGCTCGATTGCTCAGCAAATCAAAGTTGTGCTCACCCCAGAGGAGGTGACGCGTCTTACGAAATTACCCTCAATCAATCCAGAGGCCTTCCGTCTTTATTTAAAAGGGCGTTTCTTCTGGAACAAGCGTACTGGACAGGACCTAAAGAAAGCTATCGAACATTTTGAGGAGGCGATTGGACTAGACCCGAAATATGCTCTGCCTTATATTGGTCTGGCTGACTCTTATAGTACCCTTCCAGATTATATTTCTTTTCCGCCTGAAGAAGCCATATCCAAAGCCAAAGATTCTATAACCAAAGCTTTAGAGCTCGACAAAGAACTCGGCGAAGCGCATAGTTCATTGGCAGTTATTCTCTCAGATTCCTGGAATTGGGAGGAAGCAGAGGAGGAATTCAAGCGCGCCCTTGAGCTTAACCCCCATTATGCAACAGCTCATCATTGGTATGCGTTTTACTTGATGCGCAGGGGTAGGATAAATGAGGCTATAGAGAAGATAGAAAGAGCCCACGAATTGGACCCTCTTTCTTTGGTCATAAACAGAAACCTGGGACAATTCTACTATTATGGCGCTCATTACGAAAAGGCACTAGAAGCCTTGCAGAGAGCATTCGAGTTGGACCCGAATTTTGTTTATATCCATCTTCATTTCGCATGGGTGTACTTGCAAAAGTCGATGTTTGAGGAGGCTCTGACAGCACTGCAAAAAGAAAGGCAGCTATCGAAAACCTGGGATCCATACGTAGAAGCCTGGGTCGGCGTTGCCTATGCGCTGATGAAGAGGAGAGACGAGGCTCGTCCAATACTGAATGATTTCTTGGAAAGAGCCAAGGAGACCTATATACCTTCATATTGTGTGGCCATCATATATTTTGCTCTTGGGGAGAAGGACAAGGGTTTTGTTTGGCTGGAAAAAGGATATGAAAAACGAGACAAGCGGTTGTCTTTCTTACAATCAGACCCAATATTCACAGAAATCAGTACGGACCCCAGGTACATCGCTTTGTTGAAAAAGATGGGGTTGAAAAAGTGATCGATAAATCCGTGAAATTATATGAAAGCAGGATACCTATATGGGTTCATTTCAAAGGGAAGATTTTGCCCTTTTTGTATAAAAATCTATCGCCTTTGTTTAGAGGATACCAGAACACGGTCTCTGGAAATTTTGGCCGGGCTAGGGTTACAAATATTTTTGCATTCAGTTCTCTTCCTCCATAATGCATGGGGAGCATTACTGAAGGCTTGAATTTATCGATCGCATACAACTCTCCGTCATAGGTAGGGCTTCCGAAAACCGAAAGGAAGACTAAGTCAAATTTATTAGATTGTTGAGATATATAATCTATATTGTCCTTGTAAACCGGATTCAAGGCACCGGGAGAATTCCCATGGTCGCCTGAAAAATAAATAGTCAGGCCGTCCACCTCTATCAGGAAAGCCGATTCAGGGATGTTATCGAAATTATGAAAAATGTTCTTGACCTTTAACAATCCAATAGACTTAGAAATGCGGTCTTCGCCGAATGCATGATGGACCCGCGCCTCCTTAGTCTTCCAACCGAATATGTAAGTGATATTGGGGATTGCCTTTTTCCATTCTAGAATCTTTTTATCAAAATGATCACCATGGCTGTGCGATACGAACACATATAGGTTTTGATCTTTGATCTCATTGAGATCGACAAATCCATTGGATAATGAACGATCCTTCGGCGGCTGCATCTCTACCAAGTAATCGAAAATCATCAATGTGTTGGATGTTTTAATGGCCCATCCAGAGTGAAAGAGATACCAGACCGCGGCTTCCCTGTTTTTCAGTTCGATATCGAAAATGGCTTGTCCGGCAGCAAGATTGACCATAAACACTGCCAAAAAGAATAAGAAAATGAAATTCCGTTTAAACTTCATTTTTTCTCCTTTTGTAAATCACGTTTTTCGGTGCGTTTTTAGATATTATTGGCTTAAAAGCTGAGAATTTCAAGCTCAGCTTTTACATGCAGGAATGTCTCGTCAGCAGTTTCCAGGCATAATAATAAAGTTTATTATTTTTTACAAAAAGAAAAAAAAGATTGACATATTGTAATAATAATATTACATTATGTATAGTAATTATTACGAAGGAATAGTTTTTTGCCGAGTAAAGAAAAGGAGGTTTTAATGACACAACTGAAGAAACGGGCTTTATGGAGCCTCTTAATCTGGGGCGTGGTTATGATCGCCATTGTAGTTATTTTCTTTTCTGGAGGTGGACCGACATCTTTCTTAGAAGGCGAGGGCAAGAATACTCTCACTCGCGTGTGCATGTCCCTAGGATTTTTTTCATACTTTTCAATGTTTTTTCTGACCCGTAACCGAACCGGCGGCAAGCCGTTGGTTAAAGATGAACGAGATGAGCTGATCGCCAAGCAATCCTATTCGATCGCCTTCTACACCTTATTGGCATATGTTTTTTTGCTCTGCGCGTTCTTGTATGGGTTTTATAAGGGCTATCAGGAGCTTAAACTCCTGCCAGTAGGCTGGGTATGGTTTTTAGCGTTATCGAGCGTTTTTGTGGGGTTTATATCCAATGCGATTGCCTACCTAGTTATTGATGCAAGGATGAGCGGTCATGGCCAAAGCTGAGATAACGAATCACCTCAGAAGACTGCGGTTTGAAAACGGGGAGATGACCCAGCAGGAACTCGCCGACCGTTCCAAATGCACCCGCCAGACTATCATTGCCCTGGAACAAGGGAAATACGTGCCCTCGCTCGCCCTGGCCTTCAGGATTGCCCGGGTGTTCGGTGTTTCGTTGGATGACGTGTTTGAATACCAGGAATGAGACAGGTTTTCGCTCTGGGGACACAATGTTTGTTTCTAGATGTTTCAATGAAATTAGAGAATAGATATTTTGTTCCGAAAACTAATTAAAGAAAAAATGAATAGACAAGGAGGATTTAATACCTTTGCCTCCTTGATCACTCTGGTTTGTCTTTATCATCTTTGTCATCGACAGTCGGTGGTTTTTCGAATTCAAAGTCCCGGTTCATGATGTATTTTTCCAGCCACTGAAATTCTTTGTTATACCTGTAGAGCCGGTGTCTCAATTCCCTCGGTCCATGTCCAGAACGCGGGAAAATGACCAGCTCTGTGGGCACGCCGTTGGCTTTGAGACCGCGGTACATCTCAACACTCTGGGGCAGCGGGACTCTCCGGTCGTTCTCCCCGCACAGGATAAGGGTCGGCGTTTTAGCCTGGTGGACATAAAAGATCGGAGAATGCTCTCGGAAGGTCTGGAGAGGAGAATCCTCGTGCCAGGGATTCCCTAGAAACCAGGGCGTGCGGTAGATCCGGACGTCACTCTGGGCATACATAGATATCCAGTTCGATGCCCCGGCTCCAGAAGAGGCTGCCTTGAACTTGTCTGTCTGGGTGACCAGCCAGTTGGTCATGTGTCCGCCTGCACTCCATCCCAATGTCCCGAGTTTTTCTGGATCAGCGATACCCTTCTGGACCAGATATTCTACCCCGGTTAGCACATCATCGTCGGCATGAAGGAAATAATGTCCGACCATATCCCGGAGAACCTCATTGCCGTAGCCTGTGCTTCCTCGGTAATTGGGCTTGAATACGGCATAGCCTCGTCCCGCCCGGGCATGCGCATAGCCGTCAAAGGTGAACTTATCCGATCCCATAGGCCCGCCATGGGTGTGAGCAAGCAGCGGGTAGCGTTTTCCTTTTTCAAAGTCCACCGGGTAGATAAGAATTCCTTCCACTTCCTTTCCATCCGTACTCTTCCAGCGGACCGCCTCGTATTCGGCCAGCTTGAAGTCCTTGAGTTCTGGATGAGGGTCATGGATCATTCGAGCCGCACGGCTCTTCTGGTCCATCATCCAGAAGGTGTCCGGATTCTGCGGTGAACTCACCTCGTACAGAAGAGTATCGGTCTTGGGATTGTAATCGAAGCCATAGATAGCATGATTTCCGTCGGTGAGCTGCTTGAGCTTCAGGTCCTTGAGCCTTAAAGAAAAGATTTCGCTGTGAACACCCATATTCGCGGTGAAATAGATAGATTTCCCGTCTGCCGACCATTCCGTATCATACACTTCATAGGGGAAATCCGGGAGGAGAGCCTTAGGTGTTCCTCCCTCGGCAGGAACCGTGAAAAAATTGGACTGGTAATAGTAGTCTTTTAAATTCGGGTCAGCGTCGGCCACAAAAAGAATCTGGTTGTTGTCCGGGGAAAGGGAGATATCGCTCTCAAAAATTCCGTTTTGAGTGATCTGGCGCCTGGAACTGTCTTTCAGATCCATGACCCAGATTTCAGAGTTAAGGATATCATCGTAAAGCGGTGTGGGAGCTGCAGCGAAAAGCATCTTTGTTCCGTCTCTAGAAACGGAAAACTGCCGGATCGTGAAATCGCCCTCTGTTAAACGTTTTTCTTCTTTGGTCTTCAGATCAAAAACCCATAGATGGGCAGGTTTGAAGTCTTGTTCGAAGATGAGGGCATCGTCCTTGTCTTTCTTCTTTTTCTCTTCTTCTTTCGTTAAAGGATCCTCGGCAAGAAAGTAGATCTTCTGACTGCAGGGCGACCAGCGGTGGCTCCGGATGCGGGTTTTATGGTCGGTGAGTGGGATGGCCTCCCCACCGCTGTTAGCAAGCAGAAAAACCTGAGCTTCTTTACTCTCTCGCTTGGTGATGAAGGAAATGTATTCTCCATCCGGAGACCAGATACCACCCCCTTCGCCATCTTTTCCGTTCGTCATCTGAACCACCTTTGTGCCATCCGTGTTCATGCGCCAGATATGAGATAGCGAACGGTTCCCTTTCCAGTCTGCTTCGCTCTGGGTGAAGAGAGCCTGATTGCTGTCTGGTGAAAGCCTCAAATTATAGATACTCTTGATATTAATAGCGTCCACAAAAGTCAGAGGTTTCTTCTCTCCAGCAATAAGAGAGAGGTATGAAATCAATAGAAAACAGAAATAGGTCAAAAAGGTCCAAAACCCTGTGTTCTTTTTCATATCCACCTCCAGCCCATGAATATATCCAAAAAAGCTCTTGGCTGCAACACTAAAGGCTTTTGGATTTAGAGCCCACATAGAATTAGTCGCCGTTCACAGTAATTCAATGCTCTCTCTATAAGGTGCGCTCTTTAAGTTTTTCCTTAAATCATGTCTTTTTTTTTGTTAAACTGACTCTTCTCTTCAATATCTGGGATTTTTTCGGGTAACCTTTTGACTGATTTTCCCGTATGAATAGTAAAGCCAAGCATATAAAAGGAGCATAGGAATGAGAAAAATTTCCGACTTTCAGAGAATATTAAGCGTCCTCTTTATCGGCTTGTTTCTGGCCGCATGTTTTGGTCAGGCCCAGGAGACCTCTGCTCTCAGGCTAAAGACTAAGAACAAGGCGCTCATAGCCGAACTCGAGGGAGTCATTCCCCAGCTCATGGAAAAGGCCAACATCCCCGGGCTTTCCATCGCTTTCATCAGGAAGGGAAAAATAATCTGGAATAAAGGCTTCGGGGTCAAGAATGCTAAGACCGGTGAGCCAGTCACCGAAGAGACGATCTTTGAAGCTGCCTCCCTCACCAAGCCGTTTTTTGCCTATGCTGTGCTCCGGATGGTCGATGAAGGCCTGCTGGATTTAGATACTCCCCTTATAAAATATATTCCCCAAGAAAAAATCGAAGAAGGCCTGCAACACCCTATGGATTATGAGGGATTCCGCTCAGACTGGTTTCGCAAGATAACCGCTCGCCATGTTCTTTCGCATTCGTCCGGAATGCCGCACGGAGAACGGGGAAAACCTTATCCACTTTTCTTCGAGCCAGGAGAAAAATATAAATACTCGGCCCAGGGATACTGGTACCTTCAGAATGTCGTGGAACACCTCAAAGGCAAAAAGCTTAAAGAGCTAATGAAAGACTATGTGCTGGATCCGCTAGAAATGAAGGATAGCTGCATGGTGTGGAGGGATGAATACGAAACTCAATCTGCTTCAGGCCATGGTATGCTAAGTGAGTCGAGAGAATTCCGCAAACGGACCAGGTCGCATGCAGCGGCCAGTCTTTACACCACTGCCGGAGATTATGCTCGGTTCGTCATCGCTGTCATGAATGGTACAGGGCTCAAGAAGGAAACCGCCAAGATGATGCTCGTTCCTCAGGTCGAGGTTGACAAAGATATTTATTGGAGCCTCGGGTTCGGGGTGCAACGGTTCCCGGAAGGGGATGCTTTCTGGCAGTGGGGCGACTACGGAATTTTCCGGAATTACATCATAGCTTTCAAGAAGCATAAGCTGGGAGTGGTTTATTTTACGAACAGCTTCAACGGATTGAGCATCGGCAATGAAATCGTCAAGGGCGCACTCGTTATCAAAGATCTCGCTATCGCATTCTTGGGCTATGATCAATATGATTCGCCGACTATGGTGTTTGCTCAGACTGTGATCAAGCAGGGGATTGATAAAGCCAGGAAGATGTTCCTGGAATTCAAAGAGAAATATCCCCCTGATGAGGTCGAAAGAGGGATTAATATGCTCGGCTATGCATTCCTGAATGCAGGGAAATATGATGATGCTATCGCGTTGTTTAATTTAAATGTTGAACATTTTCCGCAGTCAGCCAATGTTTATGACAGCCTGGCTGAAGCCTACATGAAGAGCGGGAACGATAAACTGGCCATCAAATACTACAGAAAAACCCTAGATGCCATCCCTCATGACCCGCGTGCTGATAAGGACTTCCTGGAAAGACTCAAGAAAGGCGCCCAAGATAATTTAAAAAAGTTAGAAAAGAAAGACGAACTCGAAGTTTCGGCGGAAGGCGTTACCCTGTATGTAAAGATCGCGGGCAACGCGAAATCTGGAAATGTTCTAATCGCTATCAACGGTGGACCCGGCCAGTCCAGCCGATACATGGTCAGCCTTGAACAGCTTTCTAGCCCCGAATTCGCGGTGGTGACTTATGACCAACGCGGAACTGGCCGCTCGACCACGCCCTCGGACGGCTATGCCTTACTCAAATACGTGGCAGATCTTGAGGCTGTAAGAAAAGCAGTAGGTATCGAAAAAGTACACATCCTCGGTCACTCCTGGGGAGGCATCGTGGCGATGCGTTATGCTACAGTCCACCCCCAGCACGTACGCTCGCTTATCCTCATGGGGAGCGGACCTCCGAGCCGGATGGTTGCCCAAGCAGGCCAGGCAAGCCTGGGTCAGCGGATTCAAGAGTTGCAGCGACAAGGGCTCATTCCAGTAGAACTTCCTACGAATGTTGGCGAACTATTGGAAGCTATTCTCCCGGCCTATTTTTCGGATCCCAATTTCAAAATACCCGATGAGCTAAAAGAGACTCCGTACAGCGTAGATGTGTACCAGCAGACCTTATCCACCTTGGGCAACTGGGATTTCATGTCAGAAGTTTCCGAACTGGATCATCGAGTATTGATGCTTTGGGGACAAGATGATCCCTTTGGTTTGCCCATGGCTGAGGCGACAAAAAATGCTTTCTCAGAGGCTCAGGTTGAATTCGTTATACTCAAAGGATGCGGTCACTTTTGGCACGAAAATGCGGATGAATTTTTTTCGCGGATTCGCACATTCCTTAAGCTGCCTTCCTCAAACGCATGAAGATAGCAGAAAGTCAACGGAGCTCATAGTTCGAACCGAATCGCCTAACGAGTAACTACTCGAATTCATGATATAGTTATTAGGTTCGTATTTTAAAGGAATAATTTGGAGGTTCGTTCGTATGTGTTGTAAAAAAAAGAAAAAGAAAAAACGATTTTTCCTTTCGGCATTAAAACAACTGATATTAGCCATAATTTTTTTATCGGCTTCGATTGCAGTTTTCTTCTCTCCTGGCCAGGCTCAGGAGAAATGGGTTCCTGATTACGATAATCGTGATGAGTGGCAACAGCCAGAGAAGCTCTTGGATGCTATAGGAGTCGAGCCAGGAATGAATATTGCTGATGTGGGGGCGGGAAAAGGTTATTTCACATTCAGATTGGCCAAGCGAGTGGGCTCTGAAGGGAACGTCTATGCCACTGATATTGATGAGCGTCAATTAAAGACAATCAAGGACCGCATCCAGAGAGAAGGCATCAAAAACATTGTTACTAGTTTGGGAAAGTCTGATGATCCAGGCTTGCCAGAGGGGCAAATAGACATCGTCCTGATGGTTCATGTCTTTCACATAGTTATCCAGGAACAGGATCCGTTGGCGTTGTTGGAAAACATCCGACCGAGTTTGAAACCAGAAGGTTTACTGGTGCTTGTTCAGTGGAATGGTAAAAAAATGGGATACCCAGATGTCTATGCCTATTCAGAAGAGAGCGTTCTAAAAATTATTAAAAACTCCTGTTTCGAACTGGTCCGCATCGAGACCTTCCTGCCTAGAGATAATATTTACGTCTTGCGGGCAAAATAATCAGGGTGTTCATCGGCCATATCTTCGAGTAATCCTGCATTGAATTAGCTGACCAGCGAAACGAAATTTCTTTGGCGAAATTAATCATTCTACGATTCTCTCTGTGTTAACACTAAAAGAGTCGCAGAATATTACGTTTAACGGCATTGTCATCTATTCTGTTTTATTAATTGCTACAAGTCTTTGATAATTATCACGTGTTTGAACAAAATATTTCTCTATGATATAGGTTGAAAGGGAGTCCATAAGGCGGAAATTGGGCAACCATGAGAGTAAAGCACAGCAACCCTAAAATCCAAATTCCTATCTTTTAGTAAAAAAAAGTGACAGTATTAGACTTCACATGTGTTTAACTCATGTGAAGGTTTTAAGGTGCACAAGAAATGCCATCCAGCCAAGACTCAGAGATCAACATCGAGGAGTTCTATCTGCGTTATGGGCCGATGGTCCTTCGGAGATGCATTCAGCTTCTCAGAGATGAGGAAAAAGCAAAGGATGCAACACAAGAGGTGTTTGCTAAATTGCTTCTAAAAAAGAAACAATTAAAAGGTCAGTACCCGTCAAGTCTGCTGTTCAGGATTTCAACCAACATCTGTCTGAACATGCTCAGAAAACATCGAAAAAGCGACCTTCGCGATAGTGATGCTACCCTGAAAAATGCTGTTGCCTATGATGATGGTGAAAAAAAGATTGTGCTGCAGGACTTGCTGAGGAAACTTTTCAGAAAAGAAAAGCCTTCCACCAGCGAAATTGTGATCATGCATTTTGTCGACGGAATGACCCTTCAGGAAGTTGCTGATGAAATCGGCCTTTCTGTCTCTGGCGTCAGGAGAAGAATTAGGGAATTCCGCTCTCGTGCCGAATCCAAAAGGGAGATCTACAATGACAAATAAACGGATATGCACCTGGGAACTGGAACGCTATCTTCTGGGGGAGCTTCCGCCCTCCAGGATGGCAGAGATCACAAAGCTTGCACATGAAGATCCTGATATAAAAAAAGAGGTTGATCAACTCAGTCAAGCCAATGCTGAGATATTGAGGAGAAATCCATCCGAGACCATGCTGCCCGAAATTCTAAGGAAGTATGATGAAAACAGGCGTCAAGAACAGATTAGCGAAAAAGCAAGGCTCATCACCAAAAAACGTCTTATTTATACCACGCCTGTCCTTGTTTCTGCCATTATTCTCCTTTTTATCGTGTTTATGAAAGAGGGAGTCGCACCTGATTATACACGCGTCAAAGGAGAGGAATCGCTTGATTTTAGAAAGACACAGATCGTCATCTATAAAAAAAATAACAGCGAAATCTCACTGCTGCATAACGGGGATCAAGTCAAAGCCGGAGATCTCCTCCAGCTTGCCTATGTTCCCGCCGGGAAGACGTATGGAGTCATTTTCTCTATAGATGGCAACGGAGTTGTCACTCTTCACCATCCCGAGAGAAAAAGCGGCTCCTCCATTCTCAAACAGGAGAAAAAAAACCTTCTCTTATCAGCTTATGAACTTGATAATGCTCCGGATTTTGAACGATTTTTCTTCATTACCGCAATGGAAGAGATAGAAGTACAGAGGGTAATAAAAAAAGCTGAGGAACTGGCGCTCTCGCTCGCATCAGCTAGGACCACAAGGCTTGAGCTTCCGGAATCATACAGTCAGTTTTCTATCCTCTTGCAAAAGGAGAAGTAGAATGAAAAGAATGAAAAAAAATATTTTTTTATGGATATTTATTGTGGTTTTCTCGATTGGGTCCCATCTTTATGCCGGAGAAATAACTCAGAATCCTGGCAAAAACCTCATAAAAAGATACGCTGTCGTCGTGGGAGCAAACGATGGAGGAAAGGACCGTGTCAGGCTCCGCTACGCAGTATCCGATGCCAAGGCAATGTCTCAGGTGTTCAAAGAACTCGGCGGTGTCATGGAGGATGACAATCTACTGCTTCTCAACCCAAATGTTAGAACATTTTATGCAGAAATAGGAAAGCTTCAGACAAGGATGGAAAAGACCAGATCAGAATACGGCCGTGTTGAGATTATATTCTATTATTCCGGGCATTCAGACGAGAAAAGTATTTTGCTGGGTGAAGAGAAGATCTCCTATGGGGATTTCCGCCAAACCATAAACAGCATGCCTGCAGACGTCCACATCGCAATACTCGATTCCTGCCTATCTGGAGCATTCGTCAGGCTAAAGGGCGGGAAGAAAAAGAAGCCATTCCTTATAGATGAGGCCTATGATATGAAAGGCTATGCATTCATGACGTCGAGTTCTGCAACCGAAGCCTCCCAGGAATCCGATCTTTTAGAAGGTTCCTTTTTCACTCACTATCTGATCTCGGGAATAAGAGGCGCAGCAGACCTGAGCCAGGACGGACGTGTAACTCTCAATGAGGCCTACCAATTTACTTTTAATGAAACCTTGGCAGAAACCACCAAGACCATGAGCGGACCCCAACATCCTTACTATGACATCGAGATGTCAGGCACCGGAGATGTCGTGATAACGGATATTCGTAAAGGCTCGGCCATTCTGGTGCTGGAACCTGAAATTTCAGGCAGGATTTTCATACATGACCAGAAAAACTCGCTCGTAGTGGAACTAACCAAGCCTGTGGGCCGAAAGATCGAGCTGGGTCTTGAGGAAGGAGAGTATAGGGTGATTAACCTCCTCGAAGGCCAGGTTTTTGAATCCAAGATTAAGCTGCAAAGCGGTTCCGAGTTCATAATCAGTGCAGAGGATTTTTCAAAGTTTGATAAAAAATACACAACTCCCAGAGGAGCCCGTTCCATACAAATCCAGAAGGAAACACTGCTCAAGAAGAAGTCCAAGCTTCTCATCTACGGCGAACTAGGCTCTAAAACGACGAGCATTAACAGTGCGACAGGTTTGCTGCTGGGACCAGGCGCCGGATTGACCTTTGGACAAACATTCTCTGTCGGCATAGCAAAATATTCAAAATCCAACCATGCAGGAGGAGATCCGGGGGATTTTAACTATGGAGGATTCACTTTTGCTTATGCCTTTAATCGAGAAAAAAAGTTCCATTGGAGGATCACTGCTCTTGTTGGTTCAGGAGACACAATAGGCAGTCAGGTCTTTTATATATTCGAGCCTGGTGCAGAGATTATCCTGAACCTTTCCAGTATTGTCAGAATCCAGGCAGGAATCAGTATTCCTATTGTAGACAGTAAAAGCGTCGGTTTTAGCGGCCCGATCATCAATGTAGCATTCCAATTCGGCAAATAACTGAAATTCCTGATTACTTTTCTCTGATTAAAAGACCTTTTTTGCCTCTGGTCCATATGTAGTTGAGGATGCCAGGAAGAGGCTGGATGGGTTGAAAAGCCATTGAACAAAATAGCACGAAATTAACTATCCTACGAAGTCTTTATCCAAGAAAACTGGAAAAAGACAAGTAAGAAGGATTTCAGAATACCCAGGCATAACCCAGCTTCAAGAAGAATGTCCTGTCTGCCTGGGTAAGTCTGAGGTCCTGGTGCCCATAATAGTTATCACTGTATCCGATGAAGAGCACGATGCGGGGATTTATCTTGTAAGAAAACAACAATTGAGTGAAGAAGCGCTTGTATTCGGAGTCAATTTCGAAAGTATAATTGCTGGGATTATAATCATAATTCACGTATTGAATGATTGCCCGGAAAAAAGTGCGTACGTTGAACTGGTAGACAGCCAGCAGGCCGCTAATATTCGCTGTATACAGGCGTGCATTCTGAACTTTCATCCGTTCATAGGTGTGGTCAAAGGAAATACGCAGATGTTTGCCGAGATTGTAAGTCAGCCAGGGATTGATCCTAAACCTCTTGCCCAACCTCGTGTTCGCATAATCAATTAGGTCTCCGAATAAGGTGAGGGCGATGATCTGGAGGTTGCGGGTCGGCCAGAAACCCCCGTGCGCTGCGAAGTAGGTTAGGTCGAATTCACGATTGTTGTATGCCTCTCGAGTTCTCCACGCCCTTAGGAAGAGGCTGGACTGCATGGTTCCGTTATAGGCAAACCAGAGCGAGGCGCGCCTTTCTAGCATCCTCCCATCCGATTCTTCAAAGTAGTTAAATTCACTGCCCAACCTGAAAAGAGACCACCAGGAACCTGGTTTCGCATTCCAGGTGTAAAGCAGACCTCCTTCAGCATTGCGATACCCAACTCTTGGATAGTAACCGAGGTCAGCACGGAATTTGGGACCAGCATCTTCGTAGTCCCCCCACCAGCCCCAGGTCCTGGTGTAGTGATCGTACTCGAACGAAATGAGCCTATCATTAAAAGCCCCAGAAGGCTGATCGAAATCGTCTGCGATATCATCAGGATACTTGGTGCTGGAACCAAGGACGAGCAGTTGGATTTGATTGGTAGGAGTGAAACGGAAATCCAGGTCGAACCCGTAAACCCGGTTGTAATAATCTTTGCCTTCACGATCTGTCACCATCAATCCGACCGTATACCTGCTGCCAAAGTCTCGTTTGTAGCGGAAGACAGATGATGTGTTTGCTATATCTAATGAAGTTGAGTCGGATCCCTGGCTTCCAGGGAAGATAAGGTTGGTTCTTTGATCCCGAACCCCGTAGGCACCGATGGTATTTGCTCCCTCTTTCCCGGTCAGTTTAAAACCCCATGATGGATCTCGCATTGTTCTGGTGTATATTATGCTTTCCAGGGCATTAAAGAAATCAGCCCCTTCAGTGAAGAAAGGTCGTCTTTCTGGATAAAAGAGCGCAAAGGGTTCGTTGATATCGAGCTGCAGGGCATCGGCCTCGACTTGACTGAAGTCGGGATTGCCTGTGAAATTAAAGGTCATGTTCGGTGTTATTCCCCATCGAGCTGTGAGTCCGAATTCAGCATCTTGATCCCTCTTTTTCATGTCTCCTTCAGGGAAGTCTGGTCTTTCATCCGTGCGGGCTGCGACGAAGGTGGGGTTGATCTCGATGTTACGGCCAGGGCTTGCGCCTTCGAATCCCTTTATTTTCACCGCTTGGCAAAGATAGCAGTTGTTACTGCGGTCTCTGGGGAAAAGTCCTATGTGGTAGGGGTGGTCGCGAGGATAGCGGCGTACAGCATCGAATCCCCAGATCTGGGGTCCCTCTTTGCGTTGGAAGCGCAATGATGAAAAGGGGATAGCGATTTCCACCGCATAGCCCCAATCCGTGATCTTGCTGGCGCAATCCCAGATCGTGTCCCAGCCGCTGTCCTCACCGGTCTGGCTTTCGATCTGGTCGAATTGGACGCCCTGAGCGGTGACGATGAAATCAAAGCTTCGTCGTTCGTCATTAAAGGTATCGAAGATCAGGGCGATCCAGTCGTCCCCACCTAATGTATCTCGATCCCTCAGGTGGGCTCTGATAGCCGAGGGATCGGGATCATGGCAGCGAAAGGCTGCATAGAGATTTTTTTCATCATAGGTGAGGAGAACTTCTGTACGTACGGGTGGCGTTACATTCTCTCCTGGTCGGACCTCATACTTCAGTTCTAGGATGAGTGCCTTTTTCCAGGTCTCTTCCTCCAAAACAGCGTCAACTTCGATCTCAGAATCAGTCTTGGGTACGATATAAGGGTCCTTGGCTGTGCTTGTTGCTTGGTTGTTGTAGCCGCTATCTTTTCCGAAGCCTGGTGC
>WVZL01000022.1:57214-57741 GCA_011772495.1 Candidatus Aminicenantota bacterium
TTTCTAAAATAATACTAAGCACTTTATCAGCTAATGCTTACATTTTTTTTGCTTCTTCAGGTTTCCCAAAACAGTATTCATAAATAAAATACGCAAGACATGCCCTTTTGGTTGCCGTTCAGGCTTAATTTCTGCGGAAATTTACCTTTGTTGCACCTCGCTAAGGAGCAGGAGCGAAGATCTTTATAGCAGAGGGGTTAGGGATTAAGCTGGAAGCCAGAGCAACTTACTACAAGTTGACCTTAGAGCAGCATGTTCAAACTCATTTTGGCGATGATCCCCTGGATGTGGCCCGAGTATGATGAATATGATAGTGTAGCCGTTACTCAAAAAGTAGATCGATTTATGATAAGAGGGGGAATCGGATTTTTCGTAACTTTCTAAGAAGTACTATCTGTCTTTGGAAGCTTTCTGTGTGAAACCAGCCTGTTTCCTGCGCCACAAGCGAATATTCAGAAATCCAGAGAAAGGCGTTAATTCTTAGCGCCTTAATCCCAATTCCTTCGTCTCATCGTCTAGACCTGTCA
>WVZL01000041.1 GCA_011772495.1 Candidatus Aminicenantota bacterium
GGATGAACTCCAAAGGCACGAGCTATCTGTCCAATGGTTTTTGAACCCTTCAGAAGTTCCAGAATCACCTGAAATTTGAATTTTGCTGTGTACCGTCTGCCGTGTTTATTGGACATCATCATAAACCTCCTCACGAAGGGCTCTTATCCTCGCTGATGATGCCTATTATGTCACGAAAATTTTAGCACTATGGGTGGTCTCAATTTTGGGGGGCAGTTCGAATCCTACGAAAAGAGGCTAAACAAAAGGAGGGGGGGAAATCTTAACAGACTTTTAACAAACTTTTGACAACTTCATAACAACTTCGGGAGTGAAAAGCTCAATATTATGAGTAGGAAGAAAATGGTTAGGAAGTTTTGAAATGAATTTTGCAGTAAAAAAAGAAAAAAGTATGGATGTGCATGTGATCATCAACCCAGCCTCAGCAGGAGGAAAAACTGGAGCAAGACAACCAGAAATCCTCAGCGCACTCGAAGAAAAGTTGGGAAAAGAATATTCCCTCTGTGTGACAAGCGAGCCTTTAGAAGCCAGTTTTTCGGCGAGAAAAGCAGTCACTGACGGGAGCGAACTCATCATTGCCATCGGTGGTGACGGTACTATACAGGAGACAGTAAACGGATTTTTTTCAAACGGGAATTTAATAAATCCTTCCTGCCAACTCGGAATCCTTGACAGCGGAACTGGTCACGGGTTTGCTCAGAGCCTGGGCTTGCCCAAGGAATTAGAAGAACAACTCGAAATTATTCATAGCGGACAAACGCAGGTCATCGATCTTGGAAAAGTTGCCTTCGTTGACAAGAACGGCAAACCAAGAGAGCGCTTTTTTATAAATGAATGCCAAGCAGGGATCGGAGGGGAGGTAGTCAGGATTGTCCAATCAAAGCATAAAAGACTTGGTGGGTTTATCGCTTTTGGTGCAATTACACTATTGACAGCACTTCGTTATCCCAACCGATCAATGTCAGTTGTTATAGACGGGACTGAAGAAATAAAAGATCAGTTTATCGGTGTGGTCATAGGTAATGGAAACTACATGGCTGGGGGAATGAACATTATGCCTTATGCCCGAGTGAATGATGGTTTCTTTGATATCCTTTTAATACATAAGCAGTCGACTTCTCAACGCTTATGGAATTTTCCAAAGATTTATTCCGGGAGGCATTTAGCTTCCTCCAGGTTCAGTTATTGTCGGGGAAGAAGCGTCAATATTTATTCCAGCGAGGATGTTACGTTCGAGGCAGACGGTGAATTTCTGGGCAGCCTACCCTTCTCGATTGAGATATTGCCTGCTGCATTGTCAGTTAGGGTCAATAATTTAGAGGGGAAATAGATCGTGAAGAACCTGAACATGAAGATAAAAAAAATTGAGTTTGAAGTACGTATTTTTATTTCATTCAGCATAGTCATTCTCGTCTGTGCTCTTTCCTTTTCGGTGTTTGCTGAATATCCAGCTAATGCGGTCGTTCTTGGGAAGTTGGCCGGACTTACTGCCGAGACATCCTTGTCCCTGGGGTTCTTGATAGCGGCTTTCATTACAGCTGTG
This sequence comes from Candidatus Aminicenantota bacterium, assembly GCA_011772495.1. Lineage (GTDB taxonomy): Bacteria > Acidobacteriota > Aminicenantia > Aminicenantales > Aminicenantaceae > WVZL01. The sequence goes on from WVZL01000041.1 coordinate 1,544, forward strand.
GCATCAGTTCTCAGGATGTGGTCAGGGAGTGTTTTGACATCAAGACGGATGATGGCCTTTATGGTGCAAGATGACTCACTCCTTGTTACCGGTCCTTATCTTATTGTCCGCAACCCGATTTACCTTGCCGACCTCATGGCATTTTTCGGGTTTGCACTCTGCCTGCCGTTCATCGGGGTGTTTCTACCTGCACTCCTGTACCTGCATTACACTCAGCTCATAAAGTACGAGGAAGTCTCTTTGGAAAAACAATTCAAGAAACAATATCTCGATTATAAGAAGCGTATTCCCCGCTTGATCCCGAATCATAGAAGTCTTGGCTCTTTGATTCCTGTCTTAAAAGAGCTAAACATCAATCGTGATGGGTTCAGACACAATTCAGTTTATTTGCTTCTAATTCCTGGTTTCATCGTGGCTTCCTTCACTCACCAAATTCTTCATGCGATCATAATCGGACTGCCGGCCATAATCGACTGGGCTGTGATCCATACGATAATCGGAACAGCTAAAAAAACGAAGAGCAAGAATTCCCTGAACCCAGAACCTAAAAGAATCAATCCTGAGAGAAAAATATTTAAGGACATACTATATGCTCAATGCTGGGAGGACCCACAGATCGACCGGGAAGCATTCAACATAACCTCCAAGGACGTAGTGTTTTCGATCACTTCAGGCGGATGCAATGTCTTAACGTTCTTACTCGACAATCCTCGACAGGTCATTGCTCTGGATTTGAACCCTCAACAAAATTTCTTGTTAGACCTGAAGATCTCAGCCTTTAAGGCTCTCTCCTACCAGGAATTGTTGGAATTCATAGGAGTAAGAGAATCTAGGAATCGTTTTCAATTGTACAGACGCCTTCGTGCCTTGCTGCAGCCTGAAAGCATAAGGTACTGGGATACGCAGGAGAAGAAAATCAAGCGAGGTATTATCCACTGCGGCCGCTACGAAGCTTACATGCGATTATTAAAAAGAGCGATAGTCAAACCCTTAATAAGTCGAAGAGTCTTGATGAAGTTTTTCGAGATTGAAGATCCATCGGAGAGAACAGCCCTTTTCCATAAAAAATGGGAGAATTTCAGATGGTGGTTTCTGACCCGAGTCATGCTGAGCCGCAGAATGAATACTCTGCTCTTTGATAAGGCTTTTTTTACTTATCTCGATGAAAAGTTTTCCTTCGGAGATCATTTCGCCCAGAAAGCCAAGCAGGCTATAACCCAGTTGCCCATGAAGGAGAACTACTTTTTATCCTATATTTTGCTCGGAAAATTTTATAGCGATGAGTGTCTTCCTCAATACCTGAGACCTACGAATTACAAAATCATCCGCAGTCGTGTGGACCGGATCAAAATAGTCACGGATAGCTGCGAGCATTATTTCTCATCTTTACCTGATTCCTGCATTTCCAAGTTCAACTTCACCAATATCTTTGAGTGGATGTCCGATCAAGCCTATGAAAACTTGCTCAAAGAAACGATTCGAGTAGCCAAAGATAAGGCTATTTTAACCTATCGAAATCTTCTTGTTTTCCGAGAGCATCCTGTAACTCTTGACAATAATATTCAATCTCTAAAAAAAGCGGCCAAGTCGCTACATGAGCAAGACCTGTCATTCATTTATAACAACTATGTTGTCGAAGAAATTCATAAATGAGGCGAAAAATGTCATACAGCGTTATCCCTGTTTCTAAGGCTAGGCAGATGAAGGATTTTCTTAACTTGCCGTTTAAGATTTACCGCCATGATCCTAACTGGGTTCCTCCGTTTCGCTCGGAGGTACGCCGCGTTCTGGATGAAAGACAGAATCCCTATTTTACTAATGCTAAATTAAGACTTTTTGTTTGCTATAAAGACGCAACTGCTGTTGCCCGGGTGGCCATCATCATTAACCGTCTTCACCAGGAAAAGTTCGGGGAAAAAGCAGCCTTCTTCGGTTTCTTTGAATCTGCCAACGACCTTAAGGCTGCGCGACATCTTTTTGATAAAGCAGCAAAATATTCCAGAAGCCAGGGAATCAAGCAGCTCGAAGGCCCGTTTAACCCTAACCACTATTCTGAGCTGGGGTTGCAGGTAGATCAGTTTGGAACCCCGCCGACTTTTTTCCAACCATACAATCCTGACTATTATAACCAGCTGCTGAAAGAAATTGGGTTTCATATATCAGTAAAATTTCATACGAGAAAGAATGAGAACATCCGTCAGTATGTTCATGACCGGTACGGAAGCAAGCGGTCTCTCCCTAGGATGGGGAACTATACTCTTCGGTCATTTTCAAAGAAAGATATTAAAGCAGAACTCGAGCGCTTTCGCGAGGTCAATAATGATGCCTTCTCCTCCAATTGGCATTTCTTACCCTTGAGCAAAGAGGAATATCTTTTTTCAGCCAAGTATTTAAGGCTGGTTACACGCCCGGACCTCATCAAAATCGTTGAACATGACGGCAATCCAGTAGGGATATTGCATTGCGTGCTGGACATCAATCCGGCCCTTAAGAAATTGAAAGGGAAAGCAGGACCGATAAAGCTAATCAAGTTTCTGCGAAATAAAAAAAAGATCCAGAAACTCATTATTTTTTCAGTCGGTATCAAAAAAGCTTATCAACATGGCCCTGCTTTCCTGCTTCTCTTCAATGCCTTCAGCCAGATCTGCCCGAAATATGAGGTGTTAGAGACCACCTGGATGTCAGAAGAGAACACCTCCGCCATAAAAGCAGCCGAATATTTCGGATTGAAGCCTGATAAACAGTTCGTCATATACAAAAAACATCTTTCTGGATGAATCATTTTAAAAGGTAAAAGACATGAAAAAAATTTTACAGCCTCAAGATTGGGGCCTTCAAGTTGCACCAGACGGCGAGCTAATGGTTGGCGATCATGCTGCCGTCGCTCTAGCTAAAGAGTACGGAACTCCTCTTCATGTACTGAATGAGATCCTTCTGAAAGAAACCGCAAAAAACTTTCGACAGTGTGTAGAGTCGCTTTACCCGGGGAAAACATCAGTCCATTATGCGTACAAATGCAATTCTGTACCAGCGGTCCTTCAAATGATTCGAAGTTCAGGACTAAAAGCCGAAGTTATGAGCTCATTTGAACTGAAGTTGGCTTTGCATACAGGTCACAAAGGAGAAGAGATTGTTGTGAATGGACCGTGCAAGACTGACGATTTTCTGCGCGAATGTCTGGAGAACCAGGTTCGACTCATCGTGGTTGATTCTCTGGATGAACTGAAAGCACTCAACGAAATATGTGTGACTGAAGATAAAGAGGTGGATATTCTGTTTCGAGTCAATCCTGACTACACGCCTCGGGGGATGAACCAGGGCTCAGCAACGGGAAGCCGCAAAGGGTGCGCTTTTGGGCTTGACCTCAAAGGTGACGAAGTCAGGGCAGGATTTACCCTCCTCCAAGAAATGAAGAGGATTCACTTTCTCGGGTTCCACTTTCATATCGGAACCGGAATAAGAGATCCGATAGACTATTCAAAAGCATTGAGATGTCTAGCTCCACTTCTTAAGCTCACTCATGCTGCAGGATTCGTCGTAAAGATTGTAGACGTGGGAGGAGGTTTTGCTGCCATGACTACGCGAGAACTAACCTCGCGAGAGCTCCTCATCTACCAGGGATTCGAGCGCTTACCCTCAAGCCTTGGCAAAGATACTGATATTACATTTAAAGATTTCGCCAGAGAGATATCGAACACTATCTCAAGATACTTTCCGAGAAACGATTTGCCAGAATTGATGTATGAGCCAGGACGAGGCATAGTCAGTTCCAGCCAGTTCTTGCTCCTCACAGTTCATCGAGTGAAGAATCGCCCGGGACTCCGAAAGTGGCTTATCACTGACGGGGGTCTGGGAACAGTGACCCTGCCAACTTTCTACGAGTATCATGAGGTTTTTTTATGCAATGATGTGACACGCCCTCGTACTGAAAAAGTGAACATCATAGGTCCGGTTTGTTTTGCTACCGACGTTGTCTATCGCAATAAACTCATGCCCCAGGTCAATCCCAACGAAGTGCTTGCTATTATGGATAGCGGCGCCTATTTCACAGCTTTAGAATCGTCATTTGGCTTCGCCCGTCCCGCTATTGTTGCGGTCAACAATCAAGGCCATCGCTTGATCAGGAGATCAGAGACTTTTGAGGATACAGTCAGCCGCGATCTCCTGAATAGATCAGCTAAAACCAAGGAGGTGTGAAAATGAAATTTTCAGTCGTCAAACATGGTGTAAAGCCAAAGCGTGACAAAATTGCGGAGAAGATCGTCCAAAAATTTATTGAACATGGTCATGAAATGGCTTCACCTGAAAACAACATTCGGTTCGTCTTAAACCTGATCGATGTAGAAGCCCCAAAATTCTTTCGCCGCCGTTCTCAATCCATTTTTGTCTTCTCTATTGTAACCCTGGAAAATCCTGAAAAGGATTTGCGTTCCATCTGCTACACAACTCTTGTCCGCTCTCTCTCCAACATGGTCCTGTGCGCAGTGCCTTCCAATTCTCATGACAACGGCTACGAAATATATTTTACAACACCAGAAACAGGCTTCTATCATTATCCTTTCGATCCTGAATATGTTTACCAGCAAATCATGCCCATTGCAGGATCACATTTTGCCATGGGAAACGTGCTTACCACTGACTTGCCTTCCCGATACTGGAAGACTTCTCCTGTAGTTGAAAAGCTCAAGAAGTTCGGAAAAGAGCTTGATAAACTCGGAGTGCTCCCCTCGCCCTTTCCCCTAAGAGAATTTCTTTCCGAAGAAGATATCCAGCATATCTACGAGCTTTTTGAAATGAAAGGTCTAAGCTGGGGAAATCTCAGCGCTCGCGAGTCTATTCCTGAGCTTGGAGAAACAACTTTCTGGATGAGTGCCCGGGGAGTGAACAAAGCCAAAATCTCCGACATTGGTAAAGATATATTATTGGTAAAGGGGTTTGATTTTGAACAAGGCAAGGCTCTGGTGAGTGTTCCTCCTGACCACGATCCAAAAGCACGCGTGTCGGTAGACACTGTTGAACATTCACTTCTCTATAGAACCTATCCCGACATAGGCGCAATTGTTCATGTGCACGCTTGGTTGGAAGATGTTCTTTACACCCGACAGATTTATCCTTGCGGAACACGAGAGCTGGGAGAAGCTGTCGTGGACCTCTTCCGTCAAACCGATAACCCTTCACGAACTGCTGTTGGGCTCAAGAATCATGGTTTAACAATAACAGGGCCCAGTCTTGAAGATATTTTTGACCGTATTTCCGGTAAGCTTCTTCTCGAAGTACCCATGATCTCATAAGAGAGCCATAAAGGAAATGATTGGCTAAAGAACGTCGAAGGAGGCTCTATGGACATGTATGCTGTTAGAACTCTAAGAAGTCAGCCTCTAAGGCTGATGCTCACCATCGGTGGCATTGCCCTTTGTGTTATCCTGATGTTTTTTCTGTTCGCTGTCTATCGAGGAGCAGCAGACGGCTCGGTTGAGTACATACGCCAGAATAAAACTGATCTATGGGTGCTCCAACGAAACGCAACTAATATCCTGCGTGGCTCCTCGCTGGTTTCTGCTGTCCAGGGAAGAAAAATCCAGCAGATTCCTGGTGTTAAATCCATCTCGCCTGTTCTTTTTGTTTTGGCTGCCATCAAAAAAGGAGACAGAGATAGAACAGTATTCTTGACAGGTTTTGACCCAGAGAAGAACATCGGAGGACCTCCTTATCTTGTTGCAGGACGTAATATTTCCCATGACAACGAAATCGTTCTTGATAAATCATTTGCGGCAAAATTTAGGTTCAAAGTGGACGATCACGTCGAGATACAGGAGCATTCGCTAAGAGTCGTGGGTATCAGTACCGGAACAAACGCCTTTGTTATTCAGTATGCGTTCGTTACGGTGCGTTTCCTGCAAAAAATGATCGGTTTCCCTGGCATCGCCACCTGCTACCTGGTGGAGGTGGACGAGGGGAATACTCTGGCAGAGATTTCGAGCCAAATTCGCCGCGAATTGCCGAGACTGGAGGTTTATGACCATGAAACATTCTTAGAGAACAACATTCAGGAGATGAAGTCAGGTTTTCTCCCTCTTCTTTATACTGTAGCTGCAATCGGTGGCATTGTATTGACAGTTATCCTGAGTCTTCTTCTTACCGTCAACATCCTTGAACGAAGGAAAGATTTCGCTGTGTTGAAGACCCTTGGTTCGCCAAAAGGGTTTCTGCGATGGTTGATCATCGAGCAGGCATTGTTGATCTCGTCGGCAGCTTGTGTTGTCGCTTTGATAGTCTTTTTTCCGCTGGTCCAGATGATTGAAAAAATCTCCCCAGAAGTGAGCACCAAGTCAACTGTTGAACAGATAATCGTGGTTGTCATTATCGTTGAGATCATGAGTCTGATAAGTTCGTTCCTCTCGATTCGAAGATTGCGCAGCATTTATCTGATGGAGGCGTTTCTATGAAAAAGCTAGAAGACTTAAAATATGTAGTGAGGCTTTCCGAGGTGTCAAAAATATTCGGCAGTGATGAACACAAGACCGTAGCCCTTCAGAATGTTTCTTGTGAGGCATCAGCTGGCGAACTGGTACTGCTCTTGGGTCCAAGCGGAAGTGGCAAAACGACTTTACTCACCTTGATTGCAGGTCTACTGAGACCCAGCTCAGGAACCATATCCCTGTTTGGAAAGAATATTGAATCCTACTCTGCAAAGATGTTACAACAAATCCGGGCCATGAGAATAGGATTTATCTTTCAAACTTTTCTTCTTATTGATTCCTTGACCGTCCAGGAAAATGTTGGAGTTGTTCTTCGTTTTAATGGAAAGACAAGGAGAGAGGCGCATCGTCACGCCTTCCGACTGCTGGAGCAATTCCGTATTGAGCATCTGGCAAAAAAATTCCCTCGCACCCTGAGCCAGGGAGAAAAGCAGCGAGTGGCCGTTGCCCGCGCTATTGCCAATGAAGGCGATCTTATCATCGCTGATGAGCCAACCGGATGTCTAGAGTCAAAGCAGGGCTTTGAGATCATCCAGCTTCTCAAGACTTATTCAAAGGACCAAAACAGATGCGTGATCGTGGGGAGTCACGACCTGCGCATTGAAGAGTTCGCTGACCGCATTCTTCGGCTGGAGGATGGAATCCTCAGGGAATCAGCTTAGCTTAAGGTCTATTAATGAAATTGTTCTTTGTTTAAAGCTCCATCAAAAGATGGAAAGGATTTTTGGACTCTAGGGACTTAAAATCCCTCATTTAATATCCAAAATGCCGGTTTGAGTCCGGCCTTCGGCAATTCTGTCATCTCAGATAATCACAAATTTTTCGCTACTTCTTGTGAATTTGGATGTTGCCACCCTTTAGAACACCGTAATAACGATAATCAGTCGGCCCCGAAATCGTAATATCAATTAAGTCTCCAGCGCTGAACGAAGGCTCGCCACGGTCTGACACAATGACAGCAAAGCTATAACCATCCTCTCCGTTTACCGTGCAAGGACCACCGAAAGTAGACCATGTAGAATGGGTATCGGAAGATGTGGTACTGAAGTCCCCGTGTATCCTTGTTTTGGTACCATGATCGACCAGCTGGAATTTTCCTTTAGCTTCCTGTATACCGCCAACCGGTTCTCCTACTGGTTTGGCTGTGAAGCCAAAAGTCACTTTGCTTCCATACTGGTCAATAAACCACCCGCCACCAGTGGTCTTGAAGCAGGCAACTCCTGCAGCTAATGCAACGGCTAATACTAAAGCCAATGTATACCTTGCCTTCACTGATACTCACCCCCTTTCTATAGTATTAGCATTCCCAGTCTTTGACGCCACCACCACCGTTAAAAAGTTATAAATAAAAAATTAACACCCAAATAAGGTGAAAAGACTATATCAGAACAAGGAAAGATTGTCAATAAAATTTTAGGGCTGTAATGATATTTAAGAAAGCTAGAGATAAGCCAAAGAATTTAATCCTGTTGACTCTTTATTTTTTAAGGCGTATTTTATAGTCAAATAGTTATAGGGGGCTGCAGGAGCTATGAAGTGCCCCAAATGTCATTTTGATAATCCCGACGACACCATTTATTGCGGGAAGTGTGCTACGCCTCCATAGAGACGAGGAGATTGAGTGGGATTCCCAATATTATAATATTTGTTTTTGACATGTACTTTTTCCAGTGCTAAGTGTATATCAGTAAGGAAACTTACTAAATCGAACCGTTAGCCATGTGAGGCTTTGATATCTAGATATAATGTTAGATAATCAATCTTGAAATTTTATTAAGAGGAAGGACAGGAGGTTAAAAAATGAGATTTTCCTACAAGGTATTAATTGTTTTGGTTATCTTGATCATGACCTCAAGCATAGCAGCGCTCGCTCCCGAAAGCAGACCTCATGATCCTATTGGTCAGTTTCATTTTAGGGTCGAGATTGATGGTATTACCACGGCGGCATTTAAGGTAGTGGAAGGCCTTGAATCCTCTTCTGAAGTGGTTGAATACAGGAGTGGCATGGATCCGTTCCTAAGGAAGATGCCAGGAATCACGAAGTACTCCAATATTATTTTGAAGCGGGGCTATGTTACTAATGATGAACTTTGGAACTGGCGGAAAAAAGTGGTGGAGGGGAACATAGAGCGCAAGAGTGGTAGCATCGTTATTACAAGAAGCAATAGAGAACAGATTTTACGAATTGATTTTTATGATGCCTGGCCTGTGCGCTGGAAATTATCCACTCTTGATAGTATGGGAAACGAATGTCTCATTGAGGAGCTTGAAATAGCAGTTGAAAAGCTAGAGCGATACTCGATTAAGAAATAGCAAAGAAATATATAAACTACGGCAACCTTTTATTCAGCTTAGATTGGATAAAGTTTTATATTGGGGCCTTTAAGGGACTTCTAATTTTTTAATAAAAAAAGAGGCTTCAATACCCCTCACTCAACCCTCTTTTCAGTTTGAACCAGATTGGAAGAGTACATCTGATGATCTATTCCAAGCAAATGCTGCCTTAACGGCCCTTAAGTCATCCTTCTAGAGTCAGGCCTTTAGGATTTTGGATTTATAGGTTCGATGGAGCCAATCCAAATATTTGGATTCAATCCGAAACAAATTCAAATTATTGAATGAAAATCTAAGAACAAAAGCCTCTATACTTAAGTAACACATTGATAAAAATACAGTTAAATATTTATGGAGAATTTGGCATGAATTATGCCTGTATCAAATAAAGACGTATATTTTATAATATATAATTTGGTTATGGATTGCGTGAACCAATGATCGTCTTCACAACTTAGCAAAATCCAAAAGAACGACAACAGTAAAGACAATATTCCTAATAGGAGGTGATAATCAAGGTAGATCAAGCTTTGGCAAGAGGAGCCTTGAAGTGAAAAACTTAAAGGCTGGGAATGAAGTGTAATTTTGGCAAAAAGGAGGAACGAGTGAGTAGAAAATTTAAAATTTTCTTTGCTGCAGCCCTCATTTTTAGTGTTGCCTCGCTTGCCCTAGCCCAAAGAGTAATGCAGACTGGAGTCCTCAACGGGACTGTAACAGATGACCAAGGAATGCCTCTTCCTGGAGTGAGAATCACTGCCACCTCACCAGCCATGATGCTGCCTGAGACTTCCAAGGTCACGGATGAGAAAGGCTTTTTCCGTTTTCCCCAACTCCCGGCAGGAGTCTACACAGTCACCTTTGAACTGGAAGCATTCAAGACTCTGATCAGGGAGCAGATACTGGTCAGCATGGGTATGACAACTCCGCTGAGGATAACTCTGGAGCCCACCGAGATCGAAGAAAGCATCACTGTGGTGGGAATGTCACCCACGGTGGATACAGCCAAGACTTCTTTGGGAGTGAGCTTGGGCCTGGATTTTCTCCGCAATATCCCTGCTGCCACGAGAAGCTTCGGAACGATTTTTAACATGGCTCCAGGCATAACAGGAGATACCACTCACGGCTCTTCGGTGCGAGACAATGCTTATGCCGTAGATGGAGTTAACATCACAGACCCGGTGACGGGTACTCCCTTCACCAGAACTGGATTTGAAGTGGCTGAAGAATACATGGTTCAGACCACCGGCCACACGGCTGAATACGGCAGCGTGAGAGGAGCAGTGCTCAATATCGTCACCAAATCTGGCGGGAACTCGATCAGCGGAGAAGCCAACATCTATTATCGGAGCAAAGACCTCCAATGGGACAACACAGAAGGGACGCCTTTTGAAGGCGAATTCGTCGGTTTCAATTACGAGTATGATGGAACGGCTCAGATCGGAGGCCCCATTATGAAGGACAAGCTCTGGTTCTTCGTAAACTACAGTCATCGGTATCGGGAGACCTTTGTGGAAGGCTATCCCTATGACGAGGATGATCATCAGCCCTATGACAGAAAATACATCACTCCCTATGCTAAGCTCTCCTGGCAGATCAATCCGGCCATGAAATTCGTGGGAAGCTGGAACTACTCTCCTTTCTGGAGAAATCACCGCGGTGCTTCTAAGACCCGAACTGTAGACACCACCTGGAAACAATTTTCCCGCGCCCACGGCTTCAACCTCAACTACTCTTATATGATCTCTGATAATCTGATCTTCACCGCCAAAGGAGCAGCTGTCCTCTTCGACTTTGACCTGATGAAGAAAAACGACATACCAAGATACTGGGATAGATCCGCTCGAGTGTATTCAGGAAGCTACGGTTATGACGACCTTTACAGGAGATACCGCTATCAGTTCTTGACCGATGCCACCTACTTTATCGATGACTTCTACGGCCGCCACGAATGGAAAGCTGGCTTCGAATTCGAGCATGCTTGGGATACACGAGAAAGAATCCACAACCGAGATCCCAGGAACGGGCTCGGTCCCTTCTTCACCAATCGAAGCGGGGGAGCAGATGGAGTGCCTTACTATGTCTGGGATTACGAGGATTTTAAGCGCCATGACCAGAAATTCGTCTACAGCCTTTACCTTCAGGACAGGTGGAATCCTACTGACAGGTTAACGATCAATGCAGGCTTTAGATTCGACCGTCAGGAAGGACGCATTCCTGAACAAGGTGAGGGCAGAGAGGCTGTTACCGTGCAGGGGATCACTTATGACCCGGTGGTCACCTCAGCCTTCAAACCTATTGCCTGGAATACGATCTCTCCGAGATTAGGACTCAGCTATGATATTACAGGGGACGGGAAGACTGTCATCAAGGCAAGCTACGGACGCTTCTACATCGCCAATATCCTGCAGTGGTTTGTCACCGTCAACCCCAACAGCTACATCAACCGGCTGTATTATCTCAATTCTGACTGGTCTATAGACTATTTTAGAAGAATTTCTGCTACGGGCGGGACAGTGATGGATGATGACCTTCGTTCACCCTATCTGGATGAGATCGTTATCGGTATCCAGAGAGAAATCATCCCTGACCTGTCTTTGAGTGTAAACTACATCAGGAAGTGGGATAGGTGGCTCATGGAAGATGTTAGTGAGCAGGCTTTAGATCTTGCGGCTATCAAAGATGGAAACTTCAACTGGAGTTTTTATACTCCTGTACAAGCTGTTGATGACTATGACGGCAGTACGGTTACCTTCTATGACCTAGACCCAGATCTGATTGCCGAGACCTATACGGTGACCAATCCTGAGCCAGCCCAGAGAGATTACGACGGGTTCGAGATCGTTCTGAACAAGAGATTCTCCAACAACTGGCAGATGCTGGCCTCTTATGTCTATGCCAATTCAAGAGGTCTCATCGGAACAGACTTCAATGACAGCTGGACTGGAACTTCTTACTTTGACAATCCCAATGCTCATACCAACGCCGAAGGACGATTTCCTTACGAGCGCAGACATCAGTTCAAGGTCCAGGGTACAGTCAGGCTCCCTTATGGATTTCTAGTCAGCACCTACTACCGATCTCTGGCCGGAAGACGCTACACCCGGGAAATCCGGAGCAACGACCTTGGGTTAGATCTTGAACAGGGCACAGTCACGATCAATGCCGAAGAAAGAGGAGCCAGAGGACTCCCCTGGCTACATCAATGGGATTTAAGGGTGGAAAAACAATTCAACATCAAGGACCGGTTCAGAATCGGCTTGATCGCCGACTGCTTCAACGTCCTCAACCTGAACACCGCAACTTCTGTAGAGACGATTTCGAGCAGTACAGCCTACGTGTTCGAAGAAGTGGATGGAATCCTGGATCCCCGCATTCTGCGGTTTGGCCTCCGCATCATGTGGTAAATTCCAGAAGTTCGAGTAGAAAAAAAGGGAAGGCTTTCGGGCCTTCCCTTTTTTTATCCTGGCTGAAAAAAACTTTCTGAAAAAAGATCCCTATTGTTCTTTTAGCTTCTCCAGTTGAGAGATGAGATTCCTGACATTCTCGGCTTCCTTGTCTTCAGGAGCTAGCTCTAGAAATTTCTGAAAAGAATCGATCGCTTGATCATAATCGCCTATATTGACAAAGGCATAACCTATCTTCAAGTAGGCTAGAGGCCATTCGGGTTTATTCTGGATGGCGAGAGTGTAATGCTCGATGGCCTGATCGATCTTTCCATCCTTGAAATAGATCTCAGCCACATTGAAAGCTAGAGCATGATCGCTGGGGAAAATCTCGATAGCCTGTTTAAGATAGGGCTGGGCTTTTTCCGTATCCTCCATTTTGAGATAAGTTTCTCCGATATGAGTTAGAGCCCGGGCAGCGTTTTTATTTCCTTTAAGGTCAGGATTTTCCTCCTTTAATCTATCCAGAACAGCCATATATTCCGCCAGGGCTTCTTCGTGCTGTCCCATTTCCCGGTAGCAGTTGCCTATGTTGATCCTCACCTGATATAGGTCAGGATACCTTTCTAGAAATTCCTGGAATAGAGGAAGGGCAGTGGAGTATTTCTCCGCCTCAAAAAGACTGGTGGCTTCTCGAAACAGCTCCCTAGAGACTTCTACGCCCTGCTCGGTATCCAGATCAGCCGATTCAACGAGCTTGAGTACAAAATCAAGGGGAGGATTTCGGAACTGACTGACTCTCATTCGGGTCTCAGAACTTAGATAGCCCTCTTTGGAGGCAACAATTCGGCAATAACTCCGTCCAAGGCCGACAATCGCCCACTTTCCCTTCTTATCAGATTTTGTCTTGAGGCTAAAATTGTACTCCAGGCTTTCGCAGACTATTTCTGCTCCTTCTACAGGATTGCCATTCTCATCCTTGACAGTTCCAGCTATTCTTCCCTGACCCCTCCCCTCTTGAGCCGACGCTATGCCTGTTGAAAGGATAAACAAAAAGAGGAAAATAATAACATTAAATCTTTGTCTTTCCATTGTCTTATCCTTTAATTTATTTTTGGCCTGTCTTCTTGACAACAAAAAGTAAGGCTTATCTGATCTCGAATTCAATGTTTTCGGTGAGGGAAAAGTCTGTGACTTTATCGGTTATGTTGATCTCCAGGATATACGTTCCTGGCTCCGGGGGCTGATCATCCTTCTTCAGGAGCGGAAGGGCGTGGCTGACCAAAGGAAAAGGAAAAGTGCTTTCTCTGTATTCTATAACGGATTCCTCTCCCTTTAGCACTCGATAGCTAATGGCGATATCGTATTGATTGCTCCCTGGTTTAGGCTGACAGCCATAGATGAAATAGAATATGTCCACCGGCTCGCCAGGAGCGAATATGTTCATGACCTTGGGAACAATCTCAAGGGTGGAATAGACAAAGGAATTCCTATGAACTCTGGTGATCAGCTCTGGCTGCTCATGCTGCTCCAAGGTTTTCAGGAAAAAAACAGGTGTTAATCCTAGCTTATCCTTGAAAGAAAGAATATCAGGTAAGGAGAACTCCAAGAACTGAAGCCCTATTTTACTCAAATCAGGAGAGGTCACAGCCAGAGCCAGCAGATAATCACCCGGAGGTAGAGGATAGCCGAGGGAATAGATATTGTCTTTTTCAGGTTGATAAGAGGATAATTCTTCCTGGAAAGAGGCCGGGACATAGCTTTCCCTGACCATCTGGCCAACTGTTCCCTTTTTGTTTTCATAGAATTGAGCAAAGATCTTAAAATTTGTCTGGATGGTCTGTTGAACTTCTGTCTGTGCTTCTGGCTCAGATTCTGTCTCTGCTGTCTCTATTAATGGTAATTCGAATACCAAATCCACATTTGCTATCTTAAAGAGGAAAACAGCATGTACATTCTGTTGGGCAGGCACGTAAAGAAAGCGGATGATCTCGAAGGGAATTTCAGCCCGGGGTTGACGCGTGGCCACGCCTTCTGCCATTACTGATTTTATCTCCTGCGGTATGTAAACTTCTTCTTCTTCTAAGACTTCCTTCTTTTGCTTCTTTTGGCCTGTTTCTCCGGAGAAAGAATAGAGACTAACCACTGCGAATATCAAAAATAATATTATTGTTGCTTTTTTCAATCTCAATGAAATTATCCTTACTTTTCAGAAAATTTATATCGTTGATGATCTAATCTTTGATCTTCAAGACCAAAGATTTCTTGCCCTCCTCATCACCTGTTTTATTGATAAGAACGGATTTCAAATCATATTTTCCCTTATTGAATTTCACCGGAATTCTTACCACAAAATCTTCTCCTATTCTTTTCACCAGCTCTTTATCAGAAAATTTTACAGGGAAGTCTTCCTCATATGCCCAGACGACCTGTCCGCTGTAGTCGCTGACTTCCAAGGACAATTTCAGGATAGTCTCTCCTCCTTCTTCGGTGCTCTTGAACCATATCTTCCGGAAGGGAATTCGGACCACGATCACCTGCCTCCCGTTTTCGCGCTCAAATTTTAGAAGGTAATCAAAAAATTCCGTCCTATACTGCAGAGTCATTCTGGCGGCCTCCAAGGCTTCATTAAGCTTGTGAATATGAATGACATCGTTCTGAAAACGCACATAATCTCCTGTTCCTCGTTCATCGATAAAGACAACCGGGAAAAATCCATAATACCAGACTTCTGTGGGGCGACCACCAGGCCCCCTTCCCATAGGGTGTTTGTCGATGTTGGTGGGGGGACCTAGAAGAATAAAGATCTCTCCCCTATCGGTTAACCAGCCAGGCCTTCCGGCTGTGAACAGGCGATTGGCTTCTTTTATGCGAGAAAAATAGGTCTCTTGGAATTCGTTGTGCTCTGTTTCTAGATCAGGGTCTCTCCGCTTCCAAAATTCCTCTTTCCAAGTAGCTCTTTCTTCGGGTGGAATCTCTGTGAACACTTTTTTCTCTTCCGGAGTGATGATGTACCTCACTTTGGAAAAAAATTCTGCATCTTCAGGACCAAGCTTGCTTTTTAAACGATATGACTGGCAAGACTGAATGAAGATAAGCGCTAACGCCAGCACTGAAAAACACAGGAATGTTCTTTTTTTAGATGATAATCTTTTCATTTTTTCCCTTTTATTAAAGATAGTTTCTCTCGAATCGAGGGCTGATCCGGGTTTATCTCCAGGGATTTTTCCCAGGCAGCCCTGGCTTCATCAATATTTCTCAAGTTGAAATAGCATTCACCGAGGGCATTCAACAGAAAAATATTCACGCCAAAATGAGAGACCGCCTCCCTGTAATAGAGAACAGCTCTAGCAAACCCATTTCTAGCTTGGGCTGACTTGCCCAGATAGAAATAGACGTCATACTTAATGTTTTCCTCCTTGTGAAAAGGAGTCAATACGCTTTCTGCATCCTTATATCTTTCCAGGATATAATAAGTCTTGGCTAGATTTATGGCAAAATCCTGTTCACCGGGTTTCTTGCTAAAAGCCTTTTCGAACTCGATAGCAGCTTTTCTGTATTCTTTCTTATTGAAGTGTTGGGTTCCGATTCGGAAATCATTCAGAGCATCATTAATGGCAGGTAAAGCCTTGGATTGGATGAAAGGCCTGGGAAGGCGCACGACAGGTGATACGGCAAAGTTCTTGGTTCGAAGAACCAAATCCCGACCAGTCTGATCCTGTAGAGATACCTCGAGCAGGTAATGGGCTGCTGGAATTTCTGAAAGAGAGAACTCTTCCATGATGTTTGCCGGATCGTTGTATTCCTTAAGGTCACGATAAAAGGTTTTTAGGGCCTCCTCGTTCTTAAGCAAAGAATACTGGAGCTTTCCTTTTTCTATCACTTCATCACTCAAGCCATAAAGCTGGAAATAAACAATCATCTTTTCTGAAGACAGGAAGATATTTCCGGGCTGGGTGAATAACAGTTTGTTCTTTACCTGGAAGGGACGCCCGGCTCTCTCGCTGCTCTTCATCTCTCTATCAAGGTAGCAAAGAAGAAGAGAACCCATCTCTGGGGTGGTGATTTGGCCAGGAATGGAGATGGTTTCTTCAAAAGAAGAAAATTCTTTGGAAACTGTGTTTTTCAGCAGAAGAGAAAATCTGTATTCCCCTGGAATGAGGGGGAACATATCATTGATTTGGAAAGGCAACTGTTGAATCGCCTTGATTTTTGCTTCATTAAAATTAAACGAGTAATCCTTCTCAAATTGATATATCACATTCCCTTCTAGATCGGTGACATTACCGTTAAGAAGGAAACGCGAATAATAATCAGATCCATATTGACCGACCGAGAGTCTAGCCGGAGCTATAAGATAGTGAACAAAGAATACACCGGGATCGGATTTAATGGTCTGGACCAGGTGGTCTGACTCGATGTAATTGGTGGAATATTCCACCTCGACGATGGATTTGTACTCCAAGAATTTCTCAGCATA
Organism: Candidatus Aminicenantota bacterium; assembly: GCA_011772495.1. Lineage (GTDB taxonomy): Bacteria > Acidobacteriota > Aminicenantia > Aminicenantales > Aminicenantaceae > WVZL01. The sequence continues at coordinate 18,220 of WVZL01000041.1, forward strand.
CAGGTCTTTAATCTCCTTCTGCGGAACATAGTTTATGCTCTGTAGGAGCATATCTGAGGCCAGGGAGAGACGGTCAGATACGACCGGGGTATCTCCAGGAATAAGAGACAGCGAGATGCCTGCAATAATGGGGTTGATTTCCATCAACTTTTCATAAAGGGATAGATAGTCTACCGGGTCGACCTGAGGAGTTTGGATAAAGAAAGCAATCGGGCCGTCATTGTTAGGGCTGTAAAGCTCGAAATCCCCACCCAGGCCTTTGCGGTAAAAGACGACGTTAAAAGCTAAGGGCAAACCATATTTGGTCATTTCCTGGTAAAACCATATCTCTGTATCCCGGAGCTCCCTCTGGGTGGTATAAATATCTCGCTCCATCGGCTCTCCTAGAATGATATAAATACGCCCTCGATCTGTTTGCCACCCTGGTTTTGGTGAGCCGAAGCCGAATCTCTTGTTGGCGTAGTTAATTCTTCGGTAATGCTCCATTTTGAATTCATTCTCAGGAGTTCCAGGAGTGGGATCTCGGTGTTTCCAGAAAGCTTCAATGAAAAGGTCTCTTTCGCTGTCAGTTTCAAGCTGGAGGAAAACATCCTTCTCTTTGAGAGTAATAATATAAATAACATCCTTTTCCAGCCAATTTCTGTATTTGAGAGGCAGGTCTTTTATTGATATCTTTTTTGCAAATAGAGGCAGGAAAAGAAGGAGAAACAGGCTGATGACAAGAGCTATTTTGAAACTACTTTTTCTCATCTCAAGCTCTATTTTTATTCTAAACATATTTCACCATTATTTCAAACTAGTCATTCCGCTTACGTTCAGTGATTAATCAACACCATTAAAAGTCGGAGCGAGGAGTCTTGAAGGTTCCTTCCTCAGGATCGGAACAAGTTGGGCAATCTCATATTCAGTCATTGCGAGCGAAGCGTTGCAATCTCATACAAATGGGATTCGCACCTTGCGAAGCTTTCCAATAACCCGTTTGAGTGTGCCTCTTTTCCTGCCCCTGCGCTTCTCCCTTCCCAGAGGCAACACCCAAACCTAATACCCGGACTTAATCTAGGAGGGAGGTTTGTATTGATTTAAAAATGAGAGTTCTTGATTTATGGAAAGTCTAAATCTCAATTCCCGCCTTGGCCGGCCCGAGAACTTTCTGGAGTTCACGCTGAAGCTCTTCCAAATATTTCTCTAAATCTGAATCCTTGGGAATGTTCCTCCACGCTATTCCATTTGCAGGAAGGGCTTCCCATAATTCATCAGGAGTTGGCGATTTTACTGTCTCTCCTTTTTGATATTTAGTCTTCACCGTAACTATGGTCGTGTTCTCTCCGCTCTCAAGGATTTGAATATCCAGCTTGAACCTGTGCATCTTCTCCTCTTTCTTGAAAATGCGCCAGTCAGTCTGGATAGTCCCTCGGTTTTCGGATTCAGAAGTGATTCTGTATCCACTCCTTTGAATCACCTTCAAACATTCGGTATACACCTCGCTCTTCGCTTTGTTCTCCCAGGTATTTTTAGAAACAATGGGCTCGAATTGGGGCTTGCTGGTTTGGCAGGAGAATAATATGACAGCCAGCGATAAACAGAGAAAAAATACCTTTTTTGACTTTCCCATCGGGTTTTTCATTTTTTTTCCTCACCTGAAAATGTTTATTACTTTCTGTAATATTGGCACACTTCGATCCCAAATGTAAAAAAGAAAAAAATGTATATGAGCTTTCAAGAGTTTACTCTGCACCCGGTATGAATTCAGTTCTAAAGAGAAAAAAAACCTGAGGATACATATGATATAATCTATGTTCAAGGGACTAACAAGGAAACAGGGCTAAGCTGATAAGGTCAAAAAAGAATTAAATAGTCATAATAATTAGCGTTCGATCAGTAAAATGTCGAGATATCTAAAAGCTTGGGTTTTCATCTGGATTTCTCTATTCCTTATTTTGGTTTCAATCTCAACCGAAAATGCCTTCGCCGGAGACGACAGGGTAAAACATTTTGGCATCTCATCCCTATTCGGAGCCGCCAGCGAAAGTGTGCTGCATTACAAAACAAACCTAAATACTTATGAGAGAATAGTCCTGGGCACAACTCTAGGAAGCCTGCCCGGATTAGCCAAAGAATTGATAGACAGCACCAAAGCAGGAAATCAATTCAGTGGAACTGACTTAGCCGTTGATATTGCCGGTGCTTTTTTTGGAGCTGTAGTCGCGAATTTCTTTAATAATCTAATCAAAATTAAAATTGAAAAAACAGAAGAAAATAAATCCTTCTCTATTTCTCTGTCATATAGATTCTAAGTCGTTCCCCGAAATTCAGCTTGAGACAGGAAGGGGAGTTAATTAAGCCGACGATCTAGTTTTAGATATATCCTTAAAGGTTTTATTATAAATTCTTAATCGTCTCTCCGCTGTTAGGCCTTAGCCTTCACGGCAGAACCTTCAGTTGGCGGGAACAATTCATACTCTGGGCCGAATTGAGCCAGATACTCCAAACTAAAAGCTCTGTACGTGTACCAAATAGGCAGAGTTGCGACTATTCCTATATAGGGTATGATCAGCACCACGAAGCCTATAAGACAGGTCAATAAACCAGCCAGGATTATAATAATTCCGACCAGGATAGTCAGCCCCAATACAAACAGTCCGTAGAGGATGAAGTGAAAAGGATGCTGTGAAAAAAGCGAGAGGAAACGACCCCAGCCGCGGGTGGCGGTAATGTTGTTCTTGTACATGATAGGGACCACGAAATTTTTCAAGAACATGGAAATGTACCCAACGATGATAATCATAAAAAAGAACAGAAAAGCCATTCCCACAATAAAGCCAATGGGAACTCGCTGATAGAAACCTCCCTCATAGAGATGAGAGGCTGTAGCGAAGAAGAATACAATAAACATGATGAACAGCGCCAAGCAAATGAAGCCGAAACCCACTCTCCACAGGAACAACGAGTTGCCTTCTGTCCTGTAATGTTTCCACGGTTTGGCGATCTCTGCCTTGTCATGGACAACATTATCCAGGAACATAAAATTCCCCCTCGAGCTCAGCCAGGTCAAGGTGATCACCACAACTGTGATCACTCCTATGATAAATAAAATGAGGGCGAACCATCCCGGATGGCTCATCAGCCACTCCCAAGCCTTATTAGGGAGGTCAAGGAATTCACGAAAGCTTAAATCTCCAACCCCGCGAGCGCCCGAAGAACCCGAACCGCGTGGACCTTCTGCGAGCCCGGCCAGGAAAGCGCTGAATCCCACCACAAACCATTTGTGTAGATCGAACGGTTTAAAAAGTGCTAATTTCATCCGGGTCCAGGCCCGGCCTAAAGGTTCGATATAAGCTATGTTCATTTTCGTCTCCTTGATTAAACAGGCTCCTCAGTTTCTTCCATTAAATAATACTTTAGGACCGAATAGAAAATTCAATTTCAACTACTTATATCATCGGCAAACATCCTCGTCAAATTACTCACGGGGTCAGGTCTACACTTTTGACCATAAACAGAATGAAGTTTCAAGAATTGCCTTTTGTACTTTGTTTTTATGAAAAAAGTTAAAATGGGTAGATCTGACCATAAAATTTTTTGACATCGTATCACTTGGATTGTCATAATAATAATGATGAGAAAATTATCAGCGCCATTGCTTTTTATTCTGTTTATTTCTTCTTTCCTGGCTTTCCCCAAGCCTGGATCTGGGCAAGGGCTTGAAAAAGGAAAGATCGTCGATAGGGTCGTATGTGGAAGGGATTCGTCGCAAAGCTATGCCCTTTTTTTACCCTCAGAGTATACTCCTGAAAAGAAATGGCCAATCCTATATGCCTTAGACCCAGGAGCTAGAGGAAAGGTGCCCTTGGAGCATTTCCAGGCGGCAGCTGAAAAATATAACTACATCGTTGCTGGTTCCAATAATGCTCGAAACGGCCCCTGGGAACCTGTTGTCAGAGCCATTCAGGCGGTTTGGTATGATACCAACATCCGATTCTCCATAAACTCGAAGAGAATCTATGTGACCGGGTTCTCGGGTGGTTCCAGGGCAGCCTCTCTTTTCCCCCAAATCATCAACAGACCTATCACAGGAATTATCGGCTGCGGTGCTGGACTGGCGGTAGGAATAGAGCCGGAAAAAATCGCGCCTGCCTTCTACCATGGAGTCGTGGGGATCGAGGATTTTAATTACTTAGAAATGACGATGCTGGACAGGAAGTTTGACTCGCATGAGGTCTCCCATCGAATCTTGGTTTTTGATGGGGAACATGCCTGGCCACCCGAAGATGTCTGCAGCCGCGTGATCGAATGGATGGAACTTATGGGAATGAAGCGGCAAATAAGACCGACAGATGAAGACTTGATAAAAGAAATTTACGAAGAGGAATTAGCTAAGGCACAGGAACTCGAAGCATCGGGACAACTTTTACGAGCGGTTTCTGATTACGAAGCCCTAGCTTCTGCATTCAAGGATTGGCTGGCAAAGGAGGATATCGAAACTCGAATCCATCAGATAAGACAAGGCAAAGAGTACCAGCGCTTGGTGAAGGACGAAAGCAAACGAAATGAAAAAGAAATTCTCCATAACCGCAATTTCAGGCGGATATTAGACCGAATAGAAAAGAATCCCCCTCCCCTTTGGGAGCTGAACAAACTCTTTATTGAACTGGATTTGTATGACTTGCTCGACAAGGCAGGAAAAAAGAAAAACATAAACGAAAGTTCTCTCGCAGTCAGAGTCCTTTTCAGCATAGAGATGAACGCGAGCCGGAAAGGCGGAACCTACTTACAAAAGGGCGATCAGGAAAGGGCAATCCTCTTTCTACAGATCGCAACGAAAGCAAGTCTCCCAGACTCGCCCCGGCTTAAATACAGATTCTACAATCTAGCCTGCGCTTATGCCCGCCACAACAGCAAGAAGAAAGCTTTAAGAAATCTCAAGCTGGCCGTGGAAAACGGATTCTATGATGTTGCCCATATAAAGCAGGATGAAGACCTCGAATCCATAAGGAACACAAAGGATTTCCAGAAGATCATCGAGTCTTTAAAAGAGAAGTAAGCAAAATCCATTTTCCTTCCCAAATTTCATAGTATCACAACAACTAATATCAGATATCGATGCTTTAAGCGGATATGCTCACCCTGAAATTATTCATTTGACTATTTTTCTTTTAAAAGATATTTTATATACACGCCATCAAAGGGGTTGGCAGGAACTATGAAGTGCCACAGATGCGATTTAGACAACCCTGAAACCTCCCGCTTCTGCTCAGAGTGTGGAACCCAATTGCTTCAACGTGAAGAGATTGCTGCCACTCATACAGAAACTCTCATTGCTGACGAGAAAGAGTTAGCCACTGGAACCACCTTTGCCGGTAGATATCAAATCATCGAGGAGCTGGGCATAGGAGGCATGGGCAGAGTTTACAAAGCCTTTGACAAAGAAATCAACGCGAAAATCGCTCTCAAAATCATCAAACCTGAAGCTGCTGACAAAAAAACCATAGAGCGATTCAGGAACGAGATTAAATTGGCCCGGGACATCTCCCATAAGAACGTCTGCCGCATGTATGACCTGAATAAAGAAGAGGAGACATACTTCATCACCATGGAATATGTCCCTGGTGAAGATTTAAGAAGCTTCATCAAAAGAGCAGGACCTCTAAGCACAGGTAAAGCTATTTTTATAACCAAACAGGTATGCGAGGGATTGGCGGAGGCTCATAGATTAAATGTTGTTCACCGCGATTTAAAACCCAAGAACATCATGATAGACAGAGAAGGAAATGCCCGGATCATGGATTTTGGGATTGCGCGCTCGATCAAAGCCAAGGGGATAACAGAAAAGGGGATTTCGCTCGGAACGCCCAAATACATGTCTCCTGAACAGATGGAAGGGAAAGAAGTCGACCTTCGTTCGGATTTATACTCCCTGGGAATCATCATTTATGAGATGGTTACAGGAAAGGTGCCCTTTGAAGGCGAAACAGCCTTAGTACTGGCTTTTAAACACAAAACCGAGATACCCGTTAATCCAAGGGAGCTGAATCCTCAATTGGTCCCAGAGTTCAGCCAGCTGATCCTTAAATGTTTAGAGAAAGACAAGGAGAAAAGGTTTCAAGACGCAGAGGAGCTCCTGGCAGAATTAAAGAAAATCGAGAAAGACATTCCCATTACAGAGAAGATACGCATTGAGACAAGACGTAAAGAAACCAAAAGAAAGCGGATTCAAGCTTTCCGGTATGCTGGAATCCTTGTTCTAATCAGCGCACTCATAGTCTTTGGTTATTTTTTGATCAAAGGGCCTCTCAAACCCGGCAAGTCTGAAGTCGCATCAGTCGGCGAAATCAGGTGGAAAAGCTCTATTGCGGTCCTTCCTGTGGAGGACCTGAGCTTGAAAAAAGATCAAGAACCTCTTTGTGAAGGGATGCTTGACGATATTATCACTAAGCTGTCAAGCATCGTAGAGTTACGGGTCGTACCAAAACTCTCGGTAATCCATTATAAGAATAAAAATAAAGATATAAAAGAGATTGGCAGGGAATTGCAGGTTGACCATATCCTGGTGCCAACTCTTCAGAGAGAGAATAACTCCATCCGGGTCAATATCCACTTGATTAACGCCAAGGAAGGTTTTCTCATCAAGCCCTACCGCTACGAGGCAAACCTTGAAGGTTATTTTAAGCTTCAGGATGATATATCCAATGACATTGCCAACGCACTGGAGGTTCGCCTCGTCGGAGAAAAATTCGAAACAATTAAAACCAGAGAGCCAACCAATGTTAGAGCCTATGAATACTACGTGATGGGAAAGCATTTTATTGAAAGAGAATATTTTGGTAGTGAAAAAGAAGAACATTTTAAAACTGGAATAGGGATGTACGAGAAGGCTGTTGAAATTGAACCCGATTATGCTCTGGCCTATTGGGGTTTAGGCAATGCTTACGAGAATCATTACAATAGCCCAGAAACTAAAGAAAATCCTGATTTAAAGCAAAAAGACCTTGATCAAATGCTAAAGAATTACAAGAAAGCTTATGAAATAGCACCGAATTTAGCCGAAGCGAATCTGGGGCTCGGGTGGGTCTATTTTTATTTGATGGATAACGATAAATCCTTCCAATTCTTCAAGAGAGCCTTTGAAATTGATCCTAATAATGCCATGATCAATCAAGATATAGGGTCTTTTTTCCGGAGCATTGGCTTGTATCAGCAGGCCATAAAATTTTATACCAGAGCTGTTGAGCTTGATCCTATAGCTCCTGCTGCGCACGAATTATGTGCTATCTGCTACATTTCCCTAGGAGAGTTTGAAGAAGCCACAATTCAAATAAAAAAGGCCTTGGAAATAGACCCAGATGGCTATTGGCTGCATTTAAACTATGCAAGACAGCTTATTTTGAAAAAAAAATACGAGGAAGCTGAAAAAGAAATTGCCACCGCAGAGAAAATTGCGCCAGGCAGGACAAGAGCTCAGCTTTACCGGGCTCTCTTGCTGGCAGCCAAAGGGGAAAAAGATAGAGCTCTCAAGCTTATCAATGGGATGGCTCCCTACCGTTATGATGTCACGAGTGTCTATTCTCTTCTGGGGCTAAAAGACGAAGCGATTAAATATATCGAAGAAGGAATTGAAACAGGGTTTGAAAAGGTCAGCGAATACATGTATTCCTATCCCTATCTAAAAAATAATCCTTGTTATAAGAACTTGCATGATGATCCCCGCTTCAAGGAAATTCTAAAAAAAGAAAAAAAGAAACATGACGAAAAGTTAAATAAGTACGGAAGCCTATAAAAGGCTCAAAAAAGTAATAAACTAATAAAAATAAGAAAAAGCAAAAGAGGAAGAGAAATCCCGATTAGTCAGGAAAACTATCTATTATTTCCTGATTTTTCGTCAAAGGAAATAATAGAACAAAATACATTTTTTGACTAACAAGGAAAGGAGGAAATCATGAAGCTTAAAATCTACTCTTTTTTCATCCTTTTGGTCTTTCTCTTTGGAGTCATGATATTCCATGTCCCTGAAAAGGCAAAAGCACAACCAACTCAGACCCACAAGCAGATCATGGAAAAAATGTTCCTGGATAAGGGATTAGACAAGGCCAAAGAAAAAGACAGAAAAAAAATGGAAGCCCTGGCAGAAAAAATTGTTAAGTTGCATGGAAAACTTCATAAGCTGTTTGAAGCACGCAAAGTTTGTGAAATTGCTGCCCTGTATGAAGACCATGATATGGTTGTCGTATCAGCTGAAAGCAAAATGTTTAAGAGCAAAGATAACATATGTAAGTTCTTGAAGGAAGTGGTTCCGAGTGACGAGAAGATAAAAGTGAGTGTGAAAATCACAGCAGAAAAAGTCTTTCTAACCCCGATCGTCGAATTAAAAGATATGGGAGATGATACTATTGATTGTATTGCCCTTATAATTTGCAAGGTTCGCGTGATAAAAGAAACTGGAGAGAAGGCTAAAAATGAAACTTATATAACTACTAGTACAGAAGCACACAGGCGTCCTTGCCCGTGGGGATGATGATTTAAAAGCCTTTTTGAATCTTGGAGGTGCGAAAAAATTTAGAAAATGGGATATATCCTCAAGCTAGAGGCTTGACCTTCTGCATAAAATAGAATACTGAGCCGTACCACTGGGAATACTTCCTGAACAGGTCTATCTCGAGTTGTTCGTTATCGAGTACGGCCAGAGCTTTGGGATCTTTCGCATATTTTTTTCTGAGGCTCTGGATTCGTCTCTCAAGGGGACGATAATATTCATCCCACCAGGCGTCCTCGGGCAACGGAAAATGCCCGATATGGCGATACCCGAGGCCAGGAATCAATTCCAGGTTCTCGGGAATCGTCTTGATGCCCGGATATATTTTCTTCCAGTAATCTAAGATCTCCTGCGGAGGACCGGACTTTAGCCAGGTCATTTCATGGATCACCAGGAATCCTTTAGGCTTGAGAAAGCGCCGCCACTCTTTGAGTCCTCTTTGAAATCCAATGATGAATATGGAGCCTTCGGCCCAGAGGATATCGAAGCTCTCCTCTGCGAAATTCATCTCGACCATGGAGCCTTTCACAGCCTGAACACGGTCGGAAAGCCCTGCCTCTTCTATCTTTTTTTGAAGCCTATCCAAAAAAGGCTGGTGGATGTCTAATCCGATGACCTCTCCTTGGCTCAGCCTGGCCAGTTCCATTGTCGGCCCCCCTGGTCCACATCCGATGTCCAGGATGCGTGGTTTCTCCATCTTGGGAAGCATCTGGAAGGCCTTCCTTGTGTATTTATTCCGGCCAGGGCCCTCGCGAGGAAGGTCTCTATGAATCTCGAAGAATATATCCTCTCTCATGAGTTACCTCTCTGATTCATCATCATTCCTGTCAATGCCTACTCCCCTTCACTCTTATAGCTCTGGATNNGAATATATCCTCTCTCATGAGTTACCTCTCTGATTCATCATCATTCCTGTCACTGCCTACTCCCCTTCACTCTTATAGCTCTGGATAAGGTTTATCAACTGGACACGGTTTTTCACATCCGTTTTCTGAAAAATACGATAAATATGGTCTTTCACAGTTTGTAGGGAGATGAACAGTGTCTCGCTGATTTCTTTATTCGTCTTACCGTCGCATAAGAGCTGGATGACCTCCTCTTCACGCCTTGAAATCTTGTGTTCTGCCAGGAAATGTTTCATGCCCAGCACGCCTGTAATCTGAATAACAGGAGCAACGAAATGTTTGCTCAAATAGGCTTTCCAGTAGAGCAGAGGGAGAATGTTCGCAGAAAGAAAGACTAAAAGATAAACGGCTAAGAACGTTCGGTTGCGGATAGCCAAAAGAAGAAACACGAGGCTGGCACCAAAAACAAACAGGTACAAGAAAGCGAAAATCTGGGTTGCCTTCTGTTTATTCTCTTCTTTTATTCTGGGGGCATGAATAAGTAATTGCGGCAGGACAAGGAGGAGAACCAGGATTTCTATGGCAATATACAGGAAAATGACGGCTGATGAATACAAGGCATATTGTTCATCTCTTAATTCCAACAGATTCAGCAAGACGATAACGACTCCGTTGGCAAAAAAAACAAAGGCTAAAGCAATAAAGTAACCTAGGTTAAAAGCAGAGGATAGTTTCTTGTCAATGATCTCCCGGCCTAATCTTATAAACATGTACCAGGCAAACATCAAAAAAGGAATGCCCAGGAAAGAGAAAAAATGCCCGATAGTCTCCATCGTCTGAAAGGAAGAATCCTGCTGCTGGAGAATTCTTTTGGCAATAACCTGACCTAATATTCCGTACAGGCCGAAAACGCTGATGAAAATCTGGAAATACAGGTAGGTGGATAAATAGCTGAGTCTGTATTTTCGGTTTAATTGATAGGTCACCAGGATGGCATAGGAGCCGGCGCCGATGCAGAGAAAGATGACAGCGACAAAAAGAATATCATTCATGGTCCGGGTTCACACCTCTCATTTTAAGTAAAGGTATACAAAAAAAGGATTTTTCTCAAGAAAAATAAGACCTTTCCTGAGAAATCGAATCCAACTAAAGTCGTGTTTTTCGCTAATCCTACTTTCGTTGGATGTCATTCTATTTTTATTTTCGTATTTTGGAAGTGTGAACGATTTAAATGCGAAATTTCAAATCAAAAAAATAGGAGGTTAACATGATCAACTGGAAAGAAGGAAAAATGAGATGGATAACCAAACTGGAAATTTTCTTTATAGCTGTCGCTCTAACCTTTTTCCTGTTCAACTTGATGATCCCTTCCTCAGCAGTGGAAATCATTAAGGTCGGAAAACTAGCCGGCTATGAAATTATTGCCAATTTGATGCTTTAGTTCTTCAAATTGAGCATATTAAGATTTAAAAAGGCTAGGTCATAAAGCTTGAAAGAAATGGAGGCTAACATGAATAACAATAAAGAAAAGACAACAGCTCCAGTGGTTGTTCCCCAACCTACCGTTAGTTCTGTCTATAGTTTTGGATGGGGCCGGTTTAAGAAATTCTTCCTGGATTTACTTCTCATTACCATTATTGTGGGAGTAGTGATCATTCCGTTGGGAATGATGCAATCACTAGATGGACGTGAAACTGCTGGGATAGTCCTTTTGAATATATTCGGCCTCGCTTACTGGCTTCTGCTGTACGACCCCATCGATTACGGCTCTGCCTTCGTGTTTCTCAAGGCTGTAAGAAATGAACAGTTTGAGGTAAAAGATATTTTTTCCGCCTTTGAGAGCGTTGATAGATACTTGAATGTGGTATTAGCAGAATTGCTGAAATCAGCCATAATTGCCATCGGGATTGCAATGCTAGTTGTTCCAGGCATCATATTTGCCTGCAAGCTGGCCTTCGTCAAATACCTGGTTCTCGATAAAAAGATGGATCCAGTACAAGCGGTGAAGGAAAGCTGGAACATGACGACAGGTTACGCAGGAACGATATTCCTGATGGGCTTGCTCGCCATACCGACAGGGCTTGTTGGCTTGATAATGTGCGGAGTCGGAATCATTCCGGCCATCATGTGGATCCGCTGTGCTTTTGCCTCGATGTATTATGCAGTGAGCAACAAAGCCGAAGAAGCAACCTAAATAAGGCGGCAGTTCCCTTTTTTGAGTTAAATAAACCAGTTAACTCTGAAATTTGGAAACTGGGAACTGCCCCTTTTTTTTATTTAAAATTCTTCCTATTCAAGTAAAAAGAACAGCACCAACTGAATCATGGTCTCCTCAGCTATAAGCTCCTTGGAAATTGAAATCATGCAGAAAGGTTGATTTGTTATTCGAATTGAATAATATTATTCAATATAAAACACACTTGGCCCTGTCGATTAAACCTAAAAGGAGGAAAAATGAAGAGAAGAGAATTTATCGGCAAAACTAGCTGTGGAATGGCTGGCATTCTGGCCGCTGGCGCAGGCCTGGCCTCAAATCAAGAGCAGCCGCCTCTCCCTCCAAGAAAAAGGTATGCTTTTGAAATCGAAATTTTTGAGGTGGGAGAAAAAACTAGGTGTTACAAAAAGGGAGATAAATTCAAATATCCTCAAGAGAGCGGAAAGATCTGCAGATGGTTGCATGACAGCATGAGCGGATTTATACGTGTTCTTCATTACGGAGGGACTTTGCCTTGGTACTATACAGGAACTCCCTATAAAAAAGTCGTCAATAAGAATGGAGTGACCACAGAATATGTTCGCTGTCCAGACCCGACAGCTTCCGGTGTAGTCGCTAAAATAACCCGAACAGAAATAGCCGGTTAATATCAGGCTAAGTTAAAGCGTTAAAATCTCGCTAAAATCCATTTAATCCAGAAAATAATATAGTCCTTTTCCTGAGCTGATCCTATTTATTCCTCTTCCTTGTACTCAAGGATGTCTCCAGGCTGACAGCTGAGGGCGATGCAGATACTATCGAGGGTTGAAAACCGAATGGCTCTGGCATGCCCTTGTTTAAGAACCGATAAGTTGGCCATGGTAATGCCCACCTTTTCGGACAGTTCCTTCAGAGACATCTTACGTTTCACCAGCATGAGGTCTAAGTTTATGATGATAGACATGTCGCACCTCTGGAATTCAAAATCTCACCTTACATATACGAAAGAATATATTGTTTGTCAATATATTTTTATTGATTATTAATATTAATTTATCGATAATCAAGATATTCTTATAAAACAGGCGATAATCATATACAACTTCTCTAGCTCTGAAATATTGAACCTAAGCCTTGCTAATCCCCTAATACAAAAGGCGCTTCTTAGGAAGAGTCCGGAAACTTCAGCCTTGTTCCCCATTTCTATTTGACGTTCAGTATCGGTAATGATAAGAATTTAGGGTCAAAAAGGAGCAATCCATTGGAGGTTATCATGTTAAGAATAGTCTTATTCGTAGTGGCCTTGGGGATGATTGCCTTTACTGGTGCCTGCCAGAGCAAAAAAAGCCAGAACGACCAGGAGGCTCTGGCCGGGATCGAAGAGCTTCACCGTCGAGATATTGCGGCTTCCAAAGCTAGAGATTATGAAACACTCTTATCCCTATGGACAGACAACGGGGTGCTGCTCCTGCCTGGAAGAAAGCCGATTGTCGGAAAAGAGGCGCTGAAAGCCTATACGGATGAACAGACTGAAATCAGTCGAACATACAAGATAACAAAATATGAGCATAGATGGGAAGAGATCAAGGTTATCGGCGATTGGGCCTTTGAATGGGGATTTTACGAGGCAGAAGCTGAAATGATCAAGGGTGGAGAGATCATCAGAGACCAGGGGAAATTATTGAGGATTCTAAGAAAACAAAAAGACGGCTCCTGGAAAGCTGCCCGGGCTATCAGCCAAAATGACCAGCCGGCAGCAGAAGAATAGGAACTTTTCTAATTTTGCTTAATCTTGGCGGGGGCCAAACAACACCAGGGCTTCCAGAATGAGCTCGACTCCTTGATCAGCCTTCCCTTCCTTGAATTGTTGGCTGGCAGCTAAAATTTTACTCCTGACGAGCTCTGCTACTAGAGTGACTTTTTCCTTCTTCTGGACTTGCTCTGTTTCTTCCGGCTTGTCTTTATCTATGGCGGTTTTCAAATCCGAAGGCGGCTTAATTATCAGCAAGGCCTCTGAAATGGATCCCAGAGCATCGCCCATGTTTCCAGACTGAAATTGGTGCTTGGCTATTAAGATCTTGTCTTCAAAGCCTTCTGGCAGGTATTCACCAGGCTTAGCTAACAGGACAGCATCCAGGAGCAATTGAGCTCCTTCAACTGCCTTTCCATCTTCTAGATTGACCAGAGCCAATGAGATTTTACTCTCAACTTCCTGGGCTACGGGAAATATTTTTTCCCCTTCCTGAGGTTTTCCCTCGTTAGAGGACTCTGGCTGCTTCTGACAGGAAAACAGAATGATCACCAGTATCAAAACTGCAATCCAGATCCAGGTTTTCATCCTTTCCCTCCCGATTCTTAGGAAATTTCTTTTTTGTCTCTGTTATTTATACTGACTTGATTCTGATTTTATTCACCTACTTTCTTAAAATATAGTTTAATGTTGAATATTGTGACCTGACCTCTTATAATTCGATACTTCGGAGGAAATCATTATGAGAACACCTAAAACTCGAACAGCTTTGCTTCTTGTATTTGCCAGTTTCTTCATATCTTACCAATTGACTCCAGTCTGGCCGGGTCAATCGTCAGAAAATTCTATAATATTCCAAACAGGTGACAAAATCGTTATCGATGGAAACCTGGAGGAATGGAGCAGTATGAAAGAATTCCCGGTCAACCTGTCTCCGGCCGGGGAAAAAATCGATGCCTCCCTGGATATAGCCGTCGCTGTCAGGTTTGCCTTCGATTCTGAAAACTTTTATGCCGCCCTGAAAGCAATCGATGATAGGTTCGAATTTACCAGCCGAAGCTGGAGGTACGGGGATGGCTTCTATCTCACTTTCCTTGACCCCTATCAGGGGAACACGAGTGATCGGTTTTATTCCTTCGGGTTCTCCCTTCATGGAGACAAGATCATCAAGGTTCTGGTCAACAGAGACGGAGAATATTTTCCAGAAATGTCGATTCAAGATATTCAATTAGAAATCAAGCCTGACACCGCGGGAAGATCTATATCTTATGAAATCTCGATCCCCTGGAAATATATTCGGCCTTTTAAACCTTTCATCCATCAAGAGTGGGGAATTAATCTCGTGTATGTTGACCGAGACAGAGGCCAGAGCAAAGTCCTGCAGCTTTATCCAGATACAGATTATGACACCGAATTATCTGACTTAAGGAAAGGTGACATCTTCCGTTTCACTGCCCATAGGCCTGAAAAGCATGAGTTCCAGGCCTCCATCAATGGTTCTCATTATCACCATGAAGGCGAGAAGATCATAACCGGTGCCGTCAATTCTCCTTCAGAATCCTCGAATTGGAAAATCAACTATATCCTGAGTTCAGCTAAAGCAACGGTTTCTTCTGTAAAAAATATCTCTTTGAAGAAAGGAATGAATCTATTCAGATTCTTGCTCGAGCAGGAAGACCTTTCCTCAGGCTCCTACGACCTCAGTCTGGGGATCATCGATAACCAAGATTCTCTGAAATTCAGAGAGGATATGCGATTCTTCGTCTTAAATCAGAACGAGTTTGAAAAGCTGAAATCAAGACTCGTCCAAGTGAAGCGCAATGAGACTCTTCTCGAAGACACGAAGTTCAGAGAAAGCCTTCCCACCCTGGAGATAAGATTCGAGTGGATCGATAAATTCATGAAAGATTCACCACCCTATGCAGATATAAGCTTCTTGGACCAGTGGCATCAAGAGCTGGACTTTTTATTGAAGAATGTTGAGGAAGGAAAACCAGCTCTCTTTCTACCAGGAAGATTGGTCAGACTCGCCCATCGGTCTGAAATCGACAACACTCTCCAGCCCTATTCGGTTTTTATCCCCCTTGACTATGATGAAAAGACTCCGACTCCTCTCTTTGTGACTCTGCACGGCAGTGGAGTCGACGAAAGAAGGACAATATACAGCACGACGGTTAATCTTCAACGGGCAAGAGCAAGAAGAAGACTGGGAAAATTCATCGTTCTTTCTCCACAAGCAAGAGGACTTTCGGATTGGTACATCGGCGACTCTGGAAAAGATGTTATCGAGTGCCTCGATCATGTGAAAAAATTGTACAGAATAGACGAGCGCAACATCATCCTGGACGGGTTTTCAATGGGTGGATACGGAGCCTGGCGTTTGGGCCTCCTCTATCCAAAACTGTTTAAGGCCATCATCATCAGGTCAGGTGCTGTCTCTGTGCCGATGAACTTGAAGGGAGAGAATATCCTTGACCTTCTCGATGAAACAAAGCCAAAGAGAATGAATATCTTTATCGTTCACGGGGATAAAGATAATGCTGTCCCTGTCAAGGATGCCAGGCTGGTTGTAAAAAAATTAGAAGAGCTGGAAATTGAATTCAACTACCTAGAAGTGAAAGGTGCGGCCCACGGAGGATATGATAAATGGGATGAAATCTTCTCCTGGTTGAAGAAGATCATTGAAAAATAGAAAAATATTACTTGATCTCAGACCCATCCCAGCAGTAAGTGCAGACTTTCTCTTTGGGAAGACCGATGGCTTCCACGAGGTCTTCCAGTCTCTGGTATCTCAAGGTCGTCAATTTCAGTCGTTCCCTTATATTCTCAACCATGGCCTCATACTTTTCACTTCCTGTAGTGGAGTACTTATCCAAATCTACACCGTCTTTTCCTTCTAAGGCTTGAATGGCTGTTCTGGCCGCCAGGTCAAGCTCTGACCTTGATCTCGAGAAATTCAAAAATTTACATCCATAGGTCAAAGGAGGGCAGGCAGGACGCATATGCACTTCCTTGGCGCCAAAATCGTAGAGCCTTTGTATGGTGTCTTTCAATTGGGTGCCTCTGACGATAGAATCCTCACAGAACAACAATCTTTTGCCTTCAATAATATCCCTGATAGGAATGAGCTTCATCTTGGCCACCAGGTCTCTCACCGCCTGGTCCTGAGGCATGAAGCTCCGCGGCCAGGTCGGAGTATACTTCACAAAAGGCCGTTTAAAGGGGAGGCCGGCTTCACTGGCATATCCTAAGCCATGCCCTACTCCTGAATCGGGAATTCCTGTCACCATATCGATCTTGATGGTGTCTCTTCTCGCCAGGGAAGCTCCGCACCTGTTCCGAACGGTCTCGACATTTATCCCTTCATAGTTGGAAGCAGGATAGCCATAATAGACCCACAGGAAGCCGCATATCTGCATCTTTTGACCGGGAGCTCTTTTCTGTTCAATACCTTTTTCTGTTATTAATACAATCTCGCCTGGACCGAGGTATTGCTTTATCGTAAAATCCAGGTTCGGGAAGGCGCAAGTTTCTGAAGAGGCAGCGTAGCTTCCTTCTTTTTCTCCGATAACAACAGGCGTCCTCCCGAGCCAGTCTCTGGCCGCATAAACACCTTCTTCTGTCAATAAAAGCAATGAGCAAGAGCCCTCTACTGCTTCCAGAGCTGCTCGAATCCCGCCTTCAAAAGTCGACTCTTGGTCTATTAGAGTGGCCACAAGTTCGGTGGGATTGATTTCTCCGCCACTCATCTCTGAAAAATGGGTTGTCCTCCGGCCGAATATTTTCTCTACGAGGTCCTCAGAGTTGTTAATTTTCGCTACGGTGACTATGGCGTATTTCCCCAAATGGGATCCGATAAGCACGGGTTGATCTTCATTGTCGCTGATAACTCCGATGCCTCTATTCCCGTTCATCTTGGTGACATCTTGTTCGAATTTTGACCTGAACTGCGCATTCTCAATATTGTGGATAAACCTGGTAAAGCCCTCGGCGTTTTTTACAGCTAAACCACCCCGTCGTGTTCCAAGATGAGAATGATAATCGGTGCCATAAAAAAGATCATTGACGCAATCTTCTTTAGAAACGACTCCGAATAATCCACCCATACTTTCCTCCTTCAATCAAAGAAGGTTTAAATATTACAAATTTCAAATCTCTATTCAAGAAAAAAGTAATTGTTTTTATCTCTTTTTTCTTTTGTGCCTCGCAATGACCTATAAAATATGATAGAAATCTGGTAAAGCATCATGATTATTCGAGCGGCAAATCAAAAGGACAACAAGGCTCTCCTGGACATTTCCCGCACTGAACCCATGGAAAGTTCAATAGTCCTGTATGTCGACCGGTCGCCAGACTATTTTTACCTTCCTGGACTGCAGGGATACGATTCAAAAGTCTTAGTCGCAGAAAGAGATAAGGAAATTGCAGGAGTCATTGGAATTTCTTACAGAGACGCCAGGATTTTTGGAAAACTGCAGCGTATTGGATATACAGGAGGGCTGAAAATCAAAGAGTCGGCCAGAGGAGGTCGGGTTCTCTACCGATTGATGAAAGCAGTAATCGATGAAATGCTGAGGATGAAAGTGAGTCTATGTCTTCTGACTGCTCTAAAAGAGAATCAAAAAATATTGAGCGTCATTACTGGACGATTGGGCATTCCACCCTTTTATCCGATCGCCAAGTTCCGAGTCTTTCATATCATTCCCTTCTGGAAGGTGAGATGTTCCGGCCGCTATCAAATCGAGGAGCTCTCTCCTTCAGATTTGGAGGAAACAGCGTCCCTCTTCCGAAGCCATTTCAGACACTACGAATTAGTAGAAGAATTCCACCAAGAAAAAATCGAACAAATGATAGAGCAGAGCCAAGACTTTTCTTTGGATAATTTTCTAGTGGCCAAACACAAGGGAAGAATCGTTGCCGCCATTTCTTATTGGGACCAAATCAGATTCAATAAAACGATCATCCAGAAGTACCGCCGGTTTTTCAAAGGGCTCTATCTCGTTCTCAAACCCTTGGGTATTCTCCCTGAACAGGGAAAACCTCTTAAAGTCTTGAATATTCGCCACCTCTTCTACGATAGAAAACACCCGGAGGCGGCAAGAGACCTTTTAGGGCATATTCTAATGACCTTTCGTACTCAATACAAATTGTTTCGGGTGGGATTCCATGACCAAGATCCCCTGCTCCAGACTCTGAAAGGAATCCCAAGAATCAGAATGGACATTATTCTTTATGCAGCCTTCAGGAAGGATGATCCGGTTCTCACCAAGAAATTACAGCAGACCTTGATCTGGGAGGACATGTCCCTGCATTGAAAGAGATGCCATCAGAAAAGACTTTTATTATCTGTAACCCAGAAGCAGGTGGCGGCCTGGCCTGGAAGAAATGGAAGGAATTCCTGAGCCAACTCGAAGCTCATCGCCTCCAGTTTGAACACCGATTCACTGAATACCCTGAACACGCCATCGAGATCTCTTCCTCTCTCCTCGAAAAAGGCTACCGAAGGATCGCTGTTTTTGGGGGAGATGGCACCCTCAACGAGGTCCTTCAAGGGGTGATGGCAGAAGACAGGGTCAAATCTCCAGAGCTGGAGCTGGTATTCCTGGGTGCTGGAAGCAGTTGTGATTTCGAAAAGATGTTCCCCAAAAAACAGAGTCTAATCAAAAGGTTTTTGGGTCAGGAACCATCCCTCATAGATGTCTGTAAAGTTGAATGCCTGGATTTTAGCGGATGCCCTACTATCCGCTACTTCCTGGTGAATTCCAATGTCGGGGTTATCAGCCTGGCCATTCAGAAATTTGATGCCGCCAAGCATCTAGTCAAACGGCTTAAACAATTCAGCGTGGATGCAGCAGCCTTGACTGCGGGTTTGAGTGCCCTCATCCAGTTTGGCGAGCTGTCGTGTGACATCAAGATCCACCAGGAGGAGTGTAAAAACCTGAGGCTGAAGAATCTGACAGTCTTCAAAAGCCCTTATTTTGGGGGAGGAATGCACTATGGCGTCAAGACCCAGCCAGACGATGGTCTTTTTTATGCTGCCCTTATTGATTCTGTCTCTCGATTCAAACTTTTCAGCATGATACCAGCTCTTTACACAGGAAAAATCTTCAGGAGGAAAGGCGCCCGCTATAAGGAATGCAGTTCTTTAGAGTTCTTATGCCATCAAAAGGTATTCATCGAAACGGATGGAGAAATCGTCGGTTACCCGCCGGCAAAATACTCCATCCTAAAAAAGGCGATCAAAGTGGTCGTTTGAAGCCTAGCCCCCAAAAGTTTTAGTCGAGATATCAATTCATCTTTATTTTAGCTAATCTTCCGCTTCTTCTTTGTGCAGTATTTGATCGATATCTCTGATTTGTAAGGGAACAGGCGAAGGACGACGAGGATCGAAATTTTCTTGGATGTATTCAGATATTCTTTCTCTTTCCTCTGAAGAAAGAAGCTCTTTAGTATCATCCTTACTGAAGAAAAACTCGATGGCTTCATCTGTAATTTCATATGTTTGGCAGTGCGGACATTCGACCACCTTTTGCTCCGTTTTATCAGGACTATCCATTTGTAGGGCATTCCTGCCGCAGAAATAACACTCGATTTTCTCCTTCATCTCCCTCTCCTTCTTTTCCCTCGCTTTCCTCTCTCGCTCTTTCCTTTCCTTCTTCTCTTTTTCCTCTCTTGCCTTTCGCTCTTTCTCTTCCCTTGCTTTCCGTTCCTTCTCCGCTTTTTCTCTTCTTTCTCTCTCCTTCCTCTCTCGTTCCTCCCGCTCTTTCTTGAATTGGTCTGTCACCTCTTTCCTGATCCGCTCTCTCAGTTTTTTTCGCGCTTCCTCTTGTTTCTCTCGCTCTTCTCTCGCTTTCTTTTCTCTCGCATCCCTTTCTTTCTTCTCTCTCTCTTCTCTTTCTTTCTTAAATTGCTCTTCTAATTCTTTCCTGGCTTGCTCTTGCCGCTCCTTCCATTCTCTCTCTTCCTTCTCTCTTCTCTCCTTTTCTTCCCTTTCTTTCTTCTGTCTCTCCTCCTTCATCTTCCGCTCTAACTCTTCTCGCTCTTTTCTGACTTGCTCTTCCATCTGGCTCCTGATATGGGCCTCCATCGTTTTCCGGGCCTTCTCCTGCTTGACCCTCTCTTCCTCTTCCTTCTTCTCTCTCTCTACCCTCATCCTTTCTTCCAGCTTTTCCCTCTCTTTCTTGAGCTGTTCTTCTATCTGCATTCGTGCTTGCTCCTGTTTCTCTATCCATTCTTTCTCTTCTTTCTCCATCTTTTCCTTTTCTTCTCGAAGTTGAGCTTCCATCTCTTTCCTCAATCTTGCTTCCACTTCTTTCTTGGCTTTTTCCTCTATTTTCTCTTTCTCTAATTCTATTTTTTCCTTTTCTAATTCGATAGTTTCTCTTTCTAGTTCCAACACTTCTTTGTCTAACTCTTGACTTCCTGTCCTTTTAACCTGTTTATCTTTTTCCAGGTCTTCGAAGAGACCCACATCGCAGTCCGCGCAATCCTTAGTTCCGCTTATCGGACAATAAGTAGAGCTAGCGGTGACAATAAAATTTATTTTCCCGTATCCCTTCGGACATTGAACATGAAAGGCTTCCATTTTTTCCCTTATTGATAATCTTTAGTTTTACTGTGCTTTAGTTGAATATCTATTCTCAAAATCTGCACTGTATCCTGTTTTGTCATAAGATTTTATCCCTAATATTATCCTAAATTCTTCAAAATATTTCAATTATGTCTTTTAATAAGGCAAGCCCATCCCTTGTTTGCTGAGCATATATTTCTCAAGCTCATGAGCCAAGGCTTTTTAAGCTAAAAGTCTATTCCAAAAATATCTAATTTATGTTATTAAAATTATTCACGAGGATTTTGAGTAAGGCGAGACGACTCGACTTCTAATCCCTGCTTCCAAAATCTTCATTTTATTTTGAGTTCAAAATTACCGAAAAAGACAGTAGGAGAACATTAAGATGAAAAAATTCGCCATTTGGACAATCGCTATTATCATTACTCTCGCCACTGCGCTTTATCAACGCCGGACAGGCCCGACTTATCCTGTGGAAGGAAAGGCAGAGCTGGCTGGTTCAACGATTCGCTATATCTTGGACCGAAGCCACGGAGGAGAAGAGGACCATGAAGTCCAAGTTAAGGCAGATAATCGTGATGTTACTGGTTCAGTTCAATACAAGAGGTATAAAACCGATGATCCATGGACGACTCTCGCCATGCTCAGACAAGAGGATCTCTTGACCGCTAAACTCCCTCATCAACCTCCGGCTGGGAAACTGGCATACAAGGTCATCTTGAGCCATGAGGAAGAGCAAATCTCGCTGACAGGAGAGAGGCCAGTGATTATCCGTTTTAGAGGAGATGTGTCGCCTTTCGCCCTTATCCCTCATGTCATCATCATGTTCCTGGCTATGCTGTTCTCCAACCGGGCTGGCATCGAAGCGCTCCGCCCCACAGCGAATCCCCGAAAATACGCCATCTGGACCTTGGTCCTTCTGTTCGTCGGAGGAATAATTCTTGGTAGCATAGTGCAAAAACTGGCCTTTGGAGTCTTCTGGACCGGATTCCCTCTCGGGTATGATCTAACCGACAACAAGACCTTGATCGCCCTGATAGGCTGGCTGGTAGCTGTCATAGCTGGACGCGGCGGAAAGCCGGCCCGCTGGTGGGTGTTAGGAGCTGCAATTTTATTGTTAGTTGTCTATTTGATACCCCACAGTTTAATGGGTTCAGAACTCGATTATTCCCAGATGATATCTTCCCCTTGAAGACCGGAAGAGAAGAGCCGATTGCCTATGCCATAAAGCCTGACTTTGAACTCAGCAAGTTCGGATAAATCAGGAAAAGAGAATCCAATCATGAAAACAACAAAGGTCTGATCACAATTTGATAGACCCCAAGTTAAGAATCAAGTACTGGCTTTCCTGGCTCTGGGTTTTCCTTTGCGCCCTGGCCATTTTTCTGGTCGTGCCCACTGCCAGAGCTATTCAAAGTTTTGTCTCCGCTCGATGGGGCCGTCCTCTCTTTGGCTATTCCGTACTGTTTATCATCGTATCTGCCTTTGTCATTCTTGTCTATGTTCTTGTTTTCCGTCTAAAAATCCGTTCTCCTTCAAACTACATCTGGCTTTCTGTCGTGGCTGGCCTTTATGTCTATTTCACCATAAGACTATGGCGCGCTCCTGAGGAAGCGGTCCATTTCTTAGAATACGGTCTGTTGGGATTTTTTCTTTTCCGAGCTCTGAGCTTCACCATTAAAGACAAGACGATCTATCTTGCCGCTATCCTCATCGGCTCTCTGGTAGGGATATTCGATGAAATCTTACAGTGGATCATGCCTCTCCGGTACTGGGATCTGCGCGATGTCGGGCTGAACGCCTTCTCAGTGGTATTGTTTCAGACGGCTCTCTGGAAAGGGATCCAGCCGAAGATAATTTCTGAGAAAATAAAATCAATGTCTATCAGGCTGGTCTCTTCACTTTTAGCAGCCAACATCCTTCTGCTGGGTATATGTATGTCCAACACCCCCCAGCGTGTTGCGCGCTACACAAAACTCATTCCAGGCCTATCTTTTCTTCAGAAAGAAGAAACCATGACCGAATTCAGGCATAAGCACCGAGACCCTGAGATCGGCGTCTTTTATTCAAGGTTGAGCCTTGAGAAACTGGAAAAAACAGACAAAGAGAGATCATTCACTTATGCCCAAATCCTCAAGGAATGGATGGAGAAGGATTATGAGAATTTCCTTCGTGATTTCAGTGGCTCGACACATCCTTTCCTCCATGAGCTCAGGGTTCATATCTTCCGCCGAGATAAGAAGTACGAGGCTGGTCTTTTGGCTGAGGATGAAAAGAAAAAAAGAGAAGCCCTTTTCATAGCATACAAAGAGAACCTCATCCTGGAAAAATACTTTGGCCGGACTTTCCGAAAATCTGAATACAAATGGACTAAGGAAAAGACAAAGGAGACAGAAGTTCTGATCGATAAAAGCCAGTTTTATAGGAGTGCGGTAAGCTATGGTCTTTTTTCCTCTTTTGGCGAAATCACGATGTGGCTTTCCATATTCGCTTTTCTAGCGCTGCTGGTTCTTTTTAATGTCTGGATTGCTCCAAAGTTGCGCAAATAGTTGCCATTCCGAGAGAATAATTTATCATCGCGGGCAAATCATATCGTCATTGCGAGCGACAAAAGGGAGCGCGGCAATCTCATCCAATAGTATTGTCATCGCGACTGGTAAAAGTTGTCATCGCGAGGTAATCAACTTGTCATTGCGAAGAGCATAGAAGATTCCTTCGCTATGCTCAGAACAGGCTGCGCAATCTCATAAGATCGCCATTGCGAGCGAAGCGCAGTAATCTCATTCAAAATATTTCAACAAAACAATTGCTTTAAGGAAAAAAATCTAGTAAATTAACAAAGATTTTTTTGAGGAGGCAAAGGCATGAAACACAAAAAGATTTTAAGTTTTACAAGCATTTTCTTATTCCTTACTCTCATTCTTTTTCCGGTCCTGGCAAAAGCCGATACCCACGTCAAGAGGATGGTCCACATGGATGCCTTCATGGGTCAGCCGGCTTCAGATGAGGAGCTCAGCATGTGGTTAGCCAAGGATAAATTCAGGTATGATGCTCTTAGGGGCATGACCCAGATTGTTAGGTTCGACAAAAAGAAACTCTACATGATCAATCACAACAACCAAAGCTATTCTGAGATAGATCTGCCTATCGACCTAACAAAAGCACTCGATCCTCAAGCTCAACAAATGATGGGCCAACTCCAAACTTCTGTCACCGTAACAGACACAGGCGAGACTCAAAAAATCGGGAATTGGAACTGCAATAAATATAAAATCGAAGTCAACATCACCATGATGATGTCTATGACCATAGAAATGGATTGGTGGGTTTCAAAGGATGTAGGCTCTGATTTAATAAAGCTCTACCAGAAACATTATGGAGAAGTTTTAGATGCAACTCCGATGATGGCAGACCTGGTCGAGGAAATCAAGAAAGTCAAAGGCTTTCCCATCAAGACCGAATCCTCCATGATGGGTATGAGCATGACGGATGAAGTCTTTTCGATCGAAAAAAAGAAAGCGCCAGCAGGAACCTATGATGTTCCCGCAGGTTATACAAAAGCAGCCTACAATCCCTTCATGCAAAGATAAAAACTTATTAATTATTCTAGAGATATATCTATAATACTCGATCTGCCTCTTTGCGTCGTTCGCCTTCCGGGATATTTATCCTTCCATAAAGGCTCTAGGCAATAGTAGTATTCAGTAAGAAAAGGGTAGAAAAAGAGGAGAGGGTTGAGCTACTGCCCAACCCTCTTTTGTTCTTAGGTCTTCTATCAGTCGTTATTTAGGGAGTACCGTGACATATATGCTGTCTGTGTAAGCGCTGAGTTGTACACCTTGTTCTGGATCAAGGAACTTCAAAGTGGCTCCTGAATTGAGTTCATAGATTCCTGGTGTAGTATATTCTTGCTTTCCTGCAGGATTTTCATCAGTCGACACCAATATAATGAGCCTAGCTGTCTCGCCTGGCGGAAGTTCTACAATATCCCATGTTAAAAACACTTTTTCTGATCTTCCCTTAGTCTCATACCACCAATCTCCGTGAGTTATTGAGACTTCATCGTCTATTTCAATCTCTGCGCCAAACCTGTCTTTAATCACTACCTCGTACATGGTGTAGTTGAACGGGTTTACAACGTCCATAACGATTGCCCATTGGGTATCTGTTTTCTCTTCAATCGTCAGGGTTTCTTGAGCTTCGGCTTTTACCAAATCTTGGATAGCATCAGGAATTTGACCAGCTTGAGTGAGCATAAAGTATCCTCCACCAGTCTGGTCTGCCATATAAGTCCAGGGGTATTTGGTCAAACCTGATCCACTATAAACCGCCAAGATATGCACGCCTGCGTTTGCTGCATTGGCAACCTCAGTTTCGAAATCGAGATCATCTTCGTTTCCGAGAATCGTGTCGCGTCCAGGGTCTCCCCCTCTGTTGTCTGGGGTACCATCGTCATTAATATCAAAGTTCGTATCGTGAGGAACATCGTCTCCGAACAGAATCAGGAATCTTGTCGCGTCTGTCCTCCAACTAAGATTGGGGTCGTTCCATGATTCGTGGACGATTCTGGTGTAGTCTTGTGGTCCATCTGCTCCCCAACCAATGGTTAGATTGTTGATTGCAGTTTCCATAGTCGTCGTATCTGAAGTTATATCCTGGTCAAGGTTGTAAGGATAGTCACCGGAACCGACATCACCGTATCGTGCAGAGTAAGTCGTTGGGCTAGAACCAGGCTCAGTTGTAGTGTATATCCCGTCGTAGTCCATATAAGAGATTAATCCAAACTCTACATCAGCTATTTGTGCGGCAAGACTGGTCATGATATTTTTTGCTTCTGTTTTCACGGTAGCTATTTCACCAGACATGCTGCCGGTTAAGTCAACAGCGAAGACTACATCAGCCTTGGGTATGCCTACATTCTTATGCAATTCATCAAAGGCATAAATAGTAAAGCACTCAAAATCTTCCATTTCCTCTTGTTTCTCTGCGCCTAAGTACCATTTTGCATTAGCTACATTGCACACTTCCATGGATTCCCAACTTTTAGCTTCATCCACTTTTACCTCGAACTCTATCGTGTGAGTTCCAGCCGTTGTAATGGAGTAGGATATGACATTACGATCAATCATCGGTGTTACAAAGAATCCGTTCACCTTAAATCTTCCTACGATGTAGTGGAAACCTTCTGGAAGAGTATCCGTTACGGTCACGGTCTCACCTCCAGGAACAGTTACAACCACGGTGACAAATACAGTATCACCTAACGCACCTTCTGGCGAACTGAGCGTCTTTTCTATTGATCTTCCATCTGCTTGAGCTACAAGATACAATATCAAGACTGCTAAGAACAAAGTTAATACTGGAATCAAAATTTTACTTTTCATTCTCCTTCATTTCCTCCTTTTTAGTGGGTATTTGTTAAGCGCCCCTCCTCGGCGCTTTTTTTACGAGCATAAATTTATAGATTCAAACCGCTGATATGATTTTACGCAGAGCCACTTCGCCTCCAGGTCGAAAAGAAATCTGGTTCCCTGCTTGTTACTATCTAAAATGAATCAAGGTCTATACAGAGTTCTTGCTTCTGATTTTCTTCTTAATAAAATTGGTATTAGAGAAGAGAGATGCTGTGTCTTAATTCTTGCTGACAATTGGTTCTACCTAAACCCAGCCTTGTATTGTTAAGGTAATTATAATATGAGAAAAAAAAGTAGGATTGTCAAGAAGTATTGAAATCTCTTTTTATTTTTTTTGTTAGCAGTAATAAATATATTCTTCCGTTAAAAGGACGCGTTAACTAAATAACAACCTTAACCATTTTTAAAAACCAAACACAAGCCCAACCAGGACGACTACAGCAGACTCGGGTACATCAATGGCCAGATATTGATAACGGCCGTTGATCCATAGCCCTAAAGATTGAGAAAAATTTATTACAGCTCCCACCCCGCCAAAAACTGTTAGGGGGTACTTGTTCGGGGCCTCAATCTGAGTTTCATACCCAAGCTGGGAAGTATAGGTCTTCATCTCTGCATCTAATACTAAGCTCACCCCTCCTCCCCCATTGATGAACAATCTTAGATTTGGCTTATAGACAAGGTTAAAACCAAGTGCTATGAGCCCAGAAATATGTTTATAAGTATCTACCTCGACGGTGTCATTATCCGAAGGGTCGGTGAGGGTCGTATTTCCGCTCAAGGTGTAGTGCGCTTCCAGTCCGTAGAAGACTTTCTTTGACTCGAACACAACGCCCAACCCAAATCCAAAATTATTAAAAGAAGACGCCATCGGAAAATCGTTTTCTCCAGGCCTATAGTCATCCTCTGATCCGGAATCCATTACAAAATTGCCTTTCCCAAAGAGATATAAATTTGTATCGGCATAGACAAAACTTATCGAGAAAAAAAGCAAAACCGTAATCAAAGTTATCTTTATAAATCTCATCAATAATCTCCCTTCTCTTAAGATCTTCCTTTTCCTTTTTTCACGTTCAAGACAGTGATCGTGGCGGTCCGTGAACGCTCAAAGATACCGTCGGTGACAAAAAACTCTATTTCATATAAGCCAGATTGAACAAAATCAGGAGTCCAATCGAACATTCCGGTCAGACTATCAAGGATAGCTCCGTTAGGAAGTGATGAGGCACTATAAGTCAGTATATCGCCATCTGGATCAGAAGCCATGACTTGGAAGGTCAACTGCTCGCCTTCCTTTACAATCTGATTTTCTATCGGACTCAAGTTTGGGGCACGATTACTGATCGAGACTCCCCATGCTTTTGAAATCCATGTTCCGCCCTCACATTCACCCCTCCTGATTCTAAAATAACCATTCTCTCCCCAACCTCTGCCCCAGGAATTCTTGCAAATCCAGCAATCTTGACTTTCATCATATCCAACCAGGACAACCAAGTGTCCTCCTTCGTAGGTCGCACTTGGCGTCTTTTCATAAATCCCACCATCATAATTATAAAAATCTGAGTAGACATCCATATAAAAAGAACAGGGTCCATCTAGAAGCGCGGCTTTGATTGCATTCTTGTTCACCGAAGACTGGGTGACATAACCCCACCCTTGAATTCTGGTCAACTTGTTTCGCCAGTCGGAACACCGATTGCAGGGAACATCGCTTTCCTCGTATGGAAAACAGTCTTCAGGAACAACTCCATTGCTCTTGATATAATCAAACGATCTTGAAGCGTATCCCCCATCACAAGTGCCAGCCCAGGAGCAAGAAACAAGCTCCTGCTCGGATAGATCAGGATAATCGAGGGCAAGCGCTCGAATATCACTATAATGATCGTCAGATTCTAGGAGTGACTCCACTGGATAGGCGCCATCATTTGAGGGTGAAGTCTGGATGGAATACAATCCTTTTTCTATATTGTAAACGGCCTCCGCAACTCCGTTGGCTGAGAACGCCCAACAGCTCCCGCAGCTCCCCTGATTCTTAATCGAAGTCATGTAATTCCGTCCATTCCTGTCACTCCAATCCCAATAATCAGGCAGAGCCGCTTTCTCTTCTAAGTGAACGAATTTAGATGGATCCTCGTGTAGGGGCACCAGAGCTCCTAATCTCTTTCTCCTTTCCTCAGGTGTAGCATAGGTAAGAGATGTGACTCCAGCTTTCCATTCCAATCCCTGAAGTTGAATCTCACTGTTAATCCTGTCAATCTCATCCTGAGCGCCTCTTTGATCTGTCTCTAGAGAACCCACAAAAAGATAAGCCAAACACATCATCATAAAGGCCAAGAAGGAAACTTTTGGTTTATTCATGTATCTCTCCCTCACAATTTTGAATTTCCATCAAGCGGTTTTTCTTTTGACCTTAGATTCAACAAAATTTTATCCATTAAATCAATAGTAAATTATAGAAATTAAATTAGTAAATAGCCCCTGGAGATGAATCAAGGGGTGATTTTCTAGAACTTGCGAAGTCTAAATGCTTTTAATAGGCACGCTATATATGAGCGCTGCTTATTTAGCCCTAATTTACTCATCAGAGGATATGAGAGTTTTAGGAAAAAAGAAAGCCAGCAGGGGGAATCGAACCCCCGACCTACTGCTTGGCAATCAGATGGATCCCTTAATTATCCAGTGCCAGCTTCATTTTGGAGTTGCTTTTTTAAAGAGACTTGATAATATAAAACAGATTAAGAAGGAGGGGAAGCTGCCGAAAAAAACCTCCTGGCTATTTAGAATAATTATTACAGCTATATTTTTATTTATTATTTTATTTGAGGTAGCAGAAAGCATTTCAAAGAGCGGTTTTATAGAGACAATGAAAAGACCTTCTGTAGTGGGTTTATTTCTAATTTTTGCTTTGGTGAGTTATGTCACTTCTTGGTTTAATATAAAACTAACAGCTAAACTCCTCTTAATCTTTGGCTTGGTGTTGGCAGTTTTTACTTTTTTAGTTCCATCAGTATCAATGAAATTCAAATACTTAATGACTCCAGTTATAGGAATGATGATCTTTGCGTCGATAGTTTATTGGGCTTTCAAAAGGAAAAAGTAAACAGGTATAGAACTCAATATAATGAGGTGGTTAATAGTCTGCCTAATTTTCAAGTTCTATAATTACTGAAAGGAGGAAGTAAGGAAAATGAATCAAATTTTTCCCTATGCAAACATTATAGCTGGTGTGCTTGTTCTTATTGTCGGATTCATATTTCATTGGGTTGGACAATTAATTTGTCTCATCAATTGGGAACTAGCGACGAAAATTGGCTTTGCAGAAAAAGGAATGATACCTGAATATAGAGTATACGAAGAAGCGATAGCTGTTGCTGATGTCTTAATCGGGTGGATATACGGTATTGCTGGAATTGGGCTTATTCTTGGCACAACATGGGGATTTAAACTGGCCTGGTTTCCAGGTGTGATATTGGTCTATCATAGCTTAAGTGTCTGGTTTTGGACTAATAATCAAAGAAAGGCGGGGCATCGACTCATGTCTGATTCCGCAAGAATAATATGGTCTCTAGCAAATTTCATTACTGGTATCTTAGCCATCCTGATAGCATGGCATGGAGCTTAAGGCGAAGTAGGCTGAGAAATAAGGGCTGATTCCGTCCAGAGCTTTCTTACATACCCAAAAAGAAGTAGACAGAAAATAATTGAATCCCTCTATGCATCTGTAGCCATAATTAGGCGATCTTAAGCATTTCTGGTTTTTTCATGTGGAGGGAAAAAAGCAGATGTTATCCTAATTGTGAATGAAGAACTGGTGAGATTTCAAGGACGTATAACCATGGAGACGGATCTTCTTTCAGGCAAATTACAACCGAAACTCTGGGTTCCGGGCTATGTAGTAATTTTTCGTACAGACGGTAAATTTGGCAAAGAATCCGGAAAGGCAGGTAGGCTTACAAAATCACTAAGGATTTCAAATTGGATCCCATCGGAAAGGTGGACCTTAATAAAAGTGATGAGGACTTAGCTGAACAATTCGGATTCAAGATGAAAAAATAAGCTTTGAGTACTCTATAGCAATCTGAAAGCCCGCATCTTTAAATAATTGCCGAACCTGTTTTTAAGCCTATGAAAGCAGATTTCTGAGTTATTATTTCTCAGTTTCTAGATATGGAGACCAAGAAGGACCCGCATCATCAGCAGGATTATTTGTCAATCTTTTCAGTTCACTCCCATCTGCATTCATGACATAAATTTCAACATTCCCATCCCTGTCTGAGTCAAAAACTATTTTCCTTCCATCTGGAGACCAAGAAGGATTCATATCCCTAGCAGGATTATTTGTCAATCTTTTCTGTTCACTCCCGTCGGCGTTCATAACATAGATTTCTTCATTCCCATCTCGGGTTGAGTTAAAAGCTATCTTCTTTCCATCTGGAGACCAGGAAGCGCCAAAATCCCAATCAGGATTATTTGTTAATCTTTTCTGTTCACTCCCGTCGGCATTCATAACATAAATTTCAAAATTTTCATTTCTCCTTGAGTGAAAAGCTATCTTCTTTCCATCTGGAGACCAGGAAGGACCAAAATCCCAACTAGGATTATTTGTTAATCTTTTCTGTCCACTCCCGTCGGCATTCATAACATAAATTTCAAAGTTCCAAGGTTTGTCTGAGTGAAAAGCTATCTTCTTTCCATCTGGAGACCAGGAAGGGTGTCCAGCAATATCAAAATCATTTGTTAATCTTTTCTGTCCACTCCCGTCGGCGCTCATAACATAGATCTCAAAATTCCCATCTCTGTCTGAAGTAAAAGCTATCTTCTTTCCATCTGGAGACCAAGAAGAATCCCCATCAATAGCAGGATTATTCGTCAATTTTTTCTGTTCACTCCCATCTGCGTTCATAACATAGATCTCAACTTTCCCACCTCTGTCTGAAGAAAAAGCTATCTTCGTCTGCTCGAGTGAGGGCTTACATCCGTAGCAACCGGATAAAATTATTAGAACTGTCAATGCTGTCAAACATAAAGTTCTCACACCCTTTTTCCTCCCATTGATTATTTGTTCTAATTTTTGTGTCATTTTGTTTTCACTTTCCTTTATACCTACCAGAACTCTTGGCGTGCTCCTCCAGCCTCTTAAAAAATAACTTTAAAATGTTCACTATAGAATTTTGGCCAATCAATATTTTCTCTATATATTCTTTTTTCTCTATCCTGTCAAACAGGGACTCAAGTGTTTTTGGCTTCCACTGGGCGTGATTGTGCTTAAAGGAAATTGTTGACCTGTCCCCCCAAAAAAAAGAGAGCCAGCAGGGGGATTCGAACCCCCGACCTACTGATTACGAAATAATCCTTNNTCGAACCCCCGACCTACTGATTACGAATCAGTCGCTCTGGCCATCTGAGCTATGCTGGCCTCAGGAAACTCTTATGCGTCGATAGCCGTAATTAGGCGATTTTAAGCATTTCTGGTAACAAAATGGTGACATGAGGGGAAGTCTATTCGCTTATGATATGACATCAAATCCTTCCAGTGATATAAGTCGACGAGCCAAAGCTTAGGGACAACATGAATCTAATTAGGAGGGAATAATGAAAAAACTATTTATGATTATTCCTTTGGTTCTGATTCTATGCTTTATGGTCGGTTGCCAGAAAGGAGAAGAGGTTGCTGAGGAAGCAGTAGCTGAACTGGCAG
This sequence comes from Candidatus Aminicenantota bacterium, assembly GCA_011772495.1. Lineage (GTDB taxonomy): Bacteria > Acidobacteriota > Aminicenantia > Aminicenantales > Aminicenantaceae > WVZL01. Next base: position 50,218 of record WVZL01000041.1, read on the forward strand.
GATTATCAGATGAAGATGTGGCGGCGATTAAAACAGCACACGATTCTATTTTGCAGGCTACGCTGGCTGGCAATTGGGAGGCAACCGTTGAATTCTATACCGAGGATGCAATCTTGATTATGGAGGGGATAGTTATTGAGGGGCGAGAAGTATATAAGGAGACTTTAAAGGCGCTCAGTGTAGTATCTCCGACCGTCACAGCGGCCAACATAACAATTGAGGAAATTGACGGGCGATATGACCTTGCCTTTGTCCGGGGAACGTCTTCTACGACAATGGGAAGGAAAGGCGTCCCCGAACCCATCCAACGCACTGGAAAGTTCATAGAGATAATGCGAAAACAAGATGACGGCACGTGGCTCATCGACAGAAGTATTGTCGCTATGGACTAGCATCTTGAATAGTGATGTATCAGCAACGCAGCATAGAGCTTAAGAGGAAGGAGGGAGAGAAATAGCACTTTACCATTCAATTCTTGGATCTACCCAAACAGACCCATCCTGAATTGATGTTCTAAAAATGACTGGTAAGACAAGAACTTGTAGGACAAGCTCAACATTCTGACCTGCATATTTATCCAGATTGAGGGAAAGCTCATCCAAATGCCCGTCATAAAAACATTGTTTTGCTGCGTAATAGGTAGGATCTTCGTTCACAAAAACTCTAAACCCCTTGACATCCCCTTGGACAGATTCCTCTAAAAAACCTACCTTTGCTTTAAAAATTGCGTTTTCAGGAAGGTTTTCGATCTTAAATATTCCTACAATCATTCCATCTTTGTGCCAATCAGGAGGATGCATTAATAATACTTTTTGATAGACTCTGTCATCTTCTAAAACAGCATTATACCGATACTTGGCGAAACCACTCAAATCATCATCTTCACCCGGGAAGGGAAGGGGAACTATACCATTCCCCCATCGAGTTTCTTCGTTCTCTGCTAATGGAATTAAATGAATGACTCGCCTTGATAATCCTTCTTCTCTCTTAGGTAAAGATGCCGGGTTTTTTATATAAAGCTTTCGTTGAATTATCCAAGGTCCATAGGAGGAGTATTCATGCCATCCTACATCAAGAACCGTAACGCTATAACTTAGAAGTCCTTCAGGATAAGGTCCTCCTGTATAAACACAAGGAGACATTAGACAAACTTTAACTTTCCTGTCATTTACCTTAATAGTAATCCTTTCTATGCCTGGTCCTTTCAAACCATGCGCAAATACATTGAATGTAATCATATCTTGAGTTGTCGGTACTGTAGGAGAAATAGATATTTTTATATATGGTTTCTGCCACATTTGGAATTTTGTCACTTGTGATGATAAAATTTTTATTCCTAATACAAAGGTCATAAACGCTGAAAGAATCAATATTGTTAAGTTTCGCATCAAAACCCCCCAAATTATTTCTTTTTTTATTCGATCCCTCCTTCGACAATAACTAAAGCAAAAATTGTGCCAGATTATTTTATTTTTTTTCTCTTGAGGGATTTTCTAATCCATCCTTTTTATAGGACATGTGCCATCAAGGAAAGACAGTATTGAGCTTCGTTGATGGAAAAATTGTAGAGATGAGGAAAGAGGGCGATATTTCAGGTTTGATGACACAACTTGGCATGGAGCTTAGGCCAAAAGGGGAATAAGAGGTTAATCAGAAATATCTTCAAACTTCTCTGAAGCAGGCTCCCCACCTATTCCCCAGTGGGATTTCTGGATTTCATGCACAATCACTTCGACCGCCTGATCGGGAATCCCTAAGCCTGTAAAGACTTTAGTAATATTTTGTATGGCGATTTTTGCTTTTTCCTGTCCGAAACCTTCCCAGACATTTACATGGATAACGGGCATTCTTTACCTCCGAAGTTTTATTGATATCCAAATTGTTGATATTAATGCTCTATTCTCTGGGTTCTAAAATATAATCGGGTGGCTGTAACCCCCTTGGTTACAGATTCGAGTCCTGTCAGGCGCACGCCTGTTTCCTCTGAAAAATCATCATTCTCTTTGAGCATCCTTAGTCAAAATTATGAGTCAAATCTAATGAAAAATTGGTGACAAAAAAAGAAGCAAGGAGAGCCAGCAGGGGGATTCGAACCCCCGACCTACTGATTACGAATCAGTCGCTCTGGCCATCTGAGCTATGCTGGCCTTTCGAGAATCCTGCCTTTCAGACACCTAAAAATTAATGGAAATTGGCACCACTGTCAATACGACTTTCCCTTAGGCATCCCGGCTAATCATGAGAATTTGTTATTTATTCTGAATTGTATTTCATGAGTTAAAGACAAATTATCTATTAAACCTGATGAAAGCCACTTCTGAGGTCTTGACTCCAAGCAGAAAAAAGGAAACAATATCAGCCGAATTAAAAAACAATCTGATATCCCGTTGTGAACTGAGGAACGTCAGAACGAGAAAACAATTATTTAGATCATGATCATCAAACAGCTGGAAGTTCAAGGATTTAAATCTTTTCCTGAGAGGACAAAGATCGTCTTCCACCCAGGGATAACGATCATTGTCGGACCTAACGGGACCGGGAAGAGTAATATCGTCGATGCAATTCTCTGGGTACTGGGTGGCCGACGGTTCAAGTCCCGGAGTGAAAAGATAGAAGACGTCATCTTCCACGGGAATGAAAACAAGGCTCCTCTGGGATTAGCCGACGTGAATCTATCCCTGGTCAATGACAGCGAAAAATTAGTGATCAATCACCGCCTCTTCCGCTCCGGAGAGAGTGAATACAGGCTCAACGGAAAAGCGGTTAGACTAAAAGATATCATGGACACACTCTGGAAAAAGGCCATTGCTGAGAAAGGATATTTTACCATCGAGCAGGGAAGCATCGAGAGAATCTTGACTTCTAAGCCCATCGAGAAAAGACAATTCTTGGAAGAAGCGGCTGGCACCGCTTATTACAAGGATAAAAAGAGACAGGCCCAGAATAAACTGGAGAACAGCGAACAAAACCTCACTCGGCTTGAGGACATCATAGCCGAAGTCTCTCGGGCAAAAAACTCTTTAAAAAGACAGGCCAATGCAGCCATCAAATACAGGAAAATGAAAGAGAAGATTCGCCGGTTCACTTTTCTTCTTTACCGGAAAAAAATAGACAGCCTTGAAAAGACCAAAGCCGATGTCGCTTCGCACTACGATAGTAGCCTGAGCAAGGAAAAAGAGATCATCTCTCGAATAAAGTCAGAGGAACAGAAGCTCACTGCCAAGAGCCGAGAGATATGGGACCTGGAGAAGTCTTTAAAAGAAAGACAAGATCACCTGTTCAATCTCAGATCAGAGCTTAACCGCTTAGAGGCAGAAATAGAAAGCGTAGAAAAAAGAATTGAGCTTTTTGAAGAAAAAAAGGAAAAAGCCAAGCTCAATATCGATGAGTTAAAAGGAGAACTAGATTCCCTAGGAAACGAGCTTAAAACAGCCGAAACCAACCTTACAGAGCTCAAACAATCTTTCTCCCAGAAGAAACTAGAGCTGGAAAAAGCAGAAGAGGCAAACCGGTCAGCTTATGAAAAAATGGTCAGCCAGGAAAAGAGAGTGGAATCCATAAGAAAGGCCTACCTACAAAAGATCTCCGATCATTCTGAGCTCAGGAATGAAGGGGTGAAAATTGAAAAAGAACTCGAATTGATCCTCAGGCAGGAAGAAAAACTCGTCTCCCAAGTGGGGGAAGAAAAAAGCCTTCTCCAAGAAAAAGAAAAAACCATAAGCCTAAGCAAAAAGGCTTTCTTCCAAACCACTTCACTGGTTAAAGAGAGAAAAAAGAGCCTGGAAGAGATTGAAAAAATACAAACCCAGCTTGGCCTCTCTCAGGAAAAGCGACAAGAGAAGATCTTGGAATTAAAGGAAAAAAGAGATAGAGCTCTCCATCAACTTCAAGCCCTTGAAAAAATCGTGGAAAAAGAAAGGGATACGGACTTTTCTCAAGATATTCCAGAATCGCTGGGCTTCCTGTCAGGAATGATCGAGGCTGATCCTGAGCATGTTCCTCTCTTGGATGTATTCTGGAAAGAAGAAGGGAAATCTCTGGTCATCCCTCCTCAAGAGCTTCTGAAGCAGCTGGAAGGAAAAACAATCAAGGGCAATTTTCTTCTTATTCCTCCTCATAAAATCAATGACCCTCCCCCTGAATTATCCCGTCACCCAGCAGTCATAGGTCTTCTCAAATCTCGTCTTAAAGTCAGCCCCAAGTTTAAAGAATACCTTCCCCGCCTCCAAGATGCGGTTATCGTTCAGGACTTAAGAAGTGCAATTCAACTCTGGGTTCGCTTTCCATCCTACCACTTTCTTACCCTTAGCGGAGATTTATTGCTTTCCTCAGGGCTGATGAAAGCGGGACAGAAAGAAAAAGGAATCTTTGTTCTCCGTCAAGAGATGAAAAGATTAAAAGAAGAGGTTGCACTCGAGGAGAAAAAAATACAGCCTCTGGCTCAAGAACTCGAAGAAAAAAAGAAGGAGATAGAACGACTGGAAGCAAAGTCTAAGCAGACGACGCTTCAATTGACAGAAGCAGAAAAAAAAGTTCAAGAGATGGAAAAGGGGAATTCGGCTGATGAGGCTGAAAAAGAGAAAATCTTGAATCATGTCTCGGTTCTCGACCGCGAGCTTGAAATCCTGAGGGAAGACAAACAAGCCATAATCCAGAGAAACGAGGATTTCTCCTTAGAACAAGAGAAATGGAACGAGAAAGAAAAAAGCCTGAAAAAGGAATTGCAAACACAGGAAGAACAATTAGCCTTGGCTCAGGAAAAAAATAAACAGGGAGATAAGCAATCTTACGAGCTCAAAGCCAGTCTTGAACTGCTGGAGGAAAAGCACCGAAACCTCGAGCATCAAAGCCAGAGTCAAATCCAGAGAAAGAAAACTGCTGAAGCCAAAATAGAAGCTTTGCAGGCCGAGATTCGAGATTGCGAGGAAGAGAATTTACGAATGAGAGAAATGATCAAGAACCTTTTAGAGAAAAAGAAGAAAGCAGAACAAAAGAAAAAAGACAGGGCAGCTGAGAGCATACGAGAAGAGCCGCGGTTTCAAAAACTCCGAGGAGAGGCCAAAAAGCAAGAGGAAAAAATCCAGGGATTGAAGGACAGGCATGAACTCTTGAAAGAGGAAAGAGTGAAATGGGAAATCAACAAAGCCGAAAAAGAGAGGGATATGGTCAACCTCGAGGAAAACTGCTGGCAGGACCTGAAAAAGACTCTTAAGGAAGTCAAGGCAGAAATCTCTGAAGAAGAGAAAATCGATCCCCAGATCGAAGAAAAAATCGAAGAACTCGAGGAAAAACTTGAAAAATTAAGTGCTGTGAACCTGATGGCTGAAGAAGAATACCTGATTCAAAAAAAGCGCCATGATTTTCTCCTCCAGGAAAAGAATGATCTACGAGAATCCATAGACACGGCCAAGAAAGCGATTAAAAAAATTGACCAGGAGAGCAAAACCCAGTTCTTGAAAGCTCTCGTCGAGATCAATAAAAACTTTCAGGATGTCTTCTCTCTCCTTTTTAAAGGAGGAGTAGCTGAGCTGAGACTCCAAGACCCTAAGACTCCTTTAGAAAGCGGGATCGAAATCATTGCTCAGCCTCCGGGCAAAAAGCTCCAAAACATGATGCTTCTCTCTGGAGGCGAAAAGGCGTTGACCAGTATAGCCTTTCTCTTTGCGCTCTTCCGGTATCGGCCGACTCCGTTCTGCATTCTGGATGAGGTGGATGCGGCCCTAGACGATGCCAACCTGGCCCGGTTCTTGGAACTGATGAAAAAAATAAAAAATCAAACCCAATTCATTATCATCACCCATAACTATAAAACCATGGAAGTCGCCGATTATATCTATGGAACAACGATGGCTGAGCCGAGTGTAACCAACCTTTACTCTATTAAAATGGAAGAGAAAAGGGCGGAATGATATTTTATCTAAGGCATTAATTGTAATTCCATGAAGGTTCAACTCTTCGTCCCTCGGGGTGGATACTTTGCTGAGCGCTGGACTAAAGGCTCTTCGATGCCTCCCTTGGGAATCTTGTATATCTCAGCGGTGCTGGAAAAAAATGGAATCGAGGTCAAGATCGTTCCGGCTGATATCCTGAATCTAGGCTGGCCAGCGATAAAGCAGGAGGTCCAGAGCTTTGAGCCTGACCTCATCGGAGTCACCTCGACCACAGAAAACCGTTTTCAGAGCTTTAGATTGATTCGTTACGCTAAGAAAGTCTTTCCTTCTGCTTTGACTATGCTGGGAGGACCACACGCCTCTATGGCTCCTGAGGATTGCCTGGCTCATATCCCAGATCTGGATATAGTGGTCAAGGGCGAAGGCGAGATGACCGTGCTCGAACTCTGCCAGGCTCTGGATAAAAGAAAAGACCTAGCGGCATTGGAGGAAATAAAAGGAATCTATTTCAAGCTGAACGGCCAGATCATATCCACCCCTCCCCGACCTCCGATGCAAGACTTGGATAGTCTTCCTTTCCCGGCTTTTCATCTGATTCCTTTTGAAAAATACAATTTTCGCTTTGAGGTGCCTGGAGAGGGAATGCTTCCCGCGGTTAATATCATGACCAGCCGTGGATGTCCTTTCAACTGCAATTTCTGCGCTACTCCTATCAACTGGGGGCGAACTGTAAGAATGAGAAGCCCTCAGAATGTCATCGAGGAAATCGAGTTCCTGATCAAGACCTATGGCGTACGGGTCATCTTTTTCTTCGACGATACTTTTAACGTTAGCAAGAAAAGAGTGGAAGAGATCTGTGACCTTATCCTAGAGAGAAGACTCGATATTTTCTGGAAGTGCGATATCCGGCTGGACCTTATCGACAAGCCTCTGCTTAGGAAAATGAAAGAGGCAGGGCTCTTCCACCTCTCTTTTGGCTTGGAAGCAGCTTCAGAGCGAGTCCGAAACGAGATCGTCGGGAAAAAAATCAACATCGATGATTTCCATCACCTCGTCAAGTGGTGCAATGAGCTCGACATCATACCCAACGCTTTTTTTATCTTCAGCCATCCTACCGAAACCTGGGAAGAAGCTCAGGAAACCATCAAGATCATCGAAAAATACAAGGATGAAATTGAAGGGAGTATTGCTATTCTTCATATCTACCCAGGGACACCTTTAGAAAAAACAGCCAAAAAAATGAACATCCTTCCTAGAGGTTTCTCCTGGACGAAAAGGCATCGTTCCCGAATCATCACTCTCCCTGCTGCTCAAGGAGATGTTCCCCTCTTCATCGATAAGCTATCTTGGGCTCAGGTTAGCGAGCTCATCTTCCGCTGGTCCCTTACCAGCCGGACAAAAGTCTCGATTTTTGCTAAGATACCAAGAATCTTGACCAACATCAGAGCCCTGGGAGATATTAAAAGATATCTCATCATGGTCTTGGTTTTGCTAAAACTGAAAATTAAGAAATTAGTGAAAAAATAAGGAGGAACCATGAACATCGAAAAAATCCAGCAGGTGTTGAGAGAAAAGAACATCGACGGCTGGCTTCTTTACGATTTCCATAACCGCGATATGATCGCCTACCATATCCTTGGCCTTCCCACTGGAAAAATATCCAGCCGAAGATGGTTTTACTTCATCCCTGCTCTGGGTGAGCCCCAGAAATTGGCCCATCGAGTCGAACCCGATAAGCTCGACTCCCTTCCTGGAGAGAAAACCATGTACCTTGCCTGGGAAGAGCTCCACTCTTCGCTAAAAAGCATCTTAGGAGGCGCCAAGAAGATCGCCATGCAGTATTCTCCGCTTCAGCACATCCCCTTGGTCTCTATCGTGGATGGCGGGTTGATCGACCTCCTGAGGAGCTTCGGTCATGAAATCGTCACCTCGGCTGACCTAGTGCAGCTGTTCGAAGCCTCTATCGATGAAACGGGATACAATCTCCACAAGAAGGCTGCTCAATTGGTCAATGAAGTCAAAAACCAGGCCTTCGAGGAGATCAGAAAAGCCATAGCTGACAAAAAGGAGCTCACTGAATACGCCCTGGCTCGGTTCATCGAGGAAAAATTCAAAGAAAACACAATGACCAATAACGAGGAGATACCCATCGTGGGCATCGATGACCATCCAGCAAACCCTCACTTCGAGCCAACTCCAGATAATACCTATGTTTTCAAGACCGGTAGTAAGGTTTTGATCGATCTCTGGGCAAAAATGGAAGAACCCGGGGGAATTTTTGCTGACATTACCTGGTGCGGTTTTATCGGAGACAAGCCACCGGAAAAATATGTTGAGATATTTGATACGGTCATGAGAGCCAGAGACCGGGCAGTGGAGTTCATCCAGGAAAAATTCAAGGGCGGTCAATCCTGTTTCGGATGGGAAGTGGATGATGCCTGCCGTAAGGTCATCCAGGATGCAGGCTACGGAAAGCTGTTCATGCACCGAACAGGACATTCTATCGGTGACGAGGTCCACGGCAACGGGGTGAACATCGATAACCTGGAAACAAAGGATGAGAGAGAACTCATCCCTGGCAACTGCTTTTCCATCGAGCCGGGAATATATTTTGAGGGAGAGATGGCAGCTCGCTCTGAAATAAATGTCTTTATCACGCACCAGGGTGAGGTTGAAGTCACCACCGAAAAGCAGACTGAGCTGGTAAAAATATGATTCCGAGTTTAAAGAGGAGGGTCTAATGTCCTTATATCTTTGGATTATTCTAGGTTATCTTCTGGTGCTAACCAGTCTTAACTTCATAAGGGCCAGACGTGTTAAGAGCCAAGAAGATTTCATGGTCGCTGGCCGCAGGCTGAAGACTTCAGTCATGGTCTTCACTCTGATCTGCACCTGGATCGGCTCAGGAACTTTTATCGCTGGTGCTGAATTTGCCTCCAAGGCTGGATTTTCTGCCCTCTGGCTAGCTGCCGGGGCCTGGGTAGGGATAGTCTTGATTTATTTTCTGACTGGCAAAATCCAAACCTTTGGCCAGTACACGATCGGCGATATCCTGGAGGAGAGGTTTGGTCCTGTGGCTCGCATATTCGGAGCTTTCGCCCTCATCATCTCTTTTACAGTGATCGTTTCTTATCAATTCGTAGCTGGCGGGTTCATCCTGAACGTGGCTACAGACGGGGCCATACCTGACTCGGTGGGCACCATTATCGCTGCTTCGTTTGTCATCCTCTTTACGGCTCTTGGAGGTATGGTTGCAGTTGCCTATACAGACCTTCCCAACGGGATTATCATCCTCCTAGCCTGTCTGCTGGCGGTCCCTTTTGTCTATATCGCCGTTGGAGGCCTGCCAGAGGCGACCCAACAACTGGATTCAGGCTATTTTGCAGTCATAAACCAGCAATTCGGAGCTAATCCCGTACTCAAAGTGGGAGGATATTTCTTGGCCACCATGCTTCTTCTCATGGGAGTCCAGAGCATGTACCAAAAATTCTACAGCGCCAGGTCTCCCAAAGATGCCCGAAGAGCTGTTATCCTCTGGACTGTGGGCACTGTATTCGTAGAAACTGTGGTGGTGGTGATCGCAGTCTTTGCCTACAGTAAATTTAAGGGACAGATCGACCTGTCCATCCCCAAGGAAGGAGGAAAAGTCGTGCTCATGGCTGCCCGGAGTCTAGTACCGGCACCAGTGGGTGTCCTTCTCCTCGGCGCTGCCTGTGCGGTCGTTATTTCCACCGGCATGAATTACCTCCTGTCTCCATCGACCAACATCATGCGCGACGTGTATCAACGGTTCATCAAGAAAGACGCCAGTCAACGCACCATGGTCGCCCTCCAAAAAGTCTTTGTGGTTATTCTGGGAGTGCTTGCCTTTTTCCTGGCCATGAGTATGAAATCTGTACTGGCCCAAGCCTACTTTGCTTACACGATCTACGGTGTGGCCATAACCCCAGCTCTCATCGCTGCTCTGGCCTGGAAAAGGGCGACAAAAGCTGGAGGTTTGGCTTCTATTATCTCGGGGACAGTGGTCTGCGTTCTTCTGAAGATCATGGCCGAAGTCCTGCCTCCAGACAAAGCTCCTGATGGCGACCCCTGGGGAATTCCACTCATCTATCCCGCACTCGTCGTATCTCTACTCGCTCTTATAGTGGTGAGTCTTTTAACTAAAAAGCAAAAACAAACTGAATTAGAAAAATTCTTTCCTTCGAAAAAATAGCACAGCAAAGACATGACCTATCTGGCAGCTATTCTCCTCTACCTCCTTTTTCTCTTCATCTTCGGCCTGCGATTGGTCCGGCGGCTGAAGAGCAAAGAAGATTTCCTGGTCGCGGGCCGAACCTTGACCGCTCCGATTCTGGTGGGAACTCTGCTGGCGACCTGGATGGGATCTGGAGATATCTTCAGCGTCTCTGATCTCAGCTATAATCACGGCTACTCTTCGTTGATCGGAAGCAGTGGCGGCTGGCTGGGCATTATCATCGTCTTTTTTATCGCTGGCAGAGTCAGAAGCTTCGGTCAGTTCACGGTTCCTGATATCCTGGAAGCCCGGTACAACAAATGGGCCCGGATTCTAGCCACCATAGCTACAATTATTGCCTACGTGACCATAGTCAGTTACCAGTTCCGGGGAGGAGGTTGGGTCCTCAATATCATCACCGAAGGAAAGATTTCCATCAAAGCGGGCATAATCATAGTCGCTGTATTTGTCATCACCTATACCCTGCTGGCGGGGATGATCTCTGTAGCTTATCTGGATATTTTTAACGGAATCGTGATGATAACCGGAGTCTTTCTAGCCCTTCCCTTTCTCATCCATCAGGTGGGGGGAATGGACTTTATCGTGGCCAACGTGACTCCAAGGAGTCATTCCTTCCTGGGAAACATGACCTGGATCCAGGCCCTGGGGTATATGGTTCCCACCTTCCTGCTGGCCCTAGGAAACGGAAACATGTACCAGCGTTTTTTCTCAGCCAAAGATGAGAAGGAAGCCAAGAAATCGGTTATAGGCTGGGTGGGGGGAGTTATCCTGTTGGGAGTGGCTCTGCAGAGCCTGGCGGTCGTGGGCAGCAGCTATTTCAAGGGTCTGGAAGCGAAAGAGGCTGGAAAAATCATTCTTCTGGTTGCCCACAAAGGAGTTCCTCTGGTAGTAGGATGCTTTCTTTTGGTCGCCATAGTGGCCATCATCATTTCCACCGCGAACAGCTTCCTTCTGGTGCCAGCCACTAATGTTATCAGAGACATTTACCAGAGGTTTATCAATCCCAACCTGCCAGATAAAAAGATGATTTTCTATTCAAGGTTGACTGTTATTGTCTTGGGTCTCATTTCTTATTCCCTCATATCCTTCTTTCCCCGGATTCTGGATGCAGCTTATGCAGCTTACACCGTCTACGGGGCAGGGATCACTCCAGCTCTTATCGCTGTCTTCTTCTGGAAAAGAGCCACTGTAGCAGGAGGAGTCCTTTCTATTCTTGGCGGACTGGTCACTACAGTCGTCTGGGAAATCCTTAATAAAATCCAGGGTGAGCTTCCTCTGGGCGTTCCGGCGATCTACCCTGCTCTGATCTGCTCTCTTTCTTTGCTGATAGTGGTCAGCCTTTTGACACCCAAACCTCCTGAGGAAAAGTGGAGATTATTCTTTAAAAAGGAGGCTTGAATGAGAACCGGCATTGTTAAAGATTGGCAATACATGGAACACGACATGGGTGCTTTTCATCCCGAAAGCCCGCAAAGAATCGAAGCCATATACCGGATGATCGAAAAGGAAATCGCCTTTCCTTTCTTAGAGATAAAACCCCGCCCGGCTAAAGAGAAAGAGGTAGAAATGGTCCACTTCCCTTCCTATGTCCAGGCGATCAAAGGCACTTCGGGCAAGGAAAGAGTCATGCTGGACCCTGACACAGCCACCTCTTCACGTTCCTTTGAGATTGCCTTGTTGGCAGCTGGAGGGCTGTTGAAAGCCATTGACCTGATCATGCAAGGAAAAATCAGGAACGGCTTTGCTCTCGTCAGGCCTCCAGGTCACCATGCCGAGGGTGCCAGGGCCATGGGTTTTTGCCTCTTTAACAACGTGGCCATAGGGGCAGAACACCTGATAAAAAAACACGCCTTGAAAAGAATCCTTATCGTGGATTGGGACCTGCATCACGGCAACGGCACGCAACATTCATTCCAGAAGAGAAACGATGTGCTCTATTTTTCCACCCATCAATTTCCCCATTACCCTGGAACAGGATATTGGGATGAGATAGGAGCCGAAGACGGCGCAGGCTTTACGGTTAATGTTCCGCTGGCTCCTGGCAAGACAGATGAGGATTATTACTTCATTTTCCAGAAGATCCTCTCTCCTATCACCAAAGCCTTCCAGCCCGAATTCATCCTGGTTTCGGCAGGGTTTGATATCTACCGGAATGATCCCCTGGGAGGAATGCTGGTGAGTGACGAGGGATTTGGAGCTATGACCTGGGAACTGATAGCTCTAGCTCATGAACTCTGTCAGGATAGGCTTCTCTTTACCCTGGAAGGCGGCTATGACCTTCAGGGCCTCCAGCTGGGTATCCAACAGGTCTTGCTCCAGCTGGGAGGAAAAGGGAAAAAGCCCACGATAAAAGCAGAAGGCTCTTCTTCCCTCCAAGAGGAGCTGGCTCCAGTTTTCAAAACCCAGAAAAAATACTGGCCCCTATAAAAGAAAAAAATTGTCATTGCGAGGCCTGAAGGCCGAAGCAATCTCATAAATAATAAAGTATTTGATTTTTTTATATGAGATGGCCACGCCTCGCTCGGAAAAATGGGGAGAAAAATGGGGACGGTTCTATTTTTTCTCAACAACTAACAGAGTATATTGAGAATAATGAGAAAAAATAGAACCGTCCCCTATATTGAGACCTGATCCCGTTTATGATAATGTTAAAAGTCAAGACCTGACTCCCGATGAACATTTTAAGTGGCAGACGTCCCCTTTTAAGGACAAAAATGAACAGATTATTGTAAGGGATAAGGAGAAGCAGGTTGGCATATTATTTGCACCAATATATGGCTGGAAGGAGAAAGAAAATGAAGAAACTGGCTTCATTAGCAATAGTTTTTGCCCTCTCTCTCCCGCTGATGGGTCAAGAGGAGACTTCTTACACGAATTATTCCTTTGCCAGGCTGAGCTATATAACCGGCAAAATATATGTCCAAAGAGCAGCTGACCTCGGATACGAAGAAGGAGTCGTCAACATGCCTGTCGCCGAAGGAGATAGGCTGGGGACGGCTGAAGGACGTACTGAGATCTACTTAGGCAAGAAAAACTATTTAAGACTAGACCACAACACTAAAGTCGATTTCTTGAATCTTCCCAAGAGAGGCTATGATTTGACTAGAATTCGGGTCTGGTCGGGAAATGTCCTTTACAACATAAATTTTCTAGAGAAAGAAAAGAACATTGAAATTCATACTTCGGATGTTTCCATCTATGTCCTGGACAGAGGTCTTTACAGGATAGACGTAAGAGAAAACAGAGAAACAGAAATCTACGTTTTCGATGGGTTGGTTGAGGCAGCAGGAGAAGAAGGTTCAGTTCTCATCAAGAATGAGCAAAGAATCGAAGTCAAAGATGGTCATTTTACTTCCCGCCCCACTCATTTTTATGCCGATGCTGGCGATAGCTTTGAACGGTGGAGTGAATACCGCGATTCCCAGTTAGACAAGCGGGTCGCCAACAAATATCTCCCTGAGGAACTGGAAGACTTCGAGTATGAACTGGCCGCTTACGGGAGCTGGGTCTATCTCCGACCTTACGGGTATGTCTGGGTTCCCTACGGTTTAACTCCTGGCTGGCGCCCCTATTATTACGGAAGATGGCTCTGGTACCCGATCTCTGGATGGTGCTGGCTTCCCTATGAGCCTTGGGGATGGGCTACCTTTCATTTCGGAAGATGGCACTGGAGTATTGGACTTGGCTGGTACTGGATCCCCACCCCTTATTGGGGCCCTGGCTGGGTAAGTTGGTATTGGGGATATGATTATTTTGGCTGGGCTCCCTTAAGCTATTATGGATATCCTCTGGTGATATATGATAACTACTACTATTACCAGTATAATGACCGCTACTATCCTTACAATTCCAGAGCTCTAACCGTTATCCACAAGAAACATCTCACGGCTCCAAATGTATCTGATGTGGCTTTGAATCAGGAATCCATAAAAAAATTGGGTGATATCAGCCTTTCCAACAGCTCACCTCCATTGAAGCTGGTCCCAGGCAAAGTCTCGGTAGAAAAGCTCAACGCCAATAAACTCCTCCTTAAGAAAGTCTACCCCTCATCCACAGCTCTCGGCACAAAAATCGGAAAAAGTGCATCCAAATCTCCTGTCCAGCTCGATTCAAGGAAAATCAAAGAAAAGAGAGTTCAAACCGAAAAATCACCTCAACCTAAAGCAGTGGTAGGCGGAAGAACAAAGGCAAGCACCGAAGCTAAGAAGAAAAAATCTGAAGAAAAGAAAGTTCGAAAAGAAAGCAGCGGCTACATCAAGGGAGGAATTCCCCTATACCCGTCTTCTTCAAAAATCAGCATTAAGAACATTCCTAGAAGCTCAAGGGTAAAGAAAAAGACCTCTTTCTTCCGAGGTATCTATGATTTCATCACTGGCTCCTCATCCAGTAAGTACTCGAGCGGTAGTAAATACCGGAGCGGCTCGAAAGGGACGACTTCGAAACGGGTAAGTTCACGATCACGTTCAAGCTCTTCTTCTGGTCGCAGCTCCTCAGGTCGCAGCTCCTCCGGACGTTCCTCAAGCAGCTCAGGCCGTTCTTCTTCATCGGGAAGCAAAAGTTCAGGCAGTGGAAGGACAAAAAAATAGAACCGTCCCTATATGTTTAAAAAAATAGAACCGTCTTTATATGTTTAGCTTTCTTTAAGTTTTAATTTTTCCCCACAGCATCAAAGAGCGCTATTCTTCCCCCTGGGAGTTCGCCACTATTCCTCTTCTTTACTTTTCATCGAATAATAATCCAAGATCATCATGTGATCCTCATGCGAGCAAAACCTGTTGGGCTCAGTGCCGGGTAAAAAAACTTCTTTGAAGGGAAAAAGGCAAAAGGGAGTCGCTAGCAAACCTGTCTTGCGGTCAATCTCAACAAAAGAAAGGTTGGGAGGAACCTCAAATTCTTCAATCTCAAACTCTCTTCCCTCCTCTTCTGCCCTCTTTTTTTCACTCTCAATAACTTTCTGAAAAAATTCTATCCAGATGGGAAGCGCCACTATGGCTCCAGACTGTTTCTCTCCTAAAGAAATCTTGGTCTCATGTCCTACCCAGACCCCGGCACATAGAGAGGGAGAAAAACCTAAGAACCAAGCATCAGCCCAATCATCTGAGGTTCCTGTCTTTCCAGCTAAGTTTTTATCCTTGGTTAGAAAACTGGCTTGCCAACCCGTTCCCCGCTGGATGACCCCTTGAAGCAGGTAAGTCATCATATAAGCAATCTGAGGAGTGATCACTTCCTCGACCTCGATCTTGCTTTCTTCCAAGATGTTTCCCTCTTTATCTTCGATCCGCGCGATAAAATAGGGATTCACCCGTATTCCTTTATTGGGAAAAACAGAAAAAGCAGAAACAAGCTCTAGCATACTCAATTCGAAAGTGCCCAGAGATAAGGAAAGATAAGGATAGACGGGAGAAGTGATCCCAAACTTCCGGCAATAGTCTGCCCCGGTTTGGGGAGAGATGTACTCTAAAAGCTTGGCAGTGACAATATTCCTCGACTCCTCCAAGCCTTTCCGAACAGTGACAGCTCCTTTGTATTTGTCGTCATAGTTAGGAGGCTCCCAGGGTTCTCCGCTCCACTTGTCGATGAACACTGTCGGCTCATCAACGATGATATCAGCTGGAGTGAAGCCATTCTCAATGGCTGCGGTGTAGAGGATGGGTTTGATGGCTGAACCCGGCTGCCTCAGGGCCTGGGTGGCACGGTTCCACTTGCTTCTCTGGAAAGAATAGCCTCCGACCATGGCTTTTATTTCGCCAGTTAGCGGGTCGAGAGCCAGGAAAGAACCTTCCACTAGAGGTTCCTGATCGAGGGAGACCAGAAGTTCTCCCTTCTCTTCATTTATTCCCTTGATCTTAACCTGGATAACATCCCCGTTTTTCATTAAAGATTTAAGATTTTTCGTTTCTGTCCAGGCAATATCCGTATTCCCCATCCTGCCAACATAATCCTTGACCTTAACGAGTGCCTGAGAGCGCTCTACAGATATTACGATGGCATCTACCACTTCTTCTGCTTTCACGGCAGGGACAATCCAGCTATCAAGCCAAACATCTTCCAGCACTTCGACTCCTTCTTCTAGAAGGTTTCTCTTGTCTTTCCTCCATTTCAGTTTTTTGTCCATGACCCTGAGTCCACGTCGAAGGGCGTCTTCAGCATACTGCTGAAGACGCGGGTCTAAAGTGGTATAAACCTTCAGTCCTTCCCTATAAAGGGCATTGGCTCCGTAGTTTTTCTCGATGTATTTTCTCACTTCCTCTAAAAAGAAGGCTGCAAACTCAGATTTACCTCTCCGCAGAGGAAGAACTTTCATGGGCTTCTCTTTGAGCTCTTTCCCTTCCTCCTTGAGTAAATATCCCTCCTCGACTAACCGATTGATCACATGGTTTCTGCGGCGAAGAGTCAATTCTTGCCTGTTATAAGGGGAATAAACTGAAGGCCCTCTGAAAATCCCAGTGATCAGAGCACTCTCTTCCAGGTTCAACTCGGGAACACTCTTACCAAAGAAAAGGTTCGAGGCAGCTTCGACCCCGTAGACTCCGTGACCAAGGTAAAACTGATTGCAATACATGGTCAGAATCTTTTCTTTGGAATAATTCTTCTCGATCTGCAGAGCAAGCAAGGCTTCTTTTAATTTCCGCCGAATTGTCTGCCTGGGAGTAAGAAAGAGCAGCCGAGCCAGCTGCTGGGTTATGGTGCTTCCCCCCTGAAGCTTCCTTGGTTTTCTACCGAGCCTGAGCCTAATATCTTCTCTTACAGCTCTCAAGATTCCACGGAAGTCGATGCCATTATGATGGTAAAAACGAGGGTCCTCAGTGGCAATTATGGCATTTTTCAGGATTTCTGGGATTTCCTCATACGGTATTTCCACCCGCTTCTCTATGGCAAATTCACCGATAACCTCTCCTTCCTCAGAGTAAATGGAGGTAATGATGTTAGGCTCGAACTCTTCTAAAGTGGAAATAGAGGGAAGATTTTCTCTTATCGCCGTGTAGAGACCATAAATACCTCCCAGCCCGCAAGCCATCAAAAAAAGGAGGGACAAAATAACAATCTTAAGGGCAGTTCGCCTTTCGGTCTTTGTTATCTTTATCTTGAATTTAAAGGCCATCAAATAAAAATATAACAAAATGAATATGTCCAGTAAAGAGTTGAGAAATATTATAGGGGGCTGGTCTACACTTTTAGCTTTTATTAAATAAGGAAGACGAAAGGGTCAGGGAGAGGAACTATCAATATTGTCATTGCGAGGCCAGTAAGGCCGAAGCAATCTCATAAAAAGAAAATTCAATGCCTTTTATTCATGAGATGGCCACGCTTCGCTCGCCATGACAAAAAGGTTAAACGCGTGAACCTGACCCCTTATTTTGCTGTATTTTAGGCGAGATTATTTCTAAGGTAATCGAGGGCAATCTTGGCTATCTTCTGGCTGATTTGTTCTTCTTTCTCCAGAGCATCAAGGTGTATAAAATTTTTTTCCCTGAGGCTTCTGAAGATCTGATCAACCTTGGCCAGATAATCCTCGCGCTCGAAAAGCCTCTCTTTATTCTTTCTGTCTTTGATGCGGTTTAAACCTGACCGGGCATCAATATCCAGGATAAAAACCAAATCCGCCTTAGGTGCGAACTCTTCATTGATCTTTCGTATTCTGTCTGGATCGATTCCCCTGGCTCCCTGATAAGATATGGTCGAAAAATAATATCTGTCGAGGATTACGACCTTCTTCTCTTGGAGAGCAGGCCTCAGGTTTCTCTCAACATTTTCTCTGCGGTCCTTTACGAAGAGATCCAATTCTTCTTCCGGGGAGAGAGAATCAGGATGAAAGGCTTTTTTCTTGATTTCACGACCCCACTGGCTATCGGAAGGCTCCTGGAAAGAAACCACATCGAATCCTTCCTCCTTGAGTTTCTCCTGAAGGAGTTTGGCTTGAACTGATTTCCCTGAGCCATCTATGCCTTCGAAGACAATCAGAATTCCTTTCTTCATGACCATTTTCACTCTTTTCTCTAGAGTAGCCGCAGTTTTTGTTTTGATCTTGATAATAAACCCATAGGAAACACAATGCAACTTTTTTCAACAATGCAGGTTTAATATATGTCGATTCATTGAATTTTTGAGATAAGTATGTTAATTTAAAAAAGGAACTTTCTCGGAGGAAAAAATGAAAAAATACATAGTGATTTCACTCATGAGTTTCCTGGTCGGAGCCCTTCTAGCTGGCCTGCTATTTGTCTATCTTCCTGAAAAAAACGCTCAGATAAGCTACTTAGAAGAAAGCAGTCCTTTCTCTATAACTCCCACCGTTTATGCCTCATCTGCTGCCCAGATAAAGCCTGATTTGGATTTCGTGAATATTGCCGAAAGCGTCGGTCCCGCAGTGTTTAAAATTGAGGCCGAAAGAGTGGAAAAGAGAAGGGTCCGGGGTTTCGGGGATGATTTCCGCTCTGACCCTTTTGAAGATTTCTGGGAGAGATTTTTTGGCCGTCCAAGGGAGAGAGAAAGGGAATACCGCTCTAGGGCCCAAGGGACTGGTTTTTGTATAGACAGAAAAGGGTACATTATAACCAATAATCACATCGTCGAGAATGCTATCAGCGTGCTTGTTTTCACAATCGACGGTGAAGATTACAGTGGCGAAGTCATCGGAACAGACCCGAATACTGATCTAGCCTTGATTAAAGTTGAAGGAAAGAACCTTCCTTATGTAGAGCTCGGGGATTCGGCCCGACTTCGAGTCGGAGAGTGGGTCTTAGCTATCGGCAATCCCTTTGGAATGGAGCATACAGTCACCGCTGGAATTGTCAGCGCCAAAGGAAGACAGCTCGGCGTAGGTATGAACGTTCCTGAGTATCAAGATTTCATCCAGACTGATGCAGCCATCAATAGAGGGAATAGCGGTGGACCTCTAGTGAATATGAAAGGAGAGGTCGTCGGAATCACCAGCAACATTCTGAGTCCTTCGGGAGGAAACATCGGGATTGGGTTTGCCATTCCTTCCAATTTAGCTAAAAAAGTTGTCAAACAGCTCAGGGAAAAAGGGAGAGTAGTCAGAGGTTATCTGGGGGTTGGAATCCAGCCCGTGACAGATGATGTCAAAAAGAGCTTGAATCTTTCGTCTAAAAAAGGAGCTTTGGTGGCTTCAGTAGAGCCTGGTTTCCCTGCCGAGAAAGCTGGCCTAGAACGTTATGATGTTATTATTGAAGTTAACGGACAGCCGATCGAGGACGGGAATGACCTCAGGTTTAAGATCGCTGATATCGAACCCGGAACCAAGGTTAACATTAAAGTCATTCGAGACGGAAAAGAAAAATCCTTCACCGTTAGGATCACTGAGAAGTCCCCAGTGGAAGAGATGGAGCCAGAAACTCCCTCAGGAAAAGACATAGGGATCTCCGTGACGGCTATGACTCCCCGGCTGGCCCAAAGATACGGTTATAGAACCCGGGAAGGACTCTTGATAACTAAGGTGCAGCAGTACAGTGAAGCAGAAAGAAGAGGATTAAGAGCTGGAGACATTATCTTAGAGGTGAACAGAAAGGAAGTTGCGTCAGTGAGAGATTTTGAAAATATCGTAAAAAAGAAAGAATCCGGAGATGCCATCATTCTACTTGTTCGAAGAGAGAGCAACGGAGAATTTCAAGATACCCTAATCACTCTTAGGATCCCCTGAGTGAAATTTATTAAAATTCATTCGCTGGGAAACGATTTCCTGGTCATCGATCAAAAAGAAGCCACCTCTATTCCTGACCTCAGCAGTTTTGCCCAAAACATCTGCGATCGCCATACAGGAGTCGGAGCTGATGGTTTGCTTGTCATAGCTGTTAAGGACAAAGCCAAAGGCGAGGTCAATTTCAGGATATTCAACGCCGATGGGACAGAAGCCGAAGTTTCAGGGAATGGCCTGAGATGTGCAGCTGCCCGTCTTTATCACCAAAAGAGAATAGAGTCTTCCAAGATCTTATTCCTAACTACTGCTGGCCCCAGAGAGTCGAAGCTCATCAAACAAAAAAACAATCACTTCCTGATCAAGATTGAGATGGGTATTCCCCAGCTTTCTTCTTCTGATATTCCCTTTGATGATGGCTCCTTTCATGAGCAGATCATCGATTATCCCCTTTCCATAAATAAAAAAATCTACCCTGTAACTGTAGTCTCTCTGGGTAATCCTCACTGCTCAGTTTTTGTGGACCGCTTTCCGGCCAGAATCGAATGGCATCAGATAGGGAGAGAAATCGAGTCTCACCCTTTTTTCCCGAAAAGAATCAACGCAGAATTTGTAAGAGTCCTAAACAGAGGAGAAATTGAAGTTCTCTTCTGGGAAAGGGGAGTCGGAGAAACTCTTTCCTCAGGAAGCGGGTCTTGTGCCGCTGCTGTGGCCTCGATTTTAAAAAAATTGACTGACAGAAAAGTTAAAGTAAAAACAAGTATGGGTTCTTTAACCGTAGAATGGGAAAAAGAGAAAGTCTATCAGACTGGCCCAGCAGAGGTCGTCTTCGAAGGATCTCTGCTCTCTAATTGATATTCTTTAAAAACAAACGTACCTGCCCACAGATTAACACAGCTTATTCAGGCTATTTTTTCAGCGATTTATCAATAGGAAAAAGTTATTCCCAGTCCAAGAATGAAGACATTAAGGTTATATTTTTCTGTGAGCGGTATTAAATAATCACTTAATATTTTCTCTCGTTCTTTTCCGATAGCATAGGCATAGAGAAAATCAATCTGCATTTTTCCCGCTTTATAACCAACTCCGCCCAGAAAAGTGAGTTTATTCACATCGATGTTGGTAATACTCAAGGTCTCTGCAGGGCTGGCGTAGTGGTCAAGACCTATCCCTGCGCGGAAGGAAACCCCCTGAGGAAAGATGTATTCCAATCCAGCTCTCCAAATAAGGATGTCTTTGAACTTCAAAATCTCCTCTTCCTGTATATCTGCAAAAACAGGCATCTGGAGATTGGGATCAAAGCCAGGCACATTTTTTATCGTTTTTCCGACTTTATCCAGCGCTGACCACATGGTGTACTGAAAGCCTGCGGCGAAAAGGAAGTTCTCTGTTATTTTATAAGATAGGCCGAATTCCATATCCCAGGGGAGATCGAAGCTTGTTTCTGAATCCAGGTTTAATTTCATTCCTCCATAATTAATGGAGGTTGTCCCGGAGAGCTTCATCTTAGCCGGGCCTCTGATGCTCATTCCCAGACTGAGTTTATCAGTTGGCTTGTACATCAAACCCAAGCCAGCCGAAAGAGACCCCCCAGTTTCTTCTGAGCTTAACGGACCATAGCCTCCTATTTCGGTATTCACTGTACATATTCCTCTGTAATAGATCAGGTTGAATCCAAGGGATAATTTATCGCTGACCTGATAGGCTATGGTGGGAGTTAAGGCATAAACGCCCATAACAGATTCTAATGGAACTCCCAATTGGTCTTTTTTCCAATCAACTCCTCCTCCGGCATAAGGAACATAGATCCCGAATCCTAAAGTTATCCTTTCACTCGTCCTGTAAGTCACAAAAAATTGAGGCAACGGATTATCGTATTTGCTCTGGATCGTCGTACCTGTCGGCATGGTGTATTTATGAGTAGGCCATACATAAAAACCCTGAAGAGAAAAATTCAGGCGGCTTTCTTGAAAGCCCAGGCCACCGGGATTGTGGAAGATCGCGCTCGGGTCATCGGCAATAGCCGTAAAAGCTCCACCTATACTCATGGCTCGACAGCCCATCAGGGTATTGTTCCACCCTCCTGCCCACATGGTTGTGGCCAGAAAAAGAAATGAAATGATAAGAATCGACCCTTTCTTTACCATAGTATCCTCCTTTTTCGCTCCTTTAATTCTATCCTCTTAATAGTGAATTATAAAATAAGAACTCTTTTGTCAACCTAAAATTGGGGTCAGGTCTTGACTTTCAACATTCAGGAATACATTCTAAACATAATTCTGGGGTCAGTTCTGCAGCTCCAAGACCCTGGAATTTATTTTAGATCTAAGCCCTCTTCTCGTTCTATCACAGAAGAACGAGAAACCTTAGAGAAAAGTTGAAAGTCAAGACCTAACCTCTTATTTCTGGAAATGCTGGTAACCTTTGATGCTTAAAGGGCTTCTTCTACCGCCACGGTCGATTAAAAAGATTTGCCTCTTTTCGATCATTCGACCTATGAAGGTTATCTGGTGCTTCTTTTGCAGCCTTGATAGCGACCTCAAATTCTGGGGAGGAACTGAGAAGAGAAGCTCGTAATCTTCTCCTCCATGAAGGGCTAGCCGATAGGGCTGTCTCTGAAAATGGTGAATTTCTTGGGATAGAGGCAATCTATCCAGGTGTATTTCAGCCCCAACTTCACTCTCTTCACAGAGATGAGATAAATCTACAGATAAGCCATCACTGATATCTATCATTGAAGAGACGAGCTTCAAGCGTGATAACTCTTTACCCAGAGTGATAGGAGGGGAAGGGTTTAAAAAAGCTTTAAGAAAAGGGTCTGCTTTTTTATTGTCCCCCAGTCTGTATCCCTTTTTTAGAAGAATCAGTCCTTGGCGGGCATTTCCCAAACATCCCGAAACAAAGATATGATGCCCGGCTTCAGCTCCGTCTCTCTGGATGATATTTTTTCCTTCTCCGATGACGGTCACAGAGATGGCAATTTTCTTTGTCTGGGAAATATCTCTTCCGATTAAAGCTACTCCTTCCTCACTCGCCGCCGATTTAAAACCAGCAAAATATTGCTGGAGCCAGCTTGAATCCATTTCCGGCGGCAGGCCCAGCCCGAGGAGAGCGAATTTTGGGAGGCCACCCATAGCAGCCACATCGCTAAGGTTAACCATCAGGCTTTTTCGTCCTAGAAGAAAGGGAGGATGAAGCGGAGACAGAAAATGGACCCCTTCAAAGAGCAGGTCTTTGGTGATGAGTAAGAACTTCTGACCATGTTTGATGACAGCTGCATCATCTCCGATTTCAGCCAGGATATCGGGATGTGGTTTTGAAAAATCCTTCCTTATTCTTGAGATTAACTTGTTTTCTCCTAAGTTCTGAAGCTTCATAGGAAGGAAACTGAAAAATGATTCGTCTATTCGGTCTTATCCGCTGCTCTCAAAAAGGGTTTCACTAGAGATTCATTAAACATATCCTTTATTTTTTCAACAAAGATGAAGTGCATCTCTTTCTTTATCTTCTTTGGAATATCGATCAGATCCTTTTTATTTTCCAAGGGCAGGATCATCTTCTTGACTCCAGCTCTCTGGGCAGCTAAAACCTTTTCTTTAATTCCACCAACCGGCAACACATTGCCTCTTAAAGTAATCTCCCCTGTCATAGCCACGTCCCTCTTTACTTTTACATCGCTGCAAACAGAAATAAGAGATGTGGCTATAGTCACACCAGCAGAAGGGCCATCCTTGGGAATCGCACCTTCGGGAATATGAATGTGAAAATCAAACTGAGAAAAGATCTTGCCATCGATGCCGAATTCTTTGGAATGAGAACGAGCATAACTTAAGGCGGCTTGGCCCGACTCCTTCATCACATCGCCTAAAGAGCCAGTCAAGGTCAAATTTCCCTTTCCCTTCATTTTGGTGGCCTCGACAAAAAGTATTTCTCCACCGGTGGCTGTCCAAGCCACTCCAGTGGCAACTCCGACCTGGTCTTTCTGGAGAAGCTGATCCTTGAAGATTCGG
Organism: Candidatus Aminicenantota bacterium; assembly: GCA_011772495.1. Lineage (GTDB taxonomy): Bacteria > Acidobacteriota > Aminicenantia > Aminicenantales > Aminicenantaceae > WVZL01. The sequence goes on from WVZL01000041.1 coordinate 74,029, forward strand.
GGAGGGCCCAGAAAGTTCTCAATGTTTTGAGAGGTCACTTTGGTCAGCTTTTCCTTTCCTTCGGCAACTTTCCTGGCGACTTTACGGCAGACAGAAGCAATCTCCCGCTCCAGGTTTCTCACTCCAGCCTCTCGGGTATACTGAGAAATTATTTTCTTGATAGCCCCTTTGGTAAAGGAGATGAGATTCTTGTTCAGAGCATTCTCTTCTACCTGTTTAGGGACCAAGTGACGGAGGGCAATCTGCAGCTTTTCTTCCTCAGTATAGCCTGGCAGGTTCAGGATCTCCATCCTATCTCGAAATGCGGGCTGAATGGGGTCTAGGAGATTGGCAGTAGTGATGAACATAACTTTGGAGAGGTCAAAAGGAACTCCTAAATAATGGTCACGGAAAGAATAATTCTGTTCGGGATCAAGCACCTCCAGCAAAGCCGAGGATGGGTCTCCCCTGAAATCAGCCCCGATTTTATCCACCTCATCCATCATGAACACCGGATTATTCGACCCAGTGCGCCGTAAGCCCTGGATAATCCTTCCCGGCAGCGCTCCGACATAAGTTCTTCGGTGCCCCCTGATTTCGGCTTCATCCCGGACTCCCCCCAAAGAGATCCGAATGAATTTCCTTCCCAATGCTCTGGCTATAGACCGACCAAGGGATGTCTTCCCCACCCCAGGAGGTCCAACGAAGCATAGAATGGGTCCTTTAATCTTTTTGGAAAGCTTGCGAACGCCCAAATACTCTACGATTCTCTCCTTAACTTTATCCAAACCATAGTGATCCTCATCCAGGATGACCTTGGCTTGCTTAAGTTCTAAATTATCCTTAGTGCTATTATTCCAGGGGAGAGCAAACATCCAATCCAGATAATTCCTCACCACGGCTGTCTCGGCGGATTCTGGATGCATCTGGGAAAGGCGTTTGATTTGTTTATCTAATTCTTCCCTAACTTCCTGGGCAACCTTGAGTTTTTTTAACTTATCTTGATAGCCCTTGATCTCTTCTTGAATCTCAGTCCCTTCCCCCAGTTCTTTCTGGATGGCTTTCATCTGCTGCTTCAAGAAATATTCTTTCTGGAGTTTTTCCATTTCTCCCTTAGCTTCGCTGCTGATCTTGGACTGCACGTCAAGAAGTTCGAGCTCTCGGGCTAAAAGTTCGTAAACTTTCTTTAGCCTCAAAAAGGGGTCTACAATTTCTAAGACTTCTTGAGCTTCGGTGACTTTCAAATTCAGATTGGCTACAGTTAAATCTGCCAGCCTCCCCGGCTCTTCGACGTTGGCTGCAATGATCAATATCTCAGGAGGAATATTCTTTCCTAAGGAGGCCGCTTTCTCCATCCCTGTACGAACATTCCGGATTAAAGCTTCAGTTTCGATAGTTGTCTCGACTTTTTCGGGTTCATGAATGACCTTAACATCGGCTGCATAGAAATTTTTTTCCTGCTCGAAGCTTTCTATCCTGCCTCTAACAATGCCTTGAGCAAGTATTCTCACTCTACCATCCGGAAGCTTGAGCATTCTCATGATCAAGGCCACGGTGCCCATTTCATAGACATCTTCTCGTTTTGGCTCTTCCAACTCCATATCCTTTTGGGTCAGAAGTAGAACCATCCGATGTGTAGACAAGGCTTCATCGATAGCATTCTTTGACTTTTCCCTCCCTACAAATAAGGGAACCACCATGTAAGGGAAAACAACGATATCTCTCAGCAGAAGAAGGGGCAGTTTCTTGGGAATATGCAGCTTTTGCTCCTGCTCATCGGCAAGAGCATCAAACTGGAACCCGTTTTCTCCTTCCTTCTTGGTCATCAGTTCCCTCCTGTGGATTTGTCAGGTTTCTGGATCTTCACCTTGACTTCTTTATCCTCTTTCCGCCTCATTTTTCTCAGCTCTATGGTTAAGATTCCGTTGACCAAAGTTGCCTTTGTTTTCTCCGGCACAACTGAGTGAGGCAAAGATATAATCCGACGAAAATTCCCGAATTCTCTTTCCAAACGCAGATATCTAAATTTCGAAGAGGGAAGATTCTCTTTTTTTCTCCCCCTTATTTCAATCCGGTTGCTATGAAGCAAGATGATGATGTCCCTCTGGGTAACTCCTGGAAGTTCAGTTTCGATGGTGATTTTATTATCTCTTTCATAGATATCGATGCAGGGAACCCATCCCTCATCCAGACCGAAATAATCTTCTTTTCGGTAAAAAACTTCTCCGATTATCCGGTTGATTTCCTCCTCAATCTTGGCGATTCTGGAAATGGGCTTAATCGTCTTTACCATTTTTGTTTATTTTTCTTTCAAAAGTTTCTCTAGCTCTTTCTTGAATTCCAAAACATCCTTGAATTCCCGGTAGACAGAGGCAAACCTGACATAGGCGACTTTATCCAACACCTTGAGTCTTCTCATAACGAAGCGGCCGATATCTGAGGTGCTGATCTCTTTATCTGATTTCTCTTGAAGCCGCGTTTCGATCTCTTCAACTATCTCTTCCAGTCTCCTCACTGGAACAGGTCTCTTCTCACAAGCCTTCATCAAGCCATGCATGAGTTTTTGGCTGTCAAAGGGCTCTCTCCTCCCATCTTTTTTCACCACCATATAGGGAATTTCTTCAATCTTCTCATAAGTGGTGTACCTTCTGTTACAGGCAAGACACTCTCTGCGCCGGCGAATGGATACACTCTTCTTGCTTTCCCGAGAATCAATGACTTTACTCTCCAGGTGTCCGCAGTAAGGGCACCTCATTGACTTTCCTTCTCACCTAATTTTCTTAGCTGTAATATGGAGATACCTTCTTTCCACAATATAGCATAACCTATTAAGCAAGTCACTATCAGCTGGAGAGCATGGACGACAATGGTCATAGCCACGGCCAGGTTGATATCAATGTTGTAGAGAGACGTCATACCGAATTTGCTGAAAGAGTGAAACCCGCCCACCATTCCTGGAGTCGGAATCGAAGCACCGACCATAACCAAGAAAACATAGGGGAAAAGAAAAAAGAAAGGCAGGGAGATATCATAGGCGAAGAAAAACACCCAATAAAAGAAAATTATGCCCAACCAGACCACGAAGGATAGCAAGATGTAGATGAGCAAGTTTCCGATGGAATGGAAAAATTTCAATCCTAGGATGAATTCCTGGGAAAGCTCGAGGACCTTATCGGATATTCCATGAGGGAAAGGTTTTAAAATAAATCGAATGATAGAAAGCGTTTTTTCCTTAAAAAAATAGAGAGAAAGCGAGAATATCAGCAGCACGGTGGCAAAAGAGACAGCTACTATTCCCCACAAGTATAGATTCGAAAAGGCTTCCTTTTTTCCCTGAAAAAAGGAAGGATAGAGGGGCCTGGATAAGAGAAACAGCCCTAAGAGAAAGCTCATCGTAAAGAGGTCAAAGGTCCTTTCAACCACCACGGTCCCAATGACAAAACCTTTGCTCATTTTTTCCATTTGAGCCAAGTACAAGGGCTTCACCAGCTCTCCCAGTCTTCCTGGAAAAATAAAAGTAACTGTAAATCCCACCGCGTTTCCAGCGAACATGTTGGAAAACCTGACATCTTTCTTCTCATGCATCAGCAGATATTTCCATCTGTAGCCGCGAGTGGCCAGATGAACCGGTGTCAATATGATAACGAGAATGAAGATCTTGATATCAATGCCGGTCAGATAACTGAAAACTTCCTTCCATTCAACACTTTTAAAGAAAAAATACAGGAAGACAACCATCAGCAGCAAAATCAATATTAAGCGTATCCAGGTCTTCCTCATTTTAGCCGTCAATACTATCATCATCCCCTTACCAAGTCAACGTGGCCCAGGGTTGAAAAAGGACAGATTATCAATTATCATTAATATCCCGGTTGGGAAGTCGTCCAACGGTAGGACACATGACTCTGGATCATGGAATCGGGGTTCGAATCCCTGCTTCCCAGCCAGCCTGATATCTCTGTTTTCCCCTGGAAAATCCCATTTTTGCCTTTCAACCGCACTACCATAGCTTCAGCGCTAGTAAGTAAAATTTGTCACGTATTTATGACGCAGGGAGAAGTCTATATCAAATAAAGCTTTAGCAGAAGGTGAGTCTTCTTGAGTAAGCTCTCAAACAAGAATCAAGCTTACGATATATTATGCCTTAGCCTAGAGGTTAGCCTCTCTCTATTACTCACTTTTCATTTCTAGCATTCTTAAGATTCCCTAAGACGTAGCAATTATATGCAGTTAGTTGACCTAATCGATGTTACACGACAAGACAATATATGGTTAACTCTAAATAAATCAATAGATTAGCTTATTTAGCTGTGTCGCACTAAGATTATCCACTATCCCAAAAGCCCGAGGTTGCCTGGCCTTGACCCCACATCCCCCTATGAGGTTTATCGATATGAATTAGCCGACCTATTATACAGACCATATTATTAAAGCATATGTGGGTTGGAGCTTTTTAAGGCTAATTTAGGAGAAAATTAGTTAAAATCCAGCGAATTCATAAGTGTTCTTTTCTATCTTTAAAATATCCAATATATTTCAGAAGCATTTAATCCAGTTGACTCATTGCTCATAAATTGTTATTCTTTTGCCAAGCAGAGGGAATAATGGGTATTGAATGCCCCAAATGTCATTTTGAAAATCCCGACGATACTCTCTATTGCGGTAAGTGTGCGACTCCGCTTCCTCCCTCCGAGGGAGTATCCGAAACTAAAACCCTTGAAACCCCTGTTAGAAAGTTAACCAAAGGAACTACCTTTGCTGATAGATATGAAATCCTTGAAGAGCTGGGCAAAAGTGGGATGGGTAAAGTCTATAAGGCTCATGATACGGAGATAAAAAAAAGTTGCACTTAAACTCATAAAGCCTGAAATTGCTGCAGTAATTTAGATATATGAAATAGATTTCAGGATTAAAAAAAAGAGGATGGGATAATGGAAATATTAAAACAAAAAAGTGTCCATAGGCTGCCAAGAGGCCCATTTATCTTGCTCTTAACAGCATTGCTTTTTGTCTTAGTTTTTGCAACGGAATGGGAAATCCAAAAATCGGATCTCGCGCAGTGCAACGGCAACATGGGTGTCAGAGCTTATTTCGCTCCTGGTCTGGGACCTCAG
>WVZL01000016.1 GCA_011772495.1 Candidatus Aminicenantota bacterium
CTGCCTTCAAGTACTTTATCTGCATTCAGTTTTTGCCCCACTTCACGAATGTCTATTTTCTCACCTTTAAAAGCAAAAGCAGATGTTCGCGCCGGGACTTTTAATTCTTTGATTTTACTCAATCTATTGATTAATTCTTCAGTTATGCCATCACAGAAGTAGTCTTGACCTTCTTCTGGGCTAATATTTACAAAAGGTAAAACAGCAATGGAATTTTTCCACTTAGCTGTGTAAGTTATGTCTTGTCTATGTTTTCCCATCTGTAAAACAAATCGAATGTCAAGAAAGGCTACGATCAGTATGAATGCGGGTATTAAGACAAATTCAAGTTTTATTTTTCGTTGCTTTCTCGTACTGCCAAACCACTGCCAGGTTAGTGTACAGAGCATAGCACAAAGAATAGTGATGATCGTGATATCCTTTAATTCTTCCGGTAAGCGATAGTGATCAACGAGTATCCAGTGCACAATTTCATAGAATAGAAACCCGCCTCCGATAAAGGCAGATAGTGTTTCAATTATCTTCCGTTTCTTAACCTTATACATAAATGAGCCGGGAGGATATTTCTTGGAGGAAGAAGAAGGCTTTTTTGTTGGCCTCATTTATACCCCTAATCTCGCTGGAAAAAGAATATCAAGGAATCAGGGAGGTGTCAACAAGACATAGATGTTGAGAAAATGAATTTTGTATGAAAGGGAAGTTGTTGTAACTTGAATGGCCTTCAGGGGGACAAGGTTACCTGCACCTTATGGAATTTTCAACCCAGCCAGCCTCTTCTTTGCGTCAATTACTTCAGGAATACCAGGGTCAGCGTCTTTCCAGAGGTCGAGGAATTTCTGGTAATGCTCGATGGCTTTGCCTTCCCAGCCTTTCTCTTCGCAGATTTTGCCCAGCATGTAGAAGCTTTTGACGTAGATATCGCCATATTGCATTCTGCCTGTTGTAAGCATAGTGATTTTCTCGTATTCTTCTATAGCTTTCTCCAAATCTCCTGCCTTGTAATGTGCTGATGCTGGAGAATTAATAAATAATGCGTGATAATCATCTGAATCATATTGGTAAGGTAGAAACGAAATTGCTTTCTTAAAAGACTCAATAGCCGTAGAATAGTCCTTTCTCTCAATCTCTATACACCCGGTTAAATGATCATAAAGTCTTATTTCTTTCTTGTTCATCCCACTCTCGATCATCTCCTTAAGCTCTTCTGCTACTTGTTGAGCCTTATCTACGGCTTTCATTCTAAGATAAGTAAGTCCTTTAAAGTATAACGCCCACCTTTGTGATCCCAGGTGATCTTCTTCAATGGCACTGCTCCAAACTTTATCGAACTCCTTTAATGCTTCCTGATGATTTCCTCTCTGTAGAAATACATATCCTAACCAAAAATGGAAATCCTCTGCCCAATCCGTCTCTCCGATCTTCTCGGCAAGTTCAAATCCTTGTATCGCCTGGTCCTTTGATTCCTCGAATCTTCCCTGCATTAAATATAAGGCTCTTAATGAAGCGTTGCCGTTTAATTGAGCGGCTTTTTCCTCTAACTTCAGGAGCTTCCTGTATTCCTCCTCGGCTTTAATAAAATCCTCCTTATACCAGTATGTAGACCCTTTTCCAAAGTGATTAAAAAAATGAGTCGGAAAAAGAGAGAAGAATCTATCCATTTCTTGAGGGACAAGATCATATTTTCCTTGGCAAAAATAACCCCAGCCTAAATACCAACGGAGCGGAGCACTATCTGAATAGTTATCAAGAAAAAACTTAAGGACTTCTTCGGCTTTGTCATACATCCCCTTAGCGAAATAGGCAGTTGCTGAATTAAAATAAGGATAAAAGGTTTCGTCTTTGTTCTGGATACAAACCTCATATCGTTCAAGGGCTTTATCCCATTCTTCTAATTCTTCATATAAAATACCTAAGTTAATATTCCCAGTCAGATGAGTTGGGTACAGATTTAATAGTTTATTGAATGCTTCGATAGCTTTATCGTAAGTTTTCTCTGAGTCCCGGTAGTATTCCCCCTGAATGAGATAACTTTCTCCCTCTGACAGTCGATCCTTCAACTCGAAGGCCTTCTTGAGAAACTCCCTCCTCTTAGAGACATAACCCAGATTATTGTAACTCATTGCCATTGATCTGTAAGCCAAAGCAAACTCAGGATCAATCTCTAAAGCTCTCTCCATCAGTGAGATGCTTTTACGAAATTCTGCTGTGTGGTGATACTTTCTCCCCTCACTATAATATCTATACGCTTCAGTAGAGCCTGTGGTAATCTTTCCCACTTCCCTATCAATATCACTGGCTATTTCTTCTTCAGAAAGCTTAAAATTCGCTTTTATCCGTACTGTTAACTCATCAACTAAGGAGTAAAAGCTCCCCTCGCCTTCCCCCTCTACCCTCTCTGAACCAACGGATTCCCCAGTGCTTGAATCCTGCAGCATTATATCGATTCGGAAGGTATCCGCTGCCCTGGTATAGCCTCCTCGCAGTATGTGAGTAGCTCTTCCACGGGTAGCGATTTCTTCCAGGTCTTTAGAAGAATAGCTTTCCGCCTCTAAAAGATTCATTTCTCTGAGAATGTTAAAGATTTTGTCTCCACCCAGTACTCTGAAGTACTTTGATTGTGTGAGATCTGTGATCAGCAGTTCAGAAAGGCCTTTCCTCCAATGATCCAATTTTTCATCTCCTGTGTTGTTTTCAAAATACAAAATGGCAAGCGAAGGTTTATCTGATGGTGCGAAGGGAACTGCTTTCTTTCTAGGGAGAAGCTGCCAGATGATAATTGCTGCGATTATAAGGGCAATGACAACTACAGCAGGAATGAAAAGCTTCTTCAAGCCGAATGTTACTGTTATTTCTCTCGAAGTGATAGGCTTTCTCTTGGGAATCTCTATTTCAGTTGTGGGAATACCTTTTTCTATTCTGGTGAGTTCCGCCCGGACTTCTCCTGCACTCTGGTATCTCTTTTCCCTATCTTTCTCCAGACATCGAAGAATAACAAGGTTAAGGTCCTCTGGAAGCTGAGTGTTGAACTCCTTAGGATCTTTTGGCTCCTCACTCTTGTGTTTTACACCAATGGTGAAGGGCGTATCTCCCTCAAAAGGAACCCTTCCCGTCACCATCTCATAAAGAATCACTCCCAGCGAATAAATGTCAGAACGCTGGTCGACTTCCTTACCTTCTACTTGCTCAGGAGACATGTATTCAGGTGTGCCTATCATCACCCCAGTGGCTGTTATTCCCTTTGTCCTAAGGGAACGGGCTATCCCGAAATCCATAATCCTCGCATTCCCTTCCTCATCAACCATAATATTCTGAGGTTTTAAATCACGATGCACTACTCCCAATCTGTGAGCCTCGGTTAATCCTTCGCATACCTGTTTGGCTATGAAAATCGTTTTCCCTGAACTTAACTGCCCCATCATCCTGATCATGCTCTTCAAATCTTTCCCATCCACATATTCCATAGTGATGTAATGCGCACCTTCCTCTTTATTCAAGTCATACATCTGACAGACATTCTTGTGCCTGATCTTCCGAGCAAATTTCAGCTCGTTCCTGAAGCGTTCGATCGTCTTTTTATCCGAAGCTATCTCCGGTTTTAGAAGCTTAATGGCAATTTTTTCCTTAAGGTCAGTATCATGAGCTTTGTAGACTTTACCCATACCACCTTTGCCTAGTTCTTCAATAATCTGGTAGCGTCCTGCAAAAGTGGAGCCTGTGGTCAATTCTTCTTTGGCTGCTTCGAGAGTCTCGGTGGGTGCAGAGATTTCCTCAGATAGGATTAGTTGAGTGCCACAATCAGCACAAAAGCTGGCAGTTTCAGGGTTATCAGTTTGACATTTAGGGCATTTAATACCCATTATTCCCTCTGTTAGCTTGGCAAAAGAATAACAATTAAACAGTAAAGAGTCAACTGGATTAAATGTTTTTTAAATGCTTCTAAATGCTTCCGAATAATGTTTTATATATTTATTCACAATTGTGATTGCTGTGCATATTATAGGAAGCCTAAAATTAAGCCCTATTTCAAGTAATAAACTCTATTTTTAGCCCTTTTTTCGCTAGTTTCCTAATATGCTTTAAAAATACAGTCTATATTATAGGGCGACTAATCTACCGTTGAAATCGTGTCTGGGGGGATGTGGGGTCAAGGCCGGGTGATCTTGGGCCTTTGGGGTAGTGGATAATCTTAGTGCGACACAGCTAAATAAGCTAAGTTATTGAATTAGTTATAGTTAGCTATTAGTTGCCGTGTCGTGTAATAAGCATTATGTAAACTAACAGGGTATCTTAACCCCGTTTGGGGCAATGTGAGAATTAAATAGAGCGTACGAGAGAGAGGCTAACCTCTAGGCTAGGACATAATATATTACCTTTTTAATGTGATTTATTCTCTTCTTTCTTAAAAGATTACTCGAAGAAAATCTTGTAGTTTTTATTCCAATATGGTAATAAAACATTTTTTAATAAAAAAATTTAGGGAGATTAAAAATGATTTCAAACGTACGAGCATTCCTGGTATCATTTGGAGCCCTAGCGGCACTAGCTGTGGTCATTTTAGTTACTGTAGGTGCTGCTGGAAGGGGAGGGCCTAAGCTTCCGCCTCCTGCCTACGACAGTGGCTGGGTCGTCATTGATCCAACAAGCACACTCACTCTGAACCACAACCTTGGAATCCATCCTGATAGTCTAGTTGTCGACCTGCAGTTCATGGCATCACCTATTCTTGGCGAGGCGGGCATTAACAACCAGTTTTACGGAACAGGCTATACTTTCGCTGGCTTTAAAGGGGCTTACTGGTCCGGTCTTACGGAAAATCGTATTTTTGTATTCCGAGAGGAAGATGATCTATCGGCGGAAAAAGTACGAATTCGAATCTGGGTGCATCGATAGAATTTAGGAATTTACTTAAATGGGCGATCCGGAGATCAAGAAACAGTATCCTATAGAAGCTAAAGAATTAGAGCCTTTAATAAATTCCGACAATAAATTATTTGTGGTCGCTCGACAAGAGAAAATAGCGGATACCTTGCTTAGTTTATCAATCTAAATCAATTAAAATATCCACTAATAACAACACTCTTTATATCTTTCCTAATTGATATAGACTTCCCCGCGTCACAAATACGTCACAAAATTTGCTAAAACCCGCTTAATCTTAGCTAATGGTGCTTAATAAAAATCGGGAAAATCAGAGGGAAAGTTGACACACTAGGGGGGGTTATGCCCCAGACCTTCGCATCTCCAGTGTTTTTATCGTGGATAAGGAAGGGATTCTCCAGTTCAAGTATATCGGCCAGAGCACTTTTGACAGGCCGAGTTTTGATTACCTGTTGAAGACTCTGGAAAGAATAAATCAGGGAGAATGATTCCCGACGGATAAGACCAAGCTGATCCTATTCAAGCTTGGACAGGGCTTCATATTTGAACTTTCGATACTGGTCAAGGATATCTTTGATCAGGTCTTCGAGTTTTAATTTGAGGACCTCTGGTGAATCAACGTCGTTCATGAACTGTAATTCTTTTTCTACCAGAGGGCTTTTCTTGTTGGGCCTGCCTTTGATCGTCAATTTCAATTTGAGCTCGATGGAGTTCTTGGGAAGAGAGATGATGTAATGGAAATCATCTATGTTTGAGCGATAGAAATTCATCATGAAATGGACAGAATCTTTTTTTCTTTTGAATTTCGCCTTTATCTTATAGATTTTCAGCTCATCGGCTAGGTTCTCGAAGGCAGGCTCTGCGATGAATTCACAAAACTGGTCGAAGTTATCAAGGGTTTCTTTTTTTGATATTTCAATGATGGAGAGATCTTCAAAAAGATCTCTGGTGTCATCCCTCCAGTTCCTCTTTGCCATCTTTATCTCTTCGAACTCTTTCGCAGCTATCTTACCACATTTCCTTCTGGCTTTAAAAGATGAGGCAGAATAAGAAGAGCCACGGCACCTAGAGAAGCATACTGAGATTGCCGATAAGGAGTGAGGATTACATGCATAATATGAATAGAATTTGACAATTTTATTATTAAATACTATTTTAATACCCATCTGAGGAAGGAGAGCATGCCCAATGAAATGCCCTAAGTGTCACTCCGACTATTCCTATGAAACTCGCTTCTGCAGCAACTGCGGCACACAGCTCATTCCTGCTGAGGAAATTTCTGCCTCTCAGACCAAGACACTCCAGACGCCCATGGAATTAGCCAGAAGAAGCACTTTTGCTAATAGATACGACGTCATCGAAGAGTTGGGCAGAGGGGGTATGGGCGCGGTCTACAGGGTATTCGATAAGCAAATACAAGAGGAAGTGGCTTTAAAACTTTTAAAGCCAGAAATCGCTGCCGACAAAAAGACCATAGAACGCTTCCGGAATGAGATTAAATTCGCACGTAAGATCGCCCATCGTAATGTCTGTCGCATGTATGACCTCAGCGAAGAGGAAGGCACCCAATACATCACCATGGAATATGTGCCTGGAGAGGATTTGAAGAGCACCATCAAAAGAGTGGGGCCCCTGGGCGCAGGAAAGGCGATCTTCATCGCCAAGCAGGTCTGTGAGGGGCTGACTGAAGCTCACCATCTTGGGGTTGTGCACCGCGACTTAAAGCCCAGCAACATCATGATTGATAAAGAGGGAAACACGCACATCATGGATTTTGGGATTGCCCGATCAGTGGAGACAAAAGGGATAACTGGTGAAGGGGTGATGATCGGGACACCAGAATACATGTCGCCCGAACAGGCAGAAGCAAAAGAGACAGACCACCGCTCAGATATCTACTCGGTGGGAGTGATTCTTTATGAGATGGTCACTGGAAAGGTACCATTTGAAGGGGATACGGCTCTTAGTATTGCTATGAAGCACAAGAGTGAAGAACCTCGCGCCCCCCGAGAACTCAATGCCCAGATTCTTGAGAGTTTAAACACCTTGATCCTGAGGTGTATGGAGAAGGATAAGGAAAAAAGATACCAAACAGCAGAGGAGCTTCTCTTTGAACTGACCAATATAGAAAAAGCCATTCCCAGCACAGAGAGGATTCTGCCTAAGAAAAAGCCTATCACCTCCAAAGAGATAACCGTACAATTCAAGTTAAAGAAGCTCTTCATCCCCGCCTTAGTCGTTATCATTCTAGCAATAATCGGCATAGCCATCTGGCAGATTCTTCCTCAAAAAGAAGCCGTCTCTGGGCCTCCGAGTAAGCCTCGTATTGCAGTGCTTCCTTTCGAAGACCTGAGTCCTCAAAAGGACCAGGAATATTTTTGTGATGGTCTGGCGGAAGAACTCATCAATGCTCTGACCCACATTAAAGGTTTGGAGGTTGTCGCGCGATTCTCCGCGTTCTCGTTCAAAGACAAAGACGCAGACATCCGCGAGATCTGCAACATACTGAACACTGAAACGGTTTTGGGAGGAAGTGTTCGCAAGTCGGGTAACAGGCTGCGCATAACGTCCTATCTGGTGAATTCTGAGGGTTCCCAGCTCTGGTCTGAAAAATATGAGCGGGAGATGAAAGAAGTTTTTACTATTCAGGATGAAATATCGCTGGCTATCGTGAACCAGTTGAGGGTCAATCTTCTGGGAGATGAGCAAGTTGCCATCCAGAAGCGCCCTACAGAAAATATGGAAGCCTATGACCTGTATTTAAAGGCGCTCTATTATAAAAATAAGGTCCATCCTGATGACCTGAGGAAAGGACTTGAATACTTGCAAAAAGCCACGGAGAAGGACCCAAATTTTGCCCTGGCCTATGTTGAGATTGGCAATATTCATGAGAGTTATGCAGCTCTAGGCTTGTTATCCCCGAATGAAGTCTATCCAAAGGTAAAGGTTGCTTTGAAGAAAGCTATGGAGATCGATGATTCACTCGGCGAGGCGCACACGCTCGCGGCCAATATCTCTACCTGGTATGATTGGGACTGGGCTGCTGCCGAAAAAGGCTACCAAAGGGCCATTGAACTCAACCCAGGTTTAGAATTCGCTCATGTGAACTATGCAACGTATCTGTTTATTCAGGGACGATTTGAAGAGGCTCTCTCAGAAATAAAAGTGGCCAAGGAGTTGAATCCGCTTAATCCTCATTCCTATGCCTGGGCCAGTCAAATTTATCGCTGTGCTGGGAGACATGATGAAGCCATGGAACAAATTCAGAAAGCAATGGAAATTGGCCCGAACTCTCCTATGGTCCTATTCCATGCCTCTTGGTTATATTTGGATAAAGGCATGTTTCAAGAAGTGATCGAAGCGCTCGAAAAATCATACGAACTTTCCGGTGGAACATTCCAATGGGCACACTGTGGTTTAGGAGTCGCTTATGCCCTGGCGGGTCAAACAGACAAAGCAGAGCAGGTTTTTAAAGAGCTGTTGGAGGATAGGAAGAGTGGTTATGTCCCCTGTCTGAGTATAGCCAATAACTATTTTTGCTCAGGAAATATAGATAAAGCGATGGAATGGTTGGAAAAGGCCTATGAGCAGCACGATTACTTGATGCCTTTGTTGAAGGTCTTCAAGGGATTTGATGTTTTCCGTATTCATCCGCGGGGCCAAGCCATCCTGAAAAAAATGAACCTGGATTAGTGATCTGAAAAAATACAAATACATTTAATCGCCTTATTGCCGTTTTGTTTCATTGATTTCCAACTTTTCTTCTGGTATTAAAAGAAGTCTCTAAAGACTCCATCCATGGGAGGTAAAAAATGAAGAAACTTTGGCATACATTCCTTTGCTTGGCCTTCATTCTCTCTAGTATTGGTCTTCAAGGAAAGGAGATGTACGTAGGTTCTCAATCGAAAGATAAAGCTAAAAAGGTGCTCCTTGAAAAATACGGAAATTCCCAGAAATTCCGGATCGAAAAAGGAGTGGAACAGACCGCCTCTTTCTGGAGAGATGAGGATGGGAGTCTAGAGGATTTCGAGCGTTTCTGCGCCAGCTATTTCATCGGTTCTCCTGAAAAACTCGATTCAGTCTTCAAAAGGATCGAGATAAACTCCGAAGTGCTGTCCGGACATTTTAACAAGATAACTCTAGACCTCAAGCGTTTCCTGGATCTTGACTGGGGCGAAGTGCTTCCCATAGACACGATATTCGGCCAGTACAACCCCGCTGCCCACCTCTCTGATGATTTCTTCAAGAACAAGATCGCTTTTATTATCTTGCTGAATTTTCCCTACTATTCCCTTTCTGAAAAGACTGAATCGGGGCCGGATTGGAGCCGAAAAGAATGGGCCCATGCAAGAGTGGGAGACATGTTCACCTCGAGAGTTCCGGCCGAAGTTTACCAAAAAATCTCCGCGATTATGACTGCGGCCGATTCTTATATCTCGAAATACAACATCTACATGGGGAAACTGATCGATGAGGATCAAAAGACTTATTTCCCCGAGAAATTAAAGCTCATAACCCACTGGAATCTAAGGGACGAACTCAAGTCAAGATACAACGACCCTGAAGGTTTCTTCAAGCAGCGGATGATATACCAAGTCATGATGAGGATCATCGATCAGTCAATCCCAGAAATGGTGATCAACAATCCTGAATATCTCTGGAATCCCATGGCGAATAAAGTCTATAAAGAGGGGAAGGAAATCAAGTTCAATCCGGAGCCACTCACACGGTATAAGTATTTGCTCGGCTCTTTCCTGGCTATGAGAAAGCTTGATCCCTACTACCCGTCTCTCCCCACCCATATCAAGAGAAAGTTCGATGTATCCAGAGAAATACCGGAAGAGGAAGTCGAAACGCTTTTTAAAAGCTTCATCTCCTCAGAGCAGGTGAGAAAAGTCGGAAAACTCATCAGAAAAAGGCTGGGGAGAAAGCTCAAGCCTTTTGATATCTGGTATACAGGATTTACACCAGGAAGCGGAATCCAGGAAGAGGAGCTGGATAAAATCGTCGCCCAGAAATATCCGACCGTGGAAAGCTTCGAAAAAGACCTTAAGAATATACTGCTGAAATTGGAATTTTCCCAGGAGCAGGCTGAATTTATCGCCCCCAAAATTGCGGTTGACCCGTCCAGAGGAATAGGCCACGCGTGGGGAGCAGAGATGAAATCGGATAAGGCTCATCTCCGAACCCGAGTTCCCAAGGAGGGATTGAACTACAAAGGATACAACATTGCCATGCACGAATTCGGTCACTGTGTCGAACAGACATTGACCCTCCATAAGGTTGACTACTACATGCTGCGCGGAGTTCCGAATACTGCCTTTACCGAGGCCTTTGCCTATGTCTTCCAGGAAAGAGACCTTGATGTTTTGGGCATAAAACGAAAAGAAGACCCGAACCGAAAGCACCTGAAAGCTCTGGAAGAACTCTGGAACACTTACGAGATAATGGGAGTTTCCCTGGTTGACATGAAAGCCTGGAACTGGCTCTATAAAAACCCGAAGGCCACCCCGGCAGAGCTGAAAGACGCTGTCATCTCGATCGCCAAGGAGATCTGGAACACGTATTATGCTGATGTCTTCGGAATCAAGGATCAGCCTATCCTGGCCATCTATTCTCACATGATCGATGCCGCGCTCTATCTCCCGGATTATCCCTTGGGGCACGTTATTGCTTTTCAGGTCAGAAACTTTCTGGAGGGGAAAAATCTCGGAGAAGAAATGGAAAGAATGTGTGCCCTAGGGAATATTATTCCTCAAGAGTGGATGATAAAGGCCGTGGGGGCCAGGATCTCCTCTCAACCGTTGCTGGATGCTGCGGATGAGGCTTTAAAACACCTAAAGAAATAATCGTGTTTCGGTCAAATCGAGACAGAACTTCTATTCGATTATCCGAGCTGCGGCTTCCAATACTGTGTGAGGAGATATATCAGATACGGATTCTCCGCTGAGAACCGTAACTCGCCCGTAGGGTCTCCAGGCTGTTTCAAGGTCCTTCTGGAAAAGGGCCAGGACTTTTGTCCCGCAGGCTGCAGCCAGGTGGGTGATTCCTGAGTCATTCCCCAGGTAAAGGGTTGAGGCTGAAAGTAAACCAGAAAGCTTTAGCAGAGAAGGATTATGAAGCCATACCCAATTCTGGGGAAGGGTATGGCTTTTTAACACTTTATCTAATTCAGCATCTGCAAATCCAGTGACCAGAGCGCCTCGGTAGCCTTTGTGGCTAAACTGGTGGATCAGCTCCATGAAATTATCCAAGGCCCAGCATTTGATCTTGCTCCCGCTTCCAGGATGGACAACCACGATCTTTTGCCTTTTTTCTACTCTCTTTCCTTTGTCCCTTGAAAGCCCTTTTCCGAGAAGACTCAGACCAGCCTCCTCCTGGCTTGAACTGAGAGGCAGTCGAGTACAGTCATTGAAGGAAGGACTTGGTCCTTCTATCCCGGTAAGATATTCAAGGGTTTTTCTGAAATAATACCTGCTGATCGGGCCTTGATGAACAGGATCGAGGACGAAAAAACGGCATCTCTTTTTGTCTAAGAAATTGCAGAGTTCTTCATAAGCAAGACTATTCTCCTTCTGCATCCAGCCCAGGACCAATGAAAATCCCTCCAGCCAGCTGTTCAATTCCTCGGGATAGGGGGGAGAGGAAAAAAGGGGAGCGAGCTGCTGGTGGTTTAGGGAAACGATTTTATCCACCAGTCCTGTTTCTTTGAGAATGAAGCCGTACTCTTCGCGACAGGCTAATGACAGCGAAAAAGAAGAAAGCTTCTTCCGCAATAGGAAGATGGCAGGGAAAGCAACCATCAAATCGCCCAGACCGCCGAGGCGAAACAGGAGAGCGGATTTCATCTCATTTTCACCAACCCCGTTGGGATCTAAGAATCTCTTTCCAAGCACCTCACCATAATATACTTAGGCTGTCCCTTAGACGTGATTTAGGAGGAAAATTTCGGTCTTAATCGGCTTTCTTTATCAATTCAGCAAATTTGGTACCGAATTCTTCTCCCTTCTTGAGCTCTTCTCTTGTCGGACTTCCCATGAACTCGAAGTTGTCCATCATTTCCCATCTCAGTGGTTCTATGATCTTTTGGAGATGCCTTTGAGCTCCGCCGCTCCAGCCGTAGCTCCCGAAGACAGCTACTTTTTTATTCAGGATACGTTTGTGGACAGCCATGTTCAACACCTCTGTCACTGGAGGAAAAAGAGAGACTTCATAGGTGGGGGCGCCAATCATGACGCCGGCCTTTGTCCAAAGGGAAGAAAGGATGTAGCTGACGTGGGTTCTGGCTGCATCAAAGATCTCAAGGTGGACGCCTGCTCGAGAAATTCCCTGGGCCACCGCATTCATCATCATCTCAGTATTGCCGTACATCGAGCCGTAGATAAGGGTGATTCCTGGTTCTGTCTTTCCGGTGGCGAACTCTGCCCATTTTTTGTAGAGATTGACAATCGTGGGTATCTTCTTTCGCCAGATAAGTCCATGGGAGGGGGCAATGACATCGAGAGGAACATCAGCAAGCTTCTCGATAGCCGAAAGAACTCTCTGGCTGTATATGGCCACGATATTGACATAATAGCGGAGAGCTTCCTGCTGGTAGAAATCGAAATCTTCGCATTCATCATCAAAGATGGCGCCCCGGATAGCTCCGTAACTCCCGAAGGCATCGCAAGAAAAAAGAATTCGATGAGTGGTCTCATAGGTCATGATCGTCTCTGGCCAGTGGAGAAAAGGAGTGGAAAAGAACTTTAAGGTCATTTTACCTAAAGAAATAGTCTCTTCATCGTTGACGACCTGGATGTTTTCTTTGATATCGAAAAAGCTGGCCAGCATTTCTTTAGTCTTGTCTGAACACAAAATCGTGGATTGGGGATTAATTTTTCTGAAGGTTCGAATCAAGCCCGAATGGTCTGGCTCCATGTGGTTCATCACGATATAATCGATCTTTGAAATATCAGTAACCTCGTTGATTTGGTTGAAAAACTCATCGGCTTTGAACGATTTGGTCAGATCAATGATGGCCTTTTTCTGGTCATCGATAAGATAGGAATTGTAGGAGATGCCCTCTTTGGTGATAGGCCATAAGCCTTCGAAGAGGTCAGTCGTTCTATCATTAACTCCTACCCAATACACGCCTGGTTTTATTTCTACTGCCGGCATTGAACTTGCCTCCTTTTTATGAGCGACTTCCCATTTTAAAGAGGAAGGATGGAATATGCAATCCCCATTTCTACTAATAAAAGCTAAAATGCGTAGACCTGACCCCTTTTCACCAATCTTTTTTTGTTATTAATTCTCTTTTACAATCTTTACTGTTTGTGGTAAAAAAAACGGGAAAAAATGAGCGACTTCTGATATCATCCTCGACAAGGAGAACAAGATGGAGAACCAGGAGACAAACGCAAGAGGAACCTGGGGCTCTAAGATCGCTTTCATCTTTGCTGCGGCTGGATCAGCCATAGGTTTAGGCAATATCTGGCGCTTTCCGACCCAGGTCAGTCAAAACGGGGGAGCTGTCTTTGTTCTGGTTTATATTATAGCGGTGGCTTTGATCGGGTTAACGGTCATGCTGGCTGAGCTGACTATCGGGCGTCATGCTCAGAAAAATCCGGTGGGGGCCATCGAACATATCAAACCGCGCTCACCCTGGAAACTCTTTGGTTATCTGGGAGTCATAACAGGAGTCTGTATTCTCTCCTTCTATTCGGTGGCGGCTGGCTGGGCTGTGGGTTACATGGTCAAGACTGCGTCAGGTGCATTCAGAGGAGAAGTGACAGGCCAGATGACGGATAGAATATTCACCGAATTCAGTGCTGATCCTCTCCAGGTCATCCTCTTGCTTGCCATCATCGTCGGACTGACAACCTTTATCATTTCAAGAGGTGTCAAAAAGGGAATAGAAAGATGGACCAAGATCCTGATGCCTATTCTCTTTGTGCTGATAATTTTCCTGGCCATAAGAGCCTTGACTCTTCCCGGAGCCGGAAAGGGACTGGTCTTTTATCTTAAACCTGATTTCTCCAAGTTCAGTGGTACGGTTGTGCTTTTCGCTCTTGGCCAGGCTTTTTTTTCTCTGAGTTTGGGGATGGGAACCATGATTACCTACGGCAGCTATATCTCCAAGTCCGATAATCTTGTCTCCTCAGCGGGATGGGTGACTTTCTCGGATACTCTTATCGCCATCCTCGCCGGAATGATCATCTTCCCCACCCTTGCCTTTTCCGGCCAACCAGGAGATGTGGGGGGAGTTGGTTTGATCTACAAGATCTTTCCGATCATTTTTTCTCAAATACCAGGGGGTTATATCTTCGGAACTCTCTTCTTCGCTCTTATATCCGTAGCTGCTTTGACTTCGACCATATCTTTGCTAGAAGTTCCGGTGGCCTATTTGGTTGACGAGAAAAACTGGTCGAGGACCAAGGCGGCCCTGGGGATTGGCACCTTAGCATTTGTTCTGGGAGTTCCTTCTGCTCTCTCCTCAGGAGGAACGCAGATTTTTACTAAATTGAGAATCTTTTACTGGTTTGATTTTATCTTCGGCAATATCTCCTTGGCTGTGGGAGCCCTCTTGATATGCGTGTTCGTCGGTTATGTTTGGGGAGTTAAAAAAGCCCTCCAGGAAGTCTTCTCCGGAAATCCCCGGTTCAAGCTCAAGCCATTCTGGGTCTTCTCCTTAAAATTCCTCTCTCCGATAGCCATAATCATCATTCTCATCTTCATAAAAACCATTGCTGGATAAAGGAAGCTGATGAAGAAAAAAACTCTAGCCATCATTTTCTCGTTGACTTTCCTGTGTCTTTCCTCTCTTGAAGCAGCAGATATCAAAGGCCAAGTCATCCTGTCTCACACTGAGAAGCCCTATTCTCGCGGCGCAATTCTTCTCAGCTTGATCGGAGCTGAGGAATACACAAAGGCAGAGATCAAAGAAGACGGAAGCTTCGTCTACCAGGATATCGAACCGGGCAGATACCTCCTCAAGTTGGACCTCTACAGCGTGACTCCTGAGGGAGGGGAAAGAGAGATTGAGATCAAGGAAAAGGATGAAACCTTAGAGCTCACTCTGCCCTTATCCCTTTCTCTTCTGGATAAAGTGCTTGTTTTCACCAAGGAGACGAGCGATTTCATATGGTTTCCTTTGATGGTAGCCCTTCTCTTTACGATTGGCGTGATGCTCACCATTCTCACCCGATTGATCCAGGCTAGAAGATTCTTTCTTTCCATGAAAATGGTGCTCCGCGGCGCTCTGAAAAAGGATAAGGTAGATAAAGAAGAGGGAGATATCTCCCCCTATGCGGCCCTCATGACTGCTCTGGCTGCTACAGTGGGAAACGGAAATATCGCCGGCGTGGCTACAGCCATCGCTACCGGCGGTCCAGGGGCACCCGTCTGGATGTGGATAGCCGGCTTCTTCGGTATGGCCACCAAATACGCCGAAGGTTTCTTAGGCGTGCGGTTCAGGGTAAAGAACGAACGAGGAGAGATGTCTGGTGGGCCCATGTATTATGCCCGCTACGGTATCAAAAACATCCATCTGGCTAAATTCATGGGAATGTTTTTTGCTATCTGTGGTGCCTTCACCTGTCTCTTCGGTTCAGGAAACATGGCTCAGTCCAATTCTATGGCCCTGGTCTTTAACACTCAATTCGGCGTGCCTTTCTGGCTAACAGGATTGGTTATTACGACAATGGTCGGTGCTGTCATCCTGGGAGGAATAAGAAGAATCGGAGGTGTTTCTGAGCGCCTGGTTCCGACCATGATCATTCTTTATTTTGGGGGAGCCCTGGTCATTATCCTAGCCAATATCACCAATCTCCCCGCTGCCTTTGCCGTGATTTTCAAGTCCGCTTTCTCTGTAAAAGCTGCTGGAGGAGCCATGGTCGGCACTTCGGTCAGGCTGGCCATCAGCATAGGCGTCAGGAGAGGGATGCTCTCCAATGAATCAGGCTTAGGCTCGGCAGCTATTGCCCAGTCGGCCTCCAAATCCTCAGACCCTTCTCGAAACGGACTCATTGCCATGACCGGAACCTTTATCGATACTCTGGTGGTCAATACTCTCACTACTCTGTCCATTGTTATAACAGGAATGTACCTAAAAACAGCTGCCTTTGGTTCGTCTGAAGCATTGACTTCTACTGCCCTAACAGCAGCAGCTTTTGATTCAGTAATCCCGTTCGGGGGATATATCATTGCTTTGAGTTCTTTTCTTTTCGGCTATTCGACACTCCTAGCCTGGTGCTATTACGGAGAAAAGTGCCTGGAGTATATCTTCGGAGTAAGGATTGTCTATCCTTACCGGATTGCTTTCATCATCCTGCTTTTCATCGGTGCCAATATCACAGGAGCTCATCTGAACATCATCTGGTACGTAGGGGATATTGCCAACGCCTCCATGGCCTTTCCTAACTTATTGTCCCTGATTCTTCTCGCCGGAATGGTCGGGAAAGTGACAACCAAATATTTTTATAAAAAATAAACATTTCTGAATTCTAGGATGGGCAAGAAGAGGAATTTTCTCGTATTCAGTCTGAAATTTGTCGTTAGCTTTGCCCTCATCGCTTACATTTTGATCTACCGGACTTCGATCAAAGACATCCTGGAAGCTCTAAGCGGCGCTAGCCTTTTCTGGATTCTCATCTCGTTCTCCCTGCATGCCTTAGGACTGCTCATCAGCGCCTACCGCTGGCAGATCCTCATCCGCGCTCAAGGAGACTCTGTGCCCTTGGGATTTTTGGCTAAATCCTATCTGGTGAGTTCATTCTTTAACAATTTTCTCCCTACCCGTATCGGAGGCGATGTCATTCGTATCTGGGACGGCTCTCGTTACTCTCGCTCGCTAGTGAAATCTTCAGCCGTGATCGTGGTCGAACGGCTCACCGGAATCATCGTTCTGTTTGTTTTTGCCCTCATCGCCTCTCTGATACGGCTGGAAATGGCGCAGCAGATCCCGGTTATCTGGGTTTCCTTGCTCGTGGGAATTCTGGGCCTGCTTCTCATCGCTCTGTTCTTTACGCCCGTATCGAAAAAGCTGCTCGAAAGAATTCCTGATAAAGGAATATTCCAGAAAATCAAACCCAAGGTTTTTACCTTCAGGGATACGGCTCTTATCTACCGGGATAAAAAAGCGCATTTCTTCAAAGCCATGTTCTGGGCCCTTCTTCTCCAGATCAACGTTATTCTTCATTATTTCCTGATCGGAAAAGCTCTTCATCTCGAAATCCAGCTCATAGACTATTTCATTTTTATTCCGATTATTCACCTCATCCTAATTATTCCCATCACCATCAGTGGTTTTGGTCTAAGAGAAGGCGCTTACATCGAGATTTTCAGATTCTACGGAATTTCTGCCTCGGCAGCTGTCTCCTTCTCTTTCATAGATGTCATCTTTCAACTTGTGGTAGGACTGGTCGGCGCAGTAATATATATCACGAGGAAATGAAAATCCTTCGCCTTTTTCTTATAATAATTCTCCTTTCTTCTCCGGCCCTTCTTCCCCAAGAAGATATCTCTGAATACGAGGAAAGGCTCGAGAAAATCTTCGAGCAGATCAAAGACCTTCAGAAAAGAATCGAAGAAGAGGAGAAAAAAGAATCAACTGCTCTCTCGAGACTGGACAGGATCGGCTTCAAAAAAAGACTGATCAAGAAAGAAATTTCCCTCACCAATATCCAGCTGGAAAAAACAAACCGAGAACTCCGCTCCATTAGGGAGCGCATCCCTCCTCTGAAATCGAGACTGAAGAAGGAGCAGGAGTCCATCGAAAAAATACTTGTAACTGTCTATAAGTTCGGCAAATTCAACTTCATTGAATTCGTGCTGCAGTCTAAAGATTTCAAAACCCTTTTGGCGGAAAGCAAAAATCTGACGCTCCTGGCTCAGTATCAGGATAAAATCATCTCGGGCTATTTAGATACCTTGGCCCGACTCAACGCAGCCGAAGAAGGTCAAAAGAGAAAAACTCAGGAATTATCGCAACTGATTCAAAAGGCACGTCAGAAGCGAAAGGAGCTTGAAGCTGAAGAAAGAAACAACAAAAACCTTATCAGCGAGATTGAGAAGAATAAAAAGGCTCATACTCAAACCATCGGAGAATTAAAGGATAGGGCTGAACAGCTCGAGATATTGATGAGAAAATTGGTAAAAGAAGGGATGGTTTTTCCTTTTCCCTTCATTCCTTTGTACGAGAAAAAGGGACAGCTGCCCTGGCCAATCGAAGGCAGCGTCATAACCAACTTTGGCCGGCAAAGACACCCCGTGTTCAGGACTGTCACTATTCGCAACGGGATCGAAATTTCTCCTAGAGGCAGTGAAATGATCATTAAATCCATTCATTCCGGCAGAGTTGTGTATGCTGATTATTTCAAGGGTTACGGCAATCTCATAATCATCGATCACGGAATGACCTATTATTCTCTCTATGGTTACTGCGAGGAATTTTTGGTGGAGAAAGGGGACTTGATTAAGGGAGAGCATCCCATTGCCGTTGTCGGTGACTTTGGCTCTCTGAAAGGCATTTCCCTTTATTTTGAAATCAGGTTCAAAAGAAAGCCTTTGAATCCCTTGCAATGGCTGAGGGGAAGATGATAGAATCAATAATCACTATTTGAACAATGGCTTTGAAAAAAGAAAGACTGCTACTCATTGTCCTCCTTGTGGCGGTGTCTCTGTTCTTCCTGCTGGAGAGGCGCTTTTTGCCCGGGGTGACCTCAAAATTATCTCCTTATAAGAGTTTCGAACTCCTAGGAAACGTCATCGGACTCGTCAAGAGGGATTACCTGGCAGAGGTGGATCCTGATCGAACCATGAAGGGAGCCTTGAAAGGGATGATCGATTCTCTGGATATCCTTTCCAGTTATTTGGACAAAGAAAATGTGCTCAAATATCTGGAGCTAAAAAACACCAGGTTCAAGGATACAGGCCTCATTCTCTCCAAAGGATACGGCTCCTTCCCCATGGTGATCGGAGTGGTAGAAAACTCTCCCGCTGAAGAAAAAGGAATTCAAATTGGCGATACGATAAGCACTCTGGACAGTAAATCAACCATGATCATGAGCCTTGTGGAAGCGAGCCTCTATCTCAAAAACAAAGAAGCGAAACCCGTGAAACTTGAGGTTCTGAGAGGGATGAAGACCGAAGAGGTAAGTATTGAAAGAAAGCTACTTTTTGAAAAGGCCTCCTCCTTTTCTCAAGCCGAGGGTACAGGTGGGATTCTAAAAATAAACCATCTCTATCCGCCCTGCGTAAACTCGATAAGGAGAGAAATCCTCCCAGCCCTGCAACCATCGAAGAAAGCTTTAGTTCTCGACTTGAGGAACTGCTATGAAGGCGAAATAGATGAGGGTTTAGAACTCATCAATCTTTTTTTAAAAGCAGATAATATCGGCTACTTCGAAAAAAACAGGGGTGCCAAAGAAAACGTCTCTTGCCCAAAAGAGGCCGCTCTGCAGAGAATGCCCCTAGCCATCTGGGTAAATCAAGCAACAATCGGAGCAGCAGAGATCGTGGCCTCTGTTTTACGAGATATGCGTCAGGCGAAAATCATCGGAGTGCCTACTCTTGGTCTGGTAGCCAAACAAAAACTCTTTCCTTTGGAAGATGGCAGCGCTCTACTCCTGACCACGAGTGTATTTCGTTTGAAGTCAGGAAAAAAATTGTGGGAAAAAGGAATAGAGCCTGCGGTCAAGATTGATATGAAAGATCAAAGCTACTCAAATTATCTAGAAAAGACCCTTGATGCTTTGAGTCAGATGTAATATATGAAAAAAGCCACCCCTTCTGAGGGAAAACGGATTCCCGTCATTCCTCGCTTTGTTTATCTCCTTTTTCTTCTCCTCGCTCTTATCTTGGTCTTGGTCCTAGATACCATCAACCGGGACAACGGGGGCACATCCCTCTTCTCGCTTTCCTCGAATGAACAGAAGAAAGGACTTTCTTCCCAGGAAGAGCTTCAAGAAATTATCTTCAAGAGCTTATATCTCCATGGAATAACAGTCCATAACATTCAGCAGTATAAGGATAGGAATAACATTCTCCATCTCAAGGTCGATTTTCCCTACAGCAAGTATAGCCTGCTGGAGCATAAGCTGGAAGAAAAGCTCAAAGAGGAAAACTCATCTCTCCTTAAGAAGATTGAACAACAGGCTGAAGGGAAAAATTTCTACCTTTGGGAAGTTGAGGCCAAAGATGGCCAAAACCTGGTTATTCTGTTTTCCTGTGCCAAGGAAAGAAGTGAAACTTTCGAAAGAGGAAAAGCTCCTGCTCGAGGTCTGAAAAGAACCAAAGTTGCTTTTATTATTGACGATATGGGCTACAGCCTGGAAGATCTAAAAAAGATTATCTCCTTGAAAAAGCCGGTCACTGTTTCCATCCTGCCTTCCAGCCCCTACGCCAAAGAAACAGCCTTGATTGCCCATGAAAACGGCCTGGAAGTCATGCTTCACCTTCCCCTTGAATCTGTAAATTCCAAGAACAATAAGAATCGAGGGGGATACATCCTCTCTGGAATGAGTACAGAAGAAATACAAAGGACACTGGAAGAGAGCTTGCAGATTCCTTATATCAAAGGAGTGAACAACCACCAGGGCTCAAAGATCACAACGGATGAGACTCTCATGCGCATTATCCTCGAACCTCTGAAAAAGAGGAATCTCTACTTTATTGACAGCCTCACGACCAGTAGTTCCATTGCTTTTAGGTTGGCTCAAGAAATGGGAATCCGCTCAGCTCGACGCTATATTTTTCTTGATTCCACAGTCAACGAAGAATACATAGAAAGAATGATGGAAGACCTTTTCGTCAAAGCGCAGCAAAGGAATAATATGGTAGTCATCTGCCACCCTTTCCAGGAAACCATGCAAGTGCTGAAAGAAAAGGTACACTCTGTTGAAGAGAACAATCTCGAGCTGGTTTTCGCTTCCCAAATCGTTCGTTGACAGCAGATCTCAGCGAATGAGAGTGAAGGTGTCGATCAGATAAAAGCATACTCCGTAGAAAAACAGCAGAAGGATAGAGACAGTGATTCTGACCAGAAGCTTTCTCTCAAGCTTACGATAGACCCAGAAAAGAGATTGATCGATGGCAAAAATCTCGAGAGCAAAGGGAAGAAAACCAGTGTATCCGAAAATCGGCATCTGAAACACTCTCCCCAAATTCAAATAGGGAAGTGAATACTTCCAGTGAGAGGTGGCCCAGAAATTCCAGAATTCCCATAGCATTCCAGCCACCAACCCAGCCAGAATCCAGCTCAGGAGATGGCTCCACTTTCCCTCCTCTACTTCTCTCAGAAAGGTCCTGTTTTTCAGCCTAAAATTGAGAGGTTCCAGAAGAAAGATGAAACAGAGCCAGACGAAAGGGAAAAAAATTCGAGGCCAGGCAAGAGACAGGACGACAGAAAATACTCCTAAAATAAATAAAATCCAGAGTAAAGGGGAAGTGATTCTTATTTTGAATAAAGAAAATTCTCTTCCCTTGAAGAAACTGCGGATGAAAAAAGCAATTTCCTTGATCGCCAGAATCACCGAGGCAAAGGCGACAAAATAACCAATCCATCTTTCCCAAAGGGAAGGCGGAAGGTCGTGATAAGTCCAGTTTCTCAGTCTCAGGTTAAAAAGTTCAAAAATCAGCCAGACAAAGACAGAAATGAAAGCTGTAAAAAGAAAAAGCCTAGTTGACTCAGAAAGGGGAGATCTCTTTGTTCTCCTAAAATTCAAGCTGTCCATAATCAGGATAAAAGACCACCAGGCAAAGGAATAAAACCAGTCTTTTATAAAGGACACACCAAGGATGAGCAGAGATTCGGAAAAGATGAGAACAAAAAGGCCTATATACAGATTAAAACGAAGGACTTTTTCTTTCGGCACGACACCAAGGTAATCGAAATCTCCCAAAAATGCAAAGAATTGGGGTCCCTTTCTTGTTGTGGAAAGCTGGTCCTTTTTTTGTTATATTAAAAACAAGGAGGATCGTGATGAAAAGATGGATGTTCTTATTAGTCGTCATAGTGGCGGCAGCGCTTGTCGTGTTTATTCTCTATAAGGTCGGAGCCGTACAAACAATGACTGCTGAAGAGCTTAATGAAGCCATAGAAATTGTAGATGTGGAAACAAAATGGGTCGAAAAATATTATCAGCCCTGGCCCCCAAAATTGATTCTTGTTCCTTCTATCTCTTTTCGAGTGAAGAATCTCACTGATAAGCCCCTCAATTACATAAACTTCAACGCTAATTTTAGGTTCAAGGCCGATTATGAAAATTTGGGAGACGCCTTCCTGGCAGCTATCCGGAAAGATTCTATTCCTGCGGAAAGCTTAAGTGAAGTCATTACCTTGAAAAGCAACTACGGTGTTGAGGGAAAAACCAAGGATTCTTTCAAGGATAATCCTCACTGGAGGATCGTCACCGTCAAGCTCTTTGCTTCTTCAAAGGGATCTCAATTCACCGAGATCGGAGAATATGAAGTCTCCAAAAAAATAGATTTCGAAGAGCCTGAGCCAGTTCACGTAGGGGAAACGGAAGAAAAAGAAAAGCCAACTAAAAAAAACTGAACCCATGAGCGCGATTGTCCCCTCCCGTTTTTTTTTAACCAAAGGAAAAGGACAACATAAAGAAAAATTAGCCAGCTTTGAGCAAGCCCTCAGAGAAGCTGGTATTGCTCCCTTCAACCTGGTAAAAGCCTCCAGTATCATCCCCCCTCATTGCCGTCTGATATCAAAAGAGGAAGGGCTGAAGCTCCTTAAACCCGGTCAGATTCTCTTCTTGGTGCTGAGTGAAAACGCTACAGATGAAGCCCAGCGTCTGGTCACTGCCTCTATCGGCGTGGCCATTCCTAACGATTCCAACTATTATGGATATCTCTCAGAACACCATCAGTTCGGTCAAGAAGAAAAAGAAGCTGGAGAGTATGCAGAAGATTTAGCAGCTTACATGTTAGCCACCACTCTCGGCGTTAACCTCGGAGTTGATTTTGACACAGAACAGATTTGGAATGAGCAAAAAAATACCTATCAGATTTCTGATCAGGTGACCCTCACCACCAAAAACATAACCCAAACAACGCATGGTAAAAAGGGCCTCTGGACAACAGCCATAGCAGCAGCGATTTTTATTCCCTGATATTCGGCTCATTTCTCTTTTCTATCACCCGCGTACTAAGCATAAGCAGCATCTATTTCCTTGAGATGGGACAGTTCTATTTTTTAAAGTCAAAAGCCTAGCCCCAGGAGATATGGACAAGAATATAAAAACAGAACCGTCACCAATCTGAAGCAAAAAATACAATGCTTACAAAAAATTGAGGCAGAAAAGAAAGAGGAATAGGTCTAAGAACCGCTAGGCCTGTTAAGAATTTTTATATAATTGCTCTCTAAAAGTTTTTTGATAAATTCCTCGGTCTTATCTTTCTTTCTCTCGGAAAAAATCTTTTGTTCGATCTCTTCCTTTACTTCTTCGAAGGGTCTGAGCCGGCTCTCCTTTTTCTCCTCGAGCTTCAGCAAGTACCAACCATTCCTGGCCTCCAGCCAGGGATGAATCTCCCCAGGATTCAACTTTTCTACTGCCTCCTCTAAGGTTTTCGCGAGTTCTCCTTTTTTAAAGCTACCTAGGTCTCCTTGGGATTCTTTTTCCGGACCTTCAGAATATTGAGCCGCCAGATCAGCCATCTCTTCACCTTCAGAAATCCTGCGGCTTATCTCTTCCTTTTTTGACTGCAGTTCTTCTTCACTCTTCCCTTCTGGTGACAGGTAGATCACTCTCAGCCTATACTCGGCAGGCTCAATGAATTCTTCTGGATGGAGCTTGTAATAACTGACGATCTCGGAGTCGTCGGTGACAATGAACCTATCCACTTCACTGAAAATCAAGGCCTGTTTCAGAAAATTCTCTCCCAGTTGCTCCCTCCAAGACTCAAAATCCATACCTTGCTTTCTCAACTCCTGTCTCAGTTGCGCATCGGTTTCGATGTTGTTCTCTTTCTTCACGTTTTCGATGTAGAGATTGACCTGTTCAGTGACGTCAAGCCCTTTCTCGTTGGCTTCCTGGAGGAGAAGCTTATTCCTTATCATGGTCTCTAGTAGGTTTTCTTTCATCAGGTTGTACTGCTTATCCAATTCCGCTCCATCTAATTGGGATTTAAGCATTTGGTAGAGCGCCCGTAGATTTTCCTCATACTCTGAGCGGGTAATGATATCATCATTAACGATGGCCACGATTTCTTCGACAACTTCCTGAGAACTAAACAATACTCCAACATTCAGGGTCAACAAAAACGCGAAAATCAAAATCTTCTTCATGACTCTTTTCTCGAGTAGGGAAAGGGTAGCTTCTGAGGATAGGAGACCCAATCTAAGTTTGTCTTCAACGTTTCTAAATGCTGCTGTGTTGCCTGTTTTATTCTCTGATCCAAAAGCTTCAACTGTATGGCCTCTGAGGCATTCTCCGCAGAAATGAGCTCTGGTCCCTGCCTTTTGTCCACTCTGAAAATATGATACCCGTAAGAAGATTCCATAACCTGACTCAACTCTCCATCCTTTAAGGCAAAAATGATCCTTTCCATCTCATAAGGAAGCTGACCCATTTCAAACCATCCCATATCACCACCCTTGGAAGCGTCTGTGCTGGCTGAATAGAGTTGGGCCGCTTGTCTGAATTCTTCTTCTGAAGAATCTTTCACCATGTTCAAGACCTCGATGGCCTTAGCCTCGGTCCTCACCAGAATCTGACTGACTTTAATTTTCTCGGGCGAAAGGAATTCTCTCTTGTTAAGATCATAATATTCCTTTATCTCATCCTCTGTCACCTCGATACCTTCGACCAGCTGGTAGGTGTACTTAGCGATCAAGAGTTTATCAAAGAGAAGCTGCGTATCCAATGTTTCCAATAGGGTCCCTTTCTCCTCATCAAGGAATTCACTCCCCAGCTTGGTTAAATAGTCTTTCTTTTCTTCCCAGGTCAGTGAAATTCCCTGGTTTTTGGCGGCCTGGAGAAAGAGTTTTTCCTCTATAAATCTATCGAAAAGACGGCTTAAGGAAGGAATAGAAAGGCCTTGCTGGGCTTCTCCGACTATGCTGCGAATATACCCTTCAAAATCAGAATTCAAATAAGAGGTCCCTTCGACCTTTAGGATCGTATCGTTCTTTTTTAGAGGATCTTTCAAGCTGTATTCTGGGGTGGTTCCTGGAGCTTTTTCCTGTTTACAGTGGGCCCAAAGCAGGGAGATGCCCAGAAAAAGACCGAAAAAAAAATAAACTCTTGGTTTCTGTCCACACATCTCCATTAAATTCAACTCATTATATTACATCCATATAACTCCTTCAAGACGAAGATGGTTTCATCCATAACCATGGCCTCGTCTCCATCAGGAAGGGTAAGGCTCATTACGCCCTGAGGAGTAACCGAGCCTGAATACTCATTCAACAGTTTGGTCATCTGTTCCAGTTTGGCAGAGGTGCCTGGCAGAAACTTGAATATGAGCCGCTTCCCCACTCGATCAACAGCCTTGATCCTCAACTTCTGGGCCAGAAACTTGACTGCGCCATAATGGAGCAGACTCCTGACAGAAGGAGGTATGGGTCCGAATCGGTCTTCCATTTCTTCTCCAATCTTTTCCAGGTCTTCGAGATTCTCCACCGAAGATATTCTCTTATAGAAGTTTAATCTTAAATTTATCTGAGGGAGATAATCTTCAGGTATCCTGATGTCGACCTTTAGGTTGATCTCGCTCTTGATTTCTTCTTCTCTCTCTCCTTTCAGTTCCTTGACTGTTTGTTCGAGGAGGTGCATGAAATAATCAAATCCCACGGCTTCCAGGTAGCCATGCTGCTGGGCTCCCAGAAAATTCCCTGCTCCTCTAATCTCCAAGTCTTTAGCAGCTAGTCGAAAGCCAGAACCCAGTTCACTAAACTCTTGGATGGCCTTGAGCCTTTCTTTGGCGACCGGAGTCAGTTCGGTAAAAGGAGGAACAAGGAAATAGGCAAAAGCTTGACGCGAAGAACGCCCGACCCGTCCTCGTAGCTGGTACAGCTGAGCCAGGCCAAAAAGATCTGCCCGGTCTACGATGAGAGTGTTGACCAAAGGGATATCGATTCCGTTTTCGATGATTGTCGTCGAAACCAGGACATTGAACCGCTGGTTGATGAAATCGATCATCCGTTGCTCAAGATTCAAGCTTGACATTTTCCCATGGATACAGACGACACTAGTTTCAGGCACTAACCTCTCGATCATGCGGCTGACCCTATCGATATCTTCAACCCGGTTGTGGATATAATAGACTTGACCTCCTCGAACCAACTCCTTTTTTATGGCAGAGGCAATGAGCTTGGAGCTAAAATGAGTGACCACAGTATGGATGGCTAGCCTGTCTTTGGGAGGAGTTTCGATAAGGCTTATGTCCCTGAGACCCGTAAGAGAAAAATTCAGGGTTCGAGGAATCGGGGTGGCGGTGAGAGTTAAAACATCGATGTTGGCCTTCATCTTTTTTATTTTCTCTTTATGGTTAACTCCGAACCTCTGTTCCTCATCGACAATCAACAAGCCCAGGTTAGGAAACTCTACATCCTTGGATAGGAGGCGGTGAGTCCCGATGATGATGTCCACCAGTCCTTTTTTCAGGTCGGCGACGATTCTCTTCTGCTGGGCCCTTGTTTGAAGCCTGGTTAGGGCTTCAATCCTGATGGGAAACAAGACCACCCGGTTTCGTAAAGTCTTCAAGTGCTGACTGGCCAGCACGGTAGTCGGGCAGAGAATCGCAGCCTGCTTTCCATCCATGACGGCCTTGAAACAGGCTCGCATGGCAACTTCAGTCTTGCCGTATCCCACATCTCCCACCAGAAGGCGGTCCATGGGAGATTCCAATTCCATGTCCATCTTAATTTCTTTGATGGAGGTCAGCTGGTCCTCTGTTTCTTCGTACTCAAAGGTTCTCTCAAACTCAGACTGCCATTCTCCTTCGGCACTGAAGCTGAATCCCTTTAGGGCCTTTCTCTGAGCATAGAGATGGAGCAGTTCTTTGGTCATGTTCTCGATGGCTTTCTTTGTCCTGGCTTTTGTTTTCTGCCAGGCAGGACTGCCCAGCTTGCTGAGCGGAGGAAGAGCCAGACCGACTTTCGAGTATTTCTGGACGAGATTCAGGTCTTCTACAGGAACAAAAAGCTTATCTTCGTCTCGGTAGGCGATCTCGATAAAATCTCCCTTTCTTCCGTCCACTTCCAGTTTTATCAAGCCCCTGAAGATCCCGATGCCGCAATCGGTATGAACGATATAATCTCCCTCTTTAAGGTCCTGGAAATGCGAGACGAAAGGTCGGACCGGATGCCGGCTGACGATGACTTTTTCCTCAGTAAAAATGTCCTTTTCAGAAAAATAGGCAATTTTTTCTTTAGGAAAGCTGAAGCCTCTTTCCAAATCCCCGATAAGAAGAACGGCTTCACCTTTTTGGGGAGATGTAAGGGGTGATGATGATTCCACATGCTCAATCGCGTGCTGAGAGAGAAGCTTGGCCAGTTTTTGTCGTCGGCCCTCATTCGAAATGTAAATGAAACAGCGCTCCCTTTCGCGGTGAAGCTTCTCGATGTAATCAAGGAAGAAAGGGATTTTATTCTCAAACCGAGGGACGGATTGGAAGGGAAAGCTGAAGTGGCCTTTCCTGCCAGGAGAACCCAACCCCTGAAAAATCACAGCTTCTTTTTTTATTTTTTCCCAGAGGGAAGCAGGATATATTCTCTCTGGAGAAAGGCTGAAAGCATGGCTCGAGCTAAGCTCTTCGTACTGGCTCTTTAAATCCAGACAAGATGACTCCCATTCCTTCTCCACCTGTTCCAAGTCATCGATGATGAAGAGAGGATTCTTGAAGTAATGAGAAAAGGAAACAAAATGCTTCTGGTGAAGGAGGGAGAGAAAAGCAAACGAAGGAAAGAGTTCTCCTTTCTGTAAACAGTTCATTTTTTCTTCAGCATCTTTTCCTCTCTCTCTTCCTCCTTCTTCGAGAGCCAATTCGCTCCATTCCTTGAAGAAACCGGGAGACCCTAAAAACTCCCTCAGGGAGGGAATGATAATCCGGTCCGCTTTTCTCAGTGTCCTCTGGGTAGAGGGATCAAATTGGCGAAGAGAAACAATCTCCTCGCCGCTGAATTCAATCCTGAAGGAATGATCTTCCCAGGGAGAAAAAACATCGACTATTCCTCCCCTCCAGGCGTATTCTCCTCTCGAGGCTATCAGATCCTCGCTAGTGTAACCGTACTCTTCTAGAATTTTCAGCAGGTTGTCGCGTCCGATATCGTTATTGATCTCGAGCTCCAAAAAGAGTTTGGACAGATCTTCAGGAGCAGGCATGGGTTTTAAAAGACCGAAGAGATTGGCGATGACCAAATGAGGCGGACCATGAATCAGATCATAAAAAAATTGCATCCTCGAAGAGACTGTGTCCAGGGATGGAAAGACCTCCTGGAACGGATTTTCTGATAGAGGAAGAAGTGAGTTCAGCTTCAATGGAGAGGAAAACTGGCTTAGGAAAAACTGACACTCCTCCTGGAATTGGAGCAAGGGGAATGAGTGAGGCTTGATATAGACGATCCTTTTCTCCGCTTCTTGAGCCAGCAAAGCGAGAAAATAGGGTTTGGCCTGCTCCACGAGTCCGGTAACCTTCAGGTCTTTCCTTCCCTGGCTAATGGCCTTAAGGAATTTCTTAAACTCGTCCCTTCCTCTCACAAAATCCAAGCTCATGACTTTATTATACGTTTTTCTGCCCTACACGGTCTATCGGGTTGTTAGAAAGCCAGATTGGCAAGGCGATTCAGATTTTACAGGCGAGAGAAGAACCGAAAGCTCAGACCTGATCTTAAGGCTGTCGGCAAGCTAGATTAATGAAATTGTCCTGAAGAACAGAATAATATGTTTTATATTCTCCACCAGTAGGAGAATTTGAGAAAGACGCTGTAGCCTTCTCGCTTATAATGGCCGAACTCGTCTTTCAAGAGGTTACTGTCCAGACCTAGGAAAAACACCGTACCCGGCTTCAGGATCCAGCTCACCAAGAAGCTGCCGTACCATTCTTTGTAATAGTGGTTGTAATCTACGATGGCTCTTAAGGATAAGGTCTTAGATATCTGGTAAGTTGTCCTCTGCCGAATCACATTGTAATCCCAGAGCTGCTCCCCTCCTTTTTCTTCCCAGAACGTGCTCTTGCTTAAATCCACCGCCATCTGTAACCTCTTACTGGGTTTGAAGTTGAGGTAAAGACCGTAAGTGTTGTTCCAGCCAAGAAAGGGATCATCCGGGTCATAATTGATGCTGTCGCCTGTCTCGAAGTAAAAGACTAGGGGCATCCAGGCGATTAAATTGGTTTCGCCCTGTATCTCGAGGGAGTTTCTTCTAAAGTCGATTCCTTCGTACCTCTCCATTTGCCGCCTGAATCCGACATTCATCCGGCTCCATTGATTGAATTCCAAATAAAGTTCCCCTGTAGTCCATATATCCTGCGCATCGCTCCCGAAATAATCATTCCGTTGGCCCGCCCTTAGGTTAATGCCCCACATATTCAAAAATTCTTTCTCAGGATAGAATCGGAAGCTCAGGTAAGACCCGAGCATTTTATAATCCACCCGGTTGACAAAACCTGAGGAAGCTTCAAAATCAGGGTGGAACGACATCCAGTACAGCCCAGCATACATTTTTTTGGTGTAATAAAAAAAGTCAGCATACAGGGCAGGTGCAAACTCGGTTTCCTCTTCTCCGAATTTTGACTTGGAGGTAAGGGCTTGAAAAGTGAAAAAGTATTTATTCTGGAACCTTAAGGCTCCATCAATCCCGGCAACGCGATTATATGAGCCATTGATCTCCTTATCAGCCAGAGAGAATCCTAAGTAAGAATCCGTAGAGACATCGGTCTTCAGGCGGAAGATGTTGAAGAGAGCATTGTCATCCTCGTTGACTCCTCCGTTAGAAACTTCCCAGAGGCTCTCGGTGGGATTGAGATCATAGGCAGTGAGCAAACCATAAGTGAAGCGTCCAATTTTCCCGGTGGCTTTTCCACCGATGATGGGGTCGATAATCCTGCGGGTGTAGACCATCTCAATCTGGGGAAATTGAAATATCTCCATCCCTTCGAGGAAAAAGGGCCTCTTTTCTGAGTAATAGAGGGCAAACCTCTGGTTGATATCGATCTGCGGTGCGTCGGCTTCGATGTGGCTGAAATCCGGATTGAGGGTGAAATCTAGGGTTAGATCAGAACTGATACCGTACTTGATATTGGCTCCTGGCTGAAAGTCGGCTTTCTCATCCTGGGTTTTCAAGGAAGTCAGGACAGGCATGATCTCCAGGTTCTTGCCCCTTTCCACTTCCCCCAAGATTGTGACCTGACCTTCCTGGGCGAGTATTCCAGGTATCTCTCTCGTTAATACAGGCCAGGCTACGATTTCACCGTTGCGGGGAATGTTTCTCCCGAAAGTGATTCCCCAGACTTTCCGTTCTTTATTGGGAAACCGGATGCTCTTGAAAGGAATGGCCATTTCAACCGTATAGCCTTCTTCATCGATCTTTCCGTCCGAATAGAATACCGTGTCCCAGCTGTCATCCATTCTATCGTTTCCCCCTGTTTCGATGCGAATGCTATCAAACTGGACGCCCAATGGATTTATGATGAATGAGAAAGCCCGGCGCTTCTCGTTGAAAGTATCCAGAAAAACAAATACCCAGTCATCCTCGATACAGCCGTCACGGTTGGTCACCGAGGCCCTGATTTTCTTGGCCTCAGTATCGTTACAGCGGAAAGCAAAGTATAAATTCTTGTGGTCATAACCGATGTAAGCTACGGTTTTTTGAGTCGGCTCGCCCTTCTCTTTAGGGACAAACTGGAGAAAATTTTCTATTTTTATAGCCTCGTTCTCCCAGAGGGGATTGTCTAAGACTCCGTCTATTTTGGGCTTATTAGAAAGCCTGGGAATGTTCAAGGTCTTCTCATCAGAAGAATTGGAAAATTGAGGAAAGAGAAAAAGGCTCAACAAGAATATCAGTCCAACTGAGATTTTCATCCTGGCGGCGGCCATTGGAATCTGGGTGTTTCCTTTCATCATCATCTCCTTCTTGTAAGATCTGGCTCTCCCTGTTCTTCTCTTAAGTATACGGAAAAAGGTGGAAAAAGGTTCAGGCGGGAA
The DNA here is from genome assembly GCA_011772495.1 of Candidatus Aminicenantota bacterium. GTDB lineage: Bacteria > Acidobacteriota > Aminicenantia > Aminicenantales > Aminicenantaceae > WVZL01. The sequence goes on from WVZL01000016.1 coordinate 31,016, forward strand.
AAAAATATCTCATCAGGAAAAATTATGCCTGGTCGAGGAAAGAAATTCCCCATTCCCCTGACTCGTGTCTCTCCAGCTGCACCATTTCTCCTTCCATCTTGCAGATGAAAACTTCGTATCTTTTTCCTGATCCTTGGTCCAGGACTCTTTTCCTCTCCACAATCTCTTCTATCTTGAATTCCCGTTCTCCCATAACGACCGACCTGGGAGTCTCGTCTCCTTTATAGCCAGAGTGGAATTTAACTTCGAATTTCAAAGTGACTTCTTTCTGGGAAGGAAATCTGATTGGCTTTTATTTTATTATATGCTGTTCAGACTGTCAAAAATTATTCCCGGATCGTATTCAGTACGATTCGACTCCAATATCTGGCTAGTTTACTCTTTGTACATAAACAGCCAACCAAGACAACGTAAATAAATAAGCAGAAAATGTTGCCAAAAGAGAATAAGAAAATTATAATTCTCTCACTATTTTTAATAATAAGAAGAATGACTCTCGAGAAGAAAAGGAGGAAATGATGGACCGAAAAATTCCCAAATCTTATCTGGGCATCGTCATAATGCTCGGCGCTGTATGGGGATTATCCGAGGCAGCCCTGGGCATGGGGCTAAGAAGCTGTGCTGCTTTTGTTTCAGGCTCTATCATGACCGGTGCGGCTCTCTTTTTCATAGCTGCAAGCTGGGTCGTCTCCAGGCGAATCCTGGGTGTGGCTTTGCTCATCGTCATCGCGAGCCTCTTTAAAATGTTTGATGCCTTGCTTCTTTCCCTGCCGGTGCAGCATGGAGCTGTCGCCAACCCGATCTTTGCCTTTATGATGGAAGGTGCGGCCTTCCTGATTCTCGTTTCCATAGTCAGTCAAAAGGCGAAACAGCAAAGAGCTGGGCAGGCAATCCTGGGCGGAATGGCAGCCCTGCTGGCCATAAACCTCTTTCCCCTGGTCAAATACGTAACCGGTATTCCAGCCTGTGTCTTCCCGGGAACAGGCTATCCTCTCTCTCTGTATTACGCGCCTCTGGCTGTTTCTCTTTCCTTGGTCACCGTCCCTCTCGGCTTGTGGGCTGGAGCTCAAGTAGAAGCCCTAGAGACAAAACTTATGGCGAACCAAGCAAGAAGATTAGGTTACCTCGTTTCTCCTGCGACTCTCACCTTATTTCTCGTAGTCATCGCCCTTATCAGGTTGATATAATCTGATCTTTTTATGGAGAGAGATGATGGAAAAGAAAAGCAAGAAAAGAAAAACCTTCACCCGAAGGGATTTCCTGAAAGGATTCGGCGGAGGAGCCTTGGGTGCTGCCGTTGTTCCCAAGTACCTTCCCCCAGCCCCAGCCGTTCTCCAGACCAAAGAAGGAAAAATCCCGCATTATTCCAGAAAGCAAATCACGATCACTGTCAACCAGAAAAATTACTCTCTTGAAGTTGAGCCTAGGGAAACTCTCCTCCAAGTGCTCAGGGAAAGGTTGAACCTGACCGGAACCAAAATGACCTGCGACCGCGGAGAATGCGGAGACTGCACAGTTCTCCTGGACGGAATTCCCGTTTACTCCTGTCTCACTCTCGCTTTGAGAACCGACGGGGCGAAAATCACCACTATCGAGGGTCTGGCAGATAAGGAGAAACTTCATCCCATCCAACAGGCTTTTATCGACAAGGATGCATACCAGTGCGGTTTCTGTACTCCCGGATTTATCATTTCTTCTGTGGCCTTGCTCAAAGGAAATAAAAACCCCGATTTGGAAGAAATCAAGTCAGGGCTGGCGGGAAACATCTGCCGCTGTGGGAACTATTCTAATATCTACGAAGCTGTGTCCGCGGCCTCAAAAAGAATGGGGAGCTCTTAAAATGAGAAAAAGAAAAGAGTTATCCGGAATAGAAGAAGACAGTCTCCTCTACCACGAAGAATTCAGGGATAAGGAGACAGAAGAGCCCGCAGTTTTGCCTGCCCCAGAAAAAGAAGAATTCAAGATTCTCGGCAAATCCACGACGAGAATAGACGGCCAAAAAATCGTTACCGGTCAAGCTCTCTACACGCATGACATCAAACTCAGGGGAATGCTCTGCGGAAAAATCCTGAGATCCCCGTTTGCCTGTGCTGAAGTCGTTTCCGTGGACTTGAGTGAAGCTCAAAACCTGCCAGGAGTCCATGCAGTTCTCCAGTTAAGAACGGGGCGCGTCAATTATGCTGGCGAACAGGTGGCAGCTGTGGCAGCAGTGGATGAAAAGACAGCCGATAAAGCTCTGAGATTGATCAAAGTCATCTACAATCCTCTCCCTTTTGCTGTCACCGAAGAGAAGGCCAAGCAAGAAGGAGCGCCTCGGGTTCACCAAGTGGCGAATGTCCAGAAGTTCAATGATTATAGCCGGGGAGACATCGAAAAAGGATTCAAGGAAGCCGATGTTGTCCTAGAGCGTAACTATAAAACAGCGGTGGAGGTCCATCAGCCTGCTGAGACCCATGCCAGTATCGCCAAATGGGATGGAGAGAGATTAACGGTCTGGGATTCAACCCAGGCCATTTTTAATGTCAGAGACGGTCTCGCTCGGGTTCTGAAAATACCGGCCAGCCGAATAAAAGTCATAAAAACCTATATGGGTGGTGGATTCGGAAGTAAGCTAGGTTTGAATGATTACACGGTTGTGGCCGCTCTGCTGGCCAAAAAAGCCAAGAGGCCGGTGAAGATCATACTCTCCCGGAAAGACAATTCCCTCTGCGTCGGCAACCGTCCTTCCTCTCATCAGACCATCAAAGGCGGAGTTAAGAAAGATGGCACCCTCACTGCCCTCCACCTTAAAAATTACACCTGCGGCGGAATTAGTAGAGGCGACCAATGCTCTGAGCCCATCATCGATGTTTACCGCTGCCCCAACTTGAAGGTCGAAGAGTACTCTGTCTTCACCCATACCGGAGCATCCCGACCCACCAGAGCTCCAGGTCACGTTCAGGGGACTTTTGCTTTAGAAGGATTCATGGAGGAATTAGCGGCGGAAATCAACCTGGACCCCTTAGAGCTGAGGAAAAAAAATTATTCCACCAAGAACGAGGGTGACACAGGAATTCCCTATTCCTCCAAAGGCTTGGACAAATGCTATCAATCGGGAGCTGAGAAAATTGACTGGCAAAGGAGGAATAAAAGGCCTGGAGAAGGAAAGGGCAGGCTGCGCCGAGGACTGGGAATGGCCAGTCAGATATGGTGGGGTGTTGGAAGAGAAGAAACTCTGGCCGATATCAAACTCCATCAAGACGGTAGCGTTCAAGTCGTCTGCGGTACCCAAGACATCGGGGGAGGAACACGAACCTACATGGCAACGGTTACGGCTGAAACTCTCGGATTGAAACCCAAAGAAGTGACCGTAAAGATTGGAGAAACCGTCTATCCCTGGTGCGGCTCTTCAGGCGGAAGCACCACCACTCCTTCGGTCGCTCCCGCAGCAAGGGATGCAGCCCTTAAAGCAGCTGAATACTTGAAACAGCAGGCTGCAAAAAAGCTTAACCTAGAGGCTTCTGAGGTGGTCATCCAAGATAAAAAGCTTGTCAATAAGAACAACCCTTCTCAATCTGTAGCCATCAAAGAACTTCTCGGAGAGCGCCTCTGGGAAAAAGTCTTTCATGGCGAATACACAGGCCGCCCTTCCGAGTTTGCCTACAACACCTTCGGCGCCCACTTCGCCGAAGTTCAGGTCGATACAGAGACAGGCCAGATAAAAGTCCTCAAGGTCGTTGCTGCTCATGACTCCGGAAGAATCATTAATAAACTCACGGCAGAGAGCCAAGTCATCGGCGGGGTCACTCAAGGAGTGAGCACGGCTCTCTTCGAAGAAAGAATCATGGATGACAGCACTGGAAACCCAGTGAACCCGAACATGAGAGACTACAAAATCGCCACCTCGCTCGATATCCCAGAGATCATTCCTCTGTTTGCTGACATGATTGATCCAAGAATAAACAATCTGGGGAGCAAAGGATTGGGGGAACCTCCAAGGATCCCAAGTTCTGCAGCTGTAGCCAACGCAGTTTACAATGCTATCGGAGTCCATATCAGGGAGATCCCTATGACTCCAGACAAAGTCCTTGAAGCCTTGAAGAGGAAGGAGGTGGCCCGATGAAAAATTTCAGCCTGGCTGAACCCCAGACTATCGAGCAAGTCAAGGCGTTTTTGAGTGAGAGGAGGGAGAAGTCTTTCCTGCTGGCAGGAGGAACCGACATCCTTGGAGAAATCAAGGATGAGATCATCGATCCTGAAATCATGGTGGATTTGAAATCTATTCCCAACCTATCTTACATTCGAAAGGAGAAGGATGGAGTGCGCATCGGGGCCCTGACCAGTCTGGCTGAACTGGCTGAGAATCCCCTGATTGAGAATGATTTCCCTGGACTCCACGAAGCAGCCAAATCTGTGGCCACTCCTCAACTCCGGAATATGGGGACTGTTGGAGGCAACCTCTGCCAGAAACCCCGGTGCTGGTATTATCGGGATCCCCAAGTCAAATGCCGTAAAAAGGGAGGAAGCAGATGCTTTGCCCTAGGGGGAAGGAACAAGTATCATGCAATATTTGGAGGAGGACCTTGCTATATTGTCCATCCTTCTGATTTAGCTCCTGCCCTTATTTCTCTCGATGCCAAGATTTCAATCGCTGCCCCCAAGGGAGAGAAAACCATTCCTCTGGCGGATTTCTATGTTCTTCCCAGGGTCAATGTTCGCCAGGAGAATGTCCTTGGCTCTGATGAATTCGTGAGAGAAATCACAGTTCCTCCTGTTAAGAGAGGAGAAAAAAGCACCTATTATAAACTGAAGGAACGAGGAGCTTGGGATTTTGCCCTCCTTTCGGCTGCGGTAAAAGGAGTGGTTTCTGGAGGGATTTTCAGCGATATAAGAATAGTTTTGGGAGGAGTGGCTCCTGTTCCCTGGAGACTGGAAAAAGCTGAAAACATGATCAAAGGAAAGGCGGCTACGGAAGAGCTTCTGAGACAAGCTGCTCAAGAGACTTTAAAGGAAGCCCGAGCCTTGAAGGATAACGGATATAAAAAGGACCTTCTCGAGGTTGTACTCTCCAGGGCCACCTTAATGCTGGTTTGAAAACACAAAAATAAAAGAGGAGGTAGAATATGAAGAGATTTTTCCTGAAGAAATCATTCTTGCTGGGATTATGTGTATTCTGGATCCTGGGAGGAATTCTTCTTTCTCAAGACCAAGAGAGATTTTTTGATAAAGAACTCAATCCCGAAGAAATCAGGCTCACCATATTTTCTCCAACTGTATCAAGAATAGAACCCCTGGTTGAGCTCAGAAAAAAGGGGCTAATCCCCAGCGAGAACCTCGTCGTTATAGGAGTCTACCACACCAAAGAAAGCATCGATTACCAGAAAGCTAAGGAATTCGTAGAGCAGAACAAGCTGGAATGGCTCAAGTTTCATGAGATTTCTGCACCTTTGAGTAAAGACAACCTCTTTCAGCTCAACTCCTGCACGATGGAGTTTGAGGCGATATTTAAGAAATCAGATGGGATCATATTCCTGGGAGGCGGCGATATTCCTCCCTCCCTATACCAGAAAAAAACCAGCCTCCTCACTGACATCGTGACTCCCTACCGCCACTTTCTAGAGCTGTCCTTTATTTATCATCTCCTGGGCGGATACCAGGATCGAGATTTTCAAGGCTTTCTTGAATTAGACCCAGAATTTCCTATCCTGGGCATATGTTTGGGCTTCCAGAGCCTCAATGTAGGCACCGGGGGAACGCTGGTCCAGGATATCTGGAAAGAGGTTTACGGAAAAAAATTCCTGGAAGATGCAACAAGGCTTCCTAAAGAAAAGTGGCATAACAACCCCTACCAGGACCTGTATCCTAAACAAGGTCTGCGTGCGCGCAACATACATCCCATTAAGCTAAAGAAGAAGGCAAAAATCTGGGCAGTATTGGGCTTTACGCTGGAAGATCAGCCTTATATCCTCAGCAGTCATCACCAGGCACTGGGCAAACTGGGAAAAGGATTTGAGATCGCTGCCACTTCCTTGGATGGCAAAGTCGTGGAAGCCTTAGAACATGAATCCTTCCCCAATGTTCTAGGAATCCAGTTCCATCCTGAAGCCACAGACATCTGGGGTCCAGAGGTCATTTTTAAACTGACCCCCAGAGATAAAGAAGAAAAAAGCTACCGGGTTTTTCTCCAGGAGCATCCTCCGAGCCTCGACTTTCATCAGAAGATCTGGTCCTGGTTCAGCCAGAAAATCCTGGAATTTCACAAAAAAAAGTAGAAAGAGTAGGGCCAGGTCTCTATTATCTTAAACCTGGAGACTTATCCCCATTTGATAGAAATCCTGTATTTTTTCTCCAGGTGGGATTATATTTAAGTCAGAAGAAAAATCATGGATAAGATACATCCTCTCCTGGACAAAGCCAAACAGACTCAAGCCAAACGCTATGAGAAGGAAAAGCGTTTGCTCGGGCTGGTCGGGGCGGTTCTTTCTTTAGTCATCCTGATAGCCTTTTATTACAGCGGATTGAGCACCTGGTTGTCCAACCTCCAGATCGGGAACTCCATCATCTGGACCTTTCTCTTATATATGAACTCTCTTTATATTCTATCAACCTTATTAGGACTGCCGCTGGCTTTTTATACGAGTTATCTCCACGAGCATAAATGGAACTTCTCCAACCACACCGTAAAAAGCTGGTCCTGGGAAAAGCTTAAATCTTTTCTATTAGGATTAATCCTTATGATTTTATTGCTCGGATTGCTCTTCTGGATCATGGGCTTTACTCCCCGCTACTGGTGGTTGATCGCAGGCTTGACTATGGCGGTGGTGAGTGTGATCTTCGCTACTCTGTTTCCCGTTGTTATCCTCCCCATCTTCAATAAATACACGCCTATCCAGAGTGCAGAGCTGACCGAGGCTCTGGAAAAAATCCTTTCTAGGGAAGGTTTAAAAAGCGGCGGCTTCTTCATGGAAGATAAGAGTCGACAGACGAAGAAAGAAAATGCCTTCCTGGCTGGATTGGGGAAGACCAGGAGAGTAGTCCTGGCTGATAACCTGATGAAAAACATGTCTGTCTCAGAGATTGAATCGATCATCGCCCACGAGGTCGGTCATTATAAGTTCAAACATATCTGGAAAAGCATAGCCCTGGGAACACTGCAGCAGTTGATTGTATTTTACGTCCTGAATAAGACTATGATTTGGATATTTCCCCAGTTCCTCGCTTCTACAGAGTGGAACCTCGCTCTGTTTCCCTTTTTTATTATCTTCCTGACCGTTATTTCGACCTTTCTTTTCGGCCCTTTGAGCCAGGCCATCTCTCGGCATTTCGAGAGAGAAGCGGACCGGATTTCTCTTCAAATGATAGAGGACAAGAAAGCTTTCCTGACTGCCATGTCTGGACTGGCTGATCGCAATCTCCTGAACGCTTACCCAGAATGGTGGGTCAAGCTTCTGTATTATTCCCATCCGCCGATTGGAGAACGCTTGGCCATGGCGGAAAATTTCATCAAAAAAATTTAGTTAGCCGGGCAACCTTTTCCCCTCCTGCTTCATCATTCTATAGTAAGGAGAGGAATACAGGTGTACGACTCAATGACTCCCCTGGTTTTGAGAAGAGATATTAGTATTGGAGACTGTCAGTGTGTTACAATGGGCTTAAAAAAAACAAGCCCAGCCATGGAGCCAGAAGAAAAAGACCAGGAAAAAGCAGTTGGCCTCATGAATTCATCCCGACTCGAGGATTTAATCAACCGCAGCCGAGAAGGCGATACCTTAGCTATTGAAGCTATATATGAGCGCTATAAACGTCCCATCTTCAACCTAGTTTATAGATATACCTACAATACGGCTGTGGCTGAAGACCTACTGCAGGATATCTTCCTCAAAATATTCACCAACCTGAAAGACCTCCAGAGAGTGGATACTTTTGTCGGCTGGCTCTATCGTATCGCTATCAATACCTGCTACAGTTATTTCCGTTCAACAAAGACCCGGCTCCAAAAAACAGTCCCTCTAGAAAATGTGGAGAGAAAAATCGATTATGATGCTCTCGATTCTCAGGAAAGTGTTTTAAAAAAGCCCCTGGATGAGGCCATCCAGCATCTTCCGCCTAAATTAAAGAGTGTTTTTCTCCTTCATGAAGTCCAGGGATATAACCACAGAGAAATCGCGAAGATACTGGGCTGCTCGGTGGGAACCTCCAAATCCCAGCTTTTCAAGGCCAGGATGAAATTAAGAGAGTACTTAAAAAATAAACAACTCATCTAAGGGAGAGAAAAAATGAGATGCTCAAAAGCAAGAAAACTCATTAGCGAATATATAGATGATATTCTTAGGGCTAAGCAAAGGCTGCTTCTCGAGCGCCATCTCGAAGCCTGTCCAGACTGTCAGGAGCTCTTGAGGGATTTTCGAGGAATCAGCAAAAAAGCCAAGAGCTTGGATAAACTCACGCCTTCCCCTAGGCCGTGGCTTAATATCAAAGCCAAGTTAGAAACAGAGCCTCAAGAGGTCCTAGCCCTCCCCTCTCCGAGAAAAGAATGGCTTAGAGCTCTCTTTTACCAGCCCCAGCTCAAATATGCTGTCGGGTCTGCTTTGATCCTACTGCTCGTTATCAGTGTCGTGACTCTTGGACTCTGGTTTTCAAAGAGGAAGGGAGTTATCGGGAAGGACGATAAGAACGGATATACGTTTACCAAATTGAAAGAAGCCGAGCACCACTATCAACTGGCCATCAAGGCTTTAGAGGAGGCCGTTTTAGCTCAGGAAGGAGAGGTTGACCCTCTGACCGTGGCTGTTTTCAGGAAGAATCTCGAAATCATCAATTCTTCGATCATCTCGTGTCAGCAAGCTCTCCTAGAGGAGCCCGATGACATTGAAACAAGGAATTATCTGTTGGTCGCTTACATGGAAAAGGTCGACCTTCTCAACGAAATGATGAATTTAAAGAAGAGATCAACCCGAAAACCGGGTGAACAAATGACTCTCTGATAAAAAAATAGGAGGGAAATCATGAGATTAAACAAAGTCCTGAAGATTCTTGGGATCTTCCTGACCCTATTTCTCTTCCTGGGGATATATTCCTCCCAGGCCCTTGCTAAAGAGACCTATGAAGAGAAGTTTGAGAAGACCGAGAGCCTGGCCAAGGACGGAGAGGTGACATTAAAGAACGTTTCCGGCGGCATAGAAGTCAAAAGCTGGAATAAGAATCAGGTCAAAATCGAGGCCCTCAAGGTCTCCAAGGCCTCATCTCTTTCCAAGGCAAAGGAAGGTGCGGCCCAGGTTGAAATCGAGATTGAAAAAGAAGACAACAGCCTCCGCATCGAGACTAAATATCCGAAAAGTAAAATTTGGAAAAAATCAGTCAGTGTCTCTGTTCATTACAATTTATGGATTCCTGATAAGGCTTCCATAAAGATTAAATCGGTCAGCGGTAGTGTCGGGCTTGAAGAAATCGGGGGCACCGCCAAGGTTGACGTGGTGAGCGGAAACGTCGAAGTCAAGAAAGCAGATAAGGAAGTGGACTGCCAGACGGTCAGCGGCAAACTGATTCTTGAAGATATTACAGGAGACGCTTACCTGAAGACCGTGTCTGGAAAAATCGTAGTCAACCAGATCAGAGGCTCCATAGATGCCGAGACAGTCAGTGGAAGCTTAGATCTTATAGAGGTTTCCGAAGCAAAAGTTGTGAAAGGAAAGGTCTTGAGCGGTTCGATCGTTTATGAGGGAGATATTAATCCCGAGGGGAAGTACAGGCTTAAGGCTTTCAGCGGATCTGTAGAGATGATCCTGCCAGCTGATTCTTCTTTTGAGTTCGAAGCCAAGACTTTCAGCGGAAGAATCAGCACTGATTTCAAAGTCACAACCACAGGCGTGATCAAAAAAACAGAAATGCATGGCATAGTCAATCAAGGCGGAGCTGATGTGACTCTTGAAACCTTCAGCGGTAACATCTACCTGAGAAAAAAATAATCCCTTCCGGCTCTGAATCGAGGAGGAGGACAAGGTTCTCCTCCTTTTTTTTAAAAAAAAGACTCAGCAGCAGGCCGTAGCCCTTCTTTCAAGAGATAATTTTTAATCCTCTGAGCTTTCTCTCATTCTTTATGACTCTGGATCGCGAATTTCAGGAGCCACTGACAGGAACCCAAAGACAAGTCTGCCTGAACTCAGGAGTATGTCTTAAAAAACAGGAAAGCACAGAAGTACGATGCTCTGAACTGGAATAATATAGAGCTGTGGCCAAATCAGTGATTGACAACAAAGCCAACCTATGTTATAAATTTTCCGCGGGAAAATTGAGGCAATAAACTGCCATCCGTACCCAAAGCCTTGTTTTCCGGCATGCGAAGAGGACGGAAAATCGGCGTATAGAACAGATTCATTCCCGGGATCACCAAAGACAAGGAAGCTGGCGAGCAGGTCAACCCTGCTTGAATCTAGCGATGCAGAGGTGCTCGAGTGTCGGTGGAAAAACGAAAAGCTAAACGGGTAAAAAAAGAAAGCAAAATCATCATCAAAGTGATTTCTGAAGATATTGTCCCTCGCAACAAAAAAATCATCTACCACCTTACCAAGGACATCTCCTCCAAGGGCGTAAAAATCCAGACCAATACTTTCCTGCCGATAAACACCTTGTTAAAAATTGAGCTTTCCTTGACAAAGCCTCCCCGCGTTATCAAGGCGATCGGTAGAGTTCGCTGGATCAAAAGCCGTTATGCGGACGAAAAGTTTGAGATGGGCATCGAATTTGTTGATACGTCCAAAGAAAGCATTCGAACCCTCAGTAAGCATATCGAGAGCCTTCTGTAATCATCTTTGCCCTCTCTGCGAGGTCCTCATTTCCCACCCCTTTTCGTATAAATTTACTATCTGGGATCGGGTCCTAACTTTCAACGTATTGCCATCCTGATCATTTATAATTCTTTTCATTCCCGGGAATCAATTTATAATAAAGTCTGATCTCGGCTTTTATTGACTTGAAGAGAAAGCAAATATTTTTTAGAATACTTTTTTATTGTCTTGAAAGGAGAACGAGATGAAGATGCTTCGAGTCAAGATTTATCTGTTGGTTCTATTCTTTCTCTTCAGTACTACTCTTCTTTCTCTTTCCCAGTCAAAGCCTACTCTGGAAGAACTTTTAGAGAAAAATGTCCAGGCGGCGGGAGGAAAAGAGAAATTATCTACCATTGAAAATTATGCTTTCAAGCACGGCACGACCTCCTATTACATGTCTGCTGACGGTTTAATGAAGATAACCGAGGGCCAAGAGCCGATCGTCAAAGAAGTCATTATTGCTGACCAGAACAAAGTCAGAAGAAACTGTTTTAATCAAATTTCCGAGATATCAGGTCTTGAGAAGTCCACATACCAATGCCTGGCTGGTGTCAGGTGTGGACTTTTCACTCTCATCAAATTCAAAGACCAGCTGGATTTTAAGGGAATAAAAAAATTCGGACCAAAAGAGTATTACCTGCTCACGACCAACATCGATGATCTAAGAATTGAATTCTATCTTGATGGGTTGGAATTTACTCTTAAAAGGATCGTCTTTCAAGGCTTTGACCAGGCGGGCGGAAAATACGAGGTCAATCATGACCTGGGTCCGTACCAAGAAGTGAACGGGGTGAAAATTCCCTCTTCCTGGTTCGGTTCACGAGTAGGCACAAGAGGAAGAACTCACGAGATTGCCGAAGTGAAAATGAACCTGGAGCTGGAGAAAAACTTTTTCTCCGACCTCGAGGTGAAGGTCGGCAAAATCAAGGTTGATGAGGGAGCTCTTCAGGGAAATGTCATAGAATTCATGTTTCGGCGGGACATCCTCATGATCGCCACCAACTGGACAAAAGACTGCCTCCAGAGAGCCGGGTTTAAAACTGGGAACAAGCTCATCCTTCAGGCTGATGAGAAGAAGATTGAAATCGAATATTATGAATCTATGCCGCCAAGAGAAACTCTCACGCCTGGAAAAAAATTCATGATCCCTAACCAACGGAGTGAAAACTATCTTGTTTACCTTTGGTCTGCTGATTTTAAAGAGCTTGAAGAAAAATTAGAGCCTCTTTTACCTATCCAGGTAAGAAGAAAATAAGAAAAAGGAGGATCCAATGGCAAAAGTTAGCCGTCGAAATTTCATAGCTTCCGTGACTTCTGGTGTTTTAGGCCTTAGTCTGGCTAAAGAAGTCAAAGCAGATTCAAAAGACAATCAAACATCTCCAGAGTTGTCTCCGATCAGTATTCAAAAATACAACCCCTTGGGAAAGACCGGTTTAAAAGTTTCTGATATCAGCTACGGCGCGATTTCCTTCTTTGAGCCCAACGTTCTCAGGTATGCCTACGATTTGGGAGTAAATTATTTTGACACCGCGGAAGGATACCTTCGCACCAAGAGTGAATCATTTATCGGAAAGGCACTCAAAGATGTAAGGGATAAGATATACATCACGACTAAGCATTTTTATCCTTCCGACCAGCAGATCAAAGGAGACGGATTCAACAGAGGAGAGGTCATCAAGAGAGTGGAAGCGAGTTTGAAACGCCTCCAGACTGACTACGTTGATATTGCCATGCTTCACAACCTAGGGGACCTTTCCCTGCTCAAGAATGAAGAACTCCAGGCTGCCTATTCTCAACTGAAAAAGGAAGGAAAAATTCGTTACACCGGCTTTTCCACCCACAATGCCAAGGTCACCTTGAAACAGGCTCTCGATCATGATTTTGCCCAGGTCATTCTTTTTATATACAACCATATGGAAGGCAAAGATATCGAGCCCCTCATCCAGCAGGTGCGCCAGAAAGGAATCGGAACTGTGGCCATGAAAGTTTTCGCAGGCGGAAGGCAGGGAAATTTAAAATCTTTTATCAGTCAAGAAGTCAGCTACCCTCAAGCCGCCCTGCGTTGGGTGCTGAGCAATTCCCATATTGACTGCTGCATTCCGACCATGAGCAGCTACTCTCATGTGGAGGAATACGTAGCTGCCTCGAAAAAGCCACTCAACAGGGCTGACCTCGAGTTGATAGCCGAGTACCAGCGTCAAGCCAGCCAGCATTACTGCCGCGTTAGCTGTCAAGAATGTCTTTCCTCCTGTCCCCATGGCGTGGCCATAAACGATGTTCTTCGCTATGGTATGTACTTCGAGGACTACCGGCTGGAAAAAGACGCCATGGGCTACTACGCTGGATTGGAGAGGGATAAGAAACCTCTCGACTGCAGCCATTGCACCGGATACTGTGAAAAGGCCTGTCCCTACGGTCTGAAAGTCAAAGACCGGCTCCTTCACGCCCATGAAATTTTAAACGTATGAATCACAAGATTAGAGCTTGAGGAATGAATCCATCAAAGATTTTATACAAGGAGGAAAATTTGAGAAGATTATCTTTCTTCTTTGTCTTAATGGTCATCGGCTTGGCTATGGCAGCGAATGCGCAGCCCAAGTTTGAAGAAGATTTCATAAAGACTTCTAAGGGTGATTTGAAAATCACATTCATCGGTCATGGGACCTTGATGTTCACCTTCGAAGAGATGGACATCCATGTGGACCCTGTGGGACGGTATACCGATTACTCCTTGCTTCCTCAGGCTGACCTTATCCTTGTCACTCACGAGCATGGTGACCATCTGGACCCAGACGTTATAAAGACGATCCGTACTGATAAAACGCACTTGATCCTCACTGAGAAATGCGCAGCAAAAGTCAAAGGCGGCTTCATCATGAAAAATGGTGATGTCAAAACGATTCAAGGTCTTAAGATCGAAGCAATTCCTGCCTACAATATCGTCCACATGCGAAGGGAAAACGTTCCCTTCCACCCTAAAGGTCAAGGAAATGGCTATATCATAACTTTCGGAGACAAAAGGGTGTATGTTGCTGGAGATACTGAGAACACACCGGAAATGAAAGCCCTTAAAGATATTCATATTGCTTTTTTACCGATGAACCTCCCCTACACGATGACTCCAGAAATGGTGGCTGATGCGGCCAAAGCCTTCAAGCCTGAAATCCTTTATCCTTATCACTTCGGGAATACAGATACCTCAAAGATCGTAGAACTGCTGAAAGATAAAAAAGACATCGAGGTCCGCATCCGGAAGATGAGATAATCAAGAATCGAGGCCGTCAGCAGAAATAGACGCCGGATTAAACGTAGCGGAGAAGTTCAGGGAAAGACACCTCAAAGAGAAGGAAAAGAGAAAACACGACCAAGAGGAAAGACTGATATGAAAAACAGGATGTTGAGTCTGCTCTCTATCATTCTCCTTCTCAGTTCTTGTGGAAAATCTCCTGAGACTCTTTCCTCCGATCTCATCGCTGAATTTCCTCTCTTGAAAAAAATCTCTACTGCCAGAACGATTCGACCCCTCGAGTCCTGGGAAAAGAGTTACGAGCTGTACGGATGGAGAAAAAACCGAAAACATGAAAAGTCCGCTGTGCTGATCCCCCGCACCAGGCGAGAAGCTTTTTTCAGCCTTGGCTTCTTGAACAAGAAAAATAAGAAAATCATTATTACTCTGAAGCCTCTTCTTTCGCCAGGTAAGAGCACACCGCTTCTCGAAGTTTTTTTGAACGGGAAGGAGGTCTATGTATCTGCGTTCAACTGGAAAGGTTTCCGTAAGATTTCTGTTTCCACGGAAGAAGAGAATCTCTACATCGGGGAAAACTTCATAGAGTTTCACCTCTCACCATCTGAGCTTGAAGTTAAGGATGACTTCTGGTTGGCTCTGCGCGAAATTCGAATCGAGGAGGATATACCACTTGTGAGCACTCATCCTGCGCCAGAGCAGTTCAAGCTCGTTACCCAAAAACGTCTATTCTCGAAGAGAAGAGCTATCCAGCAGGCTTTGAACACCTCCTTGGACTATTGTTTTAAAATTCCCGAACGAGCGAAACTCGCTTTCTCATTCTCCTTGAAAACCCCCAATCCTGATGCTCTTTCCGGAGAGAAGCTAATTGTTCATCTGGAAACGGCCTCTGGAAAGAGTCGAATTCTGTATGAAAAAGATTTTGAAAAAGCCTTCAGTAGAAGGAAAATCCCAGTGGAGATAGACATCTCAGCTTATCAAGGACAGATCTCAAAAATAAGCTTTGCATTCTCGAAGGATTCCCTGGACAGGAATTTCTCAGCGAGGTTATTTCTCTGGGAGCCCAGGATTCTCGCCGAGAAAAAGAAAGTCCCTGTTGAAGAAGCTAGGGGGCCGGAATTGAGTCTCCAGAAGCCTTTCAATATTTTGATCTATTTGGTCGACTGCCTCAGGCCTGACTATCTTCCTTTCTTTAATCATCAAAAGAATATCGCCCCGAGGATGGAAGAATTCTCGGAAGACAGCATCATCTTCAAGAACGCCATTGCTCAAGGTTCATGGACAAGAGTATCTGTCGGGTCGCTCTTTACGGGTCTTCATCCATTTGCTCACCGGGCAATCACCTTAAAAAGCGGTTTGGCGGACGAATTGACGACCCTGGCTGAAGTCCTAGAAAGGGCTGGCTACCACACCATAGGAATCTCATCTAATGCAGGAATCAAGCCGTACTTTAATTTCCACCAGGGCTTTCAATTCTTCAAATACCACTCTAATCTGAGTGGGGGGATTTCTGATAAACTCAATGAGTATGCAATCGCCGAGTTGAGGAAGAAGAAAACCCCCTATTTTCTGTATCTGCACACCATGGACCTCCACCGCCCCTACAAATTAAAGGAGGAATTCACCCCTTCCTTTCCTCCAGAGACTGAGGATGACAAAAGTCAAATGGTCTCGGTCAGGAGAGACGGAAAAATACTTTATAGTGTCAATCTTAAGCAAGTCCTGGCTATGTATGAGGCCGCGATCCGACAGAATGATAAAAGCTTCGGTGATTTGATAGACGAGCTGAAGAAACTTGATCTGTATGACGATACATTGATCATTCTCATGGCAGACCATGGTGATGAATTTTATGAGCACGGAAATTTCGCTCATGGAAAAACGCTTTATCAGGAAGTGATTCACCAGCTTCTGGTCATTAAACTCCCTGGTCAACTGAATGCAGGGAGGATCATTCATGAAAACGTCCAGACGATTGATGTTTTCCCAACCTTTCTTGACCTGATTGGAGAGCCTATCCCCTCCTATCTTTCCGGAAAAAGCCTGAAAAGCCTGCTACTTTCTTCGGCGACCCTTGAATCTCCTTTGCATGATGAGATATTTTCTGAAACAGGATACGATTTGAATTTAAAAGCCATGACTGTCGGGCACTGGAAATTGATCCATAAAGCAAAAGACTGGATTGATAATCCAGATGAATACGAGCTTTTTGACTTGAAGAATGACCCTGAGGAAAAAAATGATCTCTTCCTAAGAAATCCGATTGCCTCCGATTATTTGAAAAGAAGGTTAAAAAGTTGGGCCTTAAGTCAAGAAAAATTGGCCAAACTGGTAAAAGGAGATGTCGAGAAAGTCCTTACCAAGAAAGAGATAGAAGAACTTAGGGCACTTGGATATATTGAATAGGAATCGGGTCTCCGGATTCAAGATTACAGAAACAGAGAGCCGAGTGCTAAAAACCTTAAATCTGAAAACCCGTTCCCTGATTTAATCACAAAAAAAGCGAAAAGAGCTTGATTTAATTAGATAATTCTGATAGAATTAATATTGTATATTTATTCTAGAAAGGGCTATCAATGATAAGATTTATGGTTCCTAGAACAGCTCATTGTTCGGAAGGCTGTAGTTGTCCATCCTGAGCATGATAAAAAACTGCTCCTTAACTCTTGCTTAATAATAGAACGGGCTCGCTATTGAATCAGCGTCTTGATAGCGAGCTTTTTTTATTAAAGCCTAAGCTTTTCTGGAATCTAGAATCTTCTTGATGATGGCTGAACTCGAACTGTACTTGAGGTAGGGAATAACCACCACCCTGCCACCATAGTGTTCAACTTCTCTCTTACCCACCACCTCCTCAGCTCTCCAATCACCCCCCTTGGCCAGAATGTCGGGAAGAAGGAAGGCAATGATTTTTTGAGGAGTTTCTTCGGAAAAAGAAGTGAGATAATCAATATCTTCTATTGCTTCCAGCACTTCCAAGCGCTCTTCAAGCGGAAACACAGGCCTGGAGGCTCCCTTTATCTTCTTCACCGAGGCGTCATCGTTGACAGCCACCAATAAAACATCCCCCAATTTTTTGGCTTCCCTGAATAGATGAACGTGGCCGCGGTGGAGAATGTCGAAACAGCCGTTAGTAAAAACGACTGTCTTCCCCAGACGCTTCAGCTCCTCTCGGATTTTTATCAGCTTTTTCAAGGGCTGAACCTTTTTTCTCATTATATCACCGGTCTATCAGGAGCTTACCCGATGCTAATTATAATATGAACTCGTCAAAATGCAATACATCGTATCTCGGAAGTCAGCTAAGGAGCACTGGAAAGAAATGTTCTCTATTATCACGCTCCTGTTGTCCGCTCGCCTTAGGAGCTAAGATATAAAATGTGGAACAAGCTCAAAACGCCAGAAAAACTTGATAAACTAAACAAACGACATAGACAAGACAGACTAAATAAACTAGATAGACTTAATAAACACGACGAACTAGAAAAACGAGACAAACTAGATAGACTATTTTGGTGGATTGATCTTGATTTGGGGAGAAAAACTCCAGGAATGGGAAAGCCTGCTCACTCCCTCGTCCTTATGACGGGAAGAAACCAGGAATGAATAAAGACTCCGATGGTAATCATAGGGATAGCCGTCTCTCTTGTGGACAGCCACATCCAGATAATAAGTGCCGTTGACGAGGTTCAGCTGATTAATCTTACAAACGACTCTGCCTTCTCCTTGGATAGACACTGGCTCAAAGTCTTCGAGGTGAGTATTGGTACCGTAACATGAAACTCCCTTAGAATTGAGCAGGCCGATGCCGAAAACAAAGTCTTTGACTTTCGTTCTGGCCTTGACATCCAGCTCGATAGTCAGCCCTTCCTTAGGAGAAAAGACATGTTTCGCTTTGCCGTCAAGGCCCTTCAAAGTGACCTTGGTGATTTCAATCTCCCTTCCACCCCATCTTTTTTCTCTCTCTTCTTCCTCCCACCTCTGTTCTAAATCCATTTCCTTATACCGAACTTCAAAATCCTCTTCCTGCTTAAGAGCTACATCCTGAAGGTAAGTGTCGATCACTCTCTTTGGTTCTCCTATGATCTGAATCTTTCCATCTTTAAGCCAGATGACTTGGTCGCATATTTTCTCCACTGTTGTGAGGTCATGGCTCACAAAAAGTATGGTCTTCTTTCGTCGGCGAAAATCATCAATTCGGTCCAGACATTTGGGAACGAACGAAGCGTCTCCGACAGCCAGAACCTCATCGATGAGCAAAATCTCAGGATTAACGTTAATGGCAATGGAAAAACCAAGCCGCATATACATTCCTGAAGAATAAGTCTTGACCGGAGCATCGATGAATTCTTCCAATTCAGCAAATTTGACGATTTCATCAAATTTTTCGTTTATCTCTCGCTTGGAAAGGCCCAGCATGATGCCGTTGATGAAAACATTCTCTCTTCCCGAGATTTCAGGATGGAAACCAGCGCCGAGCTCGATCAGGGCGGAGACTTTCCCCCGGACGGACACTTTTCCAGAGGTCGGCTTGGCAATACCAGCAATGATCTTAAGCAGGGTGCTTTTGCCCGACCCGTTTTCACCGATAACACCAAAGGTCGTTCCTTTCCCCACCTTAAAACTTACTCTATCGAGAGCGGTCACCAACTCATCGGGTCTTAAAGCTTTAAAGAGATCGCCCTTAATCATTGCGCTTTTGAAAGTTTTGAAACGATGCCGGGCCGAGTACTTCTGGTAGATTCTGGTGACATTCTCGACCTCGATAGCAACCACCTAGACCTCCTCAGGAAAAGACTCGCGCAATCGATCAAAAATATAATAACCCACCAAGAGCAGAAGCAGGGCCACTAGAAAGGTGACTCCCAGACGCTTCCAGCGGATTAAGCTTCCGAAAAAAACGCAGTTTTGATAGCCCTGCATGATATGGGTCATCGGGTTTAAATTTAAAAAAACCTTCAGGAAGGCCGAGTTTTGAATGGGAGCAAAAGTCAGGGGATAGATAATGGGTGAGGCAAAAAACCAGAAGGTCAAAAGATTGGCCAGTATGTCTTTGATGTCTCTAAAATGGACCGTCAGCGAAGAAATCAGGAAGCTGAATCCCAAGGAAAACACGAACTGGACTAGAATGACCACCGGCAAGAAAAGCAGGAAAGGAGTAAAAGTCTTGCCCATTATAGGAACAAAAATAAGAAGGATGGGAAGCCCAAAAAGAAAGTGGATGAAATTGCTCACCACAACAACCACCGGCAGTATCTCGGAAGGAAAGAGGACCTTCTTTATCAAATTCCCCTGAACCATCAAAACATTGGCTGATTCCAGGGAAGACGAAGAAAACCAGGTCCAGGGCAGGACTCCACAGAAGAGAAAAAGCGCATAAAGCCAGGGCGTTCCTCCCAAAGAGGGGTCACGCGGCCCGATGATGAAACCGAAGACTATGGTGTAAATGACCATCAGGAGCAGCGGATTAAAAAATGACCAGAGAAAACCAAGGATGGTTCCCCGGTAGCGAGCTTTTAGCTCGCGGGCGACAAGGTTGCGGATGAGCATCCGGTACTTGTAGAGCTCTTTGAGGTTTTTAAAAAGACGCAGCATTGGCTCTCCCTTGGAATACCTCGTTAGCTTCTGCGGTGTATTCTCCCTTGTCATCATAAAGAATGAAGGGCGGAAGCAGCTCTGGCTCCTGGGAAGAGAAACCGGCCTCGACCATAAACAAAGTCGGCGGAGTTTCCTTCCGCGGTAATATAAAACGCATGGTCTTGATTCCTAAGTCGTTTTCCTTTAAAACCCGCCTGAAATCGTCTTTTCGGTCGACTGGATAGATAAAATTAGCTCTCCCCTCTTCCTTCAACAGCTCCTGGGTCTTCTTCACGATATCATTAATATTGCATTTTAACTCATGTTTCGCAACGGATTTTTCCACAGAAGGACTGAGATGTCCGGTTTCTTTTTTGATATAAGGAGGATTAGAAAAGACGACATCAAACTTTTTGCCAGGCCGGAAAGCCCGTAGATCCTCTTCGACAATCTGAATTTTCTCCTCAAGATTGTTCAGTATCACATTCCTCCGGGCTAAATCGGCTAAAGATGCCTGGATTTCCACTGCCGTAATAGTCTTGAAGGGCTTTATACTCAGGAGGAGAGGTATGATTCCGTTCCCGGTGCCGAGTTCCAGGAGCTCGTCTGAAGCTTCAGTTCGAATAAAATCGGCTAGAAGTGGTGCATCCACCGAAAATCGGTAACCTTTTCTCTTCTGAAGAACAAGAATGCGACCAGAATAAAAGGTGTCAAGGGTCTCATCCTTAGCCTTCAGTTGATTGCTCAGTTTCATCTTGACCTGATTCTGTAAAGACCAGAACTTTGTCAGGAAGTATTTCCGCGTATCCTCCCTGGATAGGGAAACTCTCTTCCTGCCCATCTTTACGGTAAGTTATCTTGCCTTCTCCCAAAGCTGTCAAGAGAGGACGATGTCCGGGAAGAATTCCCAGATACCCATCCAGGCCGGGAAGAGCAACTTCCTGAACTTCTGTCTCCACTAATAATTCCCGCGGGGTGATAACTTTCAGTAGAAGAGAGGAGGGCAAGACTTGGTTCATGCTGCCTTAAGCTCCTCTGAACGCTGGATAGCCTCTTCAATATTGCCGACCATATAAAAAGCCTGCTCAGGCTTGTCATCATGGAGCCCTTCCGCGATCTCTTTGAATCCTTTCACCGTTTCTTCTACCTTAACATATTTTCCCGACCTTCCGGTAAATTCTTCAGCCACGTTAAAGGGTTGGGAGAGAAAACGCTGGATTTTTCTCGCTCGGGCAACGACAATCTTATCCTCCTCGGATAATTCCTCTATACCCAGGATGGTGATAATGTCCTGGAGGTCTTTGTATCTCTGGAGGATTTCTTTGATTTTCCGGGCGACCTGATAGTGTTCTTCCCCGATGATCCTCGGATCAAGAATCCGAGAATAAGAGCTCAAGGGATCAACAGCAGGATAAATCCCCATCTCTGTCAGAGCCCGAGAAAGATTGGTGGAAGCATCCAGATGAGAAAAGGTGGTAGCTGGAGCCGGGTCCGTAAAATCATCTGCCGGAACATAGATGGCTTGGACCGAAGTGATTGAGCCTTTTTTGGTGGAAGTTATTCTCTCTTCCAGTTCTCCCAGTTCTGCGGCCAGGTTCGGCTGGTAGCCGACAGCTGAAGGCATCCTGCCCAGAAGAGCCGAGACTTCTGAGCCTGCCTGGACAAAACGGAAGATATTATCGATAAAAAGAAGAATATCCTGGTTCATTTCATCTCTGAAATACTCAGCCACGGACAGGGCGGCTAAACCCACTCTCAGCCTGGCTCCAGGAGGCTCAGTCATCTGACCGTAGATCAGAGACGCTTTGTCGATGACACCCGATTGTTTCATCTCCAGCCAGAGGTCGTTGCCTTCCCTCGTTCTTTCTCCGACTCCGCCGAAGACTGAGTAGCCACCATGTTCTTTGGCCACATTATGGATCAATTCCATGATGATGACCGTCTTTCCCACTCCTGCTCCTCCGAAGAGACCGATTTTCCCTCCTTTTAAGAATGGCTGAACTAGATCTATGACTTTGATTCCGGTCTCGAACATCTCGAGCTCTGTACTCTGCTGATCGAGAGGAGGGGGAGGCCTGTGAATAGGGTATCGTTGCTTAGCTTTAATAGGCCCAAGATAATCGACCGGTTCGCCGATGACGTTTATCACCCGGCCCAGAGTCTCTTCTCCGACTGGGACTTGGATAGGCCCCTCCTGGTCCACAGCTTTCATGCCTCGAGCGAGTCCATCGGTTGGATGCATGGAAACACACCTGACTCTGTCTTCCCCAAGATGCTGTTCGACTTCACAGATGATATCGATGGGAACGGGAGTCTTATACCCCTCGCTCGTGATTCGAACGGCATTGTATATTTTTGGAAGCTCCATGTTTCTGAACTCGACATCTACTACTGCTCCGATGACCTGGACGACTTTTCCTATCCTTTCTACTTTCTTTTTCTTAGGCATTTCTCTTCTCCAATCCTTCTATTTTTTAGCCAAAGCTTCAACAGCGGTCATAATCTCCAAAAGTTCCTTGGTAATCGAAGCCTGGCGAATCTTGTTCAAGACCAGGGTTAAGTCTTCTATTAACTCTTCAGCATTCTTAGAAGCATTATCCATGGCCATCATCCGAGCCGCGTGCTCGGCGGTAGACGACTCACGAAAATAATGATAGACCTGACTCTCTACATAGAGAGGCAGCAATAAGTTCAAGATAGAAACGACTTCCGGCTCCCACCCAGGGACAAGAACCCTCTCCTCTCCTTCCTCTTTGGCAGGAATGAGAGGGAGGAGCTTGGCGATGGTGACCCGGGGAGCGAGGATCGATTTAAACTCGTTGTAGGCCACGTAGACGGCATCCACTCTCTGAAAAACATACAGCCTGATCAAGAATTGAGCAATTTCCCGGATTTCCTCGGATGCGAGCTTTTCCACATTATCTTCATAGGCTCTTTCTACTGTAAACGCGTGACGCTTGAAGAACGAGACGGCCTTCTTGCCTGCCAAAACCAGCTTCACCTCTGAAGTGTTAGCTTTGTCCTCGAAAAAAGAAAGAGCTTGTTCTAGCAAATTGGAATTGAAAGCCCCAGCCAGACCTTTATCAGAAGTGATCACCAATCCTTCAATCTTTTCCTCGCTCCTTTCTTGAAGAAGCGGATGAAGGTATCCTTCGGTCCAGGAATACACGTCCGCCAATAAATCAAGGAAGGTGTGCCAGTAAGGACGACCCTCCAAAAGCAATCGCTGGGCCTTGCGGAACTTGGCAGTGGAAACGGTTTTCATGGCTTGGGTAATCTGCTGGGTGTTTTTGACGCTCCGTATTCTTCTCCTCAGGTCGATTAAGGCTGGCATCTCAGTCTTTCTCTCCTTTGAACCTCTTATTAAACTCCTCCAAGGCTGAAGCTATGGCTTCGTCCAATTCAGGCTCGATCTTTTTCTTTTTGGCAATCTTCTTGAGGATACTCCCCTGCTCTTTTTTAAAATATTCGTAAAGAGCCTCCTCGTATTCCCTTATCTGGCTGATGTCCATTTTATCTAAAAATCCTCTGTTCCCGGCATAGATAATCAAGATTTGGTTTTCGACAGGCAAGGGCTCGTACTGGTCCTGCTTGAGAATCTCAGTCAGTCTTTCTCCTCTCTCCAGCTGAGCCTGGCTAGCCCTGTCCAGCTCGGTTCCAAACTGAGCAAAGGTGACCAGCTCTCGGTATTGAGCTAAATCCAGGCGCAGCTTTCCTGCCACCTGCTTCATGGCTTTTATCTGAGCGTTCCCCCCGACTCGGGAGACAGATATTCCCACATTAATGGCTGGTCTTATGCCGGCGTTAAAGAGCTCCGGCTCCAAGTAAATCTGTCCATCAGTAATGGAAATGACATTGGTGGGAATGTAGCCAGAAACGTCTCCAGCCTGAGTTTCGATGATCGGTAGCGCTGTCAAAGAACCTCCTCCGTGTTTATCATCGTATTTGGCAGCTCTTTCGAGGAGTCTGGAATGAAGGTAGAACACGTCCCCTGGGAAGGCTTCTCTCCCTGGAGGCCGGCGAAGTAGGAGTGATATCTCTCTATAGGTGGCCGCATGCTTGGAAAGGTCATCATAGATGAGAAGAGCGTGTTGTCCATTATCCCGGAAATACTCTCCGATAGCACAGCCGCTGTAAGGAGCCAGATATTGGAGCGAGGTCGGAACGCTCGCTGAAGCCGCCACCACGACCGAATAATCCATGGCCCCGTAGTCTTGAAGAATCTTGATGATATAGGCAAGGGTTGACCTCTTCTGGCCGATTCCGACGTAAATGCAGATGACGTCCTTTCCCTTCTGGTTGATCATAGTATCGATAGCTATAGCCGTCTTGCCTGTCTGGCGGTCACCGATAATAAGCTCCCTCTGGCCTCTCCCGATGGGAATCATGGCATCTATGGCTTTTATTCCCGTCTGCAAAGGTTCTTTCACCGGTTGTCTATCCACGACTCCCGGAGCCAAACGTTCGATCGGCTGGTGCGCCTCCGACTTGATCGGACCCTTTCCATCCAGGGGCTGTCCTAGCGGGTTCACTACTCTACCTACCATGGCGGGTCCCGCAGGAACCTGCATGATGCGGTGGGTACGTTTTACCAAATCTTCTTCCTTGACTTGGTGGCTTTCTCCCAGAAGCACAGCGCCCACGCTGTCTTCTTCTAGATTGAGGGCCAGGCCGAATACATTTCGAGGAAACTCGAGGAGCTCATTATACATAACTCTATCCAGGCCGTGAATACGGGCAATCCCATCACCCACCGAAATCACGGTCCCCACTTCATTGATATCGATTTCGGCATCATAGCCTTCGATTTGACGTTTAATGATTTTACTAATTTCGTCAGCTTTAATTTCCATCTCTTTTTTTACCCTTCAATGATTTCTTCCTTCATCTTTGCCAAGCTGCCCCTTAAAGAAATATCATAGACGAGGTTCCCTTTTCTCAGGCAGAGGCCGCCGATCAGTTCAGGGTCGATACTGTATTTTAAAAAGACCGGACCTTTTTCCAGAGACTCTAGCCTCTTCTTGAGTTCTTTCTTCTGGGCTTCTTTTAAGGGCACAGCAGAAAAAACTTCATACGTGAAAATCCCTTTTTTCTCATTCCACCGCGAAGGCAATAACTCTAAAATCTCAGGCAGTAATTCCAGCCGATTGTTTTCAGTCAGAGCGAGGATAAACCTCTTCATCTTCTGGCTAAACTTTTTCTTGGCTAGGATATCCTTAATAATCTGAATTTTCTTATCTTGGGAAAAAAAGGGATAAGCGAGGACCTCTAAAAGCTGTTTATGGCTGGAAAGAAGCTCTTCGAAACCCGAGAGCTCTCGGCTCAGGGTCAAGAATTCCTGCTCGTCCTTCAGGGCCTCAACCAAGCCTTGAGTGTACCTTCTTATCAATAACTGAGTTTTCATCTAATCTTGAAAGCCTTTCTATGCATTTATCTATGAAAAGGGAATGGTCTTGCGGCGTCATCCTTTTTTTAATCCTCTCCTGGGCCAAGAGAGCAGCCATCTCGATGGTGTATTCCTTTAGCTCTTGGATCCCCCCTTCTACGAGCAGTTCGATTTCCTGCCGAGTCATGCGTTTTATCCTCTCGGCTTCTTTTTTCGCATCTTTGATAATCCTGTCCTTCTCCCTTTGGCCCATGCTCTCGGCTTCTTTTTTTATGTGGGCGATCTTCTCTTCCAGGCCTTCCAGTTGCACTCTGGCCTCATCCAATTTACTTTCTGCCTCTTGGCGCCTATTTTCGGCTTCCTCGAGTGACTGCTTGATTTCCAGGGACCTTTTTTTGAGAAAGTTTTGGAGGGGTTTGGATAGAAGGTAAGAAAGCCCCCCAAAGAGTATTATAAAATTGAGGCTTTTCCCTAAAAACGGGAGAAAATTCGAGGATGAGTGCTCTTCGGCCATGAACACAAAGGCGGGAAGCAGGCAGAGAATGATGATAATGTGCTTTTTCTTCATCAGTGCAAAAGCCTCTCTTCAATCCTCTCTGCTAAATCTTCGCTTTCTTTCCCTAACCGTTTCTTCAACTTTTTCATCTGTTCTTCAAGCCGTTGGCTTGCCTTTTCAACCTGGCTCCTGCATTCAAGACTGATTTCCTCCAGCAGACGGTTCTTCTCCTGCAGAGCTTCCTTTTCTAATTCTTCTCTTGTCCTATCAGAAATGGCTCGGGCTGCCTTTAGATTCTCTTCGATTTGATTGATACTCTGCTCATAGGCCTCGATGGCTTTTTGTTGGGATTCCTGATTCTTCTGGATTTTCGTCTCGCGCTCGGTCATCACCTTCCTCACCCGCTTAAAAAAGACCCTGTTAAGAACATAGACTAACACCCAGACGGATATAAAAATGACGATTGCAGAATAATCTAAGGAAAGCATACTACCTAAAAATGAGATAAAAAAATTAGCCCAAAATTTATCATTTCTAGTCTAAAAAAGCAAGCCGCCCAGGTTTATTCGGGGACTGTTCTATTTCTTTTAGTTTTATAGCTCTAAGGGAATCAGGCTTGGTCATCATCCGTTCTACTTTTCTTTTCGTCACTCAAGCATCAATTCATAAAAGAGCCTGACTTTGTTTACACGTCCTCACCTTTGAAAATTTTTTTCACCTCTCCGGCTAAATACAGGGAGCCAGCAATGACAACACTCCCTTGAGGGGGAGTCTCAGAGATAGCCATCTTGACCGCCTTCTCTGTCTCTGGTTCCAGAACAACCTTCTCCTTGAATCGAGGTGCTTGGGCGCTTATTTCTTCTGGCTCCGCAGCTCTGAAGTAGGGAAATCGAGTGAGTATGATTCTATCAGCCAAAGGAAACAGAAGGGAGGCCATTCTGGTGATCTTTTTATCCCTCATGAAAGCCACCACCAGGGTGAAAGGTGGGAAGACGAACTCCTGGATATAGTCTCTTAGGGCTTTTGTTCCCTCTTCATTGTGAGCACCATCTAGAATCACCAAAGGAGAGCGGGAAAGAATTTCCAGCCGTCCTTCCCAGCGAGTCTCTTCGATGCCTTGAATAATTTTTTCTTTCTCCAGTTTTCTCCAGTTTCCTCCGAGCTGCTCGGAAGCAGCGATGGCCATAGCCGCATTTTCGCCCTGGTGTTTTCCCAGCAGTGAAGGTGTAAAAGAGTATTCATCCTGGTTTGATCTATAGACAAAAGAATACTGACCTTCGGCCGTTTTTCTCGCCTGAAGGCAGTCCTTCCTATCGAATACCCCGTAGAAGGAAGCCTCGAGCTCCCTGGCCTTCTTTTTGATCATTCGCTGAGCCTCGCCTCTTTTGACTCCGCAAACAAGGGCAATCCCGGGTTTTACGATTCCTGCCTTTTCAGAGGCAATTTGACTCAAAGTGTTTCCTAAGAATTTCTGGTGCTCCTTGGAAATAGTGGTTATGACCGAGACAGGAGGAACGACAACGTTGGTGGCGTCGAACCTCCCACCCATCCCTACTTCTAATACGGCGATATCGATCTTTTGTTTCCCAAAATAAATAAAGGCTAGACAGGTGAGCAATTCAAAATAGGTGGGAAAAGATAACAGTCTCTTCGAAGCTATCAAATCCTCAATCTTGTCTTTCAGGATGGTGAGCTCTATGGAAAAATTCCGGGAAGAGATTGGCTCTCCGTTGATCCTGATTCTTTCTTCAACTTTAACCAGATGGGGAGAGGTATACAGGCCGACGCGGAAGTTATGCCGGCTCAGGATTTGGGCCAGCATGGCACATACTGAACCTTTGCCGTTGGTTCCGGCCACGAGTATGGAAGGATATTTCTGGTGAGGATTATCGAAGAAAGAAAGAATGGCCTTTACATTATCTAGACCAAATTTAATCCCTAAGTTTTGTATTTTTTCAAGAAAGCGAAGGCATTCATGGTAATTCATTAATGTTGATTTAAAAGAAGCCGCAAAGCTTTGATGAGATAAGGGCGTAGGTTTTTTCGTTCCACGACTTCGTCCAGCATGCCGTGGCTGAGGAGAAATTCAGAACGCTGAAATCCTTTAGGAAGTTTCTCCTTTATCGTCTGTTCGATAACTCTTGGACCTGCAAAACCGACGAGAGCTTTAGGCTCGGCGAGATTTATGTCCCCCAGCATGGCGAAACTCGCCGTTACTCCGCCTGTAGTGGGATCGGTCAGAACAGAGATGAAGGGAATTCCGGCCTCATCAAGCCTGGCAATGGCAGAACTGGTCTTCATGAGCTGCATCAGAGAGAGGACGCCTTCTTGCATCCTTGCTCCTCCAGATGCAGAAACAATGATTAGGGGAATCTTCTGCTGCAGAGCTCTCTCCGCGGCTCTGGAAATTTTCTCACCCACTACCGAACCCATGCTCCCGCCCATGAAATTGAAATCCATGATGGAAAGGATGACTGTCATTCCCCCCATTTTTCCCTCGGCGTTAACCACAGCCTCTGGAAGCAGCGTTTTCTCCTGATTGTCCTTCAGCCGTCGGGAATATTTCTCAGTGTCTTCAAACTTCAGGGGATCAACAGGAAGGATTTTTTCATCGAAAAGCTCATACCTGCCTTCATCCAGAAGCATGTGCAACCTCTCCTTAGCCGACAACCTGAAATGGAAATGGCAGGATGGGCACACATAATGATTGTCAAGGATGTCCTGTTTATAGAGAATACGCCGGCAGTTGTTACATCGAGTCCATAAGCTGGCCATGGCTTCTCATCCTTGTTTTTTTAGACAGCCTGTCTTTTCATGCTTTGTGATTTCGGAGTCCACGAGACGGCGAGAAAAGAAAGATTTTTCGATTATTGTTTGCCTTTAGGACTCGCTCTTAACAGATTCATTGAGTTCAATGCCTAAGCTTTGCTCTGCACCCTCTTCTGTTTCTTGCTTTTCGAATTCGTTTTCAACGCCCAGAAGCAAGGCAATACCGTCATAAATTTTTCTCATCGCTTTTTTCTCTTCCAACAGTTCCTGGAGGCGTTTCTTGGTCTTTTCGAGCTCTTCGGCCATTTCCATCTCGATGCTGTTAATCCGTTCCCTTGTCTGCTCTAAAGTTTCTCGGTACTGTTTTTCTTTATCTTTGGGAACAGGCATCCCTTTTCTCCAGAGAGTACTAAACCATTTTCGTTAAGAACAAATTTTTTCCCAGAGTTTCCTATTGCCTATTCTTTCTTCTTTTTTTTCTCGTCGAGCAAGGAAGAGATTTCATCTATGATGTCTTCGTCAATCTCAGGCTTGGCCTTTTTCCCCGAATCAGGCGATTTTTTTTCATCTTTGGGAGGAACAGCCTCTTTCTTTTCTTTTGGGACCTCTTCTTTTTGGGGCTCCTTAGATGGAAGCTCAGCCTCCTGCTTTTTCTCAGCTGGCTCCTCTACCTTGATATCTTTAAATGAATTCTTAAATCTCTTAGAAAGCCCCTCCAGGATGGCATCAGAGTCCGGAAGTTCTTCTTGTATTTCCTCTTCTTCCTTCAACAGGTTCAGGGCAGATTTGATTAACTGGGCCTCATCATAAGGCTTTTCGAAATACTCAGAAGCCCCAAGATAGTTCAAAGCCTCATTCCTGTAAACAGGCCCTCGGTACAATCCGGTGACGATAATAACAGGAACTTTTCCCTTTGATTCATTAGAAATCTTTTTTGCGAGGTCAAACCCATGCAACTTAGGCAGCATGGCTTCGAGGATTACGAGGTCAGGTTTTTCTGATTGAAACATGTCATAAGCAGACATCCCGTTTGTGGCCTTGATGATCTCGAATTCATAGGGATCAAAGATCTTAGCCAAGGAGTCCAGGCTGCTACTATCGTAATCCACAATCAATATTTTTTTATCAGCCATTTGTGATATGAATTTTAATTTAAATCTCCCGTAATGTCAATGTGTGCCGGAAGTAAAAAAGGCCGCCGAGAAGAACGAAATCTGAATGGCGTTAAAAATCTTTCAGGAGCGAATATATCTCCTAGATAAAATGAAGAGGTCTCTGTTTTTCCTCCTCTCTTATTTACATGTCTATTAGATAGAAAAGGCTTAACCACTCTTTTAACAGAAGGATCTTAGGGGAGGGATAAGGCGACCTTAAAAGATTTAGCCTTAGAATTTTGCTCTTCAAGGGAAGTCGACGGAGTCGACCTGTGAGTATGTCTGAGCAGAGCGAGTTACGGAGCAGCCGAGAAGAGCGAAATTTGAATGGCGTCAAAAATCTTTTGGGAGCGAATCCCTTCCCTAAGATTCTTCTCCTCCTATTTACGGAGGAATCTCTTTATGATATATTGGCCAAAATGAGCCAAGCCAAACAGATAGACCTTTCTGTGATCGTCCCTGTCTTCAACGAAGCTGAAAATCTCACTCAACTTCATCAAGAGCTGACCACTTCCTGCGAAAAATTGAAGAAAGCCTATGAGATCATCTTTGTTGATGACGGAAGC
Organism: Candidatus Aminicenantota bacterium; assembly: GCA_011772495.1. Lineage (GTDB taxonomy): Bacteria > Acidobacteriota > Aminicenantia > Aminicenantales > Aminicenantaceae > WVZL01. Next base: position 61,013 of record WVZL01000016.1, read on the forward strand.
TGGGATGAATCGTTTATTATCTTGAAAAAAATCCAAAAAAAGAACCCTAGCGTAAAGATCTTAAAGCTGAGGAGGAATTTTGGACAGACAGCTGCCCTCTCAGCGGGGTTTGACTATGCCAAAGGAGAGATTATCATCACTCTGGATGCCGATCTGCAGAACGATCCTGAAGACATTCACCTTCTTATCCAAAAAATAGAAGAGGGCTATGACATCGTGAGTGGCTGGAGGAAAAGAAGAAAGGATAGACTCCTGACCAGGCGACTGCCCTCGGCCCTGGCTAACCGGCTCATTTCTTTTATAACTCGAGTCAAGCTCCATGATTACGGGTGCACTTTGAAGGCTTTCCGCAGGGATGTCGTCAAGAATATCAGGCTCTACGGAGAAATGCACCGGTTTATTCCAGCTATAGCCAGTCAGATGGGAGTCTCTATTTCTGAGGTCAAAGTCAGCCACCGGCCTCGAGTGCACGGAAAATCAAAATACAGTGTTTTCAGGTTCATCAAAGTCATCCTGGACCTCCTGACTGTAAAATTTCTGTTGAGTTATTCGACCCGTCCTCTCCAGATTTTCGGTCTCATAGGTCTGGTAAGCTGCCTGGCCGGTATTATCATGGGTCTCTATCTTTCCTACCAGAGGCTAATCGTCCAAGTCAGCCTCGCTGACCGACCGATTCTTCTCTTAGCCATATTGCTCATCATCATCGGCATTCAATTCATAACTATCGGGCTCTTGGCAGAAATCATGGCCCGAGCCTACCATGAGTCTTCAGAAAAAAGCATTTACTTCATCCGGGAAATCGTCGATTCTGATGCCGAGGAAAAGCCCTCCGATACCTGATGAAAATCCTTATGCTTGCTCCAGAGCCCTTTTTCCAGCCCCGGGGAACGCCGCTGAGCGAATACTTCAGGATAAAAGCCCTATCTGATCTCGGTCACAAGATTGACCTGGTCACTTATCACCTCGGAGAAGACGTCAAGATTAAAAACCTCAGAATCTTAAGAATTCCCAACCTTTTCTTGATTCGAGAAATAAAAATCGGCCCTTCTTGGGCAAAAATCCCGCTTGATTTTTTACTCTTCTGGAAAGCATTCTTTCAGCTCGTGAGAAGCGACTATGATCTGATCTTTTCTCACGAAGAAGCAGCCCTGCTGGGAGTTATCCTGGCCAAAATATGGCGTCGGCCTCACCTCTATGATATGCATTCCAGCCTTCCCCAGCAGTTGGAGAATTTTAATTTTTCTCGTTCAAAGATGCTAAGGGCATTATTTAAAGGGCTCGAAAAATTCATCCTTAAAAATTCTCAATCCATCATCGTCATCTGTCTCGATCTGCTGCAGAAAGTTGCCAAGGGAGGATACAAAAACAGGGCGGTCCTGGTAGAAAACTTCCTCGACTTCAAAGGAGAGGACTTTTCGGCTCAGCAAATCGAAAAGAAACGCCAAGAGTTCGCTTCAAGAGGAGAAAAAATCATCCTCTACACTGGAAACTTCCAGTCTTACCAGGGCATCCCCCTGCTCCTCGAGGCGGCAAAGAGAATTAAAGAGAAAGCAGTTTTTCTCTTCGTTGGTGGAAATGGGGCCAGAATCGAGGAGATGAGGCAAAAGGTAAAAACGCTAAAGATTGAAGACAGAATCGTTTTTAATCCCGAAATCGCTCCTTCCTTAATCCCGCTTTTTATCTCGGTGGCTGATGTCCTCGTTTCGCCCCGGACCTCGGGAACGAATACCCCTCTTAAGATATATTCATTCATGAAGTCCGGAAAGCCGATCGTGGCCACCAATCTCTGGACGCACACTCAAGTCTTGAGCCCAGAAATTTCTGTTCTGGCCGAGCCTGATCCGCAGAGTTTGGCTGATGGCATCATCTTTGCTCTCCACCAGGAGGAAGCGCAGGACCGAGCTCGGAAGTGCAAACAACTTGCTGAAAGGGAATACACCTATCCCCGCTATCTGGAAAAAATCCGCCTGTCTCTCCAGAAAGCGCAAAAAGCTTCTTGAGAAGGAATTTCTTTTAATCATGAGAGCCTTCCTGACCGGAGCTTCAGGATTCATCGGCAGCCATCTGGTTGATTATCTCTTGAAGAAAGGGTGGCAGGTCCGGGCTCTTCTCCACCTGAACAAAATCCAGCGGGAAGAAGAGATCGAAGTCGTCCGGGGAGATATTAGAGACTATCAGGCTTTAAGGCAGGCCTTAGAGGAAACAGATGTTCTATTTCATCTTGCGGCCTCGTTGGGATCAGCCTTAATCAGCCAAGATGAATTCTACCAGATCAATGCCCTTGGCACCAGGAATATTCTGAAAGCAGCTCAAGCCCAAAACGTAAAAACAATAGTCCATCTCAGCTCGGCGGGTGTGCTGGGTTCGGTCAAAGAAAATGAGGTCGCTGCTGAAGACTATCCTGTAAACCCAATAAGTATCTATGATAAAAGCAAACTCGAAGGAGAAAAAATCGCTCTCCGGAAGGCCCTTGAAGGAATGAATATCGTGGTCGTCAGACCAGGATGGGTCTACGGTCCGGGTGACAGGAGAACTTTCAAACTCATAAATTCCATCGCCAAGAAGAAGTTCATCCTGGTCACCAAGGGAAAAACTTGGCAAACCCCTATCTATATCCAGGATCTCCTGGAAGGCATCCTCCTTTGTGCAGAAAAAGGGCGGAAGGGAGAAATCTACCACCTCTCAGGCGGAGAGGTGTTGAGAGTGAAAGAAATGGTGGAGGTCATAGCTTCAGCCACCGGGGATAAAATACCGCCTTTCACTCTCCCTCTTTTCCCAGTAAAACTGGCAGCCTTGACTTTGGAGAAAATCTTTTCCCTCTTCAGGAAGGAAGCTCCTCTCAATAGGGCCAAGCTCAGCTTTTTCATACATCCTAAGCCTCTTTCTATAAAAAAAGCTGAGAGGGAATTGGGGTTTGCTCCCCAGAAAAAATTTAAGGATGGGATGGTTCTGGCAATAGCCTGGTACAGAGAAAACAACTGGCTGTAGTCAAAAAGTCACCCTGGCTAATCCAGCCGGTTTGAATTGACTTCAAATCGAGGAGCTTATAATATATTTATTCCCCTTTTGAGACACACAGAGGATGAAGAAAGAAAGAGTCGGGAAGTTCTATGACGTGGTATGGACAAAATACATTCCCGAATACTCAGCCTCAGAGCAACATCTGGAAATCTTTTTTGCCGATGAAGAAATCAGGAACAAAAGAGTCCTGGATGCCGGCTGCGGAACCGGCATTTTCAGTATTATCTTTGCCAGCAAAGGCGCCTCGCAGGTGATGGGTACAGATATCAGCCAGGGCAGTCTGGAGACGGCCAGAAGCTTGAAGCAAAAATTCAACCTCCAGAATGTCGAGTTCAGGGAAGAAGACACGCTCCAGCTTCCTTTTGAGGACGATTCTTTTGACATTGTCTGGGCTTGGGGAACAGTTCATCACACGACCAATCCTTTTAAGGCCATCGATGAACTGGCCAGGGTCTTGAGAAGAGGAGGAAGTCTTCTTTTGGCTGTCTACAGGAGGACGAAGTTGACATTCCTTCATGAAATCATCAGGAAAATCCTTCTCCAGACTCCCAAGAAGTCCTGGACGGCTCTATCCAAGGTCTTTGCCTTTTTCCTGGCGCCCGTGGTCCTTATGTTCAAGAAAAGGGAAAAGTCCCGCAAAGGAGAAAAATTGGAAGAGCTCATTCTTGATTGGTACTTTGTTCCCATCAGACACTATTATTATCCCGAGGAAATTCAAAAGTTCTTGGAGGCGAAAGGTTTTGAGGTGGAAAAATTCCTTCCTGCCTCTGGCCGTTTTGACAGCACTTCCAATTTCATCCTGAAGGCTCGGAAAAAATAGGATTCTGGATATGAAAAAAATCAAGCTTCATACCAAGATTTTCATCGGATTGACCCTGGGCATAATAGTCGGGCTTGTTTTCGGGGAGAAGGCCCGCCTCATTGAACCCGTAGGCACAATCTTCCTCCGTCTCATCACCATGATCGTTGTTCCCCTGGTTCTGGTCTCCCTCATGCTGGGGACAGCAAGTCTGGGGGATATCAGGAAGTTGGGCCGCATCGGTATCAAAACCATTGCCTACTTCACCATAACCACCATGATTGCCATCTCCATCGGCCTTTTTTTAGCCAATGTCGTCAACCCTGGTTATGGCTTGAACGAACAAGTCAAGGAAGAGCTGTACAAGAATTACGAGTCCAAGGCTCAAATCGGGATTCAAAGAATGAAAGAAAAACCCTCTGCTCTGGATGTGCTAGTGGACATTGTTCCCACCAACCCCCTAAAATCTCTGGTCGAAGGCAACATGCTCCAAGTCATCTTCCTGGCTCTTCTCTTTGGCATCATCCTCACTCTCATCAAGAAAGAAAGGGCTGAACCCCTGATTAAATTTCTCGAAGGTCTGAATGATGCCATTATTCAAGTTGTTCATATCGCCATGAGACTCGCTCCTTATGGAGTCCTGGCCTTGATAGCTGCGGTTATCGGTCAATACGGCGTCCAAATTCTGGTCACTCTCCTCAAATACTCTTTGGTAGTGGTGGGAGGCCTGGTCATTTATACTTTTAGTATCAACAGCTTAACGGTGGGTTTTCTGGGCCGTTTGAATCCTCTCCGTTTTTACAAGGGAGTCAAGGAAGCTATGATCATTGCCTTTAGCACTTCAAGCTCTAACGCCGCCCTGCCGGTGAGCCTGGAATGCGTCGAGTATATCGGTGTTCCCCGGGAATATTCGAGCTTTGTTATTCCTCTGGGGGCGACTATCAACATGGATGGAACAGCTCTCTACCAAGGCGTGGCCGCTGTTTTCATAGCCCAAATCTACGGAGTCCCCTTAGGCATCATGGACCAACTCACCATTGTCCTGATGGCAACTCTTGCCTCGGTGGGAGCAGCAGGAGTTCCTGCTGCAGGCATCATCACTCTGGCCATGGTCTTGAGGCAGATAGGTGTCCCTCTAGAAGGAATTGCTCTGATTTTAGGCGTGGACAGGTTCCTGGACATGTGTCGAACCACTACCAATATTGTAGGAGACATGGCCTGTTCGGTCGTTATCAAGGAAACGGAAACGCGAAGAAAATGAAATCTCTAAAATACTGGAGGCGGCTGACAAGGCTTTTCTACCATTTCCGAAAAAAATCCAGCCAACTGCCCTACCTTCCGGTGCGGCTGTGGATAGAGCTCACCAGCTACTGCAACCTGAAATGCATCATGTGTCCCAATCAAAAACTCACCAAAAAAGATAAAGGCTACCTGGACTTTGATCTTTATCGAAAAATCATCGATGAAGCCGCCTCGTTTGCTTTCGAGGTCAATCTAGCTCATCGAGGAGAATCCCTCCTCTATCCGGATCTCATAGAAGCCATCAGGTATGCCAAGGAGCACGGCCTCTTCACCAGGCTTCATACCAACGGCTCTCTCTTAACTTCTGAGCTTGCCTCTTCAATCATTGATTCAGGATTGGATCGGCTTTCTTTCTCCTTTGACGGCTATAATAAAGAAAATTATGAAAAAATCAGGATCAAGGGCAATTTTGACCGGACCATCGCTAATATCATCCAACTTCTAGAAATGAAAAAATCTCTTCATCTGAAAAGACCGCGAGTCGCCATAGAAGTGATCGATTTCACTCCTGAAGAAACAAGAAAGAAGGCTCGAGCCAAGGATGAATTCAGGAACCGGTTCCAAGGCCTCCCCCTGGATGAAATGGTGGTCAAAGAGCTTCATAACTGGGCTGGTGAGACCAGCGCGGAAAAACCTTCTTCGGTACGGACAATATGCACCTTTCCCTGGAATGCGCTCATCATTTTCTGGGACGGGAGCGTTTTACCCTGCAGCCAGGATTTTTTTGGAAGCTACATCCTGGGTAACGTCAAGCATTCTTCCCTCAGAGATATATGGAACAACGAGAGAATGGTCTCCCTTCGCCAGAAGCTGGCCTCCAAAGAGGTGGCGGATTTGAACCCCTGCGCCAGCTGCGACCGCTTGAGAAGGAAAAATATTCTTGGAGTGCCGAAAGAATACCTCTGGAAATTCCTCTCCAAGAGAATGCCTTAACAACACATTCAGGCTTCATCCCCCTCTCTCTATTGATTCCAAAACTAGGGCCACTCAGAATACTAAAAATCTTAGGGGATGGACGAAACGACCTTTTCAGGTTTAACCTTCGGATTTCGGCCTTCGAGGGAAGTCGATAGAGTCGACCGGCGAGTATGTTTGAGCGAAGCGAGTTATGCAGCCGCTGAGAAGGCCGAGAGGAGAATGACGCTAAAAATCTTTTGGGCGTGAGAACATCCCCCAAGATTCTTTTCGGCCGCTATAGAAAAAGGGAGGCTCGTCTTTTTTCAGACCTTCTTGACTCTGTCTTTATCCCTTCGGTCTTTTATTTTCTGGGCAGGCGTGCCGACAGCGATTGAATATTCTCCGAGAGATTCCGTCACAACGGATCCCGCTCCTACCACAGTCCCTTTTCCGATGGAGACCCCATCCAAGACAATAACCCCAGCTCCGAGCCAGACATCCTCATCGATGCTTATCCCCCCCTTGGTGAAAGAAGGCTGAAACATGATGGGAATCGAAATGTCATCATAGGTATGATTGCCTCCTGCCACCAGATAGCACTGCCCGGCTAAGAAACAGTATTTGCCCAGCCTTATCTCTGTCTCTGAAAGGAGACTGCAGTTGGCTGAGAGATTACAGTAATCATCCAAAAATATTGATCCCTCTTTGCAGCTGAGAATGGTATTCCTTCCCAGGTAGACATTCTTTCCGATGCCCAGCCCCTCGTTTTTTTCACCTTTGGCATCAAGAACAACATTATCATCGATAAAAGTATTATCTCCCAGGCAGATTTTATGAGGATGACGAAGAGTGATATTCCTTCCAAAAACGACTCCCTTCCCGACTTTCTTGAAAAGAAAAGGGTAGAACAACCGACGCAGAAAGAACCCTGCTGCCCCCGGAAGCCAGGAAAATAATATGATTATGACCTCGAATTTGAGGAATTTAGCGAAGCTCTTGGTTCCCCAAAAAAAAGATGAATATTTATCAAAAGAGGATTTTCCCTCATCGATCAATTCTTTCTGGATGCTTCCTCGAAACTCTTTATCCATTATCAGTATAATAGAGAAAATAGCCAGAACATTCAATTCCCCTAGACCTGATTGATTTTGCTAGGCTAGAAACTCGAAGTGCCATCGCCATTCAGGCACCCTGGAAGGCACGCTTGAATTCAGTAAAAATAGAACAAGAAACCAACAGCAAGCTGAATTTGAGAAAGGCCAATCCTGGTGTCCAATGTTTTCGACTTTGGGCTCAGATAAAAGAATTTGGCATCTAGAACCAGAGAGAAATTCCGGGAGATTTTATATTCAAAATTACCTACTCCTCCAAAAATTAAAGAGGAAATATTTTCATCCAGGTAGGTTTTGGTGGTAACTGTTATCTCCGTGCTGGTGAAAGGCGATTGTTCCTCTAAATCGAAGTCTTCTAAGATGTTCAATTTTCCGAACGAAAATCCGATGATCGGACCTGCCCAAACCCCAAATTTCCTCTTTTCCATGATTGAGAAAAGCGGAGCAACAGAAATGTTGAATACGTTGCCTTTCAGGCTATCATCGAAAGTATAATCTCGAGGATTATCCGGAACAACAGGATGGGGAAGGGTCATCGAAAAACTACCATCGTTTTTAAACGATAAATAACTGAGACTCAGGTTAACTTTCAGGAGGATGTTTTTTATCTGAAAAAAACGGCCTATATTCAGGTCAAAGAGCAGGTTGGTCTTTAATTTATAATTCTCATCCAGACTGCCCTCTTCGCCGTAGAGAGTAAAAGAGCTTTGGGCTTCAAAGGAGGGACTGACAGGAAATCCTATTCCAGTCTTTGCTTGAATGAAATAGTTGTGTTCAAGAACTCTGGGGACTCTAGGAACGATTTCTTCGGTAACGACTTCAGGGACTTCTTCTGGAATTTTTTTTGGCTCTATCTCTACTTCTTCCACTTCCGGCGGCTTCTCTTCCTTCGGCATCGCTTCTTCAAACCATAAGACGACCTTGATCCCACCTTCTACGGAAGTCACACTGTAATTGGGAATTCTGTCCCCCAGGTCAAAAACGATTCGAGCCACCTGGGGCTGAAAGAAGCCGACTCTCATCCTCATGACTCCGATGATTCCGATGTCAACATAAGGACCGACCGAAATCTTCTGGATCGGGAACAAATCGATCGCTAGCCTGGGAGGACCGGTCAATCCAAAAACTTCGTAATGAAATTCTCCATCCACGACTACAGTGAATTCTATCTTATCTGCCTCAACAATCTGAAAATTAATCTCCTTTAATTCTGTTACGGATTCAGCTGTGACTTCTTCTTGAGGATAGGAGGTCGAAATATTCGAAATAGAAATGAGAATAATTACAGCTGCGAGCAATTTAATTGAATTTTTCAAAATTACCTCCTTTTTGCCCTTTACCAGCTCAGAAAATCAATCGATTCCAAAGATGGCTATCTGACCTTGAGTATCATAGGTCGAGACGGTCGCAATGCCGAATTGAACCCGAGTCTCAGCACCGGTGAAAGAGAATGAAGCGGTATGAGTAGATTTGTTCACCGACAAGAGCAATTCCCATTCTCCCTCATTCTCCCTCTTGTAGATGTTGTAACCTTTGGTCCTGCTTTCGTCGTTTTCAGGATTCGGTTCCCAGCTCAGATCATAATCGATTTCCGGTGTTCCCTTCAGGTTTTTGACTGTAATATTAATAGCCATATTGATTGGGGGGTTGAGCGGAACAATCGGATAAAGAGAGCTGAACCAGACTTCCTTATCGCGGCCAGAGATTGATGCTGACCAGACGACCGCGACATTGCCACCCTCATCAGAGGAAATACCAGGCAGTTTGGGACCACCTTGTGAATTCGGCAGGGTTACAGGATCATTCCACTCTCCGCCTATGTTATTTAAGTATCTGATGCCTCGTCCGCGCTCGCCGGGACCGAATTGCCAGGCTACATGTTTATTTCCATCGGGGTCAATGGCTATTCTTGAGTAATGCTGAAGTGCTCCGGGAAAAATCTTTTCCCGAGGATTCTCGTCTTCGTCAATGGTGCAGAGAAATATTTCGGGCGGATACCCTGTATCCCAATCCGCATAAGTCACTACGGGGACGTTGTCAGGCCCCACCGTGATATGAGGATGAGTTTGGCTCGCTCCCCCCCAGTTTATTTTCGTGGGCGCCGTCCAATCCGTTCCTTTTTTACGTCGTCGGTAATAGATTTTATACTCTCCGTTAGACTGCTTCTCCCTCCAGATCCCCCAGACGCGTCCATCGTTTCCAGCCGCAATCCCGACCTGGGTTGAGCGGCGATTCCCGGACATCTTCTTGACATCTTCCCAAATCCCGTCGATTCTGCTGCGGGTATAGGCTCGAGAGCCAACCTTGGCAAACCACATAACATAGACATTCCCGTCTGGGTCGGCGGCAACTGCGGGCTCATGCCCTCCATAACCTGCTGGGCTTACTCGGAAAGGAGACAGCCATTTCTCCTGGTCAGGATCGTACTCGACTAAATAACATGAGTCTTCCTGGTCGTAAGCAACAAAGATGCCTCCCTGCTTGCTGGTGCAGATATAAGGCCTGGCCGCATCCTTATTTCTAGAATTAGTTAAATCCACCGGTCCCTCCCATGCTTTGCCATCATAACTGGCATAGTGGATGTCCGCGCCAGCAGCATCGTGCCAGTCTTCTACCCAGATAACGTGAGCCTTTCCATCAGGGCCGAAAGCAACTTGGGCCCATTTTGAAGAATCAGGCGGGGTATCAGACACCATGACCGGCTCAGACATTTGTTGCCCGGTATGGACACTCCAGCATAAAAATATGGACAATAAAATAAGCAAGGTCTTTTTCATGATCTTACTCCTTTTTCTGATTTTTCATCTTTATTAGATACTTTCTCTTATTAAATGACATATATTCTACAAAAAATCAATGATTGTCAATAGCTGGGAACTTTTCAAGCCTATTTAACCACGATTGAAAATTCCTTAAATGAAGAACCGGCGAGTCAGGAGGGATTGGAAATCAAAAAACAATTATGGTATATGAATAGACTGAAAAATGAACGGATACAGAATCAAAATCGCAATCCTTCTTATCCTCTCTCTAGTATTCATATTAAGAACAAGCGGAAAGAGCTCAAGGGCCCAAGACCAGGAGGCAGAACCACTTTTCGACCAACAAGGAAATCTGATATGCATCTACCAGCGAATCGAGGGAGAAACCTGTATGGAAACCTTAAGGTCCCAGGCAGAAGCTGCTCTCATAAAAACTGTAGCTTTGAGTAGGAGGGCATCTTCTCCTGTCATCAAGAAAGATAGGAGAGGGCAAATTTGGGTGGTCTGGGAAGAATGGGCCACTGACCAGAGTAGAATCTTTCTGGCTCGGCTCGAAGAAAATCAAATCATTCAGCCCCGACTCATCAGTGAGGAAAAAGGCTTTAACCTGGCTCCCGATTTATCCTTTGACCTGCAAGATAGTCCTTGGATAGTCTGGATTAACTATCAAAGAGCCCACTACAGAATTTTCGTCGAGGAAATCTTTTCCAGAAAAACATGGATCATAAACCCGGTTAACACCGCTTATGCCCCCCAGATCATCGCTGACTTCAACGATCGAATCTGGATTTTCTGGAGCGGGAGAAGCCTGGGAGAGGATGGAATATTTTGCCGAGTCTACGACCGACAGGACTGGCTCCCCATAAGCCAGCTCAATCCAGGTGATGAATTTCCGCAAACAAGCCCTTCAGTCTCCCTAGACCAGAATGGATTCATCTGGTTAATCTGGTCAGGATATGACGGCCAGGATTACGAAATCCACGGCAAATTTTGGAATGGAACCAGGTGGTCGAAAATCACCAGGATTACCGCTAACCAGCAAGAAAATGACCTCTTTCCTGATGTGTCGGTGGTCTCGGGCAACAGGCCCATCGTCGTTTGGGAAAAGACAGGAAAAGATGGAAGTCACATCTTTCTTAAATATCTAGAGCGTGACTCTTGGAGCAGGGAGATAAAGATTTCTCAAGAAAAAGGCCAGCATTCCTGCCCGAGGATTGTGGCGGAAGGAGAAAGAATCGGAATCACCTGGCGATTTCAAGATGAAGTGCAAACAAGATTATTCTTCTTTCATCAGTTGAGTGAAGAAAACCTTCCCGATAAATCTCCTCCCGAAACTCGGATGATCTTCAACCCCTCTCTGGATGAGGATAAATATGCTGGCTTCGGAGACAGTATCACTTATGGGTATATCAATTTTGAAGCTGCCCCCGACAAAGGTTATATTCCTCGGCTGGAAATGCTCCTGGATCAGCAATTCGGCGAGACCGAGGTGGTCAATGAAGGTTGGCCTGGAGAAAAAACATTCAACGGCTTAGCTCGAATCGATAGTGTGATAAGAGATCATTTAGCCCAGTATCTCCTGCTGATGGAAGGAACAAATGATATCATTTCCAGAAAAATCTCGATGGACACCACTGTTTTTAACCTGGAACAAATGGTCCAGAAATGCATTGATTTTGGCGTCTTCCCAGCAGTAGCGACCATTATTCCTCGGAAAGATTGGAGATGGGATAACGAATTCTTCCGGGATAGAATATTTTACCTTAATGATCAGATCCATGAGCTGGCCCAGGGACTCCCGATCCCTTTGGTGGATCAGTTCGAACTTTTCTATTCCTATCCCGAAGAAGAGGGAGGATGGAGATCTCTATTATCCGACCATAACCATCCTACCGAAGAAGGTTATCAATTGATGGCTGAAGAGTGGTTTGATGAGATAAAAAACTTCCCCTTTCCTCCTGTTTATCTTCAGGTCAAAAGGGTATACAATGAAATACTTTTCTACCGAGAATTGGGGAACCATCTGACCTGGCAGGATAATCCCAAGATAGCTGACAAAAATAACATAAAAGGCTATAAAATTTACCGGAAAAAAAAGGATGAAGAGAACAATCAATTCGAGTTCCTCAAAATCATATACGGACGCCTGGAGTACTTCGATACGGATATTATCCCTTCAGCTCGCTACGTGTACACGATCTCCACGCTAAGAACAGACGACTTGGAGGGGCCGTGTTCCCCATCCGAGGAAGATCAATAGAAAGGATGAGCATGAGAGCCCCGGTAAAATTTTTGGCGCTGATGATTCTCGCCGCCTTCTTCCAAGAGGGCAAGATAGCTTATTCTGAACTTCATGGCGCGGCTGGATGGAGGAAGATTCAGGAACAACAAAGTTCTTCTGCGGCCTTAGAATACACCATGTTGAATGAAAAGACTTTGGTCGGAGTTTTTGCCGGGGCGTACAACATTGCCGATGACCGATTCAAGCAGATTTATGAAGGACAGGCTTATGTCTTCGGTTTTGGGCTTTCTCAAAGAATTCATGCTTTTCATCGACACTTCATCTTCATATCCTTAGATTTTAAGTTTTATACCAAAAAAGGAAAATCGACAGTCACCAAAGAAGACGCCAAACTCATCCTCAAACCGATTTCCTTAGGCGGGGTTTACATGTTCCTCACCAAGCCTGTAATCCCTTTTGCAGAGATCGGAGGAGATTATTATCCCTACCAAGAAGAAAGCCCTCTCTACACCACTTCTGGAAGTGCGCTGGGATTCCATGTGCAAACAGGAGTGCTTATTCCGTTGAAGGTGATAGAATCCTTGAAAGTCAAACTGTACTTGAGATATTCCAGGGTGAAAACAGAGGAGAACGATCTTGAAGTGAACCTAGGAGGTATTGAATACGGGCTGGGACTTGTGTATGGCTTGAACCTGTTTTAGAATGAGACGATTCTCTGCAGAAAAAAACAAAGAGATATTATCTTTATAGTGAGATAAAAATGACGAAAACACAAAAAAGTATTTTTACCGCTTCTGCCTTTTTTATTCTTATTTTGGCGAGTTTCTTTCACTCATCTTTCTCCAAGGTCCAGCCCTGGCAAAATATTTGGAAACACTATATGTCTCCACCCTACGTGGAGAATGAAATCCTGGTGAAGTTCAAACCTCGTATCTCTAGTCAACTAATCCAGACAATGATCGCCTACTACGGTTCTGAAAAAATCGAAAAAATACCGCGGATTAATGTTTATCGACTCAAACTTCCTTCCAGCTCTTCGGTTGAAGAAGCTGTGGAGCTCTTCAATCAAAATCCTGATGTGGAATATGCCGAGCCTAATCACTGGCTTTATCTTGCCTCCAGTCCGAATGACGAGTACTTTGAATACCAGTGGGCTCTTGAAAACACGGGCCAAAGAATCGGTCCTGAACAGTTTGATTTCCCGGAAGGAACTCCCGGCTCGGATATCAATGCCAACGAAGCCTGGGAGACACAAACAGGAAGCGAAAACACCCTGGTAGGAATCGTCGATACTGGAGTCGATATCGGTCATCCAGATTTAAAAAACAACATATTGTCTTCGGGAAGAGATTTTGCCAACGATGATTATAATGCCTCTGACGACCATGGTCACGGAACCCATGTGGCAGGCATTATCGGCGCCCAAGGCAATAACAACATCGGAGTCTGCGGCGTTTGCTGGAAATGTAAAATGTTGCCGGTCAAGGTATTCTTACAAAACGCCAAAGGGAATGCCGCTTGGGTCGTTTCTGGCATCATTTGGGCTGCGGATCATGATGTCCGGGTCATTAACATGAGTTTGGGCGGACCGGATGTGGTCGCCAATCAAGCCTTGGAAGATGCGATCAAGTATGCCTACGAGAAAAATATTGTCCTGGTGGCGGCTGCGGGCAATGATGGGACCGAAGGCGTATGGTACCCAGCTGCCTATGATGACTATGTCCTGGCGGCCGCGGCTACAGACTATAACGATAATTATATTGACCTTGAACTCACGGATGGATGGTTCGGTTCCAATTATGGACCCGAAGTCGACGTGGCTGCGCCAGGCCTTGATATTCTCAGCACCTGGGGCAGAGGGCTCTGGCGGAGAGGCCGCCCCGGCTGGAGCGGCTACAATTACGGGAACAAGACTTCTATGGCCACGGCTTTCGTCTCTGGACTGGCCGCCTTGATCATCTCTCATTACCCCTGGCTAGAGAATTGGCAAGTGATGGAGATCATCCGTCACTCGGCAGATGATATCAATTCTTCTGAACATCCAGGCGAAGATATCTACATAGGATTCGGGAGGATAAATGCCAAAAGGGCGCTCGAAATAGCCCGAGTCTTCGAACGAAGACGCGAGCAGCGGAGATGACGAGATTCATTCCCGAGCTGAATGAACAAGGAAGAAGCCGACGCCAAGCGGCACCTATAGAGAGGCCGGTTTTCTATTCCTTTTTTTCCTCTTCGACCTGGCGGCGAGATTTCATCTCTTCTATCGTATATATCTTTGTCCTATGGGTCACAAAATAAATCCGAGAAATGATCTCAGCCAATAAGCCGGTCATGATGAACTGAAAACCCAATATCATCAAGAAGACGGCCAGCACCAGATTTCCTATGTTGTCCCGTATCGACCAGCTGAAAAAATAAAATCCGATGGTGAGGATTAGGGCAATCGTGAACCCGATGCCTCCAAAGCCCAAACCCACCAAACCAAAAAGCTGCAAAGGCCGGTCTATGAAGCTGATGATAAATTTAACAGTCAAAAGGTCGAATAATACTCTTCTTATTCTGGAAAGGCTGTATTTCGATTTTCCCTTCTTGCGGACGATATTTTTAATCGGGACTTCGGCGATCCTGACTCCTGTCCGGCTGATTAGAGCCGGGATAAAACGATGAAGCTCACCGTAGAGCTGGATTCCCTTGATGGCTTTCTTCTGATAGGCCTTGAAAGTCGTCCCAAAATCATGAATCTTCACTCCCGAGAGAAACCGCATGATCCGGTTGGCCACCATCGAGGGAAGCCTTCTAAAAAGAAGATGGTCCTTTCTTTCCTTCCGCCAGCCGCTGACAATATCGTATCCTTCCTCCAGTTTAGAGAGCAACCTGGGAATATCTTGAGGGTCGTGCTGCAGGTCTCCATCCATGGAGATGATAATTTCTCCTTGAGCGACATCGAATCCTGCCTGGAGGGCTGCTGTCTGTCCAAAATTTTTTTTCAGCTTGATGACCCGAATGTTCTCGTCCTTTTGGTATAGCCTGGTCAATATTTGATAGGTATTATCCAGGCTTCCGTCATCAATAAAAATCATTTCATAGGTCTTGTTTAACTCGGTCAGGACTTTGACCAAGCCTTGATAGAGTTCCTCGATGTTTTCTTCCTCGTTAAAGAAAGGAATCACTAATGAAATTTGAGGATACTCTTTCTTCTCTTCCATGGCCTTATAATTGATTAAAATTTATCAAGCTTATCTCTTTATCGCTTATTATCTTTTTTAAATCTTTATCCAGCAAGGCTTTCAATTCTTTCTCTCTGCATTTATTGATGTAATAGGAGCCGATGGCTTTCTCTAGATCCATTAATTCCTGAGTCATGAAACCTGGGTGAACCATGACCTCTGTCACGCCGTCCTTGAGGTTGGTTAATACTTTTTTTATCCTTGGTGAGGACATCTTCCCGCTCTTACATAGACCATAACTTCTATCAGGTATTGAAATGCCGTTCTCTTTGATCTTCTCTTTCATGCTCAAACAGGACAAGGAAGCAAAAATGGCTTTGGCCGATTGAGACAAATGAGGAGTAATACAGTATTCATGAATGTATCTTACTCTCTTTATATTATATTCCTTCCCTAACTTCAAAACAATTTTGAGCAGAGCGGGAAGACAATGAGTATGTTTTTCACTGTCGAAATGGCTAATTTGGAGGTTGTTTTCTAGGGCTTTTTCGATCTGGGCTCTGAACTCTAGCTCAATTTCTTGTTTCTTTATCTTCTTTGACCACAATTTTCTCAAAATGATGAAGATATTCGACATGAAATATTGCTCTTTGTTGAGCAAGCTTCCCACGTTGTTGGCTGGAGATAGGGGTCGGCCGCGGACAATGTTGAGGTGGAGACCCACTCCCAATCGCTCATTCTGTTTGGCCAGCTCCACGGCGTGGGCAAATCCAGGCATGTTGACCATGATACTCGTGCTCGTGAGAATCCCCTTTTGGTGAGCAAGGATGATTCCTTCATTGACTCCCTTGCTCAGACCGAAATCATCGGCGTTGATTATGACCTTTTTCATGACTTGCTGAAAAGGGAAATGGCATTGGAGACTGCGATTTTTATGTCTTTAAAATTTCTTAATCTGAACAGCCTCTTCATCAGGTAGGAAGGACGAAGATAGAACTCTTTGACGGCCTTTCTTCTCAATCTCCAGACTTCTTCTTTCGACAATTTCTCGGTTTCAAGGACTGGAAAATCGGTGCTGTCAAAACGTTCTATTCCTGCAGACACCCATCTCTTCTCTAAGGCCTCTTTCCTTAATCTTGTGCCTAAGTCTGGAGTTGCAATGGCAAAGGAAGCGATGTCGATGTCCAGCTGCTTGGCTAAATCTATCGTCCTCAGGACGGACTCTCTATCTTCCCCTGGGAGTCCGATGATAAAATAACCAAGAACCTTGATTTTATGCTCGTTCAGCAAACTCACTGCCTCTTTGATTTGCTCAACACTAATCATTTTCGAATATTTCTTCAAAATATCGTCATCGCCGCTCTCGATACCCACGGAAACTGTATGACATCCGGCCCGTTTCATGAACTGAATCTTCTCGGCGTTCAAGGATTTGAGGTCAGCATTGCAGCTCCAGGTAAACTCAAGATTGTTCTGGATGATTTTTTGGCATAGTTCAACCACTCTTTTGGTGTTGATGGTGAAGGTGGGGTCCTGGAACAATATTTCTTTGATTCCCAGCTGCGATAAGTATCTCAATTCCTCGATGACATTATCCACCTCTCTGATCCGGTAGCCGTAGGCTCCGGCTGTGCAGAAGCCGCATCGATAGGGACAGCCCAGGGAAGTGACAACGACGGTGAAAGGAAACCTCCTGGCAATGGGAATTCTGTATTTTTTAAAATCAAAGAGCTCGTGCCTGGGAACTGGAACTTTAAACCTAGTCGATAATCTATCCGGGCTTTCTACGAAACGTCCTTTTTTTCTGTAAATCAGCCCCTTTAAAGGAATACTATCTTCTCCCTGGAGGAAAGAAACAATATCCGGCTCTGTGAAATCCATGGAAACAGCGTCCAGGAAACCGTATTTTTTCAGGACTTCCTGGCCGATAAACTTCATGATTCCAGCACTGGCTATGATTTTGGTTTCATTTGTCTTCTTCGCCTTTTTCATCAAGGCTAGATCTGAATTCATCGTCGAGGTGCCGGTGGCAAAAATGACAGCCTTAAAACCAGAATCCCTGATGATATCCAAGCACTCCTCTTCAGGAATACGATTGATGATGGCATCCACGACCTGAACCGCAAACTCCTGACCCAGTATTCCACTGAAGACGATTAAGTCTTGAGGAGGCCAATAGTAATCGGCTTTGGAAGAAAAGCTGCAGTAGTAATCTCGAATGTACAATTTGTCACCGGGTGGATTCAAGAGGAGCACTTTCTCTTTCTTCATCGCTTCCGTAGCTCTTAAAAGCCTGCCATGGAATCTTATCATACCTATTTTTCAGCGCAGTTCAAAGAAAAATCTGGCGTTTGCGGTGATACTTTTTGAATACCAGCTTAAGGATTCCCAGAATAAAAAGCTAAAAGGGCGGACCTGGCCCCTTTTTGTTACTCCTTGACAAGAGAAGGGCCTTCGATTAGATTTTTAGATTGTGGGGATTGCTGACTACGAGTGAAAAAGAAAACCTTATTCCTGATCATCTTTCTGGCTATCGTTTGTGTCTTGAGTCTTCTCATAAGATTAAAAAACCTGGGATATCTGTCCTACTGGGGGGATGAAGGATTCTCCTACCTGGCTGTCAAAGGGATTCTCCAGCATGGCTATCCTCTCTATCCCTCTGGTCATATCTATTTCAAGGCCATCCTCTACATGTACGTTTTAAGTTTCTTCTCCTTATTCTTAGGTTCGAACGAATTCACCTTAAGACTGGTCAGTGTTCTGGCCAGCGTGGCCACGCTTCCTGTCCTCTATCTTATAGGCAAGAAGTTTTTTAACCAGAGCGTAGCTTTGTTTTCAGTGGTCATCTTGGCATTTTCAGTCTGGGAAACCGAGTATTCCCGGATTGCCGGCTACTATCCTTTTCTCCAGCTATTTTACCTGCTGGGTTTCTATTTCTTCTACCTGGGATTTTTCGAGCAAAAGAAAAAATATAAATATTGGGCCACGATCTTCCTCATCCTGACTCCCACCCTTCACCAGATCGGCCTGGCCCTTATTTTTGTCTACCTATATTTACTTCTTCTCCAAGGAATAAAAAGGTTTTTGAGGAAAGACTGCTTGATAAGCTTGGCTATCGTAAGTGTTTTCTATCTCCTACTCCAAATCAACGAGATATTTTTCTGGAAAGTCGGCTACGTTTATACTCCTCAGGATAAACGGTTGACCAGTATTCTCGCCGAATATTTCAGCCGCTTTAACCTGAACTATTTTCGGGAATTCAGAGCAGCCTTTCCCAGCATGAGCCTAATCGTCTTGGTGGGCTTTTTCCTGTTATCAGGATTTATTTTGATGAGTCTGATCAAAAAAAATCTCCGGGAAAACGAAAAGATCAAGCGGTGGCTCTTTCTCTCGCTCGCTTTTCTTTTTCCTTTACTCTTCATGGGTTTCGTGAAATCTCACCTTCAGCCAAGATACATCTATTTTCTGAGGCCGCTCTTCATCTTGTTATTTTCCTACAGCCTTTTCAAGCTGGTCGAAATCTTGGTCGAACTGATGTTCAAGCCCTTCCAGTCCCGCCTGAAAAGAGAGCCTGCTAGGCAAAAAACGATTTTGACTTTAGGAGTTTTCCTTTTGACAGGTATTCTCACGGTGAACGGCCTGAGCCTAGTCCGGGTGAAACAAATCATGGACAGGGAATACCAGGACAAAATTTTCACTACTCTGATCACCAGAACAGGTCGGCAACAACATCCTGACCATAAGAGCGCAGGAGAATTCTTGAAAGCACAAGTGCGGAAGGACGATGTGGTCATCGCCATTCACATGGTCTTTCAATACATCTATGCTGGAAGAGTCGATTATTGGCTCTGGTCAGGAGGACCTGGAACCTGGGATGGCTGGGAAGAAACTGAAGATGGCTTTAAGGACGTTTACACGGGCTCGAAATGGATTAACAATCTCGCCGACCTAAAGGGAGTCATCGACCAAAACAAAGATAAGCGAGTCTGGCTGGTAACGTCTCCTTCCCTGGGAAGAAGGGACCATATCAATCTTGAGATTGCGGATTTCATCGAAAATTCGAACCGATTGGTTTTCAGGGGAAGAGACGGAATCTCAAAGGTCTATCTCTGGTCTGACCTTCTCGAAGACCAGGAAATAAGGCCTCAGGGATTCGAAGCCGAATGGTTTTCTCCTCCCTCAGGAGTGATCCAAACTGACGAAAATGCTTCTCAAAAAAGAGCTGTCTTCTTGGACAAGGTTAAAGAGAAGAGAGTGGCCTTGAGCTTGGTCCCAGGCCGAATTTATCCGCCGGGAGAATACAAGCTCACGCTCAGGATCAAGACAGATGACAACTCTGTTTCTGAAAAAATATTCACCGTAGCCGTATTCCTCGAGAACAATAAGATCTTCACCAAATCTCTGGCCGGCAAGGATTTCTTTGATAACCACGCCTACCAGGATTTTGAATTTAAATACTATTTGAGAAAAGAAAAGGAAATAGAATTCAGGATGCTCTTTTTAGGCAGGGGAAGTGTCTGGATTGACTATTTGAAGGTAAAGAAAACAGGAGAAGCCTCTGGATCATAAACTGATTTCAAAAATAGAACTTCTATCATCGGCTTTCCACCAGCGCTCTTGCTTTTAAAAAAAAATGTGCGGGATCTGCGGAATCTATGCCTTTGAGTCCTTAGGGCCTTCTTCACGCGTGGGGATCGAAAAGATGAACCAAGTTATGACCCACCGAGGGCCAGATGATGAAGGCTATTATTTTGACGAGAAAGTCTCCCTGGGCATGCGGAGATTGAGTATCATCGATCTGGTTACCGGGCATCAGCCAATCCATAATGAAGACAAGAATATCTGGATTGTCTACAACGGAGAAATCTACAATTTTCCTGAATTAAGAAAGCAGCTCCAAGAAAAAGGACATAAATTCTACACTCAAAGTGATACAGAAGTGATCGTTCATCTTTACGAAGAAGAAGAGGAGAGATTCGTCGAAAAATTAAACGGCATGTTTGCCATCGCCATCTGGGACAAAAAGAAAAATAAACTGCTGCTGGCGCGAGACAGGCTGGGGATAAAACCACTCCACTATCTTAGACTGAAAGATCGATTCGTTTTCGCCTCAGAAATAAAATCTCTTCTCCAAACTGCTTATCAGAGAGAAATCGATTATGACTCTTTATCACAGTTCTTCACGTTCGAGTACATTCCTGCGCCCCGATCCATATTCAAAGGAATCGAAAAACTCCGTCCTGGACACATGATGGTCATCCAGAATAACGAAATAAAAATCAGCTCCTATTGGGATGTTAGGCATAAATACGAGCCGCCCAAAGACGAGAACGACTATGCTGAACAGATATACCAAGGACTCAAAGAATCGGTAAAAAAACGCTTAATCAGTGATGTTCCTCTGGGTGTCTTCCTCAGCGGCGGAATCGATTCCAGCTCTGTCACGGGTTTGATGAGCCAGGTCACTTCCTCAAAAATAAAGACCTTCTCCATCGGCTTTGAGGAGGAAAGCTTCAACGAGCTGGGTTATGCCAAAATAGTCGCTGATCATTTCGGAACAGAACATCAAGAATTTGTGGTGAAGTCCAACCTAGTCAAGGAATTGGTGCCGGTTTTGATGAAATACTTGGATGAACCTCTGGCCGATGCCTCGATAATCCCAACCTACATCATCTCCAAATTGGCTCGAAAATACGTGACTGTGGCTCTGGCCGGTGACGGTGGCGATGAGCTGTTCGCCGGCTACGACACCTACAAGGCTTATCAAGTGGCCAGGTTGTACCGGAGGGTGCCCAAGTTTATCAGGGATAAATTGGTCAAAAAAATTGTCTATCTCCTCCCGGCTTCGAAAAAGAGGCTAAGCTTTGAATTCAAAGCCAAGAAATTCATTTCTGGGATAGATTATCCTCCTGAAGTGTCCAATTATATTTGGTGGGGTGCATACAATCCGGCTGAAAAAGAAAACCTGTTCACTCCAGAACTTAAATCCCGCCTCGAGGAAGACCCTTACTTGCCAGTCTTCAATCATTCAGAAAATTGTCAGGCTCGCCGGTCGCTAGACAGGTTGAGTTATCTGGACATGAAGCTTTATCTTCAAGACGACCTCTTGGTCAAAGTGGATAGAATGAGCATGGCCAATTCTCTAGAAATAAGAGTTCCCTTTCTCGACCATGATTTTGTCGATTTTGCCACCTCCATTCCCAGCTTCTTGAAGCTCAAAGGGCTCAGGACAAAATATATCTTGAAAAAAACGATGGGTCGGCACCTTCCTCAAAAGGCTATCCACCGGCCAAAAATTGGTTTCGATATTCCTCTGGGAGTCTGGATAAGGAATGAATTGAGAGATTTTACCTGGAGTGTGTTATCCCCCTCCAACCTGAAAAATCACGGCTTCTTCAATGACTCCTATATCAAGAAACTCCTAGAAGAGCATTTTGAAGGCCATCACAATCATCGTCAGCTGCTCTGGCCGTTGATCATCTTTCAATTCTGGTATGACGAATACATGAAATAGACAAGGCCTGAAAAAAGAGATGCCCGTTCTAAAGAAGGAAATTCTCGACCTGTACCAAGAACATGGTCTCTTAACCCATCTCTACATAAAAATTAAGCTAAAAATATGCCCTTTTATAAGAATGGAATCCTTCTTCCCCAATAAAGGGAAAATCATCGATTTAGGCTGTGGGAACGGGCTGTTTCCTAATATCTTGAAGCTAAGATCAAACGCTCGAGAAATCATCGGCTTTGACCTGGATGAGAAAAAGATAAGAGCCGCCAAAAAGACCGAAAAAGACCGTCCTGGCCTGGAATTCAGGAGGGGAAATATCATCGAGGAAGACTATCCCCGAGGGGATGTATTCTCGCTTATCGATGTTCTTTATCTTATTCCTTACAAGAAACAAAAAATCATCTTAAGAAAATGCTCATCAGCTCTGAGTGCAGGAGGAATCTTGATCATCAAAGAAATGGATACCAAGCCTCTATGGAAGTATCTATGGAATCAGGTACAAGAGACATTCGCTGTAAAAATTGTAGGATTAACACTCGGGGAGAGGTTTTATTTTCGAAGCAGGAAAGAATTCCAGGATATTTTGACCGACCTGGGGTTCAAGATCAAATCAGTCAGATTAGACACCGGGTATTGGTATCCACATATCATCTACGTCTGTAAAAAGCTGGGATAGATATTATTCAGGACTAGAAGTAAAGATTTTAAACCTCTCGGGGCCCCCTGCCCGGTCGGGAAATTTGAAATCGCAATACTCATCGTAGCCGACATACACACTGTACTCTTCTGGCAAAGATAGCAGGGTCTCGGCTTTCTCAACCGGGCCCTTTTTCTCGGCTTCTTGAGAACCGACTCTGCCCCTAAAGATTATCAATTTATCGATCTCATTCCCTTTCCTATCCAGAATCTGAACAAAGGGGTTGAGAAGGTAATCATTGCCCCAGCGGAGTTCGCCACCAAAGACTTTACTGAAAAGAGTCCAAGAGGCTTTAGTCTTAGAGAGAGTGACGATCTGGGAATGATCATCACCGCGTTTCCGGGGGAATGAGGTGCACATAAAAACATAATGCAATTTCTTCTTAAGGAGTGATTGCTCCTCTATCTCTTCAGTAAAACAATATTCCTTCCGGAAATATCCTTCCAGCTTTTCTTCCAAGGGGCTGGGATAGAAATCATATTCATAGCCCACATATAAACGGGATCGAGCTGGCAAAGAAGAGAATTCTAAAGAATTGAAGCCGGAAAAATCAGGCGATGCTTCGATTTCCCCCTCTTGGATGATCAGCTTGACGATTTGCTTGCCATCTGAATCAACGACTCGGACATAGGGATTCCTCACTCGCTCATTTTTTCTCATCAAACCTTTAGCCCTGATGGCGCTTTCCAGGATCCACTCTTCATTTTCTGACCTGGAAAGAGTGACCTGCTGAGCGTACTGAGTGAAATTGCCAGGAAAGGAGAAATTCGGATGATTGCTTAATCGATAAATCTTGATCGTTGGATTATGCAAGTCAATCAAATACTCATCCCATCTTGGCTCGAAACTCTTGATAAATACTGTATCTTCATCCAAGGAATTGTAGAACCTGGACTGCTTGGGAAACTCATCCGGGTACCGAGTGAACCTGGCATACATGATATCGCTGACGATGATAAAATTTCTTTTTCTCTGGGAGAGCCATTCCAAGTCAACCTGTCCCAGACTGTGTCTGTAAATCACGTTGTATTTTCTCCTGGAAATGGGCGGGCCGTACATCTCATAGGCAATTCTCGAACCGGGCGGAATATTCTTTTCAATCCATTCTTTGGCTACAGTGCGGGTGTCTTTTTGAGTCAGGCTGTAGTCGAACCTCAAGACTTTCAAACCAGGAGAAAGGAGGAACAAGAGAACAATAAGGCTGGCGAAAACTCCTTTCTTGTTGATAAGGAATGAGAATTTGGGGACGAATTTTGATGAATAAAAAGCTATTTGGGTAAGAACCTGATACAGGGCGTAGGCAGCGATCAAAGCCAGGAAAGGAGCTAAAGGAAGGAGATATCTTACGGCACTTGTTTTCCACTGACTCATGATCAGAAACTGCACTAGCGGAAAAGACAATAACAGGATTTCTCTTTTTCGATGGCGGAATAAACCATAAACGATCCCGCCAAAGGCAAGGTATTGGGAGTGTTTTCCTATGTTTTCCGCGAAGCCATGCTTAAGATAAAACAGCCAAGAGGGAAGAGCCGAAGGAGTGCCTAAGTGTCCAGCAGTGAACAAGTGCTTGGATTGCCAACTGAAGCCTCTCCAGAAATTGCGAAAATCAAAGATGGCATAGGGACAGCCCACCAAGAAACCGGCCAAAAAAAACACTCCGGATAGGATGAGCGGAAAGCTTAAGAAGACATTCCTGAGTGGCTGTTTAGCTTCCAAGACATGAAACAGATGGGCCATAAAGAGAGGGAGAAACAAAAGGAGCCCCCCGTACTTGGTTCCCATGGCTAAGCCGGCAAAAAGTCCAGCCAAAATATAGTGTTCGACCTTGCCTTTTTTATAGATGAGCCAGATGAAGAAAAAGGAAGCCATCTGGAAAAACACCATGGGAGCATCCGGGACGAGATAATGTGATATCTTATTGTGAACCGGAGAAAAAATAAGGAACACCATAGCTATCAACCCCACCCAATGGTTATACAATCGTTTTCCGATTGAATAGACCAAGACCAGAGTCCCAAGGCTCAATAACACAGTAAACATTCGACCTAGAATGAAAAACGCGGTAGAATCCTGGTAATAAGAGTCTATGAATTCCTCCAGGGAAGAAAACTGTCCGGTGACCTTACCTGCTAAGTAATAAGTGCCCCATATACCGGCCACGACATAAGTATGAAGAGTCGGCACATGAAAAAAATGAGGATTCAGGTCTCCAGAGAAATAAGTAATGGAGATCTTTGCAAATCGAGCTTCATCCACATGATAGACATTCGGAAGGCCCCACGAAATCCCTATGACTCTTATGACGATGGCCAGGATAATGATCAAAAGGAAAGACAGCCTCGACAGAGAATCTTTCTGATCGGGATTTTCCATGCTTGTTTAACTAATGTAACTGAAGTTTGAAAATCTTGTCAAGAAAGGCTCTGCTTAACAAAAAAATGAAATGGGGACGGTTCTATTTTTTAAAAATAAAAAGCCCAGCAGCATGAGACTATACATGAGAATAAAAAAAAATAGAACCGTCCCCAATCTGCAATCTGCGGTTTAGCTTGACAAGCCTGAAAGAAAAATTGTAAATGTCCTTTAAAAGAAGAGTGAGTAACATATTGAGAAATATTTAGTTAACCAAAAGCTGACCTCATGAATAGGAAGGAGAGAACTCTAATCGGATTCATCATCTTTTTTGTCTCTTTCTCTGTTCTTTCTCTCGAAGTCATCTACTCGAGAATCTTTGCTGTTTTAACGTTTTACCATTTTTCCTCCATGATTATCAGCGTTGCTCTTCTTGGTTTCGGTGCTGCCGGTAGTTATTTAACCCTTAAATATTCCCAGGAAATCAGACCCGAGAAATTCATCCTGAACAACGCCTTCTATTTTATGATCAGCAATATTGTCTCCTTCTACCTCATCGTTAAGATCAGGTTTTTTCCTCTTGAACTATCGGATGACTGGACAAATCAAGTCTCGCTACTGTTCTACTACTTTGCCTTGGCCATCCCCTTCTTCTTTGCTGGAAAGATATTAAGTTTTATCTTCACCAGGTATTCAAAAGAAATCGGGATTCTTTATTTTTTTGACCTCGTGGGAGGAGGAATCGGAAGTCTATCCGTGTTTTTATTCCTCGATCATCTCTCTGCTCCTGAAATCGTTCACCTCATCTCGATAATCCTGGCCTCAATCTTGACCTTGTTCGCACTTTTCACCGAGAAAAGAAAAGTTCTGTTTTATGTTCCGGTCCTGATCCTCCTCTTGTTTGTGATGAGAGACATTCATGTTAACCAGAAAATGCTGGTCTATCCTCCGCCTTCAAAGGAGGGTTTTAACTGGGCGCCTCCCTGGAAAGGAAAGGGAGAGATCGAATTTTCTGAATGGAATGTCATAGAAAGGCTGGACATCACCAAATCCTTCCAGAGGAAAGCTTGGGATTTTGGCGGTGATATCAGCCCCAATTATCTCCATCAGGAAATGGAACTGAGGTACATGTTCAAGGATGGAATCATGTCCTCCGGAATCCTGAAAATGGAAGGAAACCTTTACGATCACGAGTTCTTGAAAGGCTATCTCCAATCAGCCCCTTATCAATTCAGGAAGTACCGCTCTGTTATCTCTATAGGTTTCGGCGGCGGAATAGATCTCTGGATTGCCGCCTATCACAGGCTCAGAAGAATTATCGGAGTGGAGATCAATCCCTTAAAAGTCGAGATACTGAAGGGAGAGTTCAAGGCCTATTCAGGCAATCTCTCGGAAAAGGCGGTACTCTTCGGAGAGGAAGGAAGACATTTTCTGGCCAAAAGAGATCTCAAGGTTGATGTAATCCAGATGAGCGGCCTGGATTCGTATCCTGCCCTTTCCAGCGGAGCTTTTGCTTTGAGTGAAAACTATGTTTTCACCAAGGAAGCCATTCAATCCATGCTTGAACACTTGAATCCGGAGGGAGTGATCTCCATTAACAGGATCATGTTCGATCCCCCTAGAGAAACCTTAAGAATGGTCTCCACAATGATCAAATCCCTAGGACAAGCGGAGAGATTAGAGGAACGTTTTTTCATACTCAAAGGAACCCGCTGGGGAGAAATACTGCTCAAGAATAAGCCCTTCACAGAGGAAGAAGCAGAACGTCTGCTTGAATGGGCCGAAGAGATGAGGTTTGCTGTTGTCTACAACCCGTTTGAGCCGGAAAAGGATAATCATTTTTCCCGTTTCATAAGGATGAGTCCTGAGGAAAGAAAAAAATTCTGCCGGGAATATGTCTACAGGATAACCCCGGCCACGGATAACTCTCCCTTTTTCTTCCAATACTACAAATGGAAAAACCTCTTTAAAGAGAAAAAAAGCCGGTGGGGCTATGCGGTCTTGATGCCTGTCGGGTTGAAGTTGATCATCTACAGTCTGCTCCAAGTCACTCTACTCGGGCTTCTCTTCATCATTCTTCCCGTTACCAAGCTCAAGGTATCCTCTACTGCTTTCATCACCAGGAATACTCTTCTCTACTTTGCCTTTATTGGCCTGGGGTTCATTCTGGTCGAAATCATCATCATCCAAAAGTTCCTGGTATTCCTGGGAGGCCCCCTCTACTCTCTCTCTGTTGCCCTTTTCTCGATCCTCGTGTTCTCTGGGATAGGAAGCTATTTCTCACCCCGAATTGCCCAAAAACTCAAAAAAAATATTTATCTCATTTTCATTCCAATCATAGGAATAAGTCTATTCTATATCGCGAGTCTCTCTAAAATTCTGGGAGTCCTTATGCATCTCAGCACCCCCGCCAGAATCATCATGAGCATAGGGCTTTTGGCACCGCTAAGCTTCTTCATGGGAATGCCCTTCCCCAGGGCAGTCCGTTTCCTTTCCAAGAATTACAACGACCTCATCCCCTGGGCCTGGGCCGTGAACTCCATATTCACCGTGTTCGGCTCTATATTCTGCTTATTTCTCAGTATAAGTTTTGGCTTCAATCTTACCTGGATTATCGCCCTCTTTTTCTATTTCCTGGCAATGTTGATCATCTTGAACCTAGAAGGGAAAGAAAGGGCAGGCTAACGACGGCCAGCTATTCGATATAACCTAAAGCCCTTAATCTTTCTTCAAGCTCTTCATCGATGAAGGCTCTTTCCAGGGCTTTCTTTTCTCTGGCCTTCTTGAGATACTCCACCAGCTTGATTTGCATTTCTTGGGCTATCTCTCGCAGGTGAAGGGCTAGATTGTTACTCTCTAACGGGTCTTCCTCTAAATTATAAAGCTCTATTCTCTGGAAAGGAGGGGGAGGCGGACGAAAGTAGGAGAGAGTTTTTTTCGTGTAGGGACTGTTCAATATAAGTTTGTATCTATTCTTGTTCATCGAAATCTTTTCTGGAATATGGAGGAAACCCTCGGGACCTAAATAGCTGATGAAGCTTCTATCCCCTTCTCCTTCTCCCCTTATCATCTTCAACAGGCTGTTCCCGTTAAAACCATAATCAGAAACCTCCAGCCCCAACTCCTCCAAAACAGTCGGCACGATGTCTATCAACCGGACGAAATTTTCAATTCTTTTAGCCTTAAACTTTGAATGCGGAAATTTTATGATCAAGGGAATCCTAATTAGCTCATTGTACAGGGAATGAGAGTGGGTCCATCCTTCATGGTCATAGAATTCTTCTCCGTGGTCAGAAGTAAAAATGATCGCTGTTCTATCATAGAGACCTGTTTTTTGCAGCTTTTTGACCAGAGGTTTGATGAGATGTTCGTCTGTGTATCGAATTCCTCCATCATAAAGAGAAATGATATCCTCTTTCTCCTGGTCGTTGACAGTGATAAATTTGTTCTTCCTTCTTCCGAGCACTCTCTCAAAAAACTTTGTCTTATCCTGAATTTTTCTTTTGGAAAAAACTTGATCATAAGGAGGAGGGGGGTCGTAAGGCCCATGAACCTGATAAGTATGGAGAAACAGGAAAAAAAGTTTATCTTTGTTATTATCAATCCATTTATCAGTCCGCCTAAAAAGATGCTCGACTGATTCCTGGATATACAAGGCGCCTTTCGTCTCATGGTAGGAATCAAATCCTTTGGAGAAACCAAACCTGGCAGAGACTTGTCCTCCCTCTGTGAAGGCGGAGCAAAAATAATCGTTGACCCTTAAAATTTCCGCTAAAGTCACAGTAGATTTGGCTATTCTGCTTTTCGTAGAATTCACTCCATGTTGAAGTGAATCCAACGAAGTCAACATCGATACATGGCTGGGAAGAGTCCAGGGAGAAGGGCTGAAAGCATGCTCGAACAGGACTCCATCTTGAGCAAGCCTATCGACCTGAGGGCTAGTTTGCTTTTCATATCCGTAACACTTGAGATGATCTGCTCTCAGAGTGTCGATGGAGATCAATATCACATTTAGGCCATCTGGAACCTGCTCTCTCCCATCCTGGGATTGGTAAATCACTGGATTGTGCCAAAAAGAGAGGTCATTCCTTCTGTCCGGAAATTCTCTTGATGATCCTAGACCTGGAGGAAATCCTTCAGTGAGGAAGCGCAACTTCACCTTTTTTCTCTGATAACCGGCTAAATCAATCTTCTCCTGGATGATTTTCCTCTGGTTCTCCTCCTGGTACGGATTCAAGTAGCTGGAAAAAATGATTCGCTCTTTTCCGCCCTCTTCCAGCAGGATAACAAAATTCACTCCATCCCCCCGCTCTTCCCAGGCGCGTTTGAGAAGCCCATACCCGAATTCCAATACAGGAAACTCTGGCAGCTCCAGTTTAAATTCGAAGATACTCTTTGGGGGGGCAAAGAGGGCACTGACAGTTTGGGCCTGGGTAACAACAGGAATGGACAGTTTCTTCTTGAGCAGATAAGGATTTCTTCCACTGCCCAAGTCGTGCATTTCTGCTTCATCCCCAAGCTCGAATAAAGGAAGATAAGTCTCTTTCTGTGGATTCTCGATGATAATCGCCTGCAGAGTCATCTCTCCTTCTATTTTCAATTCATGTCTTCCCTTAGGAACAAACGGCTCGAAAAGATACGAACTCCACTCTAGATCGTTAATCCTCTGGGTTCCGATTTTTTCTTCATCGAGCCAAAGTGTGAGCGAAGAATCAAGGCAGGCTCGCTGACCAAGAATTTCAATTTTCCTCTTTCCTGAGATCGCAAAAGTGACCTCCTGCTGAAAATACTGACTGGATTCTGCCTGGGGAGGAGTAATGATATTATCCACGGGTTCACAATAATAAGAGGCTTTGAAGACACCTTCCTCCTCAGGCTCTCTTCCCTTCGGGGGAGACACCAGTAAAATATCTCTCAGGGCTTCCAAGTTTATGTTCACTAAATAGATGGACTCCCTTCCTTTTTTCAGAACGGGCGAAGAGTCCCGGAAAGAGAGTATTAACCTGTGTTTCCCCAGATTCGCTTTTTTTACCAGTCGATAGGCTTTGTAATTCTTGACCAATAAAGTCCCGATTCTCTCATCATCCAGAAAAACATCTAGATGAACAGAATAACTTTCGGGGTTTCCGCTGGAAACGAATATCTCAAAAATGACTTCGCCCTGGGGAAGAATAACCTCAGTCTCAAAGACTTCTTTTCGGTAAATAACAATTCCTCTGTTCTTTCTTTTCGATCGATAGAGCTTGCGAGCTATGATCTCTTTCTTGGCCTTCATCCACTGCCAGGTGAAAGCATTACTCTTTGGGTTTCTCGAGAACTCAATCTCCTTTCCAGGCAGGGAGAGTCTCATTCCCTCAGGTTTCTCTGCCTCATTTTTGCCCAAAATGGGGAAGCGTGTGGAAACAGTCCAGAATTTTTTTCCATTCATGGTCAAAGGAATAAAATCTTTCCCTGTCCATTCCTGTTCAATCCACTGGAAATTTTTCTGCAGACCGATCATAGGAGAAGTAATGATATTCTTTTTTTCTAAACGGTCGATAAATCGATAAGGCCCGGGTTTTTTCTCTTCTTTGGCACAGGAATTGGCGAGCAGGCAGAGGATTAGGAGCTGAATTACTGTTCTGAGAATGGACCTGGGTGTCATATTCGCCTGGACCTAAGGCCTTCGATTTCCATGGAAGTTTTTCTCTCGAGAGATTTCAAAACTCTTCTTATCAGGCCAGCTCGATCCAACCCCCTTATAGCACATAGAAAAAATTCGAGTCAAGCCAGAGGGTTCCGGGTTGTGTTTCGTTGACAAAGAAAAGGAGATTCTCTAATATGAAATGATGAGAAAAAAGGCTGTCCTGGCACTTTCAGTCATCCTCTTGTTGATCATTCTGACCATTGTGTACCTGTTCGTTTTTCAAGAGAAAAAAACCCCTCCATCTTCTCCACGGGTCGTCATCATCGGCCTGGACGGAGCAGGTTGGAACATCATTGATCCTCTCCTGGAAGAAAATGCTCTGCCTCATATCAAACATCTCATGAACAAGGGAAGCTATGGAGTCCTGACGACCATTAAACCTACAATTTCCTCGGTCATCTGGACCTCGATCGCTACTGGAAAGACCATGATCAAACATGGAATCGTTGATTGGACCTATGTAAACAAGCACAACCTGGAAGTTCCCTATCGGCAGAGCGAAAGAAGGGCCAAATCCTTCTGGAATATCCTGGGCGAGCTGGGATGGAGGGTAGGCGTTATCAACTGGTTTTTGACCTATCCGCCTGAGGAAGTCAATGGATTCATGGTCTCGGAGGAATTCAGACACTTGGAGAGAAGAGACCTCTCTGAACTCACCTTGACTTATCCAAAACTCTTGCAGAAAAAACTGCAGTTTGCCAAGCGAACGAAATGGGACTTTCCCAAAATAAGAGAAGAAGAAGATTTGCCTAGTTTCAAGGGTCTCAAGCCAGTAGGTGTAGGACTCAGCAAATTGTCCCCCTTCTATGCCCATTTTGTCATTCAGGATAAAACCATCGAACTCACCAGCTTGTACCTTTTCCAGAGATTTCCGGTGGATGCCTTTGTTACCTATTTTCGCCTCATCGATGTTGTCAGCCATTTTGCCTGCGGTTTCATCGAACCTGGACTCTTAGAAAAAGGACTGGAAGAAGAAAAAAAAGGGAAAGTCTCGCCCGAGACTTTGTCCGCCATTGATCAGGCTTTTGGTCAAATCATGAAACCTATCTACGCTTACCAGGACAGG
Source organism: Candidatus Aminicenantota bacterium (assembly GCA_011772495.1). Lineage (GTDB taxonomy): Bacteria > Acidobacteriota > Aminicenantia > Aminicenantales > Aminicenantaceae > WVZL01. Next base: position 92,624 of record WVZL01000016.1, read on the forward strand.
ATCTTAGGGAAATTTCTCGAATTGATGAGCTCAAAAGCCACCGTGATCGTTATCTCCGACCATGGATTCGGCTACCATAAGGGTGGATACGGACATTCTGACACACCCGAGATTCCTCACGGGATTATTCTCGTCAAAGGTCCTCATATTAAAAAAGGATACCAAATCAAGAAGGCCCACATTTATGATATCCTTCCCACCCTTCTTTATCTATTCGATCTTCCAGTGGCCAAAGACATGGATGGGAAAGTCCTGGAAGAAGCCTTCCAGCCAAAATTCCTGAAAAATCAGCCCATAAGGTATATCGACAGCTATGAAGATGAGGTTAAAGTCAAGAAAAAACAAAAAAGAGATGAAGCTTTAGACAAAAAAACTCTTGAAGAACTCCGCGCCTTGGGTTATATCAAGTAGCAAAAAATGCCGTACAAAACAGCAAAATCACTCCTCTCTTTTACCATTATGGTACTCCTTTTCTCTTGCTCTGCAGATCAAAAAAGAGGACCCTACCTTCACCGGTTCATCGATCAGCTGGAAAACAAACACGTTGTTTCTTCGCCCTTGGCAGGATTGCACGAAAAATTTGACCGAATCAGCCAAAAATGGTCCGGCGAGGAACTCGAGCCTCTTTCTCTGAATAGAGCAAGATTTTATTCCGTCTCCACTCGCTTGCCGGTCTTGGGCTGGGAAGAGCAAGGCCAGCCAGAGAGAATGAAAATTTCTATGGATGGGAAAGAAATTCCTTTTCATGAGGATTCTTCTCCCAACTCCATGAGTTGGATGCTGAAGAAAGGCGAAATCGAGATCGACAAATTCGGCAAAAAAGGAAGCATAAGTAATTTTCTCGCCTTAGGAGATGAAGAGAGGTTCGAGGATAACATTATTCTGCCGGAGGGAGAATTCGTTCTTCAGATTTGGGCCAAAAGCAAAAATCCTTCTGCCAATCTTCCGCAGCTCGAAATTCATCTGAACGAAGAACTTATCGGAGAGATTGCTGTCGGGCCCTACCAGGGCTACCAGCTGATCAGCCGAGCTAAGCGGGGCTGGAACAAATTGGTGATCTTCTGCAGAAATACTGCCCCGGCGAACAAGAGATCATCAGCAAAAGACCTCCGCATCGATAAAATATTGATAAAGTCTTTTCAGGATCTCATTCTCTTCACGATAGCGGAAAACAAGGAGAACATTTTAGCTTCTGAATTTTCCGCTGACTATTTGGCAGAGCCGATCGATAACATCATCAAAATAGGAAAGAACATCGGAACGTCTCCAGGATATATTCAAGACATCGAATTCCACACTTCAGGCAAAAAGAGGATTGAGATCATCGGTCATTCCCTGTCCTCGCATATTGGTTTGCGGGTAGAACTGGATGATGAAAAAATATACGAGGGAGAAGTGGCTCGTTCAGGTCAGAACAAGATCTCTTTAGAGAAGTTCAGCGAAATCGGAAAGCACGAACTCAAGCTTGAATGTCTTTCATCTGAACAAGAAGGACAGGCGTTTCATCTTTCCCAGATTATCGTAAAAAATCCGCTAAAGGAACTCTACCTCCCTCTGGCTGTGATCAGGAATGAATGGCGAATTCACGATTTATCCAGCGGAGACGATTCTTTGGGACTCAAGAAAAAGTTCGTCGTCCCCAATCTTTCGTGGCGAACCCGCACCGATACCGCGGTTAACACGATTTTTGCTCCCCCCTTGACCCAACTGGAATTCGCCTTGGAAATTCCTCAATCAAGTATCTTGGAATTTGGATACGGCCTACTGGACCAGAATAGAGAAGATAAAGGCCAGGGAGTGAACTTTAAGATCGTTGTCCAGGACAAGCAGAAAGAAGAGGTCATCTTCTCCAAATATCTCGATCCTCACCAGAATGAATCCCACCGCAGACTCTTCCAAGAAAGAATCGACCTTTCTCCTTATTTCCATAAAAAAATCAGACTTAAGATGATTACCACCTCTCCCTCATTAAAGGAGCAAGCAACGAGCAATGAACCTCAGGTCGGCAAGGAATTCGCTTACTGGTACAATCCTGTCATCTATATCCCCAGGGAAGAGCAGGAGTCCACCGAGCCTGAAATCAATATCATTTTAATATCCATGGATACTCTGAGAGCTGACCATCTCAAGTGCTATGGCTACGAGAGAGAAACCAGTCCTAACATCGATCGATTGGGGACCGAGGGAGTCATCTTTGACAATGCTTACAGCACCACCTGTTGGACACTGCCGGCTCACATCTCTCTCCTAACCTCTCTCGAAAACCGGAATCACCTCGTGCATAAGACTAATCCTTATATGGATAATTCCCTGATAACCCTGGCTGATATTTTGAGAGAAAACGGGTATTTCACTTACGCCTATACCGGAGGAGCTCTGGTCAGCCAGCGGTTTGGGTTCTCCAAAGGATTCGACTTTTATCGTGAATTCAGAGGCTCACAACATCATAGAGATTCAGCCGGAAATCTATTCCATCATTTCAACAACTGGATCGCCAAAAACAAAGAAAAAAAATTCTTTCTTTTTCTCCACACCTACCAGACTCATGAACCTTATTTCTCGCCTCCAGCATTCAACTCCCTGTATCTCGATCCTACCAAGTCCAGGTGGGAAAAAGCGGATATGCAAGAAATCCTGTTCGAAGGTTACTCCCGGAAAGAAAAAAGATTCAAGGATCTGACTCCTGCGGAGAAAGAAAACATCATCGCTCTTTACGACGGAGAGATAAGATACTTAGACGAACGTTTGATCAAACCACTGATTAGAAAGTTAAAACGGCTAGGCCTATATCAGAAAACAATGATCATCGTGACTTCCGATCATGGAGAAGAATTCTTCGATCATGACGGCTGGCTTCACGGGCATTCCCTTTACAACGAGCTGATCAGGATTCCCTTGATAATAAAATTTCCTCATGACCAGTTTAAGAATTTAAGATCAGACAAAACAGCACAGATAACGGATATCATGCCCACGATACTGGAGGTGGCGGGCATCGATTATTCTTCCTTCAAACTAGATGGGATAAGCTTAACCGGGATGCTCCAAGATAATGAAGAGAAAGAGAGGTTTTTGATCGCTGACGTGGGATATAAAGACTATCCATCGCGGCTCCCCGAAAGGGTGGCGATAAATCTCAATGAATACAAACTCGTTCTAAACAATGAATACGGAAATCCCCCTGAGAAATTCTTTCCCTGCCCTCCGCCTATAGCAAAAGTCGAGCTCTATAACCTAAAAGAAGACCCTCTGGAGAAAGAAAATATCGCTCTTCAAGACAAGGAAATGGTCCAGAACCTACTGAAAAAAATATACGAAACCTTCCTGCTCAGAGCAGAAAAAGGGCGAAAGGCAAAAGCCCGTGATGAAGAGATGGAAAAGACTCTAAGAGCTTTAGGCTATATCCAATAAGCCTTCTATGATTTGACTTCTTTTTTTATCTTGACCGGTTTCTTTACTTTTATCGGCTTTTTTACCTTAACCGGTTTGCCAAACTTAGCGGGAACTTTTTTAGTAAAATACAATCTCTTTACTGTACCATAGGCAATTTTTTCTCCGGTATCTAACTCAAAGACTTTGCGCTTGCTGCTGAAGTCGATGAGTTTCCCTGAAGTTATATTTCCATTCTTGAGGAAAAAGTAATGCTGAGGCGTCTGAATTTGGTTTCGTTCTTGAGGAAAGTAATACTGCATATTGACACAATTGATCATCCAGATATTGGAAAGCTTGATCTTGGAGCCGTCTTTGAGCTCTAGAACCATCCGACGGCTGGAAATGTCAACGATTTCTCCGCTAACCTTACCGCCATTCTGAAGAAAAATTGCTGCTTCGCCGCTCTTGAGGCCTTGGCCTTGAACCCAACCTGCAGAAAGCATAAAAATAAACAAAACCAGGATTAAGATTTGTTTTTTCATTTTCACCTCACTTGTTTTAATAATAAAAAACTTTTCTTTTCTTTACAAGTCAATAAAAATTATTTCTGTTGCTTGACAAAGTGGAAATAAAAATTGTACAAAGGCCTGGAATGATGAAAAGTAAAATCTTCATGATTATCCTCCTTCTTTTATCCGCTTTCCTTTTTATGCCCGTTTCTTGTTCTCAAGAGAAGGAAAAACCAGCCAACACTAGCCTTGAGCAAGACGCTGCTAGCAGCACTTTAAAAGCCAAGAATCCATTTCGGGGAAGAATCCTTTTTCAATCGGACATGGATGGTGATAACGAGATCTATCTTCTGACAGCCAGAGAGCTAAAAAAGCTCACTGATAATTCTTGGGATGATGAATACCCGAGGTGGTCTCCGGATGGAAAAAGAATTGCCTTCAATGCTAATCCGGAAGGCAATTATGACCTTTTTATAATGGAGGCGGATGGCTCTAGCATCAGGCAAGTCACGACTTCTCCAAAGGATGAGATCGAACATGCCTGGTTTCCTGATGGGAAAAAAATTGCTTTTACCGAACAGGTCAAAAGAGGATTCAGAAAAAGATTTACTCTGATGGTGGTTAATCTTCGTACCAAGAAGACCGATATCCTCGTTCCTGAGTTCCGGAAATCCAATTCTCTGCCCAACTTTTCTCCTGACTCGCCCCTGATGACCTTCACCGGGAAAAGAACAATTGGTTGGGATGTGTTCATCTATGATCTTGAAAAAAAAGAATACCGGGGTCTTACCGAGGGCGGCAAGGGCTGTCGAGCGACCTTCTCCAATGAAGGCAAGATTGCCTATGTCTCTTCTACAGCCGATGGAAAAGGAGATATCTGGCTAATGGAACCCGATGGAAGCGCGAAGACAAGAATAACTGAAAGAGATGAAACCTACGATTATTTCCCTTCCTGGTCTCCAGACGGAAAATACGTCGTTTTCAGTTCGTCTCCACAAAACCATCGTCTTCGAGGAAACTGGGCGCTTTATTTAGTTCGGGTGAAAACAAAAAGCATTGTTCCTCTCTTCGACAGCCCGGGGAAGGACATTCATCCTGACTGGTATTAACAGCAGCCCCAGGAGACAGACCGAATTTGATATTTTCTTGTCCAGATTCCCGTACTAGAATAACTCAGCGTGAAAAAGATTGACAAAAGCTGAGGGAATTGGCAAATTTACATGATACACGAACTATGAAAATGGAGAGATTGAACATGAGTTGGCGGATAAGATTACTAATCAACCTTTCTCTACTCAGCCTCCTCTGCTACGCTCTGAGTGTTTACGGCGAGATTCGATTCACCAATGCTACATCTAGATTTGGGGTTAAAGGATATTCTTATTTTGGGGATCATGGCGTAAGTTGGGTAGATGTCAACGGCGACGGGAAATTAGACATTTATGTGAAAAACGTGGGAGCTCCCAAGGGTCCTCTTGAACTTGACAATAATTTATTCATCAACTACGGATCTTATTTCCAGGAAGAAGCCGTCCAACGGGGTGTAGCCGATGGGTATGCCATAGGAACTCACGGAGCTGTGTTCGCTGACCTCGATAACGATCAAGACTTTGACCTTTTCTCCTCCACCACCTACGATGGAATCAGCCCGGCCTACAACCACCTCTACCGAAACGACGGGACTGGCTACTTCGAGGATATCACCGCCAATATCAGCCCCCCCCAAGATGTCGACAATTCCACGAGAGGAGTAGCTGCAGCTGACTTTGACGGTGACGGGGACATCGACTTCTTTTACTCTAATCCTCTGTCAGATTCAGCCTGGAACCGCACTACACCTCTTCCGCCAAAAAATTTGAAGAATTTTTACCTGAACAGCGGAGACGGAACCTTCACCAATGAGTACCGAGGAATCAAGTGGACAGGCTTTGTCCAGGGAGTGGCAGCAGTGGATATCGACGGAGATGGAGATATCGATATCGCAGAAGCCAAATGGGCCCCAGTTTCGACGATCTACCTCAATGACGGAACAGGCCATTTCCGCGATGCGGGAGCGGAAATGGGATTGCCCCAAACGATAGATTTCCGCAATAACGGAATGATCTTTGCGGATGTGGATAACGACCGGGATCTGGATTTGGCTATCATCGGCAGCCACAGGTTGGACTTATACGAGAATTCGGACGGGTATTTCACCCAATATCAGACCATCACCAATACGGGGAGGACAAATCGGCACTACGGTTATCATGTTTGCTTCGGTGATTTTGACCATGACGGAGATTTGGATCTGTACGTCTCCGGAAGTCACATGTATGAGAATGATGGACAGGGCATTTTTTCTCAGATTCTCAGTGAGAATGCGGGTTTGAATGCTTCTGTTTATACCGCAGATCCTCGAGGCAGCGCTTTGGGAGACTTTGATAACGATGGCGATCTGGACATCTACATCTCTGACAAGAGAGATTACAACGTTTTACTGAGAAACCAACAGAATGATTCGAACTGGATCCAAGTCGAGGTGATCGACAACTCGGGAAGCGTTGGCGGGATAGGCACCAAGCTGGACCTGTATTCGGCTGGTCATCTTGGCCAAGGCCAGTACTTAAAGGGCCATCGGGAAATTCACGGCGAATACGGCTATCTCGGACAAGATATGCCCACAGCTCACTTCGGCGTGTCTGCTTCTGCTCAATATGATTTAAGAGCGACCTTCCCGAACGGAGAAGTGAAAATCATAAGGAACATCACCCCTGGCCAGAAAATACAGGTGGCTTTTATCTTGGCTCCTTTAAACCTCAACGGGATTAGAGGGGAAAATAAAACCCTGTTCTACAGAGAAAGCGTGATCACTCTGACTTGGGAGGCCAACCCCGGAAACGAAAACATCATCAAATACAGGATTTACCTAGTCGATGAAGCTGGACTGAAGACTTTCCTCGATGAAGTCTATGCTGACACCTTCAGTTATATCGTCAGAGATGTGGATAGGGACCAAACCTATCGCTTTGCTTTAACCGCAGTGGACCAAAATGAAGCCGAAGGGGCGGCAGCCTACACAACTGTCGAATAGACACGATTTAACGGACGGTTAAGATGGAAAAAATGAAAAAATACCTCATTCTCCTCTTTATCTTGTTCTTTTCCGCTGCTACCCTGCATGCTCAGCCGGAAAAAGAAAAGAAATGGGCTGTAGGTCTCTTCAGCGGTTTGTACTTCATGCAGGATGAGGCCTTCCGAGAAGTCTATGGCCAGAACACCTTTTTCCTGGGAGCCGAAATTCCCTTATCGCTGTCAAAATTAATCAAGAATCTGGAGGGAATATTCCATTTCAGATACATGAATGACAAGGGAAAAGCGACCCTTACCGAGGAGGAGACAAGACTTCAACTCATCTATTTTTCTCTCTCTGTCAGGTACATGATGAATTTAAAAAAGTTCAGGCCCTTCCTGGGTCCAGGCGTGGATTACATTCATTACCAGGAAAAATATCCCGAAACTTTCCCCGTTGACTCCATGAAGGGCAACACTCTGGGTTTCCATATTCTTGCCGGCAGTTATTACTCTCTCGGTCCTTCTCTTTCTCTAAACGTTTATGTCAAGTACAACATCGCCGAGACCACAGAGGAAGAAACCAAAGTCAATCTGGGCGGAACAGAATGGGGAATCGGGCTCATCTACCGCTTTAATCTTTGAATCTCTCTCCTTACCTGATTATGTCCCTGAGCAATCCTTCCTAAATCCTTGAAGAACCGCACGTTCTTATGAATAAGAGAGGTATTGAGTTCATCCTGAATTTATGGCATAAATAGATACTCATTTTAGGCAAAAACGCCGATGATAAAATCAGATTGTGTCTATTTTCGGGGCGACAAGCCCTGCAAGTTCAAACGCCTCTGTGAAGGATGTTCCGATTATACGCCCTTTGCTAAGAGAATCCTGATCATCAAAGGCAGAGCTCAGGGAGATGTCTTGAGGACAACTGCCCTTCTCCCTGGCTTAAAGAGGAAATTCCCCGACAGTCATATCAGCTGGCTGGTGGATGAAGAAAGTGGGGACCTTCTCGTTCACAATCCCTACGTGGATAGGATTATCTGTTTCCGGTGGGAAGACACTCTGTCTTTAGGAGTGGAAAAATTCGAGATCCTCGTGTCCCTCGATAAGGAAGCCTCGTCCACAGCTATGGCCGCCAGGATAAGCAGCCCTCAGAAATTCGGCTTCGGGATGAACGAATACGGCCATCTCACCATCTTCAACAAAGCCTCTGAATATGCCTATCGTTTAGGAATAGACGATGAGTTAAAATTTTATCAGAATAAAAAAACCTATCAGGAAATCATCTACGAAATCGCCGAGATTGAGTATAAAAATGACGAGTACGTTTTCCGGTTGAAACAAGAAGATAAAAAGACGGCCCAAGAATTTTTCAGGAAGAACAAAGTTCCTAAGAATAGGTTGTCTGTTGGCCTGAATACAGGAGCGGGAACAAAATTCGAGACCAAGCAGTGGCCAGAAGAAAGATATCTAGAACTTATTGAGCTCCTGAGTACTCAACTCCAGGCCAACGTTTTCCTGCTGGGGGGATTAAGAGAAAAAAAATTCAACCAGTCCCTGGAAAAGAAATCTCCCCATAGAGTCTACAATACAGGGAGTGATAATTCTCTGCTCGACTTTGCCGGCTTCGTTTCTTCTCTGGACCTGGTTGTGAGTTCGGATACTTTGGGAATGCACTTGGCCATTGGATTAGGGAAAAAAATCATCGCCCTCTTCGGCCCTACCTGTCCCCAAGAAATTGACCTCTATAAGAGAGGGGCTAAGCTCTTTGCCGGCGTTTCCTGTGCTCCTTGCTATCAGCAGACCTGTGCTGACGAGACATGCATGAAGGAAATTTCTGCTGAACAGGTCTTCGAAGAGATTAAAAAGCTCGTTTAAGCTCTCCATGGAAAAAGAAAAAAAGAAGCAAGTCACAGTCCTCATCCCTACCTATAATGAAAAAGAGAATATCGAAGAGTTAATTCAGGAAATCTTGAACCTCTCTCTAGACTTTGACCTCACCGTGCTAGTGGCTGATGATGACTCTCCAGACGGAACAGGAGAAATCGTCCAGAAATTATCCCAAAAAGACAAAAGAGTGCAGGTTCTCGTAAGGAAGAAAAGAAGGGGAAGAGGGGCGGGGGGAATCGACGGTTTTAAAGCCGTTCTAAAGCTGAAACCGGATTATGTGGTTGAAATGGATGGAGACTTCTCCCATCAACCTCGATTCATCCCTCTGCTGTTGGATAAGGCTGAAAAATATGATTTGGTCATCGGCTCAAGGTTTATTAAAGGAGGAAAAGACCTCGATCGAAATTTCATCAGGAAAATGATCACTCTCTTGGTGCGGAAATTCATTAGACACCAATTCCGAATTCCCATCAAAGATGTCTCTTCCGGCTTCCGCTGCTTTAAGAAAGAAGTGTTGGAAAGAATCGACCTGGATGACCTTATCTCAGTGGGTCCCTCTGTTGTCTTGGAAACTCTCTATAAAGCCTATCTGATGGATTTTGAAATCGGGGAGGTTCCGATAGTTTTTGTCGACCGGAAAAAAGGAAAGACCAAGTTAAACCTGTTGACCTTGATAGAAACATTGATCATGGCTTTGAAGTTCAAGAAACTTTATACAAGCGAAAAGTTAAGCTCAGAAAGAATTTGAATCTGATTTGGACCATGAGTCAGGAAAAATTTTAACAAAGCTCATGAAAAGAAGCAGAGCCAGAGCTCTGGGTCAGCATTTTCTGAAGAATCCCCGCATCCTGAATAAAATCGTCCGCACTATTCGTCCTCAAGCATCCGATTTAATAATAGAAATTGGTCCTGGAAAAGGAGCCTTGACTCTTCCTCTAGTCGCCAAAGCGGGCCACGTCATCGCTATCGAGAAAGACAGGACCCTGGCCGCTTCGCTTCAAAAAAAAGACTTTCCGAATTTAACAGTGCTGGAGGCAGACATCTTGAAGGTGGATTTCATAAAACTCCTCGAGAAAGAAGCCTGGGAGGCAGTAAAACTTGTTGGGAATCTGCCCTATTCCATTTCATCCCCACTTCTATTCAGGATAATCGGAGAAAAGGGGCTCTTCTCAGAATGCATCTTCCTTTTCCAAAAAGAATTCGCCGAGCGTATCTGCGCCCAGCCTGGAACCAAAAAATATGCACCCCTTTCTATCCTCTTCCAGATACATTTCTCGACCAAGTTTCACTTCCTAGTCCCTCCGGACTCCTTTTCTCCACCTCCGCGAGTCGAATCGGCTTTGATCTCTCTCCGTAAGAGAGAGAAACCTCTCTTCCAGCTCGAAGATGAAGCGTTCTTAAGATTCCTGAAAAAAGCTTTTCAGCACCGAAGAAAAACTCTTTATAATAACCTGATCAGGATCCAGTATCCACCTTCTTTACTGAGAGAAGCATTCCAAAAATTCGGCATAGTAAATTCTATACGGCCAGAACAACTGACTATCTCCCAATTGGTCAACCTTTACCAATTTTTGGGGGAAAAATCGAAGAAGGTGAAGAATCCCTAAAATATCTATTAGCGAACAGCCTGCAGTTCATATCTCATCTCTCTTCCCCTTACCGTCAGAAGCTTCCTCGGGCCGGAAAACCTGGATATACTTGAATTTTAAGGGAAGAGGCTTAGAAAAGCCTGTCTGTTTTCAAGCCACTCAGCCAGGGCCTCTTCGTTCAGTAAACAACATAAATATGATATAATCCTGTTGATGAAACACAGGAAGAAAAAGAAAATCGACCCGAGCTCCCAAAAGCCAAAGAGAAGAAGAAGGGTTAGCTATTTTGAAATAGTCGGTGTCCTCCTCATCTTTCTGGCCATCTTTTCTTTTATCAGCTTGATCAGCTACCATCCTCAAGATCCCTCCTGGGCCAATGTCACTTCCGCTGACCAGAAAATACATAATTACGGAGGAAGAGTGGGAGCGTCCCTAGCTGAGGCCCTGTTTCAATTCTCAGGATTAACCTCTTTCTTCCTCCTCTTGGCTCTTCTCTACTTAGGATTTCAGCTTCTTCTCCTGAGAGAAAAAAGACGTTTCTTGGTGAAAACGGGAGGAGTCGTGATTCTGTTCCTACTTCTGAGTTCCTTTCTCTTCTTGCTCATCGGCAGTTTTCTTTGGAAAGGAATAGAGATCCAAGCTGGTGGTCTCATAGGCTACCTGGTTTCCACCTTCCTCATTCGCTATTTCAGCCATACCGGTTCTCTCATCTTGATCGCGGCTTTGCTGGTTTTGTTCATCATCTTCTCTACCGGGATCTCCATCGGGAAGATATTTCAGCTTGGGATCGGATTCTTCAGGTTTGTCTTCAAGGAAGTTCGGATCAAAATCACCAACTACCAGAAAGCTAAAGACCGGGAGAAGAAGAGGAGAAAAGTTGTCGAAAAATATTCTTCCGTGGAGGAGGAAACAGAAAAAATCCTCCGAGAAAAAAAGCCGAAAAAGAGAAAAAAAGAACCTTTCCCAGAACCCCTCCCCCCTAAAGTGCCATCCCCACCGGTGACCCAAAAACCCCTTTTCCAAGAGGTAGGAAAAAGAGGGGATTACCGCTTTCCTTCCTTCAATCTCTTAGATGAAACCAAGAGCCATGAACAAATAGACAAGAATGAACTCTACGAAAAAAAGCAGCGAATCGAGGACAAGCTCGGAGAATTCCGAGTCGAAGGAGAAGTTAAGGAGTACCACCCTGGCCCGATCATCACGACCTATGAATTCTTTCCATATCCTGGGGTCAAAGTCAGCCAGGTATCCAACCTAACAGAAGACCTGTCCCTAGCCTTAGGCGCTGAATCAGTCAGAATCCAAAGGATGCCTGGAAAATCTTCCCTTGGAGTTGAAATTCCGAACGACAGAAGAGAAGTCATCAAGCTCAGGGATATCATCCAGTCGGAGGAATTCATAAAATCGCCTTCAAAACTCACTGTAGCTCTCGGAAAGACGGTTCACGGAGAGATTTATGTCACTGATCTATCCATCATGCCTCATCTCCTCATCGCCGGGGCCACGGGCTCAGGAAAAAGCGTAGCCCTGCAGTGTATCATTGCCAGCATTCTCTACAAGGCCACTCCGGATGAAGTCAAACTCATCCTGATTGATCCCAAAAGATTGGAATTCAATCAGTACGACGGTATCCCTCACCTCCTCAGCCCGGTCATCAAAGAAGCGAAGAAGGCAGAGGCAGTTTTAACCAATGCCATAAAAAAAATGGAAGCAAGATACCAAAAACTAGGGTTCCTGAATGCCAGGAACATAGAGCAGCACAATTTGCGGGTGAAACAAATCTTGAAAGATAAGAAAGACAAATTAACGGATGAGGAAAAAGAACGCCTCCAGCCTCTTCCCTATATTGTGATCATCATCGATGAGCTGGCAGAATTGATGATGATCGGAGCCCAAGAGGTGGAATACTATATTGCCCGCTTGGCTCAACTGGCCAGAGCTGTAGGGATCCATCTTGTCATGGCCACCCAACGCCCCTCGATCGATGTCATAACCGGAACCATCAAGAATAACTTCTCCTGCCGCATAGCCTTCCGAGTTCCATCCCGGGTTGACTCAAGAATTATCCTTGATGCTCCTGGAGCTGAAAAACTCCTGGGCCTTGGCGACATGCTCTTCATGCCCCCGAATTATCCCCGCTTGATCAGGCTGCATTGCGCCTACCTGACTCCCGCTGAAGTCACCCGCCTGGTGAAATTCGCCAAGGAGCAGGGAAGCCCAACCTATGACACAAAAATCGTCAACGTCATAAAGAGCCCTGAAGAGTATCCCTTGGATGAGTTCGGAGAAAGAGATGAGCTTTACGATAAAGCCGTGGAACTGGTCCTTCTTACTGGTCAAGCCTCAGCCTCCTATCTCCAGAGAAAACTCAAATTGGGTTATGCTCGAGCCGCCAGAATCATTGACCAGATGGAACAAGAAGGTATTGTCGGCCCTTCAGAGGGAAGCAAGCCCCGGGAAATCCTGGTCGACGCCAAATCCTATCTCGAGAGAAAAGAAGAGGAGCCCTAGTTGTTCTCGTTGAAAAAACAGAAAAGAAGGTTAAACAAAGCTCTCAAGAATAAAAACCTCCGACAGGCTCTCCAGACCGCTTCTTCCCACCATTACCAGAAATTTGAAGACACGACCAAAAACATGTCCTGGGAGGAATACAAAGAAAAAGCCAGGGCCATAAAAGAAGAATGCCTCGAGCGGCTTCCTCAGCTTATTCAAGAATTCAGCCAAGAAGCAAGGATGTCAGGGGCTCATGTTTACCAAGTTTCCACTCCTCAAGAGGCGCTCCAGAGGATAGAGCGAATCGCTCGCCAGAAAAAAGCCAAACTGATCGTCAAGTCTAAATCCATGGTGAGCGAAGAGATTGGGCTCAATGACTTTCTCCAGAAAAAAGGCTACCAAGTCGTGGAAACTGATTTGGGGGAATGGATTATCCAGCTCGCTAAAGAGAGACCCTCCCATATAACAGCTCCTGTCCTTCACAAAACCAAGGAAGAAATTGCAAAAATTCTCAGCAAGCAGCTTGGAATTCAGGTCCCTGCCGACCCTAAAAAAATTGTCCGACTGGCAAGAGAAAAGATGCGCCAGAACTTTATTGAAGCTGATATCGGCGTTTCAGGAGCCAACCTGGCAGTGGCTGAAACAGGAACCTTGGTTATCATCAGCAACGAAGGAAACGCCCGCTTGGTTACATCCCTTCCTCCTGTCCACATCGCTCTTCTGACAACTGAAAAATTCGTCCAATCGCTAGAGCAGGCCGCCACCCTTATTAAAGCTCTAACCACGGCCTCATCAGGAAATAAGCTGACTTCCTACGTTTCCTTTATCTCAGGACCGAGCCGGACAACAGATATCGAAAAGGAATTGGTCATAGGAGCTCACGGCCCAGAGGAACTCCACATCATCATTCTCGATAATCAGAGACTCAAGATAGGGAAAGATGAACAGTTGAAGGAAATTCTCTATTGTCTGAAATGCGGCGGCTGCATGCTTGTCTGCCCGGTTTTTCAGGCCGTAGGAGGACACCTCTTTGGAGGACCTGTCTATCCAGGAGGTATCGGTATCCTCATGACGGCCATGAACCGCTCGGCCAAGGAGATTTCCTGTCTGCTCGACTTTTGCGCCGACTGCAAAAAATGCGATGCTTTCTGCCCAGTGGGAATTCGCACCAGCGAACTTCTGCTCGAAGTAAAAAATAGAGTGGGTCCAAATATGCTGGAAAGAGCTCTTTCGACTGTTATAAGGAAGAGTTCTCTTTATGAATTCGCAGCTAAGATCTTATCTTTGATCCAATCACCCTGGAAAAAAAATGGGTATTTGGAAAACCTTCCCTTGTCCTGGGCAAAGGGAAAAACTCTCCCTGCCCTTAGCCTTAAAAAAACCGAATTCCCGTTAAAGAGATACAAGGAGAAAATCTACTTCTTCCAAGGATGTCTGGGTAGACTTTTCTTCCCGGAACTTCGCGAAAGTGTCATCTCCACTCTCTCTCATCACGGGTTCGCAGTCGTCTCGCCTTCAGACCAAGTGTGCTGCGGCGCCCCCAGCCTGCACCTCGGTCATAAAAAAGATGTCCAGAAACTGGCCCATAAAAACCTAAAATCCTTCGAGAGAGAAAACCCAAATTACATAATAACCATCTGTCCCACCGGAAATTCAATCTTTAAGAACCTGTACCCCCAATTCCAGGCAGCCTCCTCCCGATGGATGGATAAGGTTTATGATTTTACTGAATTTCTGGTCACCAAGGGATACTTGCTCGGGGAAAGACAAAGTCCGAGCCAAGATATTTTTTACCATTATCCCTGTCATTACTCGAATGATCCCCTGAAACACGAAATGCCAAGAGAGCTGATTCAGTCTCTCGGCTATGAGCTGAAAGTTGAAGAAGAGCCCCTCGCTTGCTGTGGATTTTGTGGAGTCTTCTTCTTCAAGAATCCCGAGATCTCTTCTCTCATCTGGGAAAGGAAGAAGCAGAAAATCCTGTCAAATAAGACAGATCTTATCGCCACCGACTGTCCGGGCTGCCTTTTCCAACTCAGAGCCCATTTAAGAAAAGAGGGCGGCTCCTTTGAAATTCTGCATACGGCCGAACTCTACTCCAAGTCTCTCAAGAAACAGACCAGAAAAAAAGACTCATAATAGGTTAAACATTACATTTTCCGTGAGAAGAAGAGTTTTGGGGATGTATGAGGCGACCTTAAAAGATTTAGCCTTAAAATTTCGCTCTTTGAGGGAAGTCGACAGAGTCGACCTGCGAGTATGTCTGAGCGAAGTGAGTTACGGAGCAGCCGAGAAGAGAGTAATTTGAATGGCGTAAAAAATCTTTTGGGAGCCGAGATATCCTCAAAACTCTTGTGTTTAATTTAAAGCTATGCTATCTCGGATATAAAGACAGCTCTAATAATAACCTTCCTCTTCGATCACCCGAGCTAAGACTTGAATGTTCTCTCTTTTTGTATGGGGAGCTACGGAACAGGCTGTACTGAGAATAAAACCTCCACCTGGCTTGGCAACCTTGATCCTGTATTCAGCATCTTTCTCTACAACTTCTCTGGAGCCAAAAAGCAAAACATTGACCGGATCAATATTTCCTTTGATGAAAACTTTGCCTTCCAGGCGCTTCTTTGCTTCGGCTAAGCGAACATTTCCCAGGGGAGGAGGATCAAGGCATTCAATCCCAGAGATTCCGGTCTCGATCATCATCTCCAAGCGATCGCTGATGGCTCCGCAGGTGTGAGTGTAGGCATGCACTCCGCAGCTTCGTACCGCTCGGGCTATCTGGCCTTCATAAGGAAGGACAAATTCTCGATAAAATCCAGGAGAAATAAACCCTGCTCCCGCATAAGGCGAGGAAATCTTCAGGGCATCGATTCCATGCTCAATCTGCTCCAAGGCCATCCTCTTCACGCCATCAGCATAGCGCTGAAGTATTTCTTTAGCTTTTGAGGGCTCCTGAATAAGATAAACCATCCCTCGTTGGAGTCCGAAAAGGTTAAGAAAATAATCGAAAGGAGAAGTTACCTCGCCGTGGATGGAATACTCTTCTCCTGCTCTTTGGTTGATGATATCGAAAACATCGTACTTGTGCTCAGGGTGAATTCGAAATTCTAGCCCTTGGGAAACAGGAATAAAACCGATCTCTTCGGGCAGCGCTACTGGATCAAATTCTTGAATACCAGGCGGGGAAGGAGGATCGTGAGGATGATGCCGCGGAAGGCCATCATAAAGGCAATCTGTCCTTTCGCCGTTTTTCCAATAAACTACCTCGGCTTTTTCCTCCGTCTGAATTTTCTCCGTCTCTTCTTTCCAGCTAGGAGAATGACCGTGAAGACTGATGAGAATGCCATCAAAACCATAGGTCTCTCTGAGCTGTAAGAGACCCTCGGCAAAAAGGTCGGCCGAAAACCAGAATTCAGCCGGAGAAAAACCTGTCTGCTGCAACATATGGCCGATACTCAACTGGCACATGAGAGGCACCCGGTCTGGTTCGCCAAGGTCCATGGCTCTTTTGACCCGTTCTTTGGAAGTCATCGCTCTTGGAAAAATAATGGGAAAAGAGCTGCAAGTCAAGAATCAAAGAACAAGAATCATTTTTTTCGCTTTCAGAGAGATTTTGGAACTTTCCCTTTGGCAACTGAGAAGAGGTCAAGCTTTAAGAAGGAAAGGGCTTTTTCGTTTAGAGAAGATTTTGAGGGAAATTAATGGACTTTGCGAGGAGAAAGGTATTGATAAGTTTCTTCTTTTATTCGTTCTAGTCTATCTAAGGGAAGAGAAATAAAAATATCTGCCAAGAGAGGATCAAACTGACTGCCACAATTCTTCTCCATCTCTACTAAGGCTTCATCGAAACTCTTCCCTTTCCGGTAAGGTCTATCCGAAGTCAAGGCATCAAAAGTATCGGCTAAGGCGAATATCCTGGCTTCGATGGGAATTTCCTCCCCTGCTAAGCCGTAGGGATAACCACTGCCATCATAGTGTTCATGATGGTACAAAACAACTTGGGCGGATTTTTTCAGGAAATCAAACTCTTTTATCATCTCATAGCCTAAGAAAGGATGGTTCTTAATGATCTCTTTTTCTGTATCCGTTAAGGGGCCTGGCTTTCTCAGAATACCCTCTGGAATTCCTATTTTCCCTATATCATGGAGCAGGGCTCCCCTCTCTATCGAGGTTAAAAACTCTTTATCTTCGATTCCCAGCGCTTTGGAAAGCATGAGAGTGTATCGAGCAACCATGTGAGAGTGATACAGTGTATCTTCATTCCTATCAGTGACCGCGATGAAATAAAGTAGGTTTGAATTGAGAAAGCTCCGCTCCTCCGCTAAAATCTCATCAAGGTTGTAATCCTGGCCGATAAAGAGGCTCGTGTACCGCTTATTCAAATCCCTTAAAACCTTCTTGGCAGAAGCAATCCTAGGGACCGAATGAAAATTCAGGCTGGAAATCGATGAGTTGTCATCTCCATTGCAAAGAAAAGTAAAGTCTGGGTCTTTCATCCATGGAAGAAATTTTTTGTCTTCGATGCAAATGAGATTCGGATAGAAAAAGCTTCTAGAACCCTCCTCATCCTCGATGACCAATGCTTTCCTGTTTTCTTTTTGCGTATGTTCTAACATTTAAGCTCCATCCTTAAGTTAAAATGAAGCCTTCCTTGTCTTTGACTGTGTTTCTTTTCATGGTCAGGAAAAAGGACCAGCATGAGGATTTCGTAGGGCGGCGGGAATCCTTGGCTGGGGAGACCACCTGAAATTTGCTGTCGGGATCGCTTCTTCCAATTCTCAGTATGCATCATTTTCCCTGGCAAAATATTTAGTCGAATATCTTCAGAGAAAATTGAAAAGGTTGCTGACAATTATTGTCAAAAGGACAAATTATGTCATCCTAGAGACAAATTTTGCTCTTTTTTTCTGAAAACAGGGGATGAAAACAGGGGACGGTTCTGTTTTTCCTAACTGAAATCATATTTGAGAGAGCAAGAAAAAAAGGGACCTCGATCTTTTTCTTCAATCGTCTTGAAGCCATAAGAGCCGCTCACAGACTTCTCCTCACTTTCTAGAAGGCATATCATCACCGCTCGCTACAAAAGGCCTGAAAGGATTTTTAAAGAATCCCGATTAATCCTAAAAGATGAGAAAAAATCACCTTGAAAATCATCCCTAAAGACTATTTATTTGTGTCTTTTATTTTTATTAAATTATGATTGGATTTTTGGGTATTTCTGTTTTTTTTCTCAAGCAAGGATAAAAATGAGGTCCAATCCCGAGAAAACATCGATGCTCTCTGGGATGCGGTCTGGAATAAGCATCAACGACCATCGCTGCTCCTGGGTTGCTTTTCCGGAATAAAAATGAAACAAAAGCTCGATTTAGATGAAATCATCGTCAAGTACAGGCCAATCCTCAGTTTCAGGATAAAAAAATACCTCGGCCATCAGAATCCTGACTGGGAAGATGTCGTTAATGAAATCATCACTAATGTCATAGAAAAGATAAAAAAGGGAGAGTTCAGAGGAGAATCTTCTATAGGGACGTTTATCTATACGATCTCTAGTCGCCGCATTGTCGACTATATCAGACAGAAAAGCAAAACCCTAAAACACATTCCTGAGCCAAAAAATTTCCCAGCCCCGGAACAAGAATTTGAAAGCAGACAGAGAGCCAAAACCCTAACAGAGGCCATACAAAAACTGAAGCCTAAATACAGAAAAGTCCTTCATCTCTATTATTATAAAGGCCTTTCCCGGAACGAAGTTGCTGAAAAACTTGGTATTTCTCCCCGAAGAGTGAGTGAGCGAGTTGACTATGCTCAAAAACTTTTAAGAAAAATAATAAAAAAATGATTTTTTTTCAGTTTCTTCCGGTTTCACTCGACTAAACTAGTGAATAAAGGAGAAAGAGTGCAATAATGAAAAAATGCAATTTCGATATCTTAATCGACGATTATTTACTCAATAAATTAGAAAAGAAAGAAAAGGAAAACTTCGAAGAACACTACTTTAACTGCGAGCCTTGTTTCGAAAAGATGGTCGCCAGGGATGAACTCATTGCCGTCATCAAGAACCAGGGACATAGAATATTTGCTGATGAAGAAAGGCCAGAAGAGAAAAAGGAAGTGTTCTCTTTCGGAAAAATCCTTTCTTTCCTCACCCCCAAACAATGGGCCTATGCCGCGGTTTCCGTGTCCGTGACCTTGGTCCTTCTCGTGGTCATGTTGAATGTTGTTCCCTTCCAAAAGAAAACAACTCCTACGCAGCAGCCGTTTTACTACGAATTCGATGAAGGTAGAGTCAGAGGAGAAAACCTAAGACTGATTTCCCCTGTCATAGACATCGAGGCCGTACCTTCTCAGTTCATGTGGGCCCCTCTGGGAGATAACGTGGAGTACAAAATCTCGATTTACTTTAACCACCACCCATTCTGGACAGCCACCACCAAAGAAAATACAATTTCTTTACCCGACGATGTTAAGAATCGCATGCAAGCCAGCCGAAAATACTCCTGGCAGGTCAAAGCCTTCTCCCCCCAGGGAACTTTACTGGCGGTCTCCCCTAAAGTTCAGTTCAAAATCACTGCTGAATAAGCCCTAGAAACTTTATCATATTTCTGAATTCTTGTTTCTAATCTTCCTCTATCTTCTCATCTTCCGCATACATCCGACCTCGACTTTCCTCTTCGAAGGCCAGACAGCACATCAGCCGGCCGCATAAGCCCGAGATTTTGGTGGGATTGATGACAATCTGCTGTTTCTTCGCTTTTTGGATCGTGACTGGTTCAAAAGTCTGCATGAAACTAAAACAACACAGGGGGCGGCCACAAACTCCCAGTCCTCCGACCATCTTGGCTTCATCCCTCACTCCGACCTGCCGCATCTCGATCCTCATCTTGAACTCTTTGGCGAGATCCTTCACCAACTCCCTAAAATCAATCCGGCCATCCGCAGTGTAATAAAATATTCCCTTCTTCTCGTTAAAGAAGTATCTAACTCGGACTAACTTCATCGGCAACTGACGAGCCTTGATTCTTTTTAAACAAAAATCAAAGGCCTTGATTTCTTTTTCTTTAAGCCATTTAAACTTTCTTTTATCGTCTTCAGTGGCTTTCCGGATAATTTTCACAGCATTCTTGGATGATTTATGATGATTGCAGACCTCACTGGAGACATCAATGGCTACTCCCAAATCACCCCCAAACTCGGATTCAACGAGGCATAGATCGCCGCGTTCGACCTTATCTTTCCCGATTTTCGCTCTGAAGATTTTTCCCGATTGTTCAGAAAGCATACAAATGATCTCAGACATATTCACCTTCCATGAAATTCGAAAAAAATGAGCTAACCAGGAGATTCACGTTTAAATTCTTGTTCAGGGCTGAAAGAGCGAAGTCTATCTGATGCAAGCAGTCCATCAACAGGTCTAGGCTCAAGAGTTTCTCCTCTTGTTGAATCTCCTCTTCATAGTCAGGATTTAAGAGATAAGAGGGTCTTCCTTTTTCCTTCGTCAGTACGAAGTCACGACAGAAAGAGGAGAAAAATTCTAGAATTTCCTCCAACTCCTCCTTGATAAGACTTTTTTTAGCGGAGGTAAAATTCTTCACCATACCAGAAATCTCTTCTTTCCTGAGAAGAGATAAAAACAATTCCCAAGCTTGTTTTCTCTTGCTCTGAACTTCTTCCCATTCTAGGCTCAAAGCCTGCTCTAGGTTTCCCCGAACAAGGAGAGGAATCAGCTTGGCCTGTTCTTTCTCATATCCCTTGCCCAGGAGTATTTTTTCCATCTCTTCCCGGGAAACAGCAGAAAAACTCAAAACTTGACAACGCGACTTTATGGTCGGGAGAATCAAATAGGGATTATGAGTCACAAGGATGATATGAGCAAAATTGGGAGGTTCTTCCAAAATTTTCAGGAAAGAATTGGCCGCCTCTTCGGTCATCCTTTCCGCCTCATTCACGATAAAAACTCTCTTTTTCCCGACCATGGGCCTGAGGTATGCGGTCTGTTTCAAGAATCTGATTTGCTCGATTTTGATGACCTCTCCTTCGGCAGAGATAGCCATGACATCAGGGAACTTTCCTCCTGAAATCGCCTTACACGAAGGACAGACCTCGCAGGCATCATCTTCCCTCTCCTCACAGTTCAAGGATTTAGCCAAAACCAAAGCTGTATCGCCCTTTCCAACTCCTTCAGGGCCAGAAAAAAGCAGAGAATTGGGCATTCTTCCCTTCCGGAGAGCCTTCTGCAGTATCTTTTTTACCCTTGAATTTCCAGAAATATCCTCAAAAGCCATCTTTAATGAAAAACCTTTCTTCCGGTTAAAACCTTTTTTAAAAATCTTCCGGTGTACGAATTTTCTGCCTTGGCCACCTCTTCTGGAGTTCCTTGGGCCACAATCCAACCTCCCTCTTCACCCCCCTCAGGTCCCAAGTCTATAATATAATCCGAAAACTTAATAACTTCAAGGTTGTGCTCGATGATGATAACCGTATTCCCCCTTTTTACCAGCTCGGCCAGAAGTTCCAGAAGTTTGCGGACATCGTCGAAATGGAGCCCGGTTGTGGGTTCATCCAGCAGAAAAAGGGTTTGGCCAGAGCTTTTTCGACCCAACTCTTTGGTCAATTTGATTCTCTGGGCTTCTCCTCCCGATAGAGTTGGTGCAGGTTGGCCCAGCCTGATATAGCCCAAGCCTACTTTCATCAGCACGGCCAATTTCCTCCTGAGCACAGGATGGGCCTTCAAGTATTCATAAGCCTCGTCCACAGTCATAGCGAGATAATCAGCTATGTTTTTCCCCTTATAGCGCACCGAGAGAGTTTCTTTGTTATAGCGTTTTCCCTGGCATCGGTCGCAGGTCACGAAAACATCAGGCAGAAAATGCATCTCGATTTTCTTTGCTCCGGCCCCTTGGCATTCTTCACACCGTCCACCCGGGAGGTTGAAGCTAAAACGGCTGGATGAATACCCTCTCATCCTTGAGTCTGGAACCTGAGCAAAGAGCTGCCTTAAAGGTGTAAAGAGCCCGGTGTAGGTGGCAGGATTGGAACGAGGTGTCCGGCCGATAGGTCTTTGGTCTACAGAAATGACTTTATCGATCTGTTCAATCCCTAAGATTCCTTGATGCTGGCCAACTCTCTGCTTAGCCTTGTACAGGACTTTCTGGAGCCCTCTGTATAGGATGTCATAAACAAGAGTGCTTTTCCCAGAACCCGAAACGCCCGTGACCACCGTCATCACCGACAGGGGAATACGGACATCGACATTTTTTAGATTGTGCTCTCTGGCTTTCGTAACAGTAATCCAGCCTTTGATCTCTCTTCTCTCTTTTGGTATAGGGATTTTTCTTTCCTTCCTTAAATACTGAGAAGTAAGAGAGTCTGGTGAGGGGAGTATCTGAGACAGAGTGCCCTCGGCAACCTTGTATCCTCCCCCTTCTCCTGCTCCTGGTCCTAGATCCAGAATATGATCAGCTGCCCGGATAGTCTGTTCGTCATGTTCAACCACGACTACGGAGTTTCCTTGGTCTCGGATTTCTCTCAATAGAGCGATAAGTTTACCGTTATCCCTCTGATGGAGACCTATGGTGGGCTCATCAAGAACATAAAGTATGCCTCTCAAACGAGAGCCGACTTGAGCCGCTAAACGGACCCGCTGTGCCTCCCCTCCCGAAAGAGAAGCTGTGGTCCGGTTGAGATGGAGGTAAGGGATTCCCAATTGAAGCATCACTTTTAGGCGGGAAATCACTTCCTTTAAGATCCCCGACGCTATGACCTCTTGATTGCCAGAAAATCTTAACGAGGAAAGCTTCTCTATCAAACGGCTGACTGGGAAAGTGCTCAGCTCATAAAGATTGTTGTCGCCGACTCTAACGGCTAGACTTTCCTCCTTTAACCTCCTTCCTTGGCAAGAAGGACAGACTTCATCTGTCAGCTCCACCTCACCCCACTCGTCGGTGATGGTTTGAAAACCAAGGCCATGGCATTGAGGACAGGCCCCGTAAGGGCTGTTGAAGGAAAAACTCCGCGGTTCAAGCTCGGGCAAACTGATCTCGCAATAAGGGCAGAGAAGTTTTAGAGAATAATAGACCTCTTTTCCGTCTTCCCTGAGCAGCAGCAGGTCTCCCTCAGCTAAGTCTAGGCTTCTGTCGATAGCTTCCTTCAGTCTTTCTTCTGAATCCCGAGAAATTTTTATTTCATCAACCAGCACCTCCACATTATGCTTCTTGGTCTTTTCGAGCGGAAGGAGTTTTTCTAGATCTCTCACCTCGGTATCCACCCGGACGCGGAGGAAACCTTTCTTGCTCAATCTCTCGAAGAGACGATGATATTCCCCTTTTCTCCCTCTGACCAGTGGAGAAAAGATCTTAACTTTCTGGCCTAAAAATGAATCCATGATTCTTTCCAAGATCTGCTGCGGAGTCTGAGAGCTGACTTCCCTTCCACACCGAGGGCAGTGAGGAACTCCTACCCGTGCAAAAAGCAGGCGAAGAAGATCATAGACCTCTGTGACCGTGCCAACCGTGGAACGAGGATTGGGAGAAATTGTTTTCTGGTCGATAGAGATGGAAGGAGATATTCCCTCGATGGATTCCACTTCAGGTTTCTCCATCTGTTCAATATATTGGCGGGCATAGGCAGACAGGCATTCGAGGTAGCGCCTCTGCCCCTCGGCAAACAGGGTTTCAAAAGCAAGGGAAGATTTTCCAGATCCACTGGGGCCGGTCACCACAATCAGCTTATTCCGAGGAAGGCATACATCTATCTTCTTGAGATTGTGTTGAGCCGCGCCTTTTATCTTTATCTTATCGAACATGATCTCCTTCTCGCATCATGACTATAAATTTTATCCTTTTGTCAGTGATTAAACAAGAAAGATGAAAGCGCGAACCAGACTTCAGGGTCAGGCTTGGCCATGATTATCTCATATGGGGTCATGTCTTGACTTTTAACGTTCTATTATCTAGAACATATATTTTTTTTACCATGTAGAAAGTCAAAACCTGACCCCTTTGGTATTTGCTGCCGATGGCAGTCTAGCATCTCTGAATTCTTTTTGTTAATATAGAGCCAGAGGTCAGGAAATGACTCGAGAAGAAAATCTGTTAAAATCCTTAGAACTTTTAAGAAAACTGGGGCTCAAGCATGACTCTATCCGGACCATAAAGCATCTTCCAGCCCAAGAAGGTCGATACCAGGATTATCCTCCTGGCGTCCACCCGGCTCTCGTGGAAGCACTCAAAGAAAAAGGATTCCTTAACCTTTACTCTCACCAGTTTTCCTCTTGGGAAGCTTTGAAAAAAGGAAAAAATATTGTAGTCGTCACACCCACCGCTTCAGGCAAGACACTCTGCTACAATCTCCCTGTTCTCCATGAAATCCTCCAGAACCCCTCTGCACGGGCGATCTATCTTTTTCCGACCAAAGCTCTTTCCCAAGACCAAAAGGCAGAACTCGACGATATCATAAAGCTCCTCCCCGAAGAAGTCAGGATTTTTACCTATGACGGTGATACTCCCCAGGATGCCAGGAAAGCCATAAGAGCCCGTGGCCATATCATCTTGACCAATCCTGACATGCTCCATACCGGAATCCTTCCTCATCACACCAAATGGATAAAACTCTTCGAAAACCTGAAATACATCGTCATCGATGAGCTTCACAATTACCGGGGTATTTTCGGGAGTCACTTGGCTAATGTTTTAAGAAGGCTCAAGAGAATCGCCGCTTTCTACGGCTCTCATCCGCAATTGATCCTCTCCACTGCCACTATCGCCAATCCTTTAGAAATCGCCGAAAGAATGATCGAGGCTCCGGCGACTCTCCTCGACAATAATGGAGCTCCGCGCGGTGAAAAATTCTTCATCTTCTATACCCCGCCTGTCGTCAATCGATTCTTGGGTATCCGCCGCTCTTACGTCAATGAGTCACGCCGCGTTGCCTCTCTCTTTCTCGACAACAACCTACAGACCATCGTCTTTGCCCAGAGCCGTCTTATCACCGAAGTCCTGCTCACTTATCTCAAAGAAGATGTCGAGAAAACCATCAAGCATGAAGGGCTCATCCGAGGCTACAGAGGAGGCTATCTTCCCTTAAAAAGGAGGGAGATTGAAAAGGGATTAAGGGAAGGCGAAATCCTTGGAGTCGTCTCTACCAATGCTCTCGAATTAGGCATCGATATCGGTAGTCTTGATGTGGCAGTGATGGCCGGCTACCCTGGTTCAATCTCCAGCACCTGGCAGAGAGCTGGACGAGCAGGCAGAAAGACAGGGAAATCAGCTGCGGTTCTCGTGGCTTCCAGCTCTCCTCTTGACCAGTTCATCGTCAACCATCCGGATTACTTCTTTTCCAAAAGTCCTGAAAGAGCTTTGATAAACCCAGACAATCTCTCCATCCTGGTCAGCCATGTGGAATGCTCATCTTTCGAGCTTCCCTTCAAAGATGGAGAAAAGTTTGGTCAAGTCGACATAGGAGAGATTCTCGAATTCTTGGAAAAAGAAAAACTCATCCACCATTCCCAAGACAAATGGTTCTGGACCTCGGATGCCTATCCTGCCGACGGCGTCAGCCTCAGGAGCATAAGTTCAGATAATTTTGTGGTGGTTGATACCAGCTCCAAATCAAAGGCCATAGCTGAAGTGGATTTCTCCTCGGCTCTAACCACTCTCCATCCAAAAGCCATCTATATCTGCGAAGGCGAACAGTATTTCGTTGAAAAGCTCGATTATACCCAGAGAAAAGCCCACGTTAAGAAAACAGACGTCGACTATTTTACGGATGCCATTGACTATACAAAAGTTAAGATTCTCGATATTTTTGACCAGAAAAAGCTAGAAAAATGTGCTGTTTCCCACGGAGAAGTCCATGTTGCCACCCAGGTGGTGGGCTTTAAGAAAATCAAATTTCACACCATGGAGAATGTAGGGGCGGGAAAATTAGGCCTCCCGCAAAACGAAATGCACACCACAGCCTACTGGCTGACTATTCCTTCTCATGTCATCCAGCTACTTGCTTTTACTCCAGAACAAAAAATAAACGGATTGTTCGGTTTAGCCTACCTTCTCCATCATGTCTCTCCGCTATTCATGATGTGCGATCTCCACGATGTGGGTGTATCCATCGGGGATAACTCCACTGGCCAATCCGTTGCCCCCCGAGACATGCCTTTTAAAATTCCCGATGAAGAAAAGGCCGCCATTTTTTCTTCGGAAGAGTTTGAGCCTAATATCTTTATCTATGACAACTATCCAGGAGGCATCGGGCTGAGTCCAGCTCTCTTTGAGCTTGAGAAATCCCTCTTGGAACACTGCTTGAAGACCATAGAGGTCTGCCCCTGCCAGGAAGGATGCCCTTCTTGTGTGGGGCCCACCAAAGAAACCGGCCAGCAGGCTAAGCAGGTGGCTATGGGAATATTGAAGAATTTAATCTAGACTTGCCAGTCGAGTTATAAAGCATTTATCTTGGCGAGCTGCTTCTCTCCCCCCATGATAATTAGAATATCGCTATCTTTGATAACAAAATCAGCTCTAGGGATATAGGTCACTTTTTCCGTTATGACCTCTTTAATAGCAATGACTTGGACATGGTACTTATTCCTTAAATCAAGCTCTTTCAAGCTTTTGCCGATAAACTTTTCAGGGGGAGCAATCTCCTGGATGCTGACTCCGGAAAGAAGAGGAAAATAATCCAAGATATTGGGGGAGTTCAATCTCAGGGCTATCTTTATGGCCATGTCTTTCTCTGGATAGATAACCTCGGTGGCTCCCACCGCCTCCAAGACTTTAGCATGGTCTTCAGTCAAGGCTTTAGCCACTATCCTTTTGGCTCCCAGCTCATGCAAGAACAAAACTGTCAGGATGCTGGCTTCCATCTCCGGCCCCAAGCTAACGACCACTACATCCATTTCTTTAAGTCCTAAGGCCTGCAAATTTTCCTTATTCGCCGACTCCATCTGCACAGCATGGGAAACAAAATCCTTTACCGCTTCAATCTTTTCTTTATCCTTATCTATTGCGACAACTTCATTTTCTTTTTCGTAAAGAGTTTTGGCCACATTAGATCCAAAACTTCCGAGCCCGATCACAGCAAATTTCATGGATGCTTCCTTTTTCTGATTTTATCCTATCATGACTGATTCTTCAACATACTCAAATCTTCCCCTGGCTCTAGGTCGGCTGAAGGCAAAAAGCATAGTCAAGGGCCCAATCCTTCCTATGTACATAGTCAAGATAACAACAATCTTCCCTAGAGCACTCAGTTTTGGGGTGAGTCCCAGAGAAAGCCCGACAGTACTGAAAGCAGAGAAGACTTCAAACAGGACTTCTCGTAAACTCACTCCAGGCTCGCTCAGCAAAAGAATAAAGGAGGAGAGAAAAATGACGCTTAAACTCAAAGAAATGACTAGGAAAGCTATCGTAACCAGAGGGAAAGGAAGTGTTCTGCGAAAAATGGAAACCGACTCCCTGGCAGCAATTTTGGATTTCAGGAAAGCAAAGATCACTCCCATAGTGCTGGTCTTAACTCCTCCTCCTGTGGAGCCAGGTGAAGCCCCTACGAACATGAGCAAGATCAAAAGAAAAATCGAAGCTGACCCCAGCCCATTCAAGTCTATGGTATTAAACCCAGCTGTGCGGGGAGTAATAACCTGAAAAAGAGAAGGAAGAACCTTTTCCCCGCCGGCCAATGTCTTTAGAGAATGATCTTTCTCTATGAAGAAAAAGAGAGCAAAAGAGAAGACGATAAGGATTAAAGTCAGGCTGAGCACTAATTTGGTATGGAGAGAGACATGTCTCTTTTTTCTCTTAAATAAGAGGCGAATAATCTCTTTGCCTTCCTGGAGCACTAAAAATCCTAATCCCCCTAGAATAATTAAAACCACAACCACTGAGTTGACTAAGATATCT
Organism: Candidatus Aminicenantota bacterium; assembly: GCA_011772495.1. Lineage (GTDB taxonomy): Bacteria > Acidobacteriota > Aminicenantia > Aminicenantales > Aminicenantaceae > WVZL01. The sequence continues at coordinate 120,419 of WVZL01000016.1, forward strand.
CTGCTGTAAGAGGCAAAACTATCGCTAAAAAGAGAAAATCCAGCGTTGCAGAAGGCAGAGACAGCATGAAAAAACGATTGATACAGAGCTCGAGGCCAGGGCGTCTCTTTCAGGAAACGGACAAAAAGAAGAAGAGTCCCAGCCAGTTCGATGAAAACCGTAAAATAAAATATATTTCTGATCAAGGACTTGAAATCCTTAGAAGCAGCATAATGAAAGCCCTCCTGAACCATAATTTTGTCTTTAACAGAGATCTTCTTGCCGGCCGCGAGAAGAATCATGGTCGAGAAAGTCATGATTCCCAGGCCTCCGAGCTGGAACAAAACCAAGATAATCACTTGACCGACCGGGCTGAAATAGGTAGGGGTATCCAGGACCACAAGACCTGTTACGCAAACTGCAGAGGTCGAGGTGAAAAGAGCATCGACTAGAGAGATATGACCTGATTTCGTGCTGAAATCAAAAAGGAGCAGCAGTGTTCCGACTAAAATAGTGGCTATGAAACTTACGGCTAAAACCTGGGCCGGCTGGAAGCCCCTGTCTTTCCTTATTTTTCTCCTCCCTCTAATCCTGCTAGACTTCAAATCTATTACTTCATCTCGAATTTGTCAATCGACCTTGCCGACAAAGGAGAGCCTCCCTTTTTCCTATGACACTCTATAACTTTAAAAGGCTTTTGGGAATGGATGAAGCGACCTTTTCAGGCTTAGCCTTGCCGAGCCCCCTTGGAGGGGGAACAGCTCCGCTTCCCCCCTTCCAACGCTCGCCATCTCCTTCTCACGGCTCTCTGCCTCCCCTTCTCGGACCCTGTAAAGCGTCCTGCGACCAAGGAGGGCATACCCCCTTGGATCCCCCCAGCGTCGTTTCCACGCAACGATGTTGCACTTCGAGGGAACCCGATATAGTCGGGCATCGAGTATGTCTGAGTCCCGAAGGAGACGAGTTACGCAGGTTCCGAGAAGAGCAACGAGGGAATGGCGTTAAAAACCTGAACGGGAGCAAAGCCATTCCCAAAAGCCTGTTTTTATCAAGGGCTTGGACAAGACTCTCTTCGAGGGAGGAGGGAATCCTCCAATTTGACTTTAGCCCCGCCATATGCTAATTTTTTTAGAGGATATATGGACTTCTTAAAACTCATCTTAGAAGCCAGTTTCGTTGTCCAACTGGTTATCATTGTTTTAGTCTTCTTTTCCATTTTTTCTTGGGCGGTGATTTTTTTTAAGAGAAGAACACTGAAAAGGGCTACTTCTCACTCGGAGAAATTCCTGGCTGTTTTCAGACGAAGCAGAAACTTGGGCGATGTGAATGAAGCAGCAAAAAAATACCGGGGTAGCCCGCTGATCTATTTGTTTCAATCAGGATTCAAAGAGCTTTCCTACCTCACCAAATCCAACCCTCAGACAGGCTTAGCCCCTGCCAAGCTCGAAAGGATAAACCGGGCGCTGATAAAAGCGGCCAACAAGGAGGTCTCAAAACTAGAGAGCATGATGGGCTTTCTCGCCACTACAGGAAGTGTCACTCCCTTTATTGGATTATTCGGAACTGTCTGGGGAATCATGGATGCCTTCCAAAGAATCGGCATTGTCAGGTCTGCCAGTCTCGTCACTGTCGCGCCTGGAATTGCTGAAGCTCTCATTGCAACTGCAGCAGGGCTTTTCGCTGCTGTTCCAGCGGTCATCGCTTACAATTATTATCTTCACCGCATCAAAGATAAGATTACTGAGATGGAGGATTTTTCTTTAGAATTCTTGAACATCGCAGAAAGACTCTATGGCTCTTAGAACTCGCTCCCTCACCAAAAGAGAAATAGGGACATCTCTATCTGAAATCAATGTTACTCCCTTCGTCGATGTCATGCTGGTCCTCTTGGTTATTTTTATGGTCACAGCTCCGATGATGAAATCAGGCATCGGTATCAACTTGCCTCAAGCCGAAACAGAATCGGCGCCAGCTGAGGAGGGATTAACCCTCACCATCTCCCGCGACCGGTATATCCACATCGAAGAAGCTGTGATCAATATTCATCTTCTTGAAGGCAAATTGAAAGAATATTTCTACGGAAGAGAGAAAAGAATTGTGTTCATCCGCGCCGATAAAGACCTCCCCTATGGTTTCGTGATGAGCATCCTAGACATCACCAAAAAAGCAAACGTGGAGGTCGTGGGCTTAATCACCGAACCCATAGAAGTGGACGAGAAGGAGAAGGAGTGAGAAGGATGGGCAACGATAAATCATTCCGATCAGCGGTCATCCTTTCACTTATCGCTCATCTGGCTCTATTCTTGCTGATTTTAACTTCACCTTCTCTGCCTAAATCATCAAAAAAAGGAATGATTCACTACGTCAACCTGGTTTCGATTCCAGGAGGTGGAGGCGGAGGAGGAGGTCAAAGTGAAGTGACTGAAGTCGAAACACCCCTGGAAAAAAGGGAAACGCTGAGAGACCTGACAACTCCTCAAAAATTCCAGGAACAGCCGACCTCGACTTTTCGCCATCCTGTTGAACAGCCGAAGAAAGAAGGGAAACCTAAAAAAGAGAAAAAGGCTGTGATCAGGGAGCCTCAAAGAGGAGACAGCTCAAAGGGAAAATCCAAAGAGAGAGCAGGCCCAGGTACAGGCGCTGGCCTCAGGATTGGCCTGGGGAAGGGAGCGGGATTTGGCTCTGGTTATTCTTCCCAAATCGGACTCTCTAGTTTTCCTTTTACCTATTACCTCCAAATCATCATGGACAGAGTCTCGGCGAACTGGTTCACTTCTCTGGTCGATCCTGGAGTCTCTGGAACGTTCCAAACGACAGTGTACTTCAAGATCTACCGGAACGGCCAGATTTCCTCCGTGGAGGTGGAGGAATCAAGCGGAATAAGATCCTTAGACCTGTCCGCAGTCCGAGCCGTCCACTCGTCGTCTCCTTTTCCTCCTCTCCCTAAAGAATATGAGGAAGAATACTTGGGGATCCATCTAATCTTCGAACATTCCAAATGAAGGCTAGGGCGATCTTTCTCTATGCTATCCTTTTCTTGGGGATATCGTCTCTCTTTTTCTCTCAACAAGAAGTCGTCCTCACCATAAAAGAAGGCATGCCGGCTATTCCTCTTGCCTTGCCTGAATTTAAGGTTCACTCTTCATCTACAGAAGCCACCGAGGCAGCTTTGACTATTCGCCAAATCATGATGGCAGATTTGAAATACAGCCGGATATTCCAGCTTCTCCCAGAAAGCTACTATTCCTACATAAGACCTTTAAATCCTGATAAGATATTCTTCAAGGATTGGCTTTCTATCCAAGCCACCCTGCTCTTTGTTGGCGAAATCACTTCTGAAAAGAGCAACAGTATTCTTTTTGAAGGAAAGCTTTATGATATAAAAGGGGAAAATTATATTTTCGGAAAGCGATATCAAGGGGAAAAATCTCTCTACAGGCTTATGGCCCACAAAATCGCCGATGAAATCTTGAAAATATACGGGGAAAAACCTTATTTCACTTCCAAGATCGTCTTTATTTCTAACCGGGATGGGAATGATGAACTCTACATGATGGATTATGACGGCCATAACCAGACTCGCCTGACTTTCAATAAGTCCAGAGATTATATGCCAGCCTGGTCAGCTGATGGAAAAAAGATTGCCTTCACTTCTTACCGGAGGATTAACGCCGGCTTGTACCTCTTGTCACCCTATGAAGGAAAAATTGAGCCTATCTCGACCCAAGGAACGAATTTCGCTCCTTCATTTTCTCTTAACGGGAAAAAACTGGCTTTCTGCTCAACTCGCGACGGAAATGCGGAGATATATGTCGCTAACAGTAACGGGAAAAACTTGAAAAGACTGACTTTTAACAAAGCTATCGATACAGCCCCCAATTGGTCTCCCACCAGCCGTGAGATCGCCTTCAGCTCTGATCGAGGGGGGACACCTCAGATCTACCTGATGGATGCCGAAGGTTCAAACCTCCGCAGAGTCAGTTTTGGAGGAAGTTACCATGATGCCCCAGCTTGGTCTCCTACGGGTGACAGAATCGCTTATGTCTCCCGAGTAGATCAGATATTTGATATTTATGTCCTAAATCTCCGCACCAGAGAGATCATCAAATTAACCGAAAGCAATGCCAGGAATGAATCTCCTTGTTGGTCTCCTGACGGGCGCCACCTTATTTTTTCCTCCAATCTTTCCGGCAGTATTCAGCTCTATACGATAGACTATGATGGAGCAAACCTGCGCCGCCTTACTTCTAGAGGAGAAAACAAGCTACCCGACTGGTCCCGTTAAAAAGGAGAAGCTACATATTTGGTGTTGACATTGAAAAATTTTAATTATATAAAAATGAAGTCCCGGCAGGAGTGGCAGGCATAACTCTTGTAAAAATCAAAAGATTGGAGGTCATATGAAAAAAGCAACAATTTTGGCATTGAGTGGCATCTTAATCTTCTTCTTTCTTGCCTCTTGTCGAGCAAAGGTTGAAGAAGCTCCTCCTCCACCCCCTCCTCAAGTCCAAGAGCAGCCTAAGGTAGAAAAGGTCAAAGAGGTTCCCCCGGTCAAGAAACCTGAACTGTCAGAAGAAGAAATATTCCAAGCCAAATCTCTAGAAGAGATCAATAGAGAAGTCCCCTTGAAAATGATTCATTTTGACTTTGATCGGTACTTTATTCGCGAAGATGCTAAGCCAGTGCTGGCGAAAAATGCAGCTTGGTTAAAGAAGTTTTCTAGCGTAACAGTTCTTATAGAAGGCCATTGCGATGAGAGAGGAACAGAAGAATATAACCTGGCTTTGGGAGAAAAAAGAGCTAAGAGCACCAGTGACTATCTGGCCTCTCTTGGAATTTCTACCGCTAGAATGAGAATCATATCCTACGGAAAAAGCCAACCCTTGGATACTGGACATAACGAAGTAGCGTGGCAAAAAAATAGAAGAGCTCAATTCGTGATTATCGCCAAGTAATTTGAATTTATGCTCCAAAGATCTCTCAGCATACTTCTGATCGTGCTCTTGCTGGTATGCTCTGCAAGAGCGGAAAAAAGCAAAAAAGCCTATGAGCTAATCTACCAGGATGTCCAAATCCTCAAGCAACAGATCCTTCAGCTCACCGAAAGAATAAAGACCAACACTCAGGATATCGAGACCATAAAAAAACAGCTCGGGGAAATCCTCACCCAGCTTAGACTCTTCCAGAGAGAACAAGCATCCATTAAAGAAGATTTAAAAACAGTTCCTACCCAGTATCAGATTCTTCTAGAGAAATTGGAAGAAATGAGCCTTCAGCTCATAAAAATAGTGGAAGAACTCCTGGTTTTAAGAAGCACTTCCTTACCTCCTCCCTCCTCTCAGGAGGAAAAATCAGAAGAGGAACAAGCTGCATCGGAAGTTCAAACGGATGAGGAACAGAAGAAAGAACCAACAGAAGAAAAAACGCTAGCTCCCGCGATCTCCCTTTCTCCTCAGGAAGTTTATAACATGGCCTATTCAGACTATCTGAAAGGAAATTTCCAGCTCGCCATTGACGGTTTCGAAATATACAAAGAGCAATTTTCAGAAAGCCCTCTGGCTGATAATGCTCAATATTGGATTGGAGAATGTTATTTTAGCCAGGGTAAATTCGAAGAAGCCATCGAAGAATTTAACAATTCGATTCTCAACTATCCTAATAGCGATAAGATCTCAGCCGCCTATCTGAAAAAAGGCCTGAGCCTTTTAGAATTAGGGAAAAAAGAAGAAGCCCTCTCAGTGTTCAAACTCATGATAAGCAAATATCCCCTTGCAGAGGAAACCAAGTTGGCTCAACAAAAAATTAAGGATTTGGTCCAAGAAGATGAGAGATATTAACAGCCTCAATCGAGTCATGTTAATCGGCCATATCGGTCAAAAGCCGGAGCTAAGATATCTTCCCCAAACGGAGCGGCCCGTGGCGAGATTCACGCTGGCCACCAATGAGCGATTCTTTAACCCCAACACCAACGAAACCAACGACCGCACCGAGTGGCACCGGGTCGTGGCCTGGGGCAAATTGGCGGAATTCTGCGAAAAATATTTGGACAGGGGAAGGCAAATCTACGTTGAAGGGAAATTAAGAACACGGAACTGGCAGGATAAAGAAGGAAACAAAAGATACACCACTGAAGTCACTGCTCAAACCATCGTTCTCCTCGGAAAACGAGAGGTTACCCTAGAAGACCAGAAGATGGAATCTACTTCTGATAGTTTCCCGGTTGAGGAAAGCTCTTTGCCCTCTGGAGGAGAGGACGAAGGCGACGACGAAGTCCCATTCTAGTTAGTCTTGTTAATCTAGCTATTTGAGCTTTTAGGTTCATCGAGCCTACTCCTCCTAGAGGATACATAAATTTAAAAATCAATTCTAAGAGAATATTTTCACCCTGAACAAAAAAAAGAACTCTTAGTACTGAGTAAACTAAACAAACTAGACAGAGTATATGAACAAGGTTAACTAGATAAACTGTTTCGGGAGGAGTCATGACCACAGAGAAAGATGTTGAATTCAAGTTTAGGAAAAACATAAAAGAGGATGTGCGACCCTGGGGAAAATTCCGCTCCTTCCCCCATAAACAGGCCAGAAGCATTAAAATCATAACCATAAATCCTGGCCAAGCTCTCTCCCTCCAATACCATAATCACCGAAGCGAGTTTTGGGTAGTCCTTGATAAAGATCTTGAGGTCACAGTCGGAGATGAAGTGTGGCGACCAGAAGCGGGCGAAGAGATATTTGTCTCTCAGAAATCTCCCCATCGGCTGCACTGCCTTGGAGAGCATCCTGCCCGAGTTATGGAAATTTGGATTGGCGATTCCGATGAGTCAGATATTGTCCGGCTCGAAGATGATTATGGAAGGACTTAAACGCAGAACTATGACATCTCTCCCATCAGGAACGCCTAGGGATGCTTGATCAATATCTTTTCAATAATATATTCTTCTATTTCTTGGGCTGTCTTTAAATTCATAGCTTCTTGAACGACCTTCTCAACTGACTTATATTCTACCGAGCAAAGGGCTTTTTTTATCCGCAGAATGAAGAGACAATATTTGGCAATTATAAATCTCGTTTGACACTGGCTTCTTCGGTGATATATCCAATTCATAGGCCCCAATTAAACCGTGAATTTTGAAAGAACATGGAGAGGAAACACAACTTTTCCCAAAAGGGTTTCCTACTCCAATCTCTCTTCCTGAGCATATTATTCCTCCTCTTCTCCTCGCTAGCCAGAGGCTCGGAAAAGGAAACCAGACCCAACTTTCTTCTCATCACCTTGGATACACTGAGAGCAGACCGGCTGAGCTGTTATGGCAGTCAACAATTGAAAACACCAAACATTGACAGCTTAGCTGAGATTGGAATACTGTTCTTCCGAGCTTTTGCTCCGACGCCCACCACTCTCCCTTCCCATGCCAGTATTCTTTTGGGAACGACCCCGCTCTATCATGGAGTCCACGATAACCACAACTTTCTCGTAAAAGAGGAATTCCTAACCTTAGCCGAACATCTCAAGAATTATGGCTACTTCACAGGAGCCTTTCTAGGAGGCTTTCCTCTCGATTCCCGATTCGGCCTGCCNNTATGATGACGATTATGAAACTTTGAGCACAGAAAAGTTCGCCTACGGCGAAAGAAAAGCTGAGGAAGTTTTAGATAAAGCTCTCGCCTGGTTAAAGGATCAGAAGTCACCGTGGTTTCTCTGGATGCATTTTTATGATCCCCATGATCCTTATGAACCTCCAGAACCATTCAAAACTCAGTACTCCCAAAATCTGTATAATGGTGAAGTTGCCTATGTAGATCTGGTGATGGGCAGGCTGGTGAGCTACTTGAAAGAAATGGATCTCTTTGGTAGGACTCTAGTCATTCTTACTGCCGATCATGGGGAATCTTTGGGGCAACATGGAGAAGAAACTCATGGCTATTTTGCCTATAATGTTGCAATCTGGGTTCCTCTGATAATTTCTTTCCCTGGCTTGAAACATGAAATCGTTCGCCAGCAGGTCTCTCATATAGATATCTTCCCTACGGTTTGTGATTTTCTGAATGTTGAAAAGCCTTCTTTTCTCGAAGGATATTCACTTCTTCAGGCTCTGAAAGGCAAGAAACTCCCTAAACGAGCCCTCTATTTTGAATCTTTGTATCCATTTTACAGCCGAGGATGGGCGCCAATAATAGGATATATTTTTGAGAAAGACAAATTTATAGATTCTCCTATTCCTGAACTTTATGATATCGAGGTTGATTTTAACGAAGCGAGGAACATTGCCCCAAAAAAGAAATTGGCCAGGTACAAACAACAGCTTTCAGAGATTCTCAAAGACTAGATAGATCTTATAAAAAGTGAAACTCGGAAAACTATCGACCGAGAATCTTTGGAGAAGCTGGGAAGTCTCGGTTATATCACGAGCCCGCTGGTTTCAAAAAAAGAAAGTTACACCCCAGAAGACGATGTCAAGACCCTCCTTCCTTATCATAACCGAGCCCAGAACGCGATAAAACTCTATAAGGCAGGAAAAACCACCCAGGCAATTGATAGCGTCAAGGAGATCATTTCTGAGAGGAAAGACATTGATGTGGCCTATGATTGCCTTGCCCATATGCTTTATGGAATAGGAAAATCAGAAGAAACCATTGAAATTTTAGAGAAGGGGCTCGAAAACCTTCCTTCAAGTTACAAAATTCTCTCAACCTATGTAGATTATCTCCTTGAGGAAGGCCAGTATGATAAAGTTATCAAGGTTGTTAGCACGAAGAACCTGATCCCCTTTGGGTATGATCCTGAGATATGGATAAGCCTGTGATATGCCTACTGGAAGTCAGGAGATCTCGATAAAGCGATAGAGGCCTATGAAAAGGCTCTCACCATTGACAACGAGTACGTCTATATTTACCACTCGCTGGGGATTGTTTATCTTGCCAGGTCTCAGACAAAAAAGAGTAGAATAGACTACCAGAAATCCCTCGATAATTTTAAAAAGGCGATAGAAATCGACCCGAAATACGTATCCGCTTACAGCGGTTTGGGTAGTGCCTACATGCAGGGCGGCAATTTAGATGGAGCAATTTATTGTTGGGAGAAGACTTTGGAATTGAACCCTGATTTGAGCCTCCTGTTCTACAACCTTGGTTTAGCCTATTTAGAGAAAGGTGATAAAGTCAAAGCTCTGGATAGCTTCATCAAATTTAAAGAAAAACACGGTACAGACCTGAGTGCCCGCGAAAGCCAAGACTTAGATTCTCTTATCCAGAAATGCAAGCTCGGAAAATGAATTCTCTGAGGCAGCCTACGACATCTCTCTCATCAGGAATGCCTGGGGATGCTTGACCAAGATCTTTTCAATAACATATTCTTCTATTTCTTGAGCTGTCTTTAAATTCATAGCTTCTTGGACAACCTTCTTAACAGACTTATATTCTACCGAGCGAAGGGCTTTTTTTATTCTGGGAATAAAGATCGGATTCATGCTGAAATTTCTTAAACCGATTCCAAGCAGGACTATAGCTGAGAGGGGCTCAGCAGCCATCTCTCCGCAGACTGTGATTTCCTTTCCTTCTCTTTGAGCAATATCGATGATGTATTTTATGAGTCTTAAAACAGAGGGATGGAGGGGTTTATACAAATAGGACACGAACTCATTAGATCGATCAACAGCCAAATAGTATTGAATGAGGTCATTGGTCCCGATGCTGAGATAATCAACCTCTTTCACCAATATGTCTGTGATGGCTGCTGCAGCCGGGACCTCAATCATGACCCCCACTGGGATATTCTCGTCAAATTTGACCTTGTCTTTTTTCAGTTCCTCCTTGACTTCGCGGAAGATTATTTTGAACTCTTCAATCTCTTCAAGCTCTGTTATCATCGGAATCAGCACTCTAACATTCTTGAGAGAACTGGCCTTCAGAATCGCTTTGAGTTGAACTCTAAAGGTATCTTTATCCTTTAAAGAAAACCTAATGGCTCTCAAGCCCAGGGCAGGATTGGGTTCTTTTTCTATCTTAAACTGGGGTAAGGCCTTCTCGCCCCCGATGTCGATAGTCCTGATATAGACAGGCGAAGGATAGGCCTCTCTGGCGAGGCGGGAATATACGGACAAATGATCTTGCTCGGTGGGAAGAGAAGTCCGCTGAAGATAAAGAAACTCTGACCTAAAAAGTCCTATTCCCTCGGCTCCAAGGGAAAAGGCGAGGTTAACCTCTTCTGGAAGCTCGATATTAGCCCAGGGAAAAAATCTTACGGAATCTAAGGTAAGAGAACTCAGTTTAGTAGTCTTTTTTAGCTCTTCCCGATAATCGTCATACTTCCTCTTCTTACTTATAAACTCCTTCTGGATGGCTGGAGGAGGATTGATAATCACCTCGCCATCTGTCCCATCAACGATTAGGTGGTCTCCGTTTTTCACGATTTTGGTGATATTACTAAGACCAACAACCGCTGGAATATTCAAGGAGCGGGCCAGGATAGCCGTATGAGAGGTCTGGCCTCCCATATCCATGGCCACGGCCAAAACGCTTCTTTGACTGAGTCTCAAAGCAGCCTCAGAAGGAAGGAGCTCATGGGCAATCAGTATCTTTTCTTTACCATCGTCTTTTTTTTTCTTTGGTTTGACTTCCAGGCTCCGGTAAACTCTGGCCAAGACATCAGAAACATCAGACATTCTCTGCTTGAGATACTCATCATCAATAGAGTCGAAAACCTTTTGGTATTTGTTGTGGACCTGAGAAAGGGCCCATTCAGCTTTGGCCCTCTCCTCTTTAATAACTTTCTCCAGACTTTTTAAAAGAGACTTGTCTTCAAGAATCATGATATGAGCTTCAAAAATGAAGGAATGTTCTTTCCCCATTTTGTTTTTAATCTGTTTTTTTATCTCGGTCAGCTGCTCCTTGGTTCTCTTGATCGCCTTTTTCAAGCGAGCTATCTCTTCTGCTGTCTGAAGGGGAGAGATGCTTTCTTTCCGGGAGGTAAAAATAACTCTTTCTGTCAGGAAGACTTCACCTATGGCAATCCCTGGAGAGACTCCGATTCCTCTCAGCCTAATGTAACTCATGAATAATTATTCTTTCTCTTGAAATTTATTATTGATCAACTCGACCAACGCCTTTAGCGCTATGGCTTCATCGCCTCCTGAAACCTTCAGAATGATCCGAGTTCCTTGGGTTGCAGCCAAGGTAAGGATCCCTAAAATGCTTTTGCCGTCAATCTCATTCCCGTCTTTAATTATTTTTACCGAAGAGCTGAAGCGATTGGCAATTTTTACAAATTTGGCTGCTGCCCGGGCATGAAGTCCCAATTTATTCTTTATTTCAATTGTTCTCTCGAGCATAAATTCAATCTTTAGAATTTAAAAGGGCGCTGGCAAGATGAATGTTCTTTTTCCCTTGCTCCACCACCTTCTTGACGACTTCCTTCAGATTATTGCTTCTCTGGAGAGAGACAAATTTAATGAGCATCGGAAGATTCACTCCAGTAATGATCTCTACCTGGTTATCTTTCAAAAAACTAAAGCTCAAATTGGAAGGAGTCCCTCCGAACATATCTGTAAAAACCACCACTCCGTTCTTCTGGTTGACTCTTTTCAGGCTTTGACTGATCTTTTTCTTAGAATCCTCTACATCATCGTACCACCCTATAGAAATGGCTTCTATGTTCGGCGCTTCTCCCAGGATAATAGTCAGAGCATTCAAAATTTCTTCTGCCAACCTTCCATGCGAGACAATGATTCCGCCGATCATTTTGGTTTATCCCCTCCAGCCCTCTTTCTTTTGGTTCGTCTTCACTATGATCCTCAATTTTCACCCAAGTTTTATGGTTCTGGATACCTTATTTGTATATATCTCTATGATAGATTCTTATATCATACTTTTTCTTGCGAAGATACTCTTTTAAGCCCTCAGCAATGATCACAGATCTATGTTTTCCCCCTGTACAGCCGCAGGCAATCGTCAAATAACTCTTGTCTTCTTCGAGAAAATTCGGAACCATAAAGTCGATAAAACGATACAGTTCTCCTAGAAATTTCTTTGTCTCGGGCGCCTTAAGGACATACTCCTTGACTTTCTGATTTCTTCCGGTTTTATCCCTCATCTCATCTATGTAAAAAGGATTGGGCAGAAATCTAGTATCAAAGACTAAATCTGAATCCATGGGAATCCCGTATTTGTAACCAAAACTAACCACAGAAATCTGCATTTTTTGACTCTTTCTCTTGGAAAAACTCCTTCTCAGCAACGTTTTGAGATGATTGATCGTGATTTCAGTCGTATCGATGACTTCATCAGCCATTTTCTTTATGTCCTTCAGCCTTTCTCTTTCCAGGCGAACAGCTTCTATTACCGATTTCTTCCTGGAGAGAGGATGAGGACGACGGCTTTCGCTGAATCTCTTGATCAATGCATCATCAGAAGCTTCTAGGAAAATCAGCTTGGCTGCGATCCTTTTTCTGATTTTCTCCCAGACCTTAGGAAATTCTGTTAAGAAGCCAGCCTCTCTCATATCCACAACCAGAGCAACTCTGTCGAGTTCAACCTCTCTTCTTTCCCAGAGCTGGACAAATATGGGAATGAGTTTTGAGGGAAGATTATCAACACAGTAGAAACCTAAATCTTCCAAGAAATGACTGAATACCGTCTTGCCAGAACCGGATAAACCAGTGATGATGAGGAATCTGTCCTCCCGCAGTTTCTTTTCCTTTTTTCCTGTCATGAGGATTGCGTCAGAGCTCGGTCAATCTTTTTTACTATTTCTTGAGCTGCCTGGTATCCTTTTTTTCTTAACAAATGGACTTTACAGGCCACCTCGATCAGAGTAGCCATATTTCTTCCTGGACCGACGGGTATATTGACCAGAGGAATTTTCTCTCCAAGAATCAGATAATCCTCGGGTGACTCCAATCCAATCCTGTCGTATTCTTTTCCCGGTTGCCATTTCTTTAGCCTGATGGCCAAATCGACTTTTGTCTTTGGCAAGACGCTCTTGGAATTAAAAATTTCTTTGATATTGATGAGTCCCAGTCCTCTTATTTCCATAAAATCGCGGCTGAGGGAGGGGGCCCTGCCCATGAGTTTCCCGTGGCCGTCTTTCTTAAGATAGACCGCGTCATCGGAGACAAATCGGTGCCCCCTAGTGATGAGCTCCAAGGCGCTTTCGCTTTTTCCGATTCCGCTATCTCCCATGATCAGAACACCCAAGCCAAATATTTGGAGTAGACCTGCAGAAATCGTTTTCTCTTTGACCTCAAGGGATAAGAAGAACTTTTTTATCCTTTCCTGAGCCTTTTTCCGGGAATATTCAGAGCAGAAGAGAGCTAAATTCTTTTTTTGGGCTTCGCTCTCTATTTCAGGGAAAAAAGAAAGGTTATCGGCCAGCACAATGCAGGAGGGATTGTCTTCCAACTTCTTTTTTAAGAACTCCCTTCTTCCAGCGTCCGAAAGCTTTTCTAAGGCTCGAATTTCTCTTTTCCCCCAGACCTGAACTGGAAAAGATTCTTTGCTGGAAGAAACCTTTCCTAACTTCTTGGAATATCCAGTCCCTTTACAGATTTCCTTGAGAGAAAGAAGCTCTTTAGTTTTCCTGTAAAACCCTTCGACACGAAGGGAAGAATCATTATTCATCTAATTTCTCTTCTTCCTCGCGAATGATATCCATGATCGCACTGATATTCTCAGCTTCGAGTATCTTCTTCAATAGATCGTTCGATTTGCGAACCAGATGAGCAATAGCTGCTAATATCTGAAGGTTCAAGCTCGGATTATCGGGAGAAGAGACGACTAGAAAAAAAATGTGAGAAGGTTTTCCATCAAGAGAGTGGAAATCAACCCCTTTTTTGGAGATGGCTAGCATGACAACAGGGTTCTTAGCCTCTTTTAATTTGCAATGAGGAATAGCAACTCCTCCTCCAATAGCTGTACTTCCCAGTTTTTCTCTCTGGCTCAGCTTTTCGTATAATTCTTTTCCCTTAGCAATCTTATCTTTGCTTTTGAGAAAGCTCACCATCTCTCTAAGAACACCTTCACTATCTTGGAACTCAAGCTCTGGCATGACCATATCTTGCATCAATAAATTATGTATTTTCATCTCACCTCGTCTTCATCTCATTCTGGCTCAACTAGGCCTACATTTCCATCTGCTCTGCGGTAGATAACAGCCCATTTCTCTGAGCCCGTCTTCCGAAAGACAAATACTTCTCGTTTGTTAAGTTCAAATTGGATAACAGCCTCATCGAGGGTCATCGGCTTGAGCGAGAAATCCTGGGATCGAATAAATCTTTTTTCTTCCTCTGGAGTGACAGAAAAAGCAAAAGCCTCTTTCTCTTTGCCTTTTCTTCTTTTCAGCCTTCTGGATTTTCCCTTCTCTTTCTTCACTCTTTTTTCAAGGTTATCAAAGGCCAAACTAAGAGAATTATATATATCGTGAGTTTCCTCCACAACGTTCAAACGAGATCTTCTGACTTTGATGTTTATCTCCGCTTTATGCCTGTATTTCTCTTTGGCCAATATGATATCGACTTCACTCACATTCCCGATAAACTTTTCCAGGGATTTTAGTCTCCTTTGGCAGTATTTCTTTAGATCTGGAGTAATGTTTGTTTGACGGGCAGTATAATTGACGTTCATCAAGGGGCCTCCATTAAGAACTTCCTTTTCCTGATGTGGGAAGGGGGGATCTTGAGTTGCTTTCTGTATTTAGCTACGGTCCGGCGCGCAATCTTGAAATTTTCCTTGGCTAGAATGTCGCCTATTTCAATGTCACTCAACGGGTGCTTCCTATCTTCACTCTCGATGAGCTTCCGAATCCTTTCCTTCACTCTCAGTGAAGAAATTTCCTCTCCATAATCTCCAGCCAGAGACTTGTGGAAAAAGAATTTCAGGGAGTAAACGCCTCGGGGTGTCATGATGTATTTGTTGGCGACCACCCTGCCCACCGTGGATTCANNTTGAGCCAGTTCGACCAGCGTCAAGGGCTTCAAGTAGTCCATGCCTTTTTCGATAAACTCCTTCTGCTTGTCTACGATATATTTGGCAACTTTGTAAATTGTCAGGTTTCTCTGCTCCAAACTTCTCAAGAACCAAAGGGCTTTCTTCATCTTATCCTTCAAAAACCTGTGGGTCTCAGGGCTGTCTTTTCCTGCTTTCGCCAGCAGGTTTTTGTAGTAGTTGTTTATCCTTAGACGAGGCATTCCCTCATCATTCAAGGTGATCTTAAGTTCATTTCCTTCTTTAAAAACAAGGATATCCGGAACAACATAAAAGGTCTTTTCCTCGGCATATTTCCTCCCAGGAGTCGGATTCAAAGCTTTGATAACCTCAATATGATGGTTTAAATCTGAAATAGGTATTCCGAGGGATTTGGCCAGCTGAGCATACTCAGATTTCTCCAAGAGCGGGAGGTATTCATTAACAATCTCTTGAGCTATTTTATCTTTAACTTCAAGATAATCCATTTGAGCCAAGAGAGCTTCTTTAAGATTAAGGCTTGCGACTCCGACAGGGTCAAATTTTTTTATCTTCTCTCTTATTTCATTGACTTTTTCTACAGTTGTGCCTGCTGTCTCCGCTATTTCTTCTACAGAAACAGTAAGATAACCATCTTCATTGACATTCCCGATAATCAATTGAGCAATCTCTTTTTCTTGATTATCGAAAAAAGTCAAATTTGCCTGCCAATTCAAATGATCCCAAAGAGAAGGACTTCGAGAGAGTGTACCCTCTAAAGACGGCAGCTCTTTTCTCTCTGAAAAATATGCAGGAAACCCATCATCGAAATATTGCTGAAAGTAGGATTCTACATCCAAATCATCCTCTTTGTACTGGTCTTGAGTCTCGGTGGGTGCTTTTTCTATTTCTTTTGTCTCTTCCTGACCTCCCTGAGTTTCTTTCTCAGCGCTCTTGTCCTCGGTTTCCTCCTCGAGTTCGAGCATGGGATTCTGAGAAAGTTCGGTGTCTATAATCTCGATGAGTTCGAGATTCGTCAAGGGGAGGAGTTTGATAGCTTGCTGAAGAGCAGGGGCGAGTATTAGCTTCTGAACTTGCCTTTGTTCGAGTCTCTGTTTAAATGCCATTCTCTATCCTATCTGAACACTGGTGAATCAAGAAAGGGAAAAATTCTGCCCTAGGTAAATTTTCTTTACTTCTTCAGAATTTACTAATTCCTCGGGAGTTCCTACCTTCAAGATCTTTCCCCTATTGATGATATAAGCTCGATCAGCAATTTTAAGAGTATCCCTTACGCTATGATCAGTAATAAGAACCCCCAGGCCCTTTTCCTTCATAGAGAGAATAATATCCTGCAAATCAAGAACAGCCAAGGGATCAATGCCTGTAAAAGGTTCATCCAGGAGGATGAACTCCGGATTTGTGATCAAGGCGCGAGCGATCTCCAGCCTTCTTCGTTCTCCGCCGGATAATGTATAAGCTTTTGCTTTGGCTAGCTTTTCTAATCCCAGCTCGTGGAGGGTTTGGGCTAGAGTGTCATTTCTCCTTGATGGATCGCCAGGAAGTGTTTCCATGATCGAGAGAAGATTCTCCTCCACGCTTAGCTTTCTGAATGCGGAAGGCTCTTGAGGGAGGAGAGACAATCCTTTCTGGGCTCTCCTGTACATCGGGAGTCCAGATATATCCTCTCCATCTAATAATATTTCCCCCCCATCTTTGGGAATGAGACCAAGGATAAGAGAAAAGGTAGTGGTTTTGCCCGCTCCGTTAGCCCCTAAAAGGCCAACGACTTCACCTCTTTTGACGTTGATCGAAACATTGTCTACCACAATTTTCTGGTGGTAGCTCTTTTTCAAATTTATGGCTTCTAAGTGGAATTCCATTTTTCACGATTTTATGACCGTTAATGACCTTTCCTGTTCTTTGTTTTCCACGGTAATTCTACCATCGGCTATATGAAAAGTCAATTTATCCCCTCTGGTCATGCCCCTGTCTTTATCCACCACTACCGGATCACCTGTCAGAGTGATGGCTTCCTTTTTCAACTCATAGTCTGCCCTTTCTCCTCTTCCTTCAGTTGCTTCCTGAACGATCCTGACCTCTCCCTGAGCTACGATGGTCATGATCTCTCCTCCTTCTTCAAGATGTACTGAAACGGACTGAGCTCGGAGATCAACATTCCTAACCCGCAAAGAACTTTTCTCCTCGAAAGTGATGATATTTGCCTCTGGATGAAAACTCATTTTCTCAGCAGAAACCTCTAGTCTTTCTTCCTCCTCTTTTTTTTTCATTTTTTGTACAAAGACTGATTTTACTCCTCCCCGACAATTGACTTTCCCGCTCTCTTTTAGGAACGTTAGCTCTTCGGAAAGAAGCATCTCTTTTTTTTGCCATACCTTTATGTCTCTATTAAAGAAAAAACGCTTTTCTGCCCCAATGTATCTCATGTCTTGAGCGCTGATGAAAACAGGCTGTTCTTTAGAAAAAAAGCCAAAAGACTTTTTTCCTTCTCTTCCCTTGAAAACTGCCTTGACTCCCCGCTTGGCTTCTAGATTGTCATTCTCAAGATCTACTGTTATGTCCGCAGAGTGAATTTCGTTGTCCTGAAAAGACACTCTAGCCCTCTCACTCTCTCTGCCTCTGATGTTAAGAACATTGGTTTTTCCCAGAAGGCTCATCTCCTCGCCTTCCATAGTACGCTCCTCTCCGGTCTCTTCCCAATGTTCAATCATGCTAATCCTTTGAGAGGCGTCGAGTCTCTCTAGGTCTCCTTCGCGATCGAAAACAAAAGAGAGGGATTCTGCCTGAATAATGAGTGAACTTCCCGAGGGAGTCGATGAGATGTAGCGACAATTCCCTGTGGCCTCTATGCTTGAGATCCGCGAAAGCTCATTAAATCCTTCCAAGTATATTTCATCTGCTTTAATTTCCCTTTGACTTTCTTCTTTTCCGACCAGAGAGGCCCTAACTCCGCCTCTCAAAGATATACTTCTTAAATCTTCCTCATCCTCGGTCAAAGTAAATTCCAAGCTTTCAGCGGAGGCCTTGCTTTGCCCTTGAGAAAGCTTCACTTTCCCTACCACTTCGCCCGTCTTCTTGTCTCGTTTATAATGAAGCCTGCTCCCTTTGACGAGCAGAGGCAAAGCTCCTGATCCCGGCCGGATTTGAAGCCGAACCCTTCTCCCCAAGACCAAACTCTCTTCCCCCAAAGAATAGACCATCACTTTTGCATAACCAGTCAACCTTCGAGACGAAAAGTTAACTCCTTTGCTTCCCTTAAAAACTTCCCTTTTTTTGTAATAATCAAAAAAGCCTGCTTCAATCGTCAAGTCCTTGTATATGACTCTGGATTGCCCTATGAGGACAAAATGATTCAGGTTTTTATCATAAGTGACTTCTTCTCCGTAGATGTGAACATCCTGCTCTTCGTCTTTGCCAAAATCTATGATTTCGACCTTCCCCTCTAAATGGTACTTGTTATCGTCGCCTACATAATGCTTGTCAGCTCTCATCCTAAAATTTTCCCTCTCTCCTTTGACTTCTGAATGGACAATATGCTCTTTCTTTTCTACTTTTTGCTCGGTTATTTGTTTGGATTCCAGAACATTTTCTGGAGGCTTTTGGGAACGGACAATGAAATAGAATGAAATAACAGCCAAAACCAGCAAAAGAAAACCGGCAATCAACAGACGCATGGTCCTGGTGAAGTTGGGCTTTGATTTTCTTTTCATCTCAGGCTGAACTTTACATCTTTTAGAGAAACTGAAAACTTTTCTCTCCCTAAATACTTAGAGAATTGAAGAGAATAGACCAAGTCTATTCTATCTCCTTTATGGATTTTCTGAGCCAAGTTTGCCTTATCCCACCCTAAGGCTTCAAAGGTCTTTCCTTTCTGCCGAACTAAAAATTTAACATGTTTATTATGGATTCTTTGAGGCTCACTAAACACTTCTGCCTCTTCGGTCAAAAAAACTGGACTCGGATTCCCCATGCCTAAGGGGAACAGCAGAAAATACTTCTCAAAGAAGCCAGAATCAAGAAGGTTAAAGTCTACTGCTGTGTCTATGCGGATCTTCCTTTTCAAATGTTCATCCGAAAGCCTTTTTTCGGCCAAAGAATTTATGGCTTTCTTGAAAGAATCCATTTTTTCATGATGAAGAACACAGCCGACGGCCTGCCTGTGACCACCGTAACTGAGGAAAAAATCCTTACATTCATTCAAACAGTCAATCAAAGAAAACTCGGTGATGCTCCTTCCTGAACCATAAGCCTTTCCGTCTTCGTAAGCAAAAAGGATGGCCGGCCGGTAGTAAATATCTTTAACCCGCGAAGTGATAATCCCTATGACTCCCCTATGCCACTCCTCGCAGCCTAAGATCAAAAATCTGTAACGCTTATGGAGAGAATTCTTTTCTATATGCTCTAAAGCCTGCTTATAGATCCTTCCTTCGACTTTCTGTCTTTGAGAATTTAAGGTCTCGAGCTGATGAGCCAGTTCGAGGGATTCGAGTTGAGATTTAGACAAGAAAAGACGGACAGCCAAGTCAGCTTTTCCCATTCTTCCCGCTGCGTTGATTCGGGGTCCAATCCTGTAACCCACATCTCCCACAGAAATCTTTTTCTCATCCAAATCACAGCCAGCCAGCAAGCTTTTTAGTCCTAGGTTGGAAGCCCTTCCTAGCTCCTTTAACCCAAATTTAACCAAGAGCCTGTTTTCTCCCTTCAACTCCGCCACATCGGAGATGGTCCCGATAGAAACCAGTCTCAAATAAGGAGAAAGAGAAAAATCATATTTCTGCTCAGAAAAGAGGGCTTGGACCAACTTAAAAACAACCCCTACCCCGGCCAAGCTCTTATCAGGGTATCCTGAATTTCGGAGAACAGGATTTAGAATGGCTAAAGCCTCTGGAAGCTCATCTCCCGGATAGTGATGGTCGGTTATGATGACATCGATCCCTTGCTCTTTGGCCTTGTTGACGAATCCAGTAGCTTTTACACCGCAGTCCGCACTGATCACCAAGCTGGCTTCTCTCTCCATAACCATATCAGCGTACTTCTCCTTCAATCCATAACCCTCTTTCAGCCTATCTGGAATGAAATAATCAACCTCCCCGCCTAAAGCTTCCAGGGCCCCTAGAAGCATCACTACAGAAAGGACACCGTCGACATCATAATCGCCGAAAACGATGATTTTTTCTCTCTCGGAAATGGCTCTTTTGATTCTGGAGACAGCTTCTCTCATGCCTTTCATAAGGAAAGGATCATGAAGTTTATCTAAATCGGCAAAAAGAAATTCCTGGGCTGATTCTGGACTCAAGATCCCCCTGTTGACCAATATTTGTGCGATCTCTTTAGGAAGGCCAAGCTCTGAAGAGAGCGCACTCGCCTCCGGTTTGGGAGAAGTCACTAACCAAATGTATTCGTTCATGAGACGTCACAAATTTAACATAATCAAGACTATTCCACAACAGAGACTGGCTCCAAAATGAGATGGGGACGGTTCTATTATTTATAAAAGAAAGCTTTGCACCCTGAGATACAGGTAAGAATAAAAAAAATAGAACCGTCCCCCTTAAATGAACCTAAATTGACTTTAAGGAAAGCGAAAAATATAATAGTTAAACCGTGGCCACCATAAACCTCAGAGATAAATTAAAAAAAACAAGACAAACATTTAAAGATAAATTCGAGGACTTTTTTCACAGCGATAAAGATCGAGAGGAAATTATCGATGAGCTCTCAGAAACTATGATCTTGGCGGATGTAGGGATATCCTCCACCGAGAAGATCATCGACGCCCTCCGCCAAAAAAGTAAAAAAAGCGATCACTTCCCTAGGATAAAACAGATTCTGGAAGAGGAAATCATCAAAATCCTGTCCCAATACCCGTCTGATTTCAACCTCAGTGCCGATCATTCGGTGGTCATGCTAGTAGGAATAAACGGAGGAGGAAAAACAACGTCATTGGCCAAGTTGGCTTATCATTACAGCCAGGAAGGAAAACATGTCCTCATGGTGGCCGCTGATACGTTCAGGGCTGCAGCTCAAGAGCAGCTGGCTTTATGGGGGAGGAAATTGAACATCCCGGTCATAAAAGGCCAATACGGAGCTGACCCGGCCTCAGTCATCTTTGATGCCCTTCAGTCCTTTAGAGCCCGCCAATCAGACCTTCTTCTCATCGATACAGCAGGAAGAATCCACACCAATATCAATTTGATGCAAGAACTGGAAAAAATTAGAAGGGTGATCCAGCGCGAAATTGATGAAGCCCCACAGGAAATCCTGCTCATTTTGGATGCCAGCACAGGGCAGAATGCCCTCATTCAGGCCCGAGAATTCCTCAAATTTTCGGGTCTAACAGGAGTATTTCTCACGAAACTGGACGGCACAGCAAAGGGAGGGAGTGTTATCAGCATTGTCGAAGAACTGCAGCTTCCTATTAAATTTGTCGGAGTAGGAGAAGAAGAGAAAGATCTCCTCTTCTTTTCTTCTCAAGAATTTGTAAGAGCTCTCCTCTCATGAATAACCTCAAAGATCTTTCCTACCTGAGAATGGCCTATGCCTTAGCGGCAAAGGCCAAAGGATGGGCCAGTCCAAATCCCTATGTGGGGACGGTCATCGTCAGAGGTGAGGTCATCGTGGGCACCGGTTACCATGAGGGACCAGGAAAACCCCATGCCGAGATCGTTGCTCTTCAAAAAGCAGGTTCTCTGGCAAAAAAGAGCACGGCCTACATGACGCTGGAACCCTGTGTTCATTGGGGAAGAACACCGCCCTGCGTGGAAAGCATCATTCAAGCCGGCCTTAAAAAAATCGTGATCTCAGACCTAGATCCCAATCCCGTTGTCTATAAAAGAGGAATCAAAAAAATAAGAGAGGCCGGAATCGAAGTTACCACCGGAATGCTCAAGGAGAAAAACAAGACCCTTAATGAAGGTTATCTGAAATACATCACCAAAAAAATTCCCTTTGTCACCGCTAAAGCCGCGATTAGCCTTGACGGAAAAATAGCTACCAAAGAATTCTCTTCCCGATGGATCTCTTCAGCACCAACAAGGGAGTACGTCCATCTCCTGCGCGGAGAATACGACGCCATCATGATAGGGATCAACACCCTGCTCAAGGATAATCCTCGTTTAACTGTCCGTCATGCTAACTGGAAAGGGAAACGGATAGCTCGTATCATTCTCGATGCCCACCTTCGCTTTCCTATGAAAGCTAGAATTCTATCGACCTTGAACAAAGGAAAGATTATCGTCTTTACTCTAAAGAAAATTTCCCAAAGAAAAGCCGACTCCCTGCGAAAAAAAGGAGTCGAGGTGGTTGCTCTCCGTTCCACTTCTTCTTTTATCGACCTGAAGCAGGTTCTTGCCTGGTTGGGGAAACAGGAAATATCGAGCCTGCTGGTAGAAGGAGGAGGACGTCTACTGAGTTCGATGTTCGAAGAAAAGCTGGTGGACAAAGTCCTCTTATCCGTTGCTCCGAGATTGATCGGAGGAAAGAAAGCCCCTTCTCTCTACCAGGGAGACGGTGTTGACCAAATCAAAGATTCTCTGCATCTGAAGAGATTAAACTATTTTCAAATAGATGAAGACTGCCTTTTGGAAGGATATCTTTGATGTTTACGGGAATCATAAATCACTTGGGCCTGTTCAAAGGATATCGTCATGGTAAAAAAGAAATACTCATTGAAGCTCCGTCGCTTTCTCTGGACCTCGAAATCGGGGAAAGCATAGCTGTGAACGGTGTCTGTCTAAGCCTTGTTAAAAAAGACAAGCTCACCTTGTCCTTCAACCTCTCTCCAGAAACCCTTCAGAAAACTAACTTGAGTTCTCTCCGGCCCGGAAAGAAACTTAACCTTGAACTTCCCCTTACACCCTCCTCTTTCCTGAGCGGCCATCTTGTCACCGGGCACATCGACTCTCAGGGAAAAGTGCTCAGAATCACAGAAAAAAGGCCTGGAAAGAGGATGACTGTATCATTCCCAACTGAGCTGAAAAAGTATTTCATCCCCAAAGGCTCAGTGGCCCTGAACGGAGTCAGCCTAACCATAGCTTCTCTTGGCGCTTCTTCCTTCGAAGTTGAGCTTATCCCTATAACACTGAAAAACTCAAACTTGGGCGAACTCAGAACTGGGGATGCAGTCAACATAGAGTGTGACATCATCGGAAAATACATGTATAATTGGATGAGTGAAGGAAAGACAAACCTGACCTGATCAAAAAAATCAAAAAGGTTTACCAAAATGAAAAGAAAGCCCAGCCTAGTCACAGTTGACCAAGCTGTGAGAGAAATCAAAAACGGTCATCCCATTATCATTGTTGATGACGAAGACAGAGAAAATGAAGGCGATCTCATGATTGCTGCTGAGAAGGTCACGCCTGAAATCATTAACTTCATGACCAAACACGGCCGGGGTCTCATTTGCCTTCCCATGACCAAGGAAAGACTCAAAGAGCTCCAGATTCCCCTGATGGTCGCTGATAATACTGCCCCCTATGGGACGGCCTTCGCCATTTCCGTAGATGCCAAAGAGGGCGTGTCCACAGGCATTTCTGCTTATGATAGAGCCAAAACAATACTGACCACTATAGACCCCAAAACCCGCTCCTCTGACCTCACCCGTCCAGGACACATCTTTCCCCTTCAAGCCAGGGATGGAGGGGTTCTGGAAAGGGCAGGACAGACAGAAGCCGCCATAGACTTGACGCGCTTGGCTGGCCTTATACCGGCGGGTGTCATCTGCGAGATCATGAATGAAGATGGAACCATGGCCCGAATGCCTCAGCTTAAAAAATTCAGCGAGACTCATGATATTCCCATCCTGACCATTGCTGACCTGATCAAATATCGAATGAAACACGAAAGACTCGTCAAGAAAGTCGAAGAAGCCGCTTTGCCCACTAAATACGGTGATTTCAGGATCATAGTCTTTGAAGACCTCATCCACAAAGAAACCCATGTGACCTTGGTTAAGGGAGAAATCAAGAAGAATGAGCCCACCCTCGTCCGAGCCCACTCCCAGTGTCTTACTGGAGACACCTTTGCCTCGTTCCGGTGTGATTGTGGAGCTCAACTCCATCGAGCCATGGAAATGATCAACAAAGAAGGGAAGGGCGTCATCCTCTATATCCTAAATCAGGAAGGAAGAGGCATTGGTCTGACCAACAAGGTCAAGGCTTATGCCATGCAGGACCAAGGAACAGACACAGTAGAAGCCAACCGAAAATTGGGCTTTAAGCCTGACCAGAGAAATTACGGGATCGGAGCTCAAATCCTGGTTTCATTAGGAGTGAACAAGCTTCGTTTGATCACCAATAATCCCCGTAAATTTGTCGGCCTGACTGGCTACGGACTAAAAATCGTGGAGAGAGTGCCTCTTGAAATTCCTCCTAACAAACAAAACCTCAAATACCTGAAGACCAAAAAGGAAAAAATGGGGCATATTCTCGAAATGGTTTAGTTCTTAGAGGCAATTTGTTTATCATTTCATTAGCCTAAGAATCGGCCTTCTTGTCTGCTTTCGCTGCTTGCAGAAGATGAATGATCGAATTGGCGTAGTAGCCTAATAACTTCATCTCATCCGGTGCAGCTCGGTAAAGATTATTCTCCTCCACCACCAGGTGACGTAGGGTTAACATCCGCAAGCCGACGTTGATGGTATAATCACGATCACTGCGGGGAATATAGACATGGGCCCCCTGCTTTTCCAGCCTGTCGAGCAAGCTCTGGACACGTGCTTTTATCTCTAAATCCGAAAAATTCTTGCTTGGTTCTTCCGTAAAAACATGAGCAATCAAGGAAACCGGAACCACTGGGATGACTTCACTGACCTTCTGCATCAGCTCATTGGCCAGACGCTGTACCTTTTCTATGCGCGCTTCCTTATCGAGGTTGCGGAAATCAACTTCATGGATCTTTAGGTATTCTCTGGTGGAAATCGGCGATCCGAAGTTCGCCACTGCATAGCCGAACCTGTACCAGTGGCCGCGCACCATCAGCCAGAGGTTATGCAGGAGAAAAGTGAAAGTTGTTTTCACGACAAAGAGTCGCGATTTCTTCTTGGTCTCAGGAGTCGTGTCCGACAACAAGGTACGGTCCTCCAGGACGCGATCGTAGTTTATGGCGACAGGAATGAAGACAAGATCTCGCTCACCATCAGGATCGAACTTGCGAAGCATATAATCGAGCAAGCCGATCCTCGGCTCGTTAAATCTTCCATTCCTGCTCAGTCTGCCTTCTGGGTAAACGGCTTGTACCACTCCGCCCTCGGTCGCCATCTGCACGTAGCGGGCCAAGACCCGCCGATACAGGGGATTTCCCGAACCTCGTCTGACGAAAAACGCGCCCATAGCTCTGATCATCTGCTGGACTGGCCAGATCCGCGCCCATTCTCCTACGGCAAAGCTCAAAGCAACTCTGTTTAAGGCAAGATATCCCAGCAAGATATAGTCCATGTTGCTCCTGTGGTTCATGATAAACACGACACTCGAATGGGGGTCGATCTTAGCCAGCCCATCCTCATCAGCAAAACCCATACGAACGCGGTAGAGCATTCGGGCCACTGATTTACTGATCCAGTTCCCGATTCGGAAATAGATATAGGCGTTGAAAGCCGGTACGATTTCTTTGGCGTATCGCTCTACCTTTTTAAGAGCTATCTCGTTGGGCACACTCTGTTCCCGGCTGTATTCTTCTACTGCTTTCATGACCTCGGGATCGTACTTCAGCCGATCAACAAGAACTTGTCGTTTGGTCAGTTTAAAGGCCGGGATACGAAGGTCGAGCTGCTCGTCTATTTCTTTAATGACAATCTTAGTGCGCCGCTTGAAGAACCACCGCCAAGCGGGCAGGATAAAGTGATCCAAAACAGCCCAGGCGGCAAACATACCTCCTATGATAATCAGCCACAAGGGAAAAGAAACATCTTCGGCCATAGAGCCTCCTGCAGCTTTAAGAAGGGCTTTAAGACGAGCCTCCGTGATTTTTATTCGAAAAGACTGCCCGATGAGCAGCCCTTTTTTTCATTTCAAATTCTCCCCAGGAGTATCGTGCCCAGCAAGCCCGAACGAACCATGCTCTAGAAAATGAATCACCTGCTCGATCACATCTTCCTTCTGCATGATAAACATATGGCTGCGCGGGAGGACGAGAAAATCTGCCATTCCGGCAACTTTCGCCCTCTTGACCGAAACCTTTCCATCATCCGGACCCGGAATCAGCATGGAAAATAGGGGATCGAGGGTCCTGTTGCCGGTTATGATTCCCAATTCAAAATCCACTGGACCCAGCTTTAGCGGAACACTATCCACATCTGTGCCCAACTGCTGGCCGGCCGGCCCGTTGATTCTCTTGAAGACAAGCGTGTCTTTCATATAATCTACGACCTCACTCCCCTGATTGGGAGGGCTCATCATCACCACCCGCCCAAGATTGGATAGCTCATGGTGCTTTAGATAATAGCGGACGATGATTCCTCCTAGAGAATGAGTGACGAAATGAATTTTTCGGTGGGATTCCGCTTTGCATCGTTCTATTGACCTGCCTAAATATTCCTCGGCTAAGAATTCTATGGGATGCTCTGTAGAAGGATAATCTAGGTTGATCACCTGGTATCCATGCTGGGACAGTCTCTTTGCCATTCTCGCCATAGAACGGCTAGTTCGGGCCAGTCCATGGAGCAAAATGACACAGTCGTCTTTTCCTGAAGCAGTCTCCTGTTTGAAATGTTCTCCCATCAAGGGAGGAAAAAGAAAAAATAGAAGGAGAAGACATTGGGCTATTTTTGGGGTTTTTTCATGCATGGAATATGAATAGCTTATATCACCGCTCAAAATCGATGTCAAATACAGAAGGCTAAATCAACGTGTCTCCTTTTCAAAGATCTTTTAAAACTTATCAGCATAGTAAACCTGACCCGTTTTCTTTCCGGAAAAAATCGGTCCGTCCCCATATTAGACGACCTAAGGGATGAAAGATATAATTTTGCAGAGAGCTTGGCTGATGGATTTGCCTAAGGTTTATCAGGGACTGGAGGGCTTTAGTGCTTTTCTTCTTTTTTGAGATGGGCCACTTCAGACCTTAAGACCGGCTCCTGCACCACTACATGAGAGCGCCCAACCACTGCAAAAATTCGACTCCCTTTTCCGAGCTCACGAAGGAGCCTCCTCAGCATGTGATGGTCTCGAAATTCATTTAATTTCCGGTGAATCTTGGAAAGAAAATTTGCTGAATTCGGCGACCTAAAATAGGAGCAGGAAATCGATTTCCAATCTTTAAGATTGGGAAACAATTGATGAACTCTCCCTTCAAATTCAGCCAGATGGCGGGGATTCCCCCTAAAATAATAATCTATCTTCCCTAGATGCCTGAGGATTCTATTCACATAACCCACAGACTCGGCATCCTTCCCCAAATTCTGATTCACGACCGCTTGACGCAGGACGTAGAATATTTTAATCTGCTCGGGGTCAAAGTATCTTTTCAGATACACTGCTTCCTGGGCTCTGGTGGGATCTATGCTTTTGATCGGAACCTTATGGCGTGAGGCCAGCCATCGAAGAAGGCCCTGCTCGCCATACCTGCTTATCGCCTCCTCTCTAGATCTTACTAAAGGCCAAACACAGCTTTCGCTATAAGCTACTGTCGGTTGGAACTTCTGCCATCTCTTTTCAATATCGACGAATTGAGGATTATCGAGTTTCGTGGTGTGCATGGATCCATAATAGAGGAGGTTGGCTCCTTCTTCTGTATCTAGTTCCAGAATATAGGGCCCCGATATTTTTTTTCTGTAGTATTCCTCGTAAGTCAGCAATCCCGTGTAAACATGTTGCGAGCAGGAGATGACAAGAATTAGACAGCCCCATAGGAAGAAAACAGAGGCGCTTTTGGCCATATATCTCCGCCTTATCCTTTCCCTTGTCTTCTCCCCTTTTTTCCACCTGAAAAAATGCATCTTTTATGCCAATGGTTAGCTACCAAGAGAAAAAAATTTTCAATCAAGAGAAATCTGGAGTGAGGTAGCTTTTTGTAAGAATTAGAATCTTTCTAAGTAGTAAAAAAAATTTACGCGAGCACCAAAGATATTTTACAATATGTTTTCTTTTTTCCTAAAAAATTTTCAAAGGTGTTTGAATGACAAATAAAGAATGGATGCTAGGGGCTCGGGGGCAGAAGTGGCTGAAAGGACTCCATGTCACCTTGGTAGCATTTTCGGTAGGAACAATCCTCTCGATGCTTATCCTCCTGCTTATCAAACAGAGTTTTAAGGCAGAAGAAAATCTATTTCCGATCAATTTGGGTATATTCCACCTGTTCAATTTCCTGGAATATTCATTTTATGGAATCATACTGACAGGACTTGTCTATTCGCTTTTTACCAAGTGGGGATTCTTCAAGCATCACTGGATTACAGTCAAGTGGGTGGTGGTTCTTCTTTTATTCGTTTTGACCTTGGTTTGGATAGGTCCGGTCACCACTGGAATGGTCGCTCTTGCCGACGGAGGCTTCCGATTGCCCGGTACGCTCTCTGAATATCTTGATTATTCATGTAAGGGTCGGCTTTACTTATCTATCGAATGCCTTATCTTCGTTTTCATCATATTTATTTCTGTCTTCAAGCCATGGGGAAAGAGAAAACCTAAATCAAGGGTGAAACGCAAGGTTGTCCTCGCGGTAGTCGCGCCCCTGGTGATGATGATGATTGCTTTCCTGGCCTTGAATTTGCTGATGCTGCAGAAATTCAGAAGAATAGAGATCCAAGACATCGATATTTCTGCCCTGAAGGACGGGACTTATTACGGAGAAGCTACGGTTGGAGGTTTTACTTATAAAGTGGAGGCTGTCCTTCGGGAACAAAGGATCGTGGACCTGAGGATTATTGCCAACCGGAAAAGTGCTTATGCGCGCTTTGCCGAAGGAGTGATTCCCAGAGTTCTCGAGGCTCAGAACCCCAACGTGGACACCATTACCGGCGCCACCACCACCAGCAAGGCCTTGCTGAAAGCCGTCGAAAATGCCCTTCTAACATTGCCAGAGGACAAACAATAGGCTAAGAACTAATAAGATCCCTTTGATTGGAGAAAAAAAGTCACGGGTCCATCGTTTATTAGATGGACATCCATCAGCGCCTGAAAAACGCCTGTTTCGACCTTGATTCCTCTCTGTTTGATCAGGTCTACAAAACAGCCAAAAAGCCGCTCCGCCTTCTCAGGAGCCTCAGCTTTATCGAAGCTAGGTCTTCTTCCTTTGCGGACTGAGCCCACCAGCGTGAACTGCGAAACAGCCAATACTTCTCCTTCAATATCCTGCAAGGACAAGTTCATTTTTCCCTCTTTATCCGGAAAAATCCTGAGTTCTACGACCTTCTTGGCTAAATACTCAGCATCATTCTTCGAGTCTCCCCTTTCAATCCCCACTAGAAGACAAACTCCAGGGCCTATTCTCCCGGCAATTTTGCCGTCCACCTCGACCGAGGCCTCCTTGACTCTCTGCAGGACAATCTTCATTGCAGAATTCGCTCCTTAGAAAATACATCCCTGAGAATCTTTAAGTCTTTACTGTTAAAAAGGAGGCTTAAAATAACATAAATCAAGATGCCCGCCAGGATTACAGCCAGCAAGGCCCCGAGCTGCTGGAGGAACTCAAGGCGCTGGAATTCGAAGCGACCCAATAAAAACCAGATTGCCGCCCCCATCAGGATGGCCGCGAAAGAAGACCGGAGAAAGGAAGCCAGTATCTCCTTTTTTTCGATCTTTCCGATTTTCCTCTCCAGGAAAACAAAAAGAAGTAGAAAATTGAAAGTCTCGCTCAGAGATAAGGCTAGTGCAATGCCTCCCACTCTGAGCGGTTTCATCAGTACGAGAGCTAGAGAAAGATAAGAAATCATCACAAAAAAAGCGATTATCACCGGAGTTTTCGTATCCTTGAGGGAGAAGAAAGCCGAGGCCAAGATTTTGACGACTGAAATAAAAGGGAGTCCCAGGGAGAAAAAGAAGAGGCAGGTGGCTGTCACATCTG
The DNA here is from genome assembly GCA_011772495.1 of Candidatus Aminicenantota bacterium. GTDB lineage: Bacteria > Acidobacteriota > Aminicenantia > Aminicenantales > Aminicenantaceae > WVZL01. Next base: position 150,350 of record WVZL01000016.1, read on the forward strand.
TCGACTGGCTAGTGAATAATCCTCTCTGGAAGAGAACCTGGATGATCTGGTGATTCAGGAGCAAAAGCCCGACCATAGCCGGCAAAGTCACTAGGATTATCATCTTGAAGGAAAATACAAGAGTCTTCTTCATGCCCTCGATATCCTTTCGAGCAGCCAGCTCAGAAAAAGTTGGCAAAAGCGCTATGGAAAGGGCTATGGAAAAAAGGCCTAAGGTCAGCTCCCTGACTCTGGTGGCATAGTAGAGGGAAGAGGTGCTTCCCTCCTCCAAAAAGGAGGCCATGGCCCGGCTTACTGCTAGGTTTATCTGGGTAATGCCTACCCCGAAGATACCTGGCACCATGAGAGCTCCTACCTTACGAATGGCTGGATGGGAAAAAGAGAGGCCAAACTTGAATCTCATCCCTCTCTTCCAGAGAAAAGGAAGCTGAAAGGCCAACTGGAACACGCCTCCGACAACAACTCCAAAAGCAAACACATAGGCCGGCTCCCTCGCCTTGGGGGCAAAAATCGCCGCCAGGCAAATTATGGCCAGATTAAAAAGCACTGGAGTGAACGCAGGAACTGCAAACTTATGAAACGAGTTCAAGATAGCCATGGCTAAAGCGGCCAGGCTTATCAAAAAAATATAGGGAAACATGATGCGCGTGAGAACGATAGTCAATTCCCACTTTCCAGGAACCTCTTTAAACCCGGGAGAGATGATCTGTACCAATAGAGGGGAAAGGACTATTCCGGTCACAGTCAAGAGGGCCATGATCAGAGTCAAATCAAAAAAGAAGGTATTGGCGAATTTCCAGAGCTTTTCTCTCGACTCCTCTGTCTTTAACTGGGTGAACACAGGCACAAAAGCAGCGGTCATAGTTCCCTCGCCAGTCAGCCTCCTCAATAAATTGGGAATGATATAAGCTATCGTGAAGGCATCGGCCCCACTGCCGGTTCCCAAGAAAAAGGCCTGAATCATGTCCCTGGCATAGCCTAGAACCCTGCTTAAAACGGTGGGCCCAGAGACGGCCAGAGTTGATTTGAGCAGGCGTTTCTTCTGCTCTTTTTGCTCCATAAATCTAATCCTCAAACCCGATCAGAGTCAGACTTTATTTTAAACGGATGCCCAGAGAATATGAAGACACCCAGATCTTACAAAAATGGGGACGATTCTATTTTTTTTCATGCGCTCAGGCTTTGTCAATATTGAAAGACATGGTTTTCATTTCATCTTTTGGGCATCAATTCATAATAAAGCCTTACCCCGAGGTAAACAAAAAAATAGAACCGTCCCCTATATTTGAGTGCTGACCCCGGTGATTGACATTGAAGCTGAGATATCTTATCATATCTGCTCTTCAAGAGGAGTAAGAAATGGCTCATCATAAATCAGCCAAACGCCAATGGCGGCACAGCCTTCGCAGGAAGGCCATCAACCGACGAAACAAATCCCTTCTTCGTACCCAAATAAAAAAACTGCAGGACGCCATCAAGAATAAGAATAAGGAAGAAGCTCAAAGACTCCTTCCTTTGACCTTCTCAATCATAGACAAAACAGTCAAGAAAGGATCCATCCATGAGAACAAAGGAAACAGATTCAAGTCCAAGCTGACCCGCCAGCTGGAATTGCTCAATACCTCTCCTTCCAAGTAGATTTCCCCTCCCTTCGGAAGGAACTAAAATCATAAAGAAAATTCTCCAGAAGAGTCTGACAGGAGGCAGACGAGGTTTTGACCTGAAAGTCTATCCTCTCCAGCTCATTCAAAGCCTGGTTCAAAACATTCTGGGGGATGCTTTCTACTAGAACAAAAAATTCTCTGAATTTGTCACTGTAGAAGCTGCCGTATTTCTCCTGAATATGCGGCCTCAGTTCACGAAAAATGGCTTTCCGATCTTTTTTCCTTTCTTTTAACCAAAGCTTGGCCAAGAAAATGTCGCGAAAAAACTTGGCTATCATCCCCAAGATATATTCTTGTTTTATCCCTTCCTTGAACAGATTGTTCAAGACAAGGAGAGTCTGCTTATAATTCGCTCTTTCTAAGCTATTGGAGAGTTCCCATTCAATAAAAGTCTTAGCCCATCCAGAAACCTGGTTGACATCATCCAATTCGATGACTTCCTTTTCACCCACAAAAGTCATGAGCTTCTCCAATTCATTATCGAGACTCCTCAAGTTGCTTCCTCTGATTTCCTCCAGTCTCTTTTTCGCATCCCAGGTCGCTCTCTTCCCTCCAGAGGAAAGCTTTCTTTCCATCCAAGAATAAAGGCTCTTATTTTTCAGGCGTTTCAGTTCCTTGGTATAGACTTGCGCCGGAGGAAGAGATGAAAAAAACTTGAGGAGAGGATTACTCTTCTTGATCTTGCCCCAGTAAATGATGACCAAGGTCGTTTTGGCAAGGGGGGAGGAAAAATATTGCTTTAAAATCTCTTCCTCATTGGCCGAGAGATGATTCCTTCTCTCCTCAAGAACTTCGACAGAGATTATCCTCCAAGGCGAAAAAAAGAAAGGGATCGTCCTAGCTGAATCGATGATTTCCGCCCAAGAACTTTCTGCCAAGTTAAACTTCTCCACGCTGAATCCCTGAGCCTCAGGAGAAACAAGAGCGTCCTGCAGCTCCTGGATAAACTGATAGGCCAGAAAAGTCTCCTCTCCGTAAAAAAAATAGCCAGGGAGTAGGTCCTTTTCTTTGATTTCTTTGCCTAACAGGAAAGAATACACCTCAAAAACCTTCTAAGATGGTTATCACCACACTCCGGGCAAATTTCTCGGCTATCTTGTCCACCGCTTCAGTCTCTACAGTCTCGAAATCTGTCCCTTCTGGCACTTCATATTCTTCCTGGTAGATAAAATTTGGGTTGGAATAAATGACTTTCCTCTTGGCCACATCCCTGAGAATGATCTTGGCCACCACAATAATATTGTACTTATCAGCGGTCGCTTCTCCGGTGAAACCAATAGGATTAGCCCGGAAGGAAATGATCTCGCCCAGCAAAACAGCATCTCCTGCCCCCTCATCACCAGTAACCTCGACGACTCCTCTGGCTACAAATTCATCGATGACACTGCGAGTCAGTTTAACTTCTAACTCATAGCGAGTCGTGCGATTCTTGAACATAGGAACGCTGACCTTCTTAACATGGGAGGGAAGAGAACTGCCTGTCCCGCGCAAATGGTAACCACATTCGAGGGAGAGGAGGGTTGCCAGACACAGAAAAAAGATCTTCTTCACGACTTATCTCAGCTCACAAAACTATGTTAATTAACTTGTTCTTAACATAAATAATCTTTTTATACTTCTTCGTTCCCAGCAAGGCCTGAACACGATCCACGGAAAGAGCCTTCTTTTTCATCTGCTCTTCCGGTAGGTCTCTTTCAGCTTCGAATTTGGCTCTCAATTTCCCATTGATCTGAACAATTATGGTCACTCTTTCCTCCCTTGCTAGATCTGGATCGAACGCCGGCCATGGAGAGACGGTGATAAGGGTGCTGTGACCCATTTTTTCCCAAAGTTCTTCACAAACATGAGGAGAAAATGGGGAAAGGAGTAAAACCAGAGTCTCTAGGGCATCCCTCAAGAGACGTCTTCCTTTCTCATCTTTCCTCAAGCTGTCTTTTTCTTTTTTGATGAGATTGTAAAACTCCATTATCGTGCTTATGGCTGTGTTCAAATGATATCTTTTTTCGATATCCTCACTCACTTTCTTTATAGCCTGGTGTTTCCTTCTCTCCAGGGGAAGAAATTTTCTCTGCCTTTCCTGTTTCTTTTCATCAACTGAATCATCGCGGCTGAATAAATCTATGTTCTCCAGGACTATCCCCCAAACGCGATTCAAGAAGCGGAAACACCCTTCGATAGCTTCCTCTTTCCAATCAAACTCTTTTTCAGGTGGAGAAGCAAAAAGAATGAACATCCTTAATGTATCAGCCCCGTATTTTTCGATCATATCATCAGGATAAACGACGTTTCCTTTCGACTTGGACATGGCCGCACCGTTCTTGATGACCATTCCTTGGGAAAGCAACCGAGGGAACGGCTCATCTATTCGCGCCAATCCCATATCTCTCAACACCTTGGTAAAGAAACGGGCATAAATCAGATGCAGGATAGCATGCTCCACCCCACCTATGTAGAGATCAACCGGAAGCCAATAATCAGCTGCCTGGGTGTCAAAGGGAGCCTCTTCTTCTTGGGGAGAAGTATACCTGAAGTAATACCAAGAAGAATCAAAGAAGGTGTCCATAGTATCTGTCTCTCTTCTGGCTTCTCCCTGGCACCGAGGACACTGTGTATTGACAAAACCCTCCAGTCTTTCCAGAGGAGATCCTTCCTCTCCTGTGAGTTTGACCTCATGGGGAATCAAGACAGGCAAATCTTCGTAAGGCACGCCCAAAGGGCCGCATTCTTGACAATAGACGATCGGAATCGGTGTCCCCCAGTACCTCTGACGGGAAATTCCCCAGTCCCGCAGACGAAAAATCGTGCTCTGGCGGCCAAAACCTTTTTCAGCGGCATAGGCTGCCATGTCCTCTATGGCCTTTTGGGAATCCTGGTTAGAAAAGGGCCCTGAATCGACAACTCTTCCGTAGTCCTCAAAAGCCTCTTCTCCGACTCCTGGAGACCTGGTTTCCTCGGGGACGATAACCACTTTTATGGGGATGGAATATTTCTGGGCGAACTCAAAATCCCTCTGGTCATGGGCAGGAACAGCCATGATGGCCCCGGTTCCATACTCCATCAATACGTAGTTGGCAATCCAGACCGGAATTTCTTCCTCGGAAAAAGGATTGAAGGCCTTCTTCCCAGTATTGATTCCTTCTTTTTTGTCTTCTCCCACGTTCTTTCTCAGACGTACATCTGCTATAGATTTCTCTATCCAAGCTTCAAATTCCTCCTTTTTATCTGAATCAGCGATAAGCTCTTTAGCCAGCGGGTGTTCAGGAGAGAGGACTAGAAAGGTCGCTCCATAAATGGTGTCTATTCGGGTCGTGAACACTTCTACGGACTCAGAAGTTCCGACGATGGGAAAAGTGATATGAGCTCCATTGCTTTTTCCTATCCAGTTTTTTTGCATTAATAGCACATGTTCTGGCCACTGTTCCAAAAGCTCGTGACCAGAAAGCAATTCTTCTGCGTAGTCAGTGATCTTCAGAAACCACTGTTCCATTTCCTTCTGGGTAACCTGCGTATCACACCGCCAGCAGCTATCTCCAACCACCTGTTCGTTGGCTAACACGGTCTGGCATTGAGAACACCAATTCACCCAGCTCTTTTTCCGGTAGGCCAATCCCTGCTCAAGCATCTTCAGAAAAATCCATTGATTCCATTTGTAATATTCGGGAAGGCAGGTGTTGACCTCTCGAGACCAATCATAGCTGAAGCCCATTCTCTTCAACTGCTTTTTCATGTGAGAAATGTTATCCAGAGTCCACTTTTCAGGATGAATGCCGTGCTGAATAGCTGCGTTTTCGGCGGGCATGCCCAGAGCATCCCAGCCAATGGGATGGATCACATTGTAGCCCTTCATGACTCTGTATCGTGAAATGACATCGCCGATGGAATAATTGCGCACGTGCCCCATATGGATGTACCCCGAGGGATAAGGATACATTTCGAGACAATAATACTTTGTTTTTTGCGGGTCCTCAGAAACCTTAAAAACCTTTTCCTCCCCCCAAATCTTTTGCCACTTTTCTTCCACCTGGCGGAAGTTATAGTCTTCTCTCATCTTTCAAATCTTCCTGAGCTGTCCTGGTTTAAAATGAAGAAGAAGAATTGAATTTGCGAGGGTCTCTTCCTCTAAACCCTTTTTGTCTAGAATTTCAACCATAAATCTTAGTGTCATTACCTCTAAAAGTCAATGGGGGTAGACCCTCAAAAATTTCTGCATGCCTGTCTCAAATTATAATTTCTTGACAAAGGACTCGTTTTTAAAAAAAATTGGATAAAAAGACTTGATAATGGCAATTCTAGAAGTCGACAGTCTTTCCGCGGGCTATGAAGACGGCTTAGTCGTAAAAGACATTTCTTTCTCTCTAAAGAAGGGAGAATTCATTTCTATCTTAGGGAGAAATGGTTCAGGAAAAAGCACGCTGATCAAGGCTCTGCAAAGATTGCTTAAGAATGTTTTAGGAGGCATAAGTGTTGACGGCGAAGATATTTTCGGTCTGAATCGCCGCCAGATAGCTAAAAAAATTGCTTTCGTACCCCAGATCTTCAGCTATGCCTTTGAATTCAATGCCATGGAAATTGTCCTCATGGGGAGATACGTCCATCAAGGACGCCTCAGCAGCCTTTCCTCCTCCGATTCTCGAATCATCGAGGAAGTCATGGAGCTTACTCAAATCAGCCACCTCAAAGATAAGAAGATTGCTCATCTCAGCGGTGGTGAACGACAGAGAGTCTTCATTGCCAGAGCTTTGGCCCAAGACACCCCCCTCCTTTTCCTCGATGAACCCAGTTCCCATCTGGATATCAATTACCAGGTAGAGATCTATAAAATACTGAAAAGCCTCCAAAGAGAGAAGGGGAAAACGATTCTTTCCACCGAACATAACATCAATCTAGTCATTCCCTATTCCCAGAAAATCATCTTCCTGAAAGAGGGAAAAATTCAGGCCCAAGGTCCTCCCAAAAAGCTAATCACCAAGGCGAATATTAAAGAGGTCTTCCAGGCAGAAGTTGAGATAAGAGAGAATATCCATTCCAAGCTTCCTGAAATATCATTGATCCCGGAGGTGCAGAGAACAGATGAAACCCAAAGCAGCTAATTTGCTCTTCTTGTTCGCCGTTCTGTTTTCAACAGTCTTAGGGACACAAGAAAAAACCATCAGAGATGCCTTGGGCAACCCTTATTCTCCTGCTCACGCTCCTCGAAGAATAATCTCCCTCGCCCCCAACATCACCGAAATCCTCTTTGCTCTGGACTTAGGAGAAAGAATTGTTGGCGTAACCCGCTATTGCGATTATCCCGGGGAAGCTTTAACCAAAGAAAAGATAGGCGGGCTGGTTGATCCCAGCCTGGAAAAAATAAAATCTTTGAACCCGGATCTGGTCATCGGCTTTCGCGGCAATCCTTTACGGGTTATCGAGCGCCTCGGCAGATTAAAAACTCCAGTTTTTGTCTTAGAGATGGGCTCACATTTTGAAGCTATCTTTGGCATCATCGAAACAATAGGAAAAATCACCAAGACGGAAAAAAAAGCTGAAGTCCTCATCAACTCCATGAAGGAAAAATACCAGAGGCTTCAGCTTGCCCTGCAGCCAGTCATTCATAGACCTAAAGTCTTCCTTTCGCTTCATGGGAGGGGGCTCTGGACCTGCGGCCGGGAAAGCTTTCTCCACGACCTCTTGATAAAAGCCAAAGGAGAGAATATTGCTGGCCGTATCTCGCGAAGATATATGAACTATAACCGTGAGCAATTGATCCATGATAATCCCGAGATTGTTATCATCTTGGCCACATCGAAAAAAGAATTTGTCCAGGCCAGAGATTGGCTAAGAAAAAGTTCTCATCTTGAGAGTCTCAGAGCAGTCCGAGAAGACAAGATTTATTTCCTGGATGCAAACCTAGCTACCCGTCCCGGCCCTCGGCTCATAAATGCCCTGGCTCAACTCGCTCATCTTCTCCACCCAGAGAAAATCAAGGACATCCTATGACTATAAGAGGCAAAAGACGTCTGCTCTTTATAATCCTCCTTATCCTCCTAGCGGCAGGCTTTTTCTTCTCCCTCCTGAAAGGGCCAGTGCCGACATCCTTCAAAGATTTCATGAATCTTCTTTTCCGGGGAGATAAAACGTACTCGACAATCTTTATCGACCTGAGGCTTTCCCGAGTCCTGTTGGCTTTTCTGGTCGGTGCCTCCCTTTCTCTCTCGGGAGCGATCCTACAGGGATATTTTCAAAATCCCATGGCCGGACCTTTTGTAGTGGGTGTCTCTTCAGGCGCTTCTTTCGGTGCCGTCCTCTCTATGTTTCTCGGATTGAGCATGACATTCCATGGCTTCTCGCTTCAGAGTATTTTTGCCTTCTTCTCGGGCTTCGCCATCGTCTACGTTGTCTATCTTCTCTCACAGAGAAAAGGAGTCTTTAAGGTCGAGACTCTGCTTCTGGTGGGAATCGCTGCCGGGGCCATGGCCTCTTCACTCACCTCCTTTCTCATATTCTTAAAATCTGAATCCTTTGAACAAGCTGTGTTCTGGCTCTTGGGAAGCTTCACTCTCTCAGATTGGAGACAGATCACTGCTGTGGCTCCCTACTTCTTCCTGTCCCTGATCGTGGCCCAATGGCTGGCTAAAGACATGAACCTCCTTGCCCTGGGAGACGAAACGGCCCAATCTTTGGGCTGTGCAGTGAATCGAGTGAGGAAAATCTTTCTGGGCATCGCCACCTTGCTGGCGGCCTCTTCGGTATCGGTCAGCGGTATTATCGGCTTTGTGGGCCTCATCGTTCCCCACTGGGTCCGGATTCTCATCGGCCCTGACCACAGATATCTTTTCTTTTTTTCCTCTCTTACCGGGGGAATCTTTCTCATCTTTTCGGACTTATTAGCCCGCACCCTCCTCTTTCCTACTGAACTCCCCATAGGCATCATCACGGCCGCCATCGGAGCTCCTTTCTTCATCTATCTGCTGAATCAATCCAGATAGATGAGCCCTCCTCAGGAAAGCATCACTAATCCCATGATTCGAAATAAAGAGAAAAAGGTTTTCTGGAAATGGAAGAAGCGACCTTTTCAGGTTTAAAGCTTGCTGGGGTTTAGCAAAATAAACACTTTTATAGAAGTAATATTTCAAAATTAATACTCTTGAAGACATGAATTGGCTCTGTCGGAAACTCAAGACTTTTGAAATACGAAATAGACAGGATGGTGATAATCCCTTTAAAAGCAAATAAACTTTTAATCAGTAAAATCGTATCAATAGATGTGTATTTCTTATTAAAATGCATAGTCGAGGTGTTAGATGGATTGTTCCACACTTTTTTCTACAAGTTCTAGAAGAGAATTTCTCAAGAAAGCAGCCCTGCTGGGTTCTCTGGGTTTCATCAGTCACAAAAATATATTTGCTTTCAACGGGTCAATAGGAAAAACAGACGGACTTCCTGATATTTTTTACAAGTATAAAACAATGTCCGTCGATCATTTCCCAAAGTTACAAAAAGACATCGAAACATTAAAGCGTAAAGGTTTGCTCAGTAGGAATAAAATTTTCAAAGGCTATATTGAGGACATGACATATGAGTTGCCTGAAAATTTCACAGATGCAAAATCGATCATCATTATGGCTGCATTTACTAGATCAGCGATTGTGAAATTTCATTGGCACGGCAAAAAGTATGATGTGATCATACCTCCTCAATACTATGACAGTGGAATATCAATCGAGGATCTTAAGAAAGTGATCCAGAAAGATATCATCGAGAGTTCCGGCTACAAGATTGAAAATACAACCACTGTTCATTTAAAACAACTGGCTGTCCGCAGTGGACTTGGCAGGTACGGCAGGAATAATCTCTGTTATGTCAAGGGGATGGGGACTTTTATCACTTTATATGCTTTTCTTACAAATTTTCAATTTGAGGACGACCATTGGACCTCTTTAAATCTTTTGGATGCCTGTAGAACCTGTCCCATTTGTTATGGAATCTGCCCCACAAATTGTATAAAAAAAGAGAATTTTGTGATTAATGTGGGAAAGTGCATTACTCTTTATAATGAAATCAACGGTAACTTTCCTAATTGGATTCTTCCAAGCATGCATAACGCTCTGATTGGCTGTATTAAATGTCAGTATCCCTGTCCAGAAAACGAAAAGTTTATTCCCCTTGCTGAAAGGCTGGAGGATGTCACCGAGTCAGAGACTCACAAGATTTTGAATGGAAAACCGGATGAAAAACTGCTTGCCTCTCTCAGTCAGAAACTCAAAAAATTCATTCCCGCCACTTCGAAGGAATATTTTCCGATCTTCACTCGAAATCTTAGAGCGCTAATTCGATAAGCCAGCCTAGCTATCCAAAGAATTCAACAAAAGTGAGTTCATCTCTAATGAGCATTTTAAATGGAATTGATTAATGATAAGTATTTCGTTTTGGTAATTCTTGTTTTTGCTTGGACATTCCAAACCTCTATTTAATCAACCTTTCCAACTCTTCAATTTCTTTCTCTTATTCATTCTGGACTTTTCTTTTGCTGCTGGCCAATTGCTTTTCAGAAATATCCTGAGCCATTTGTTTTGTCGTTTCTGTACTCCTATTCATTTATTGATTTCTCCATTCAAAATTTGAAATAAAAAAGAAAACAGCCGAAGCCATCCCTTGTCAGTTATTTAGATTCTTTAGGCCATAGGTTCTCCAGCCACAGCGAGATTTCCGAGTTGATCTAACGAATTTGCCACTCTTTTAATCAGATTTATTGATTTGCTAAGCTCGCTCACTAAGTTTAGCCTTCCCGAGCCTCCTTGGAGAGGGAACAGCTCCGCTTTCCCCCTTCCAACGCTCGCCTTCTCCTTCTCACGGCTCGCTGCCTCCCCTTCTCGGACTGCATAAAGCACCCTGCGACCAAGGAGGGCACACCCGCTTGGATCCCTCCAACATCGTTTCTCCGCAACGATGTTGTTCTTCGAGGGAATCCGACAGAGTCTGGCTCCGAATATGTCTGAGCCTCCGGAGGAGGTGAGTTATGCAGGTGCCAAAAAGAGCAACGAGGGAATGGCGAGAACAATCTGAACGGGAGCGAAGCCATTCCTAATAACTTATCTAAAAGTTTTTTGATATCACGGAAAATGTGATGCTTATTTTCTTCATTTTGTTTTTGACATGACTTCTTTCCTGTGCTATAAGATTTTTCACAGGGAGGCGAAGCGAGCTCGCTGAAACCTGGGCTGCAGACAGGGAAGATGGATTTTCAGAAATTTTCAGAACAGATAAGACCTCTTCCCCCCCGGAAAAAAATTGAGTTCATCCAAAACAATATCCATTGTCTCTCAGAAGAAGAAAAAATTTCTTCCCTTCTTTCCATCGTTAAGGAGAAAAAATCTTCACCTGCCGTTCGAGCGACAGCCCTCAAATTCTTGAGGCAGACGTCTTATCACGATTTCAAGACTTACCAAGAATTCCTCAAAGACCGTTATCAGCCCGTAGTTAGAGCCTCCAAGAAGGCTTTAAGAGATTTGGAGGCTCAAGAAGAGAAAAACAATAATATCTCTAAAGCTGTTTGGAGCAAGATAGAACTGGTGAAGGAAAGAAAGAAAAGGCTAAAGATTATTAAAGCCATAGCCCGGATAGACGCACCCTGGGTACCCGAAGTGCTGCTGAATGCTCTTGAAATTCACTGCGAAGAGATCCGCGATTTTATCATCCAGGAATTGGGAAAGAGGAAAGATCTTAACCTCGAAATATTCCATCAAAAAATAAAAGCCTCTCCCTGGTATGTTAAGAGCGCTATCCTGGAAGTCATGGGCACCCTGAAAAATCCTGGGGCGATCAAATATATTGAAGCCGTATTCTCCGAACATAACGTAGAAGTCCTGAGGTCAGCTGCTCTAGCTCTGGGAGAAATCGGTGGAAGGGAAGCTCTGGCCTTGCTGGTCCGGTTGTCCAAAGACAAAAACCACTACGTAAAAACATCGGCCGAAGAAGCTCTGAGCAAAGTCAGCCAGCTGAAATTCAGCTGAAAATTATCTGTTTCATCTGAATCGAGTTTGAATTCAACTCCTTCTTTGAAATCGAGGGCAACAGCCAATTTTGTCTTTACCCCTGCTCACGATAATTTTTCTACTGAAGAATAGGAATGATTCTCCTAATATGTCGGCTCTTTCCACCAAAAAATTTATAAAAGTCTCTTGACATCAAATTCTTTATGTGATATAAAGCTTAACACATTGAAAATAACTAATCTTACCTGCTCTTGAAAGAGCAGGAGGGGCTAGAAAATGGGGAAAGTCAAGAAACAAAGAAAACAGTCCCTCCCCTCTGTATTCATTATCGCCAGAAGCCAAAAAGCTTATCTTTCTCTGGCATGAAAAGAGGGGTGCTTGTATAGGGGGTGATGGAGATTAAATATTTGAGAAGGGCAAAAATTATGGGGAAGGATAAAGAGAAAGGCTCGGTGCTAGCTTTTAGCGTCATCGTTCTGACGATCCTGGTTCTTTTTGCAGCTCCGTTTCTGTTCCAACTGTCTAGTGAGCGGAGAAACACAGATAGGTCTTACCAGTCAATAGCTGCTCTTTCCTTAGCTGAGGCTGGCATAGAGAGAGCCATCTGGGAGTTGAATCACGGCAATATCCTGACTTGGACTGGGGATGACACTTTGAGGACCTTGAACATTTCTTCTTTCCAGACTTCGGATGGAAGGGTGATCGGGGATATCTCGATAAGGATCGAGAATCCTTTGGGTGACAATCCAGTGATCGAAGCCACAGGCAGCCTCCCTTACCTAGGTTCTCTGGAAATAGCCAGGACAACCAGAGTAAATCTAGAGTCAAAAGGATTTTCTCCTTTTGAGTATGCGGCCTTCGGAGATGAAGGAATCAACACCAACGTAGATACAGATACAAACAGTTATGATTCTAGGCTCGGAGACTACAACGTGAATGGAAACTTGGGTTCGCAGGGAAACATAGGAACCAATTCCGTCAGCAACGGAGCGATAAACTTGAATGACGACTCTGAGATCAGCGGCGATGCTTACTCTGGCCTGGGAAGCGACCCCTCTCAAGTTATAGTCCTCAATGATACCTCTGAAATCTACAAACAACAACTGACTTTAGCCCATCAAAAAAACTTGCCCTCTGTTATTGCTCCTGAGGATCTTCCCTTTAGAGGTTTGTATTTCCTGACAGATGGGGCAGAAGGGACTATCAACGAAAGCGGAAGATACACCTCTTTTCTTCTCTTGAACAGCGCCCAGACAACAATCACCGCTGATATTACGCTGTACATAACCGGCCAATTCCTCATGACCAACAATACAACTTTATACATAGCTCCAGGAGCCAGCGTAAAAATTTATCTTGATGACAGTTTTGAGATATCGACCGGCTCGATGATGCAAAATCAATCCAAGAATCCCTCCAGGGTTCAAATACTGGGAACTGATAGTTTTACTGATACCATGTACTGGGGCTCTGAAAGTAGTTTCTATGGAGCCATTTATGTCCCGAGGGCCAATGTGAATTACGCCACTCCTCACGATTTATACGGTTCTTTAGTGGCTAAGAAATTAATCAGCAATGCCCATTACGACATTCATTATGATGTGGCTCTGAGTGATCTTGAACTGACTGGACGGGCCTTTGCCGTCAAATCCTGGCAAGAAAAACGTTCTAGTTTTTAGCTAAATCAATTCCAGGTATTTTTTCCCCTCGGTAAACGGGTTCAAGGCCCCTTTTATCTTAAGCTCTTCTTTCTTCTCCTCTAAATCAAGAATTTCTTTCTGCTGCTCAGGAGAAATCACTTCTACCGTAGGACTGAAGATATCTCGTTCATTCACCTCTCTCACCACAGCAATCCTTCCATCGCTCAAAGCAACAATCGTTCCCCTCGGCCAGACTCCCATGATCTCAAAAAACTTATCCAGAAGCTGGGGGTCGAATAATCCTCCCTTTTCGTTGATCATGATGTTGTAAATTTTAAGGGGAGGAAAATCTCTCTTGTAAGCTCTCCGCTGGGCAAGAGCGTCATAGACATCACACAGGGAGACAATCAAGGAAGCTGGATGAGGCTTTCGAGCAAATGACAGTTTTGGATACCCTTTCATGTCATACCTCAAGTGGTGCTCGACGGCGACTACGACCGGCAAAATCCCCATGGCATCTACATATTTGAACAACATCTCTGTGCCCAAAAGCGTGTGGTGCTTTATCCGCCGAAATTCTTCCTCGTCCAGTTTCCCTTTCTTCTTGAGTATTTTCTGCGAAACATAGAGCTTTCCGATATCATGGAACAAGGCAGCAGTCCCTATATCCAGAATGTCATCCTTGGAATAACCGAGTTTTGAAGAAATAAACATAGCCAGAATCGAAACATTTAAAATGTGGTTAAAAGTCAGGAGGTCTTTTCTTCTGATCGAAGTGATGTTCAGGATGTTCTGGTATTTTCCCATCAAATTTTCCATGAAATTGAGCATATTATACCTTAACTCGACATAATCCAGTTCCTCCTCATTCATCACTGTTTCCAAGGATTGCGTAATCGTGGTTACTCCATCTGTATACATTTTCGTGTAATCAATGACCCTTCTCTTTTTCCCATCTTCATCAGGTTCTAGCTCTGTCTCCCCTTTTACAGGTGGAGCAACTGTAATCTTGCCGATCCTTATGTTTCTTATTCCTAAACGAGAGAGAGATTCTTGCGCATCTGCCTCTTCTTCTCCTCGGGTTATCAAATAGGAAATGAATTGGACCACTTCTGTTTCCTCAAGAGCGCGCAGAAAAACAATCCTCTCCACTCCTTTCTCCTGCAAGTAACTGATCAAAGAGCTCATTTTTTGACTCAATTCGAAGAATATTTCCTGACCAACCGCCAATTCTCCCTCCACAATGCCGATGACCACCTCTGCATTATCCTGGAAGGCTTCCTTGAGACTGGTTAATACCCTATCGACAAAATCTTTAAATTTGGGATGGGAGGTTGTATAAATTTTAGCTGCCTGCACAGCTGAAATAAACTCGGTGAGAAAATGTTTAGCTTTTTCTGTCATTGATCTTGCTCAAAGCCTCGCGGGCTTTCATTCTTAAGTTTTTATTCCAGAAGAATCTTTTTTTGCTGAGGCGGAGCAGATGGTCTCTGGCCTCGCCGAGTCCTGCTTCCAATATGATCCTTATGTTTTCCTCCAAAATCTTATTTTTCAAGCCAAACGGAGATGGAATAGTCAAGAGCATATCTGCAGCTTTCTTTTCTGCATTTGGTTCTCTTTTTAAGACCAACAGGGCTTCCTTCTTTAAAGGCCAATCTTCTTGTTTCAGGATGGAATTGAGAAAATCTTCATCCATCAAGGATAATTCCTGCATGGCTTTTAAGGCCTTGACTCTTACCGAAGGACTTCCAAAGGAAAAAATATATTTCAATGAATTTAAAGACAAGGTGGTATCAACCGTTTTCAAACTCTCCATGATTCTATGCATGAAGGCCGGATGCGAAAACTTGCCTCTTAGACCTTTTTGGAAGAGAGGATACTGGTCAGGAAAAAACTTGGAGAAGAGCCTCAGGATGAGAGGACTGGTTTTGTTCTCATTGAATATCTTATCGAGGTAGACTTCGTGCCCGGAATGACTTTCTTTTAAGGTGCCGATAAAATACTCGATGTCCGGAGACATTCTTTCATCAAGCAGCGTATTCTCTATGAAAAGAGAAATCTGTTTATCCAATTTCTCAAAATAAGGTTCAGAAGATAGGTCTTCTTTTCTTGCCTCCAAAAAATTCACGAGCTCTTTCAAGTATTCAAAATCTTTATCTTTAGTGACCGCCTCCCAATCTTCTGTGATTCTCTCTAACAAGGAACTCATCTCCTCTTTCTTCTCGGCTGTGTCGAATAGACTGAGAAGGATATACCGATAGTTTTTATGGAGAAGACCACGATCAAAAGCAAATTCCCCTTCCAGCGAAATATCCTTCAAGAAAGAGGCAAGAGATTTTCGATAGATTTCAGATACATCAGGAGAGGAAGGATCAGTCAAGACCTCTTTGATTTTCTCTCTTATGTCATCCGATAGGGCTGATTCGCGCTCCCGGAAAATGTCTGCCAGCGAAACTGCAACTCCCCGGTGTTTTTCTTTTTCTAAAAGGAGGGAAAATAAATTAAAACTCAGGGAATCAAACTGTTCATCGGTGACAATCTCTTCCATCAAGGCATAAGCAATATCATCCACATCCTTATCTGCAAAAAACACCTTTAGTTTTTCGATACTGGCCTCGTTTAAGGAATCTTTATTCCTCACTAAAGATCTGAGCAGGTCCTTTAAACATTTTCGCAACTTATCCTTATCTCTGTCTTTCAGATGGGTTAAGAATTTGGCTATGTTTTCCTGGAGCTCTTTGTCTTCCAGAAGATCCTTAAGCTCGAATCTGCCGATGATATTTTCGAAATTCTCGACAAATTCATTGATCCTCTGATAATCCTCAGCTTCTACGGCTTCCTGGAAGAGATGGACCCAGAGGTCTTCAACCTCCTCTCCTTCGTCTTTCAAGAGTGGGGAGTAGTCGAGTTCCTCCACAGAGAGATGGGGTATGCTTTCTTTGTCAAGAATTTGGTTGAGGCCTCCTTTTCTTAGAATATCTCTTGGAGGAAGTTGAGCGCTGGTCAGAAAAGCAACCAATTCTTCTACAGCTATCCCTTTTCTTATCTCTAGACTTTTGACCTTGCGGGAATGGAAGAGCTCAGCCAGTTCCTCGCTCACCTTATCACCCTCAAAAAATTCTCCGTCAACCAACAGGGAATTCGGCGTAAAATTGATCCTTATCGGAGATGAAAAATTAAACAGGAGGTCAATATTTTCTTTCACTTCCTCTAAAGACTTCAGGAACAGCGGATGTTGATTGAAATAAAGAGATGCATTTTTCAAGGAAACCTTGAGACCCTTGAAGAATTCTTTCAGAGCTTCTTCTTTATCCATGGTGTTTGTGTTCATTATAGCACAACGATTCTACATTCTGAATTTCGCTATGATAGGGACGCTTGTCTAGGCTCACCTTTCTTGCCATCATTTTGAGTTAAATGCTAAAATGAATTTTTCTCATGCTATTTTTCTTTGTCCGTGATTACAAGAAGAAATACAGGTATCTTTCTGCAGAGCCACCCGGTGAAATCCAGGTTATATTCTCTCGCTGGAGAAAACTCTGGGAAGCAGCCAAAAAAAAGCTAACGCTTCTCCCCCAGAGAATCCTGCGCCAAGAGCAGGCCTTCAGTAAATCCTTTAATATCAAAGAAAAAAGTATCAAAATTATTCATTCCGGCCACTCAGAAGAGAGAAAAATCAGAACGAGGTTCCGTTTCTTCCTGAGAACTCAAAAGACCAAACATATTTTTTTACTCATCGGAGAAGCCCTTCTCCTTCCCTTAAGCGGGTTGGCCGCCTTTCTTCCTGGACCCAATGTCTTCTTCGGCGTCCTGGCTCTTTTGATGGTCACCCACTGGCAGGCACTGAGAGGAATAAACAGGTTGTTAAAAAAAGAATACGATTTTACCCCTTCTTCGCTCTTTGACCATTGGGAAGAAGCTCTTGCATCCAAAGAAGAAAAGAGCCTTGTTCGCACCCTTAAAGAGATCGAGAAACAATTCAGACTGGTCAATATCCGTAAAGTCCTCTGGAAGTAAAAGAACTCCTGATTTCACAATCATGACCAGGCCTAATCTCAAGACCTAATCCTGCTGAGTTACCTTTTTCACCCTCTCGATTGACAAAGCCCATGTTTTATTTTATTTTTTATTAGCAATGCCGCTGACATTAACCCAATTTCTGCTATTGGTCATAACCTTGGCCGTTGTGGTTGGAGTCACTTTTCTAATAACGCTGCTCATCCAAATCCGTAGAACACTCAAGGAGGGAGAAAAAACCCTGGCTGAAATCACAGAACTGGCAAAACATTTACAGGACACAAACCAAAAGGTTCAGGCAAAAATCGATGACTTTGGAGAAATGATCACCGCTTCCAAAAAGACGGTCATCGGCTTATCCGAAATAACTTGGTTTTTGACCACCAAGATCCTCAAGCCTTCCTCCAAATACTGGCCCCTTCTATTTCCGTTACTGCGTTTCGGTTGGCGGCGATTGAAAAAACGAAAGGAGGATAAAAATGGCAAGTAACAGCGGTTCCAGCGCTTTTGAAGTCACTCTTTCTTTTCTTCTCGGAGCAGCAACAGGATTCGTTCTAGGAATTCTCTTCGCTCCAGCCAGCGGAGCCGAGACAAGAAAAAAAATCCAGGAAGAAGTCGGCAAAACCGGAGAAAGAGCTAAAGAGGGCTATGAAAGAATAGCGAAAGAAGCTGAAAAGGGTATCAAGGTTGTTAAGGAAAAAACACAAGAAGGAATAGAAACCATAAGAGGCTTCGTGGACAAAAAGAAAGAAGAGCTCTTGAAGAAAGGACCAGAAGAAGCCCTTGAAGAAGGAGAGAAGGCCAAGAAATAGAAACTTCGTTCGGTCCCTCTGGACTGTTGAAAAGTCCCGTTTGTCAATCGTAGGAATTCCCGATGAGAGATACGACTATAATTGCCATCAAAGCCAGAGAAATCCTGGATTCAAGAGGAAACCCGACCCTAAGAACTCAGGTCTGGCTTCAATCAGGGGCAGTCGGCAAAGCCTCTGTCCCCTCGGGAGCCTCCACAGGTAGGTTTGAGGCTCTAGAACTCAGAGACGAAGACCCTTCTCGGTACTTGGGGAAAGGAGTCTTAAAGGCTACGGCCAACGTGAACAGCATCATTGCTCCTGAGCTTTTAGAACGAGACGCGCTGTCTCAGGCTGAAATCGACGAGAAATTGAAAAAACTGGACGGGACTCCACTTAAGAAGAACTTGGGTGCCAACGCTTTACTCTCTGTATCCATGGCTGTCGCTCAAGCCGCTTCTCAAGCTCTCCGAGTCCCTCTCTATGCCTATTTGGGAAAAAGAACAGAGTATCGCTTGCCCGTTCCTCTGATCAATATTCTCAACGGCGGCGCTCATGCTGACAATAACGTCGATTTCCAGGAATTCATGATCGTTCCCGCCGGAAGTTCTACCTTTTCAGAGGCCATCAGAATGGGAGCTGAAGTGTTTCACAACCTCAAAAAAATACTAAAGAAAAATGGCTTCAGCACTGCCATCGGGGATGAAGGGGGATTTGCTCCAGATCTAAAATCAAACGAAGAGGCTCTTGAATTGATCCTCGAAAGTGTTCAGGAAGCCGGCTACAAGGCCGGAGAAGATATCTTTCTGGCCCTGGATGTAGCCGCTTCCGAATTCTACGAAGACAACAAGTACGTCTTTAAAAAATCAGGAGGTCTGGAGAAAACGACAGATCAGATGATCGAACTCTATGAGAGCCTGGTAGGAAAATACCCCATCATTTCCGTAGAAGATGGCCTGTCTGAGGATGACTGGGAAGGCTGGAAAGTCATGACTGATAGAATGGGCCCAAAAATTCAACTCGTCGGTGACGACATTTTTGTCACTAACCCCGAGAGATTAAAAAAAGGAATAGCTCAAGGCATCGGCAACTCCATCCTCATCAAACTCAATCAAATCGGAACTCTTAGCGAAACCATTGACACGGTGAACCAGGCTCACCAAGAAGGTTATTCGACAGTCATATCTCATCGGTCAGGAGAAACCGAGGATACATTCATCTCTGATTTGAGCGTGGCTCTCAATTCTGGACAGATAAAAACTGGATCTGTGTGTCGAAGCGAGAGAGTAGCCAAGTATAACCGGCTTCTTGAAATTGAAGAGGAACTCCAAGATAAAGGACGTTATGCTGGAGTCCAAGTTTATAATCGATGAAATATCTTGGCCAACCCAGAACCGAACCCCCGGTTTGAACCCCTAAGGAGAATCTGTTCCTCATCAAGGGATAGAAGAAAAGGAATTTAGAGATTTTCTTATGAAATCCACTAAGGAAAGAAAAGACAAGTTCGTCACTTCTTCCCAGATTGGAATAAAAAATGCCTACTCAGATCAGGATTTAAAGGACTTTAATCCTGCTGCCGCCCTCGGGAAGCCAGGAAATTATCCCTTCACCAGAGGGATTTATCCCACCATGTATCGAGGGAAGCTTTGGACTATGCGCCAGTATGCAGGTTTTGGGACAGCAGAAGAATCCAATAAAAGATACCGCTACCTTCTCTCTCAGGGACAGACTGGATTAAGCGTGGCCTTTGATCTCCCCACTCAATTGGGCCTGGACTCAGATCATCCTCAAGCTCAAGGAGAGGTCGGAAAAGTTGGCGTGGCCGTAGATACTCTCCAGGACCTGGAAGTTCTTTTTGACCAGATTCCCCTGGATAAGGTCAGCGTCTCGATGACCATCAACTCCACAGCGGCTATAATCCTCGCCATGTATTTGGCCTTGGCAAAAAAAAAGAAAATTCCCTGGAATAAACTCGCGGGTACAATCCAGAACGACGTGCTCAAGGAATACATCGCCAGGGGCACCTACATTTACCCTCCTCAGGCCTCTCTAAGAATCATCGTCGATGTTATCACTTTTTGCCAAAAAAATGTTCCCCGCTGGAACACGATGAGCATCAGCGGCTACCACATTAGAGAAGCTGGGGCCACAGCTGTCCAGGAATTGGCCTTTACCTTGGCCAACGCTGTAACCTACGTAGAAGCAGCTCTGGAAGCAGGCCTTGATATCGATTCCTTTGCTCCCCGTCTATCATTCTTTTTGGCAGCGCACAATAATCTATTCGAAGAAATAGCCAAGTTTCGGGCGGCCAGACGAATATGGGCCAGGCTCATGAAAGAAGAATACAAGGCTAAAAATCCTCTCTCCTGGAAATTCAGGTTTCACACCCAGACCAGCGGAGTCACGCTTTTGGCCCAACAACCCGACAACAATGTCATCCGGGTTACTCTCCAGGCGCTGGCCGCAGTTCTGGGAGGCACCCAATCTCTCCACACCAATTCCAGAGATGAGGCCTTAGCTTTGCCCAGTGAGGATTCAGTTCGAATCGCTCTCCGCACCCAACAAATCATTGCCTACGAGAGCGGTGTCACAGATACCGTAGACCCCTTAGGGGGCTCTTATTTCATCGAATGCCTAACCGGCCAGATTGAAGAGAAAACCGAAGAATATCTCCAGAAAATCAAGAACATGGGAGGAATGCTAAAAGCCATCGAGAAGGGAATCATCCAGAAAGAGATCCAAGAAAGCGCTTATCACTATCAAAAACAGATAGAAAAAAAGGAGCAAATTATCGTTGGCCTGAATGAATACCTTAAAGAAAAAGAAAGAATCCGATTCAGACTCTATTCCCTTCCCAAAAAAATAGAAAAGGCCCAGATAGAAAAACTGCATCATCTCCAACGGGAAAGATCGGAAAAAGCAGTCAAAGCCAAATTGGACGCCCTGGGAGGGGCCATCGTTGAGAAAAAAAATCTCATGCCTTTCCTGATAGATGCGGTCCAAGATTGGGTCACTCTGGGAGAAATCTCCTCTGTCCTCAAAGAGCACTATGGCTCCTTCAACGAGGCAAAGGATCTTTAACATGAACAAGCGTCTCCATCAAAAAATAATTATTCTAGCCTTAGCCTTGCTCTTTTTGTCCTGGGAAGGCTTCTCCGTAGACCCGACTGCAGCCTCCCGGATAGACAAGGAAATCGAGAAACACCTACCTGAAATCATCTCCATAAGACGGTTTCTCCATATGAATCCCGAACTGAGCAATCGAGAATTTGAGACAGCCAAACTCGTCAGCTCTAAATTATTTTCTTTAGGCCTAGAAGTCAAAACCGGGGTGGCCAAAACAGGGGTGGTCGGTCTGCTTCGCGGTCCTCGAGACGGAATCACGGTCGCGATCCGAGCCGACATGGACGCTTTGCCCATTCAGGAAATGGTAGACATCCCCTTCAAATCCTTGAATCCAGGAGTCATGCATGCCTGCGGCCATGATATTCATACCTCGATAGCTCTGGGNNGGAGAAGAGGGAGGAGCGGCCTTGATGATCAAAGAGGGAGTTCTAGAAGACCCCCCAGTGAAGGCTATTTTTGGACTCCACGTCTGGCCTGAAAACGTGGGGCAGGTCCTCTTTTCCCCTGGTCCCATCATGGCCAGCTCTGATTGGTTTCAAATCATTATCAAGGGAAAAAGTTCTCATGGAGCCCGGCCTCATGAGGGAATAGACTCGATCGCTATAGCCGCCCAAATCATTGTCAATCTTCAATCCATCATCAGCCGGACTATCGATCCACTCGACTCTGCTGTCTTAACCATAGGAAAAATTGAGGGGGGGACAAGAGCCAACATCATTGCTCCAAACGTTAGGCTCGAAGGAACCTTGAGGACCTTAAATCCAGAAACTCGAAAAATGATCCCCGAATTAATGGAGAAGGTGATTAAAGGAGCGACTCTTTCCTTTGGTGCTGATTATGTCCTTAATTTTCAAAAAGGAAATCCAGTCGTCTCTAACCACCCTGAACTGGCAAAAATTATGCTTCCCACTCTCACCAAAGCTCTCGGAAAAGAGAAGGTCAAGGAATTAAAGCCTCAGATGGTAGCCGAAGACTTCGCCTATTATTGCCAGAAAATTCCAGGATTCTTCTTCTTCCTAGGTGTAAAAAATCAAGCTGAGAAGACCATGCCTCCGCTACATAATCCATATTTCAATCCTGATGAAAGAAGCATTCCCCTGGCGATAAAAGTCATGTGTCATCTTCTGCTTGACAGTCTGGAGCATCAGAGTCGCCTTGACAACTGAGCCTTCATAGTCTATCTTTCTTTGCCTCATGCCTTTTCCTTTTCTCTTCCTCGTAGTGTCTTTAGCCGTGGGAATCTTGCTCTCTTTCCTCTTCTCCTTTTCCCTTCAGCTTTCCCTTTTATTCTTGATAGTTGCTCTAGTATCTGCCTGGTTCTTTTTTCTCGGAAGAAAGAGCAAACTTTCTTTCCTTCTCATCCTCGTTTCTGCTCTCTTCCTGGGTTCAGCTCTCCATACCCTCCATCAAAATAATTACGAAAAGAACTCCCTTCGCAGCCTGGATTACTCAGAGTATGCGGATTTCTATGGCCGGCTGTATAAATCTGTTTCTCGGGGACAGCACAGAGACTTCCTCTATTTAAAGGTCAACAAAGTGGTCTATCAAAACCAAGAAAAAAGGATAAGAGGAAATTTGAGGGTGACTATCCCCCGTTCCTCTGAATTTCCCAGACCTTTAGAGCTTTTTAACCAGGACAAGGTTAAGGTATCCGCCCGGCTCCTTTCTGATAAAGGCTACCAGAATTTCAAAGGCTTTTCCTTGAAAAACTACCTGCAAAGACAAAAAATCCACCGCCGGGCCTTCTCCAAAAGTCCTCTTCTGGTGAGGAAAATCGAAGGAAAATCTTATTCTCCTCTTCGGTTGATATCCATTCTACGGCGAAAGCTTCAAGAAAAAATTGAACATTATTTTTCCATCCCGGTCTCGGGCCTCATCTCCTCCCAAGGAACCGTCCTGGAAGCCCTCCTCCTTGGGGAAAGGGGAAGAATGGATTCTTCTGTAAAGACATCGCTCCAGGAATCAGGCCTTTTTCACCTTTTTGCCATCTCTGGAGCTCATATTGCCATCATCTCCTTCCTATTATTCTCAATCTTGAAACTGCTGAGATTCCCCAACCGCCCTTCCTATATCTTGCTGATGACTTTCCTTCTCTTCTATGCGATCCTGGTTGAGGGAAGGCCTTCTGTACTGAGAGCCACGATCATGAGCCTGGCCTTCCTCCTGGGAAAGCTATTCTGGAAAGACGTCAACCTTCTGAATACAATCTCTATCAGTGCCTTTTTCCTTCTTCTCCTTAGCCCGTTCAGTCTCTTTGATTTGGGATTTCAACTTACCTTTGCTGCTACTTTATCCATCATTCTTTTCTTTCCCCGGGTCATGAAATTCCTGCCCAAGCTTCCGCTGAGAATCAGCGAAATCTTGGCTATTTCGTTCACCGCTCAACTCGGAGTTATCCCCTTGATAGCCTCTTCTTTCAACAGAGTCACTTTTTCCTCTCTGGTCCTCAATCTGGTGGCCCTGCCCTTGATAGGGATCATAATGGCCTGTGGTTTTGTCTTTCTTCCCCTTTCTTTCATTTTTCCTCACTTGGCTCAACACCTTTCCCGGGGGATAGACTTTTTGATCGCTCTTTTTCTCGGATTAACTCATTTTCTGGATCGTCTCTCCTTTATTTCCTACCGAATACCAACTCCCCATCTCATCATCATCATCGGTTATTTTGCCTTCTTGTCTTTCCTTCTCTTGCCAAATAAAATCAGAAAACAAAGCCACATTTTCCTAGGCTGCTTCTTGATTTTCTTTGTTCTTCTGATTACCCATCCTTTCCCTTCTTTATCCAAGACCTTGAAACTTACTTTCATAGATGTGGGCCAGGGCGATTCCGTCTTGGTCGAGTTTCCCGGCTCAAAAAAGATGCTCGTAGACGGAGGCGGGCTTCCCGGAAACCGCTTTGACATTGGAGAGCGAGTCGTGTCTCCTTTCCTCTGGCGCAAAGGGATAAAAAAAATACATTACCTGGTTCTAACCCATGCTCATCCCGACCACTTGAATGGCCTGAGAGCGGTAGCTCGTAATTTCCGCCTTGGCGAAGCTTGGGAGGCTTTCAGCCCCTTAGAAGACCGATCGTACACGGATTACAAGGAGTCTCTCCCATCAAGAGTCCGTCAGAAAAGACTATTCCGCGGCCAGCTTAATCGAATCGGAAAAGTAGAGATTGAAGTTCTCCATCCGGAGAGAGGAGAGCTGTTTGTCGAGAATGTCGGTAACGAGCAGTCTCTTGTTCTCAGGATAATCTATGGTCAAACATCCTTTCTCTTGGCGGCTGATATCGGCAGAAGTTCGGAGGGAGAGATCCTGGGAAATTTCAAAGATTTGGAAAGCCTACTCCTGAAATCTCCCCACCACGGAAGCAACTCTTCGAGTTCCCGGGAGTTCCTCGAGAAAGTGTCTCCTCAAATCATAGTTATTTCAGTCGGCGCAGACAACTGGTATAGACACCCTGATCAAGAAGTTATAATCCGCTACGAAAAGATGGGAGCCAAGATCTTCAGAACAGACGTTCACGGGGCTGTAGAAGTTTCTTCCAACGGCCAAAAACTGTTCGTCCGGACTGCAGTGAACAAAACAGACTAAGGTCCCAGGATTTCTTTTTTAAATTTGCCTGATGCCCACTTCAACGGTGGAATCATTTCTAAATAAAAAAAATGGGGACGGTTCTATTTTTTTAAACAGAAAGCCTGGCACCACAAGATATAGGTAATAATAACAAAATAGAACCGTCCCCTATCTAAAAGGGAAAAAGCAGGTTATTGTTGCTAACGCTAAAATAACCAAGTCGATAAAAAGGACGGCCACTTCCGCAAGCGGGACTGAAACTCAAACAAGTGCACCCAATCCGAGAACAGGTGCTAGTAGAAGGTCATCAACCACAGAAGACCAAGGTGAGAGATCTTTCCTGAATGACGAGAAAGCTTTTCGCCAGCGCAGAGCTGCCCTGGAGGAGAAATGGAACAAAGCTCGCGAATTCCCCGGTCTGCCTGCAACAAAGATGAACGATCTATGGCAAGAATTTTATAATCTAGGGAATGACATGACTTGCCGAGGAAAAATCTAAGCAGACATCAGCGAAACTTATCTCAAGCTACAGAGATAGCGAGCGGAAGAGGCTAGGGCCAAACAAGAATATGATGCTTTCCTTGAGGAGGCCAGAAGTCAAGGAACCCCTCCAGGCTGGCTAAGGTAATTTACAGCTCGAGAAAAGACAGAAAGGAGGGAAAAGAGAAGAAAAGATATCAATTCCATCCGAAGCCTTCTCCTACCTAAATTCTCGCCTATTTGAATCTAAAAAACTGACCGCGTAGACTTTTTCTCCTCGTTGCTTCCTCTCTTAAAATCCAGCAACTGTAAATTTCATCTAAAATATATGAAAGAAACCTGGAGGCCCAGAACTCTTTCATCTTTGGAACCTGGATAAACCTTTTTGGGCGTGAATACCTTATTCGTTCCTATGACAAGATAGAACTCATCTTCATCCCCCACCATTTCCTTCTTTATTTGGTAGGATTTTTCGAAAGAGCTCTCCTCTGGAATAAATTCATCTAGGATGAGATCATTGATCTTAAATATGACCTTCTGGTCATCCAGGGCTTCTAAATTGATTCCGCCTTTTATGACAAGAAGTGCGTCTCGATGAGGATTATCAATGATGCACCTTGCTTCCTTGGCTGTCCATCGCCATCGCTTAAGAAAAGACTCCGGGTTGATCTCTTCATCATACCAGCCATCCTCGTATATGATTTCGGGTGTATCAAGTGGAGGAAGAGATATTTTCAGCTTTTTGATAAATATATCGCGTTTTGATTTCCCGGTTCTGTCATAAGGAGAATAAAAGCCGATAACTAGCTTCAAATCTTCTTTTCCTTTAAACTGAGGATCGAACTCATCTATAAAAGAAGGGATATAGATTCTGCGCGTGTAGGAGTATTTCGCTCCCGGTTCCCAGTTAGAAGTTGAGACCTCTGGCAAGTGGTCATCCTGGAAAAGCATGTTCTCTTGGTGCCAAAAATGAGTAAATATATTCAGATTTCGACTTATTCCCGCAAATTCACTGTCCGTTTTCCAGCTGTAACGCATCTCAGTAATCAGGTTATCAGTAAGAGTTTCTTCGGAGAAACTCACCTCGAGGCTAATCCCTTCGACTTGAGCTTTCTTCTGACAATTTATTAATGCCAGGGAAACCGCTGCCACAAAAAGAACTAGCATAATTTTTCGCATCATTTCCGTCCTCCTTAATCCAAAAATAATCGTCTATTATAAAGAATCAAAAGCAATAAGTAAATGCCATCCAGGAGTCAAGCAGGCAATTCCAAATCAATGATAAGAAACGCTCTTTAGGAATAGCCTCGCTCCGTTCGGAATCGGAAGGGGAAATCGGAAGGGGACGGTTCTATTTGTTTATTCCTAACTATATCTCATGGCGCCAGGCTTTCCATTTTTACGCGGGATCAGGCCTTGTTATCATGAACAGACCTTGACTTCTTTTCTTCCCCTTGGGCATCAATTCATAATAGAGCCTTACACCGTTGTTTTAGAAAAAAATAGAACCGTAGCCTAGATACGTCGCGCCCAACGAAATTGAGGTTGAAACAGGGATATGAATAGTGTATAGTCCGCAATGAATGGAAATTCTCTTTTCTTTCCTTTCCCTTCCTTACCAGCTTGGGTCTCAAGTCAAGAATCTCTGCTACCGATGGAATTTTTTTAAACCCAAAAAAGCTCCACTCCCCATCATCAGTGTGGGGAATATTACCTTTGGAGGCTCAGAGAAAACTCCCTTGGTCATGAATCTGATCTCATTCCTGGAAAAACAAGGGTATAAGCCTGCTTTAGTATCTCGAGGCTATAGGGGAAAGTGGGAAAGGAAGGGAGGAATTCTCTCTGACGGCCAAAGAATCTTTGGGACCTGGGAGGAATCAGGCGATGAGCCTTATATGGTGGCTCAGAATTATCCTGGAGCAGGCATTTTCGTCGGAAAACAACGTCTGCTTTCCTGTGTCAAAGCCGAGGATTTAGGATTCGAGGTCGCTCTCCTGGATGATGGCTTCCAGCACCAACGCCTTCATCGAGACCTGGATATCGTTCTCTATGAGCCGGCAGAACACACTTTACGGCGAGAACCGGCTTCAGCTCTCAAGAGAGCTCACCTCATTCTAGTGAAAAGAAACCTGAAACCCGAGTTAAAGAATCGGATAAGAAAGTCTTTCCCCAGAGGAGATGTCTTTGAATATTCAGTGATCCAGCAAGGTTTTTGGAAGCTGAATTCAGAAGAAAGGCTCGGTGCCGAGGCCTTTAGGGGCCAAAAGGCTTTGGCTTTCTGCGGCCTTGCTCGTCCCGAAAGATTCTCCACTCTTGTGAAAGAGATAGGCATAGAGATCATTGATTATTTAAAATTCCCCGACCACTATTCATATCCTCCATCTGCTTTAAGGAAAATTGCCCATCGATTTTCGAAAATCAAACCAGCACTGGCCATCACCACCGAAAAGGATGCCATTAAGATTGCGCCTGAAGACCACATCCTGAAGCCTTTCCCGGTGTATTATTTGAAGATCGACCTTGATCTGGAAGAAAATTTCTACCAGAGGATCACATGTTGCCTGCAAAGCTTGGCTTGAGCGTGGAGCATGAGTGCCTTTAGACACTATGCAGAATTCCTGTTTTTTCGAGGGACAAGGCTCTTCTTTCTTCTTCTGCCGCGCAAGCTCTCTTTAGGTGTCGGCCGAATCCTCGGATTCGCTTTTTATTCTCTCAGTAGAAGACACCGCCGGATAGCCCTGTCCAACTTGAAAACAGCCTTTGGTACTGAACTCTCTCCTTCCTCCCGGAGAGGTATTGCCCGAAAGTCTTTTATTCATTTTGGAAAACTCCTCGCTGATCTGGTCAAGTTCAGTCATTTCAACGATGTACAGAGAGACAAACTCATCCAAGTGGACGGCCTAAAAAATTTAAACCAGGCCCTCCAAGAAGGAAAAGGAGCTCTAATCTTCTCCGGACATTACGGTAGCTGGGAGATCGCGCCTCATTTTCTCTCTAGAAGAGCAAGATTCCATGTGATTGCTAGGGCCTTGGATAACGACCGGCTGGAAAAAGAATTATTGAAGATGAGAGCTAGCCTGGGAGCAAAAGTCATCTATAAACAGCAGGCTGCCAAACGCATCCTTCAATCTCTCCGCGCCAGAGAAATGGTGGCGATTCTCATCGACCAGAATGTTCTTCGCAGTCAGGCCGTTTTTGTGGATTTTTTCGAAAAAGCCGCTGCCACAACTCCCAGTTTGGCTGCCTTTTTCTTGAGAACCCAGTCTCCTCTCCTACCAGTCTTCTGCTATCCTGCTGACCGTAATACCTATAAAATCAAGATCCTGAAACCCCTGAAGGTCAGCTTGACCGGCAACTACGACCAGGATGTGTTGAAAATTACCCAAATTTGCACTAAGATTATAGAAGCTCAGATTAGGAATAACCCCAATTGCTGGCTTTGGTTCCATCAAAGATGGAAAACAAGACCGGAGAAGGAAACCAATTGAGGAGAAAGAAATGAGAATGATTTACACCATCACAGCCGTGTTGGGCGTTCTCTTTCTATTCCTGGGGGATCTTTCCGCAAGCGACGGGGAAACAGTTGAGGATGTATTCAAAGTTCTGAAATGGTATGGTCATGCCTCTTTCGGCCTAGAAACAGAGAAGATTATATACATTGACCCTTGGAATATTCCCAAAACAGCCCCCAAGGCAGACCTGATTCTGGTCACGCACTCTCATTTTGACCATCTTTCTTTCAAGGACATAGAACGTTTGCAAAAAGAAGAAACAAAGATTGTTTGCCCCGAAGTCTGCGTCTCTCTACTTTCCGGACAGGTCAAAGGAATTCGATCTGGGCAGGAAATTGAAATCGATGGAGTCAAGGTCAAAGCTTTTCCTGCTTACAATCCGAGTAAAAGCTTTCATCCTAAGAGGAACGAGTGGGTGGGTTACATTATCACAGTCAAAGAGGTTAAGCTTTACCATGCAGGAGACACAGATCTCATTCCCGAAATGAAAAAATTGAAAGGAATAAACATTACCCTGCTGCCTGTAGGAGGCAAATACACCATGAGTGCTGAAGAAGCGGCTCAGGCAGCTAGCATCATTAAAGCGGACATTTCCATTCCCATGCATTATGGGGGAGATGTTATCGGGAGCATGAAGGATGCTCTGAAGTTCAAGGAGCTCTGCCAAGGAGAGGTCAGAATACTCAAAAAAAATGAGAACTAACAAGCGCTCTTTCGACGAGTTAAGGCCAATAAAAATCAAGCCCGATTATCTCGATTTTGCTGACGGCTCAGCTTTCATAGAAATTGGCAAAACCAGAGTCGTGGCCGCAGCAACCCTAGAGGAAAAAGTCCCTCCTTTTCTTAAGAACTATGGCTCTGGGTGGATTACAGCGGAATACTCCATGCTTCCTCGTGCCACTGAGAAGAGAAATATTCGGGAAAGATTTCTGGGGCGTCTTTCCGGGCGGAGCTACGAAATCCAGCGCCTTATCGGTCGTTCCCTCAGAGCTGTCACCGATCTCAACGCCATGGGGGAAAGAACGATTATTGTCGACTGCGATGTTCTTCAGGCTGATGGAGGAACTCGTACCGCCTCTATCACAGTGGGATGTGTGGCCTTGGCTCTTGCCTTTAAAAGAATGCTGGACGAAGAAGTCATCAGCCAGATGCCCCTCAAGCACCTTGTGAGCGGAGTCAGTGTCGGGTTCGTGGAAGGAGAGGCCCTGCTTGACCTTGATTATGAGGAAGATTTCAAGGCTGGAATAGACATGAATGTGGTGCAAGATGATAAGGGAGAGCTGGTTGAAATCCAGGCCTCAGCTGAAAAAAAGACTTTCTCTCGCAAAGAATTCAACACTCTCTTGCGCTTAGCCAATAAAGGGATCCAAGACCTCATCAAGATTCAAAAGGACATTCTCAAAAAAAAGAGCCTGCTTTTCATGGCCTACGGATAAGAAAGGAAAGTTATGGAACGAATCCTAGTTACAGGTGGAGCCGGTTTTCTTGGCAGTCACCTCTGTGATTCTCTCCTGGCGAAGGAAAGAGATGTTATCTGTATCGATAACTTCTTTTCTGGGAATAAGGATAATATCCGCCACCTTTTCTCTCACCCCTATTTTGAATTGATCCGACACGACATTATTCATCCCATATTCCTTGAAGTCGATAAGATCTTCCACCTCGCCTGCCCAGCCTCTCCTATCCATTACCAGTACAATGCCATAAAAACTGTGAAGACGAATGTCATGGGCACGATCAACATGCTCGGCTTGGCCAAAAGGACAAAGGCCAGAATTCTCCTTGCTTCTTCCTCAGAAGTCTATGGCGACTCCAAAGTGCATCCTCAAAAAGAGTCCTACTGGGGGTACGTGAATCCTGTTGGCCTTAGGAGCTGCTATGATGAGGGAAAAAGAGTAGCAGAAACCTTGATGATGGATTACAACCGCCAGAATAAGGTCGACATAAAAATCGCTCGTATCTTTAACACCTATGGCCCTCGCATGGCTATCAATGACGGAAGAGTCATCAGCAATTTTATCGTCCAATCTATCCGGGGAGAAGACTTGACAGTTTATGGAGATGGAAGCCAGACGCGCTCTTTCTGTCATGTCTCCGACCTCATCCAAGCCCTCCTGAGGATGATCGAAACAGACAACTTCACCGGCCCAGTGAATTTAGGGAACCCAAAAGAAATCACTATCTTAGAGCTGGCTGAAAAAATCATTATGCTTGCCCGGAGTAAATCAAAAATTTCCCATAAGCCTCTTCCTCCGGATGATCCTCAACAGCGATGTCCAGATATTTCTCTGGCCAAAAAGAAACTCGGCTGGGAGCCTAAAAAGGATCTAGAGGAAGGCCTTTCAGAGACTATAGAATATTTCAAAAAGGCCCTCAGCCCGAACAGGAAGTCGTCAAGGTAAAGTCCCTTGAAGCTCTCGGTGATCATACCCGTTTATGATGAGAGAGCCACCATAGAAGAGATCATCCGCCGCGTTCAGGAAGTCAAGGTCGGATTAGAGAAGGAAATCATCGTCGTCGACGACTGTTCTCAGGATGGAACTTCCGAGATCCTGAAAAACCTCAAGTCTCCTGACTTGAAAATCTGCCGCCATGCCAAGAATATGGGAAAAGGAGCAGCCCTGCGGACTGGATTCTCCGAAGCAGAGGGTGATGTCATCCTGATCCAAGATGCTGATCTGGAGTATAATCCTCAGGATTATCCTAAACTTCTGGAGGCAATCCTGGACAGCAGAGCCGATGTTGTCTATGGCTCTCGTTTTCTTGGAGGTCCTCATCGAGTGCTCTTTTTCTGGCATTATGTAGGGAACAAAATCCTGACGACTCTCTCGAATATGCTTTCCAACCTGAACCTGAGTGACATGGAAACCGGCTATAAAGTTTTCAGAAGAGAAATCTTGGAAACAATAGAATTCAAATCTAAAAGATTCGGTTTTGAGCCTGAATTCACGATGAAAGTGGCCAGGAAGAATTGCCGAATCTACGAAGTCCCCATTTCCTATTCAGGGAGAGATTACCGCCAAGGAAAAAAAATCAACTGGAAGGATGGGATCGCAGCCCTCTTCCACCTTATCAGGTATAAATTCTTTGACTGAGCTCGCCTCCCCCAGAGGAAACCCAGCTCGAACGCTTTTTAGGCAATGATGAGAGTATCCGAATGCAAAGAATGCCGTTTCCTCGAGCTCAGTCCATGGAGAGAAGCCGTTTGAGGGGGGGAATCCAAATCAGGACCGCACTGGAGAGGTTCTTGCCGGTCGAAGTAACGCCTTTAGCCTAGTCTTTCCTCTAATTCTTGGGCTAAAAGATGAAGGAGAAGAAGATGCGCTTCTTGAATGCGAGGGGTGCTTTCCGAGGGAACATCCAGTAAATAATCAACCAGTTGAGATAATTGCCCGCCTCCTTTTCCTGTAAAACCCGCTGTCAGCAGTTCTTTTCTCTTGGCCACTTCTATGGCTCTTATGACATTGGAAGAATCTCCGCTGGTGGAAAGAGCCACCGCGACATCGCCTTTCTCTCCTAAAGCTTCTATTTGGCGACTGAAAACATACTCAAAGGAGCTATCATTGCTGATTGAGGTCAAGGCCGACGTGTCAGTGGTTAAGGAAATGGCTTTCAGAGGAAGCCTGATTTTTAAGAATTTATTCACCAACTCAGCTGCGAAATGCTGAGCCTGGGCGGCGCTCCCGCCGTTCCCAAAAACCAGGATCTTATGCCCGGCTTTCAGGCTTTCGGCTGTTAAATTCAGGAACTCTTCAAAAAGAGACTCCTTAACAGTAAAGAATTCTTCCAAGATTTTAGTGTATTGATGGATTAAGTTCTGATAATTCATCTTTTATCTCCGTTTCTAGGCCCGATTGAATGATGCTGCGCACTCGGCTTGAAATTTCTAGAATGCTGTCCCGGTCATGCCCTGCGATCTCAACCGGTTCATGAAAAATAACTCTTATTTTCCCCTTTTTTACAAAAAAGCTTCCCCTGGGCATGAGTTCGAACGTTCCTCCAATCGTTATGGGAAGGATCGGAGCCTGAGTATTGACGGCTAAGAAAAAACCTCCTCTCTTAAAAGGCTGGAGCCCCCCATTTCGGCTCCTTGTCCCTTCAGGAAAAATCAAAAAAGAGTACCTCTTTTCTTTCATCAGCCAGGAGGCCTTCTCTATACTCTGTTTTCCTCCTTTGAGACCCTTTCGATCAACCGGGACAAAGCCCACATGCTTCATGCTTAAGCCGATGACAGGAATTCTGAAAGCCTCTTTCTTGAGTAGGACTCTTATCGGCTGGGGAATGAGCATGAAAAGGAGAGGCCCGTCAATAAAACTCGTATGATTGGCCATAAAGATGTAAGCAGAACCTTTGTCAATTTTCTCGACTCCGCGGACATCAAGTTTAACTCCTAATATCTTCTGCCCGAGACGGATACCCTGTTTACCGAAGAAGATGATGGGCTGAGAAAGCCTGGTGAGAAGGCAAAAAAGAAGAAGGGGAATCAAAAGAATGGCCAGAATGATGAGAAGAACAAAATAGATGAGAGTTCTCATTCTTGACGTCTAGTATTATAGCATAAACCCTTTGAAGATAGGGGTCAGAAAAAAATAGAACCGTCCCCCCTTACCCCTGCCTTATAGACTCGAAGGGAAAGGATCGCCCAAGGAAAGAAAATTTTATTAGAGAAAAGACTAAAGAATATAAAAAAAATTAGGGAAGTGAAGCTCGGGTTTTAATTCAGGGATGGTAGGAGAGAAAGGGCGACACATCTTGGAGGATGTATCGCCCTTTCTAGGTTTGAAAAAGACTTTTAAGGAGAGCTAAATTCAAATTAAGTTCCAGAAGCAGCAGCAGTTCTGGGAGCACGAATCCAGGAGCCGTTCCACATGACCAAATCAAGGTTGAAATCGGACATGGCATCGACTAAGAAGAGTCCTGATTCAGGATTGTTCGGATCAAAAGTGAATCCTTCTATGATTTTGTCGCGGGCATAAGAAGAGATGATGAAATCATCGGTACCGGCCCCAGAAGCTCCATAATTTCCATCGGCAGCGGTTCCGCACCAAGCATTAAAACCGGTGCCCCACTGGTCAGTGATGGGAAGGACCTTGACATAAAATGGGGAAAGTCCATCATAGAAGACTGCGCTGGCATCATAAGTACCATCCTGAGTAGGAGCGGTTCCGTGGTCAGTAATATAATCCGCGATAGCTGTGGAAATGGTGGTCAGGTCCTTCATGGTGCTTTTCTGTTTGGCTTTCTGGATAGCTGTCAGAGCATTGGGAATAAGAAGAGCAGCAAGAATACCAATGATGGCCACAACGATAAGTAGCTCAATCAGTGTAAAACCTCTCATCCTTTTTAGCATCTAAACCTCCTTTCCCCGGCCGTACTATTCAGTCGTCCAGGGATAGATAAATTTGTTATCATTTCAGCCATATAAAAATGCAATATTTATGCCAACTCGGTCTTAGATTAACCTATTGAAAATAAATAAATTAGATTTCCTTCCGCTGAATTCTCATCGGTTTTTTGACATTCTTTGTCAAAAAAAAGCAAAAAATGTCATTTTTTCCTAGGGATTCTGCTTTCGCCTGGTTTGCTTTTTCTTGGAATCAAACTTCAAGCTGTATTTGTCGATAAGATATCTTAGGGAGCGGTAGCTAATCCCCAGGATAGAAGCAGTCTTTTTGAGGCTTCCCCCAGCCTCAAGGTGGGCTTGTTTAATGTAATTCTGAGAAATTTCATCTAAATAAGTACTGAGATTAAACTCAGGATTTATGTTTAGGAGATACTCCTCCTGTTGAGGAGATGACAGCATCTCCTTGGGCAGGCTGCTGACTCTTATGGTCTCGGAATCTTCTATAGCTACAGCCCTCTCAATGACATTCTCCAATTCTCTTATGTTTCCTGGCCAAGGATAGGATTCGAAGATTTCCATAACTTTAGGGGATATGACTTTGACATTTTTTCCCATCTGGCTGCAATACTTTTCCAGGAAATGAGAAACGAGAGGAGACAAATCCTCTATCCTCTCTCTCAGAGGAGGGATTTCAAAACCAATGATATTGAGCCGGTAGAAGAGATCTTCTCTGAATGCTCTTTCCCTAATTTTTTTCTTTAAATCCTGGTTGGTGGCAGCAATGATTCTCACATCGACCGGGATTTCCCCTGTACTCCCGACCCTTTTGATTCTTTTCTCCTGGAGCGCTCTCAAAAGTTTTACCTGAGTCAAGGGCGAAGTCTCTCCAATTTCATCCAGAAAAACAGTGCCTCTCTGGGCGACTTCAAACATCCCTTCCTTATTTGCAATAGCCCCCGTAAAAGATCCCTTGACATGCCCAAAAAGCTCGCTCTCCAACAGACTCTCTGGAAGAGCTCCACAGTTTATGGAGACAAACGGGTTGTCACGGCGCGGGCTGAGCGAATGGATAGCCCTGGCAGCAAGCTCCTTTCCTGTTCCGCTTTCACCTGTTACGAGTATTGTGGAATCAGTCCCAGCGATCTTCTCGATTAAATTATATATTTCTACCATCTTTTTGCTCTTCCCTACCATGTTCTCAAACCCGTAGCTCTTCTTTAGCACTCTTTTCAGAAGAATATTCTCTTGTTTCAGCTTCCTCTGTTCTAAGCCATGAGAAACAACAATCTTCAATTCATCAATCTCAAAAGGCTTGACGACATAATCTAGAGCTCCAATTTTCAAAGCTTCAACGGACTGTTTGATGCTACCGTAAGCGGTCATCATGATGACTGGAATATCCGGCTTTCTATCCTGGACATGCTTCAAGATTTCCATCCCGCTTGTTTGAGGCATTTTAATATCACACAGGAGAAGATCAAAGTCTTCCTTATCTATGAATTCCAAAGCTTTGGGAGCGGAGAGGCAAGTCTTCACCCGCCAACCTTCTTTTTCAAAAACAACTTTCAAAAGATCAAGAATACTCTTCTCGTCATCGACAACTAGTATTTTTTCCATGGCTATAAAACTGACGGCTCTTTAAGCCTCGCTGATCGGGCTTTTCCGGGGCAAGGTTATGATCACCTCAGTCCCTTTATTGATTTCAGAATCTACCTGAATCCTTCCCTCGTAATCATCGACTATCCGGCAAACAATGGGCATTCCTAGGCCCCTTCCCGTATCAAACCCGGAATAAAAGGGCTCAAAAATCCTCTCCTTCTCTTCGCTGGTCATTCCTTTGCCATCATCGGCAACTCTTATCTGGAATTCATTGTCTCCTCTCAAGTCAAAATTTATGGATAGGGTTCCCCCTTCAGGCATGGCTTTAAGGGCATTTTTCAGTAGGTTCCAAAAAATTTGTTTGAATTGGTTGATGTTGCCGTAATAAGGAATCTCTGTTGAGCTATAATTTCCTTCTACGCGGTAATTCTCGTCTAGTTCTCCACTTCCCTTAAGGATGGTCAAAATCTCTCTCAAAATAGCTGAGACCTCGATCAGGGAGAAAACTTGGTTTTTCGGGGCAGCAAAGTCGAGGAATTGCTCAATAGATTGGGAAGCTCTTCTCGATTCTCTAAGAACAATGCTCATCAACTTCTTTTGTTCTTTGTTGAGTTTCAATTCATTCTTAAGAACTTGAACTGCGCCTGAGATGGCAGCCAGGGGATTCCTGACTTCATGGGCTATGTTGGCCGAGACTTCACCGGCGATGGCCAAGCGATCTCTAATCTCCAGCTCTCTCTGAGCCTTACGGAGCTGATTTCTGGCTGTTCTTAATTTCTTGGCTAAATAGTTGGTTAAAAAGGCAATGACAAAGAAGATCACTCCCGCCATGAAGATGGAGTAGAAAACGACGCCAGGTGTTAATTCCATGTACTGATCAGGGCTGAAATAGGGAATGACCTCAAAATACATAAAATCCACCAGCACCCCAAAAATCAAAGCCGAAAGAGCCGCGATAAAATAGGCTGCCCGGTGAGAGAGAATAATGCTGGCGGCAATTATGCCGAAAATATAGAGGAAATAGAAAGAGCCGTTCAAGCCTCCAGAGATATAGACAAATCCTGTGATCATGAAAAGATCGATGATGATTTGCAGGTACGTCTGGAAGGTGTAATTTTTGGCGGTGAGATAAAAAATGAAATAGACAAAAGAGAGAAAATAACTCAAAAAGATCAGATAATAAAAGGGATAAAGGGCAAAAAAACTTGAAGTGCTGTATTGAACGACTACAGCCGAAACAAAGAGAGAAGTCACGGCGACCATCCGGATGATGATCAGCCAGAAGACATGTCTTTTCCTCTCTGCGGCTCTTTCTTCTACAGTTATTTTTTCACGCACCTCGTTTCCATCCTCTCTTCTTGTTTATCCCCTTTCTGGTCTCTCGGACTCTACAAAAAGTACTCTAGGCCCTTTATTAAAACTGCTGCAGTAAGCTGAAGATGGGAAGATACATCGAAATAACAATCGAACCAATTATTCCTCCCACCACGATAAGGAGAATCGGTTCTAACAATGAAAGGAGAGAGGCCACAGAAGCTGAAACTTCGTCATCGTAAAAATCAGCGATCTTCAGAAGCATCTCATCCAAAGTACCTGTGGCTTCTCCCACGCTTACCATCTGGGTGACCATAAAAGGAAACTGCCCAGATTCCTTCAAAGAATCCGTAAAATTCTTTCCTTCGGCCACACCCCTTCGAGCCTCGACGACACCTTCTTCTATAATCATGTTTCCGGCAGTAGAAGAGGTGATTTTCAAGCTCTCCAGTATCGGCACTCCTCCTGAAAGCAGAGTGCTGAGAGTCCGAGTGATGCGCGAGACAGCAACCTTCCTAATCAGCTCTCCAAAAAGAGGCGTTTTCAACTTTACGCTGTCAATAGCCCGGTGCCCCTGCGGAGTACGATTGATATACCTAAAGAGAATGACCAGACCAATCGCCCCCACAAAAATCCAAACGATGTACTTCTGGACAAAGTTGCTCATGCTGACAATGATTAGCGTCAAGAAAGGAAGTTCGGCCCCTAACTCAATAAACAGGTTAGAGAAAACAGGAACAATTTTCCACATCATAAAAATAGACACCAAGATAGCAAAAATCAAGATGGCGGAGGGATAAGTCATCGCCTGTTTGACCTGAGATCTCAATTTAACCATTTTTTCAATATATTCTGCTAGCCGGGTGAGAACTACATCGAGAGAACCACTTTGTTCTCCAGAAGCGACGAGATTGCAGTAAAGATCATCAAAAACTTTGGGAAACTTGCGCTTGGCTTGATTTAAAGTCGAACCTGCTTCTACTTCTTCCCTGATGCTCTTGATAACTTTCGAAAAATACTTGTTTTTAGTCTGCTCAGCCAGGATGTTCAAGCTTTGAATCAGAGGAAGATCAGCATTTATCAAGATCGAAAGCTGTCGACTGTAGATAGATAAATCTTTCAGCCTGACTTTTTCCCGTTTCAGAAAAGGAATGGTGAACTCAGCCCTTTTCTTTTCTAGGTTGAAGACAGTTATCTGCTCTCTTTCGAGCATTTTTGTCGCTTCTTCAAAGGAAGCGGCAACTCGCTCTCCCCTGACAACGTCTCCATAACGATTTTTGCCGGTCCATACGAATGTTGCCACTTTTTCCCCCTTACTGTTTATTTATTGTTCTTGATTGGAAACCTTTTGAGGACATTCTATAACCTTCTTTCCTCTGGATAAGATCAGCCAACTCCTCTGGTTGATGGGTAACACTCATGGCCGTCTCTAAAGCTATTTTCTTCCTAAAATAGAGATCAGCCAGGGACTGATTAAAAGTCTGCATTCCTGATGTTTCCTGTCCCATTTGCATTTGGGCGTATATCTGGTGGATTTTATTCTCTCTGATCAAACTCCTTATGGCTGCATTGGGAATAAGAATCTCGATGGCCAGTACCCTCCCTTGTCCATCCATGGTAGGCAGAAGGGTTTGAGTCATCACGGCTTCCAAGGTCATGGAAAGTTGGGTCCTCACCTGGCCCTGTTCATGGGGAGGGAAAATATCAATGATTCTGGTTATGGTTTCAGCAGCTGAATTGGTGTGAAGAGTGGAAAAAGTCAAATGCCCGGTTTCTGCAACCCTCAAAGTGGCTTCCACTGTTTCCAGGTCTCTCATCTCACCCACAAAAACGACATCGGGATCTTCTCTCAAAACCGAACGCAAAGCGTTAGGAAAAGACATGGTATCCACAAAAAGTTCCCTCTGGTTGATAATCGATTTATCAGGAGTAAAAAAGAATTCAATAGGGTCTTCTATGGTGACGATGTGAACGCTCCGGTTATGGTTAATGTGGTCAATCATGCAGGCGAGGGAAGTGGACTTTCCACATCCCGTTGGCCCAGTCATAAGGATCAACCCTCGCGGTAAAAAACAAAGCTGGGCCAGCTTGAGGGGAAGACCCAATTTGGAAAAGCTCCAGATTTCAGGCGGAATTCTCCTGAAAGCTCCGGCCACGGCTCCCTTCTGCATGAAGACATTGGCCCTGAACCTTCCCATGTCTTTCATCCCGAAAGAGAAATCGAGTTCTAATTTCTCCTCGAACTGCTTTTTCTGCTTTTCTGTTAAAACACTATAGCAGAGCTCCTTAGTTTCGGTCGGAGTTAGAGGTGGATGAGCCAAAGACCTCAATACTCCGTTCACCCTTATCCGAGGAGGAATGTAAGTTGTGAGGTGCAAATCACTGGCGTTTTCATCGACCGTGATTTGCAATAATTCTTGGATTGGTCTAGCCATTTTAATTTCCTAATCTCTTATTGTCTCTCCTAAAACATCTTCCATACTTGCTATGCCATTCTTTATTTTAACCAGTCCGCTCCGGCGTAATGTAATCATCCCCTGCTCCATGGCTTTGCTCTTGATTTCTCTCGAATGAGCCTTGGTCAGGACAAGATCTCTTATCTCATCCGTGATTTCCATAACTTCAAAAAGCGCAATCCGCCCCTTGTACCCAGTATTGTTACATTGGCCACATCCCTTAGGTTTATAAACTGTGACATTCTTTGCTTCCTCTTCATCAAATCCCATATCCACCAGTGAATTGACAGGCACATCCTGCTTGGTCCGGCATTTTTTGCACAAACGTCTCACCAGCCTCTGAGCAACCACCAAGATGATAGAGTTCGCGATCAAAAAGGGCTCGACATTCATGTTCACTAATCTGCCTATCGCACTGGCAGCATCATTGGTGTGCAGGGTTGAAAACACCAAGTGACCAGTTAAGGAGGCTTTAATAGCTATGTCGCAGGTTTCAAAATCTCTCATCTCACCAACGAGCATGATATCGGGGTCCTGCCTCAAAAAAGACCTGAGGCAGTTGGGAAAGGTCAATCCAATCTCCTCCTTGATATTCACCTGGTTTATTCCGGCGAGGTTAAACTCGATAGGGTCTTCGGCGGTCATGATGTTTTTTTCCAGGGCATTCAAATTAGAGATGGCCGAGTACAAGGTGTTCGTCTTTCCGCTTCCAGTGGGACCAGTCACTAGGACAATTCCCCACGGCTGCTCGATGGACTTTTTAAAGATTTTCAAAGGCTCTTTTTCAAAACCCAATTGAGTCAGGTCTAATTTCAGCATTTCCTGGTCAAGGATACGAACCACGATTTTCTCTCCCCACATGGCAGGGACAGAAGAGACACGCATATCGACCTTTTTTCTGCCTCCGTCATCCTTCTTAACACTCATCTTTATTCGCCCGTCTTGGGGCAATCGTTTCTCAGCGATATCCATGTTGGCCATGATTTTTAGTCGGGAAAGCACGGCATTCTTGAACTTCTTTGAGATATTCATGACTTCATAAAGAATGCCATCCATACGGTACCTGACCCGGACAGAATTCTCATAAGGCTCTAAATGAACATCACTAGCACTCTTCTTTATGGCTTCGATGAGGATCTGATTGACCAAAGAGATAACCGGAGCCTCTTCTTCTGATACAGCTAAATCATCAATCTCCTCTTCCTCTTCCTCTTCCTCGTCGATTATCTTGACACTCGCATCTTCAGCTAACTCCACTTCCTCCAGCTGTTTCTTGAGACGCAAGGCGTAAGAAGAACCATAATACTTGTTGAGAGCATTCTTGATGGATGATTCAGAAGTAATGACTGGCTGAATGCTTAATCCGGTTCTAAATTTGACATCCTCAAGGGCCGCTAAATCTGTCGGGTCGACCATTGCCAGGGTTAGAAAGGAGCGAATGCGATGAATAGGCATGATCATGTATCTTTGAGCTATCTCCCTAGGGATCAGCTTAATGACGTCGGGATAAACCTCGAATTGATCAAGGTCAACATAGGGATAGCCTAATTGGCGACTCAAAGCCTGAGCCATCTCCGATTCTGAAATGAATCCCAAGGCTGTCAGAGCAGAACCCATAGGAACGCCGTTCTTCTTCTGGAAGTCCAAGGCATTCTTGAGCTGTTCGTCTGTTAACAGTTTTTCTCTTTTAAGAAGATCTCCTAGATTGGAAGCCATTTTATTCCTTTGCGCAAAAAAGAATAGCGAAATTGACACTTTTTGTCAATTTGGAGTTCCATTCAATGGACGAGACTGGCAACGAAATTTTCTCTTCCTCCTCGAAAAATCTAATTTTTGACCTCTTTCATTCCGAATGTTTCTACATAATTGCAGATAGTCTCTTTCTCGTCAATCACCATTGAAGAGGAAATTGAGGGTGATTTTTTGCACTATTTTCCTCACCCCTAAAGATTAAACTAAATTCGCGCC
The DNA here is from genome assembly GCA_011772495.1 of Candidatus Aminicenantota bacterium. Lineage (GTDB taxonomy): Bacteria > Acidobacteriota > Aminicenantia > Aminicenantales > Aminicenantaceae > WVZL01. The sequence continues at coordinate 191,790 of WVZL01000016.1, forward strand.
TAAAAACCTCTGGTGACAAAAATTTGCACATTTTGTTGCCCTCTCTTTTGACAAATTCTGCTACCATCTCCAGATTGTCAACGATGACTTACTAACACTCAGCTTTATCCTGAAGGACAATCCATCGCAGCTTAAAGCTTTTTGGATCCCCCAAATTGAAGTTATTTATCTGAATCCTAGAATACGAAAACTAAACCCAACCCGTATTCAAAACCCCCCAATTCTATATCGAGATCATTCTCTTCTGTCTTGGCTTTGGTGTATTTTATTCTTGCGTTCAGCCAAATCGGCACATTCTCTGAAAACTGAACGTACGAGCCGATCCGGAAATGGAAACCTCTGGTATAGTTGATGGTCGATTGAATGGGATTAGTCTCCATGTAAAAAATATAGTCTATCCCTAGTCCTGCGTAAGGACAAAAGTAGCCAAAAGGCTTGCTGTAACGAACGCCAAGAGCTACCGGAACCAGGAGAAAATGTGTTTTTTCCTTAGTGTAGGTTAATTCGCCGGACTTATAGAATCCCTTCATCTCGAAAAAGAAATCGATATCATGGATAATGAAGACCGAGAGAGCAATTCCTTCAATCATCCCTCCCCTTTGATATACGGCTTTGAACCGCGGCTCGCTGAGGCTGTAATTTCCTATACTCAATTCAAATGTTCCCTGTCGCTCGAAGGCTAATGAAGAGGAAGAAAACACCGAAATCAAAATGACCAGCCCAAAGACAGTGAGCTGCGCTTTGCTTTTATAATCTATACTTTTCTTCATCATCCTTTCTCCTCAAAAAGAATGTTCTTCTTATTTAAAGAATTCTTTATAGGATTTATCGTTAAGAATGGCTCCACCCGTGCTCTCGACAATAGGACTCTCGTGCCCTTCACCATCGACCGAAGTTACCGTATAAATATAGGTGTCCTTCTGATCTACATCTGTATCCCGGAAGTTGAACGTATCGGCATTGACTTCCCCGATACATCGGTAGGCAACATTACTTTCCCCCAGTCTCTTTTTATAAATTCGATAATAAACAATTTCAGCGATATCATCATTCTTCGAGTTTCTATCCCAATAAATCTCGGTAATGTACCGAGAGAAAAACAGACTTTCATCAAGAAAGCTTTCGTGCCGAATATTCAAAGGTTGGAAGAGGCGAAGGATCTCAATCGCCCTGACCTTGGTTCCCACAGCTCCATCATTGTCCGACACAGACAGTGTTATGGGAAACGTTCCCCAAGTCTGGTAAATGTAGTTGATCTGCTTGCCCGACCCAGTACCTCCGTCTCCAAAATCCCAGTCATAGCGGACAATCGTTCCGTCCGGGTCATATGAATTAGAAGCGTTAAAAGACACGCTCAAGGGGAACAATCCCGTACTAGGGGAGAAATAAAATTTCGCTACCGGAGGAATGTTAGGGATAGGAGTGGCTCCGCTGCCGTAAAAGTAGATATCGCCTTTCCCGTCCCAAACGAAATAGACTGCATCTCCATCAGAATTGGACGCCACATCGGAAAACGTTCCTCCGCTTGAATCCGGCACGGCTGATTCGCCTCCCCACTCCGAATCTTGGCGCAGGTTATAATAGATTGCCTTTCCACCCGAATAACCCCCGATTTGCCAGCAGACATATATGTCATTATCTCTTTTATCTATGGCGGGATAATGCAGCATCCTGGTGCTTGAGATTTCTACTGGAGTCGTAAAGCCAGACCCTGTCCAATGAGAATATTCCACTACGCGAGGTCCTTCGACATAAGATGTCCAGACGATATGCGGGCGGTCGGAAGAATCCAATTCTAGAACCGCATGAGAATGAGATAAAGAACTGGGGTAAACTTTATTCACCCCACTCCAGGAGGAATTATAGCCCTTGTTTCGTTTCGCATAAACGGCTGAATATTTACCTCCACCTTTTTCCACCCAGCACGCATAAACAAGATTATTACCCACAGCAATATCAGGAAACTTCGACCTCCTCCCCGAAACGCTGATCATCTTGTCACTCTCCCAGCTTCCGTTGACTTTGCACTTTGAATGAACTTTTCCATTCAATCCATACCAGATTATGTAGACGTTCCCGTTATCGCTGGCTGCCACTCTAGGGCAATCCACTTGTGCATCGCTGGTAGCTACGGTAAGGGGGTTGTTCCAGCTGCCGCCGGAAAGAATCCTTAATCTGATGACATTTGTTTGCGCCCAAACAGCATAGACGTTATCAGCGTCGTCAACCGCGATCGCGCAGGACCTGTAGGTATCAGAATAGACTTTTTTATTGTTACTCACATTCTTCGGTTCACTCCAGACCTGGCCAGCACTGTCATACCAAGCATGAAAAACGTCGCGGCTGTTTGAACCATACCCCTCGACCCAAAGGACATGAATATTATTGTTGGAGTCAACAGCTATCCTGGGATAGTGAGAATCCCAACCAGGAGATTTGGAGATGTTATAATTGTCTCCTCTTACGGGTAAAGAAAACAAGATAAGAATAGAAATGACAAAGAAAAAGATGAATTTGGAACAGATTTTCATTGTTAGCACCCAACAATATTAGTCGTATATGCACTACAAAAAGTGGAACCCGATTCTATTCTGCTCTGAATTTCTGGCTGAGAATCGACAGGAACAAATAAAGAAAATACAGCTGTGAAGAGCGTACCCGTCACTTAGAAGTCTCCATGTTGGCCACACTTTTTTTTAAACAATTACCATTTTTTAGTCAATCACCCTTAAAGGTGATTCCAGGGGTGAATTATCCTGGCGTTAAACAGAGCGAAAAATGGTCATCGCTCTAAGGGTTAGTCAGGCACGCATGTAGCCTCACGATTGACCATAATTATTTTTTCTGGTATTAAAAAAAATAAAGAAAGCCGAAATCGGGCTAAAAATGTATAAATTAAAAATGGCTATAGGAACAAAATCCATGCCCATCCGGAAAGAAGATTGGGTAAGCCCTGATAAAACAAGACCGTTGGCATCCATGAAGCCCAACACCCTCCGTTGGATGATCTGGATAGTGTCTTTAGCCTTTCTTGTCAGCGCGTACGCTTGCAAGGGAGAAAGGCCTTCCCGCGACCGGAAGATGAACCTCCTTCTTATCACCCTAGATACTCTTCGTGCTGACCATTTGGGGTTCTATGGCTATCCAAAAAACACAAGTCCGACCCTAGACACTCTGGCCTCTGCCTCAGTTATCTTTGACCAAGCCATAGCCCAATCGGCCATCACGCCAGTCTCTCATGCATCTATCTTGACTGGGCTCAATCCTTACCATCATCAACTGCGCTCCCTTCATGGCGGAGTTGGCTATGAGCTGCCCGATAGCTGTCTCACCCTAGCTGAACTCATGAAAGCTAATGGTTATGCCACCGGTGGCTTTGTGAGTGCTTTTCCAGTGACATTACACTACGGGCTTCATCAAGGTTTCGAGACCTGGGATGAGAAATTCCAAAAAGAAGACGACATACGGATTCTTACAGACAACGGGATCGTCAATACAGGGAGGGCTCAACGTGCAGCCGACGAAACGACAACCAAAGCTATCGCTTGGCTGAGACAGCAGGCTAAGACATCTTTCTTTGCCTGGATTCACTACTTCGATGTGCATGACCCCTTAATATTGCCGCCCCAGGAATATTTAAGAAGGTTCCTTCCTAAATCTCAAAATCAGGCCGATGTCTTACGAGCTATCTACGATGCAGAAATTGCCTTCATAGACGACCAAATCAAACGAGTCCTGAGGGAACTCGAGGACCTGCAGATCCGTGAGAACACCGTCCTGGCCGTCCTTTCTGACCACGGGGAGGGACTGGGCGATCACCAATGGTGGGGCCACAGCATTCTTTATAAGGAGCAGATCCGGCTTGTCTTCCTCCTGTCTGTGCCTGGACGAAGTGAGAGTCTACGTCTATCGTCGCTCGTGCGTAGCATCGACCTTGTACCGACCATCGTCGAGCTGATGGATCTAGATCTGCCCGTAGGTAGCCGCTTCGATGGTGTAAGCCTTCTCGAGCTGATCGATAAATCATTGACTCAACCCCTCACCTCTTACAGTGAATCCATCAATGATCTGACAGCCTACTACGGTTCTCAAATGCAGAATGAATCACTTTATTCCGTATCAGATGGGCAGTGGAAACTTATTCTTCATCGCGAACATTCAAGAGACAAAAGACTCGAACTCTTCGATCTGCAATCAGATCCCCATGAGCTGAGAGATCTCTCCGAAAAACATCCTGAAATAGCCATTCGCCTTCGGAATCATCTAGAAGGAATGCACGCTATAGTATTGGATCCGCCTCGCCCAGCGATTGATGAAGAAACAAAAAAGCGGCTTAAATCATTAGGGTACATTAAGTAATCTCGCTGTCATTTTTGGTCATCCCCGGCCAATGAATCATCAAAAAAACCAGTTGTGCCCAAAAATGAAGTATCTACAAAGGGAATATGCTAATCCTTTTAACTCCCATCGTAAAACACGAAAGATAGCCTCTTCCCGATTGATAGGGGCAGGAAGCAGAGTTTAGTTTAAGCAAGTCATCCTAGCCCGATAGCCTCTCCAAAGGAAAAGATGATCTCTTAACAGAGGAAAACTATTGAAAAATAAGGGGTAAGCCTGGCGCGCCTGGAGAGACTCGAACTCCCGACCCGCTGCTTAGAAGGCAGCTGCTCTATCCGACTGAGCTACAGGCGCACCTTCATAACGTTACTATTATTATATCAACGATTTGTCTCGGCTTTACTGTCGCGCTTCCCTGGCCAGCCCTGAATCTTAATCGGGGAGATCGGATTTGAACCGACGACCTCCTGCTCCCAAGGCAGGCGCGCTAACCAGGCTGCGCCACTCCCCGCCCATTTAACAGGTGAAAGAAATCTGTCCGAGTGATCCTAGTCTGCAACTTGATCACCTCGGTTCCGGAGCTTGATAATGTTAGCAAAGCGGTAAAAAGTTGTCAATTTCGAGGTCTCTTCAAACCCTTCTCGATCTCTTTTCGCCCCACCTTGATCATGATCGGCCGCCCATGAGGGCAGAGTGAAAAATTTGAAGTTTTGAAGAGCTCCTCCACCAAGTAATTCATTTTTTCAGAGGAGAGAGCCTCTCCTGCTTTTATGGCCGTCTTACAAGCAAGGGTGGCCAAGAGTTTTATCCTTTTATTCTCAATTTTTTCATCTTTAATCTCATCAAGCAAAGAAAAAAAGCTGTCTTTGGCTTCCTCAGAGTCAAAAATATCCGGAAACTCCTTCAGAGCATAGCTCTTTCCTCCCATAGCTTCCACCCTGAAGCCTAGCTCCTTTAGCAACGCTTGGTTACTCTCCAGGGTCAATTCTTGGGAAGGAGAAAGATCAAAGAGGACAGGAAGAAGAGAAATTTTGACTGGCCATTTCTTTTGGGCATCTATTTCTTGATACTGTTCGTATAATATCCTCTCATGGGCATTGTGCTGATCGATTATGAAAAGTCCCTCCTCGTTAGAAGCCAGGATATAGGTATACAGGTATTGAGCCAAAGTCCGTGGGTGAGCTTCATCTTTTAAAGAAGGTTTGAACAATTCTTCTCCTGTAAGACTCTCTTCCTTCGGGGTCTTAAATACTGGTGCTCTCGATTCCTGCAGGCGTGTTCTTTCATTCATCTGTTCCGAAGATGGATAAACCTCTTTTATCCCTCTTTCTTCTCCAATTTCCTTCTGGATACCTCTAAGAATCTGTTGGTAGACAAGCTGCGAATTCTTAAACCTGACTTCTGCTTTGGCCGGATGAACATTCACATCGACTTCTGAGTAGGGCGGGTAAAGGAAGAGAAAAGCTTCAGCAAAAAGATCCTTCTCTAAGACTCCTCGGTAAGCCTGGTTCAGGGCGGCTTGGAGGATTTTATCCCTGACCGGCCGTCTGTTCACAAAGAAGAGCTGGCGTCTTCGGTCTGAACGCCCGTGAGGGGGCCGGGAAGCATACCCGTAAAGGTGAAAGATCTCCCGGTAGTCAACTTCCATGAGCTGTTCCAGAACAGACTTGCCATAGATCTGAAAAAGTCTTTCTCTAAGAGTTTTTACTGGAGGATAATTGAAGGTTGCTCTTTTTCCATGAATCAAAGAAAACCGCACTTCAGGGAAAGCAAGAACAACTAAACTCAAGTATTTGACAATCATGCCCAGCTCGGCTCTGTCTGAGTGGAGAAATTTCTGTCTGGCGGGTAGATTGAAGAACAAATCCTTCACTTCCACGCTCGTTCCTTCTGGAAAAGCTGTGTCGGAGACCTGGAGAGTCTTTTCTCCCTCTCTTTCGATGATCGTCCCTCTATTTCCCTTTCCTCCATAGGTCTTTAGAGTGACTCGGGAGACAGCCGAAATGCTGGGCAGAGCTTCTCCTCTGAAACCTAGAGTCATGATTTGAGCCAGGTCCTCTTCGCTGGAAATTTTGCTTGTCGAGTGTCTTTCAAAACATACGACGGCGTCCTCTCGGCTCATTCCCTGTCCGTCATCAACGACCCTGATTAAACTCTTCCCTCCTCCTCCGAGTTCAACCTTGACCTCTCTAGCGCCCGCATCCAAAGAGTTCTCCACCAGCTCTTTGACGACTGAAAAGGGCCTCTCGATGACTTCGCCAGCAGCAATTTTTTGAGATATCTCTGGAGGAAGAAGGATAATTTTATTCATGGAATTATTTTATCGAACAGAAGTCCTCTTTTAAAGAAATAATTGCTAGAGTAGGCATCTCCGTTTCCATTATTAGAGAAGGTTTTGGAGAATAGCCTGGCTCCCAATCAGATAGGGGACCAGATAGGGGACGGTTCTATTTTTTTATTCTTACCTATATCTCATGCTGCCAGGCTTTCTATTTTAAAAAATAGAACCGTCCCCATCTCTTTTTACTCAGCTCCCAAGTCTCATTTATACGAAACAAAGGGACTGTCTTTCACATAGGCCCGCCACAACCTGTCTTTTCCTTCCCGAATGCCAATCCGAGGCCTCCAGGCCAGCTCATTCTTTGGTCTTTCACGCTCCTCGATCAACAGGACTGATTTGGGAGAGTACAACTGAATTCCGTTCAAGGAAAGGTCGATGTCGAAAGCCTGGCACAGCTTAGCGGGTCCAGAACATAGCTGCAGAAGGTTATCTGTTTTTCTTCTCTTCACCATCATAGCAATCCCTTCTCTCGGCTCTACAGCTCGAATCAATACTGCTGCTGGAAAATCCTCTCTTTCAGTGATGATGTTAAGCATATGATGCTGGCCGTAGGTCAAATAGACAAAAGCTCTTCCCGGTGGTCCGTAGAGTCTCTCGCTTCTTTTCGTTCTCCCTCTAAAGGCAAAAGAGGCTGGATCATCCTCTCCCCGGTAAGCTTCGGCTTCAACGATGATCCCTGTAGCTGAGCTTCCTGAGGATTTTCGGACCAAAACCATCCCTATCAAATCTTCCAAGACTTCCAGAGTCGGACGATTAAAGAAGGGGAGTGTGACTCGCATTCTTATGAAATAGGTATGAAGATATTATTTCAGGAACTTCAAGAAGAGGCCATGACCCCGATTGTTTCCTTCTGGCTCGCCTTTTTAATTTTCACCCTGACCTCTTCCCTCTCTTCAGAAGAACAGCGAGGCGCCGCGACCTTGAAATAATTGTAGGTCAAGATTTCTGCTCCATCCTTGTCTTTCTTGATAACAATCCCGTCTAGCTCTCTTTCCAGGAACTGGCACCGGAAATTAAGATTTTTCTGCCTTGAAAGCTTTCTCAAAAGCGAGGCTCGTCTCTTTTTGACGTTTTCATCGGTCTGGAGCCAGGAAGAAGCAGCGGTGCCCGGTCGAGGCGAATAGGGGAACACATGGAAATAGGTCAAGGGAGACTTCTCTAGGAAGTGATAAGTGGCTTCAAAGTCCTCCTCTGACTCTCCTGGAAAGCCGATGATAATGTCTGCTCCTAGAGAAGCTTGTGGAGAATTCTTTCGCAAATAAGCCAAAATTCTATGATAATCGGCAACTTTTATTTTCCTTCCCATCCGCGCCAAAATATCGTCAGCGCCATACTGTAGGGAAAGATGAAAATGAGGGCAAATTTTTGAGCTCGCAGCAATGTGTTCCAGCATAGGGCCGCTTAAAAAGCGAGGGTCAAGGGAGCTGAGCCTGATTTTTCGCAGCCCTTCGATCTTCTCCATCTCCTGGAGCAAGCCACGAAAATTGCCTCTAGATTTTAGGTCTCTTCCGTAAGAACAGATATGGACACCTGTCAGAACAATCTCCTTGTATCCCTGGCTTACGAATTTCTTCCCCTGGGCAATGATTTCTTTTAAGGGCAGGCTGGAGCTCTTTCCCCTCACTGTGGGAATGATGCAAAAAGTGCACTGGAAATTGCAGCCGTCTTGAATTTTTAGAAGAGCCCGCGAGCGGAAGTTCACCCTGGGAAGCGGCTTTTCCTGGGGCCGAATCATAGAAACAACCCTGGCCGCCAGATCGTTCTTGTCTGTATTTCTGAACAGGCGCCAGGTTTGAGGCAGGGCTTGCAGGTCTTCATAGGCCCCCTCAACCAGGCATCCGGTCACGATGACTCTTGCCTTAGGGTTTGAACGGGAGACTCGCTTTATGAATTTCTTGACATCCCTGTCTGAACGATGAGTCAAAGTGCAGGAATTGATCAAAACAAAATCACTCTGCTGGAAATCTTTTTCCAGCCTAATCCCTTTCTCTTGAAATTCATCGGCCCACAGTAAAGCTTCAGCTTGGTTAACGCGGCACCCAAAATTATGAATAGACAGAGAAATCATAGATTTTCTTGAATTTTCTTGGACTTGCTTTCAACCTGGGAGGCCATATCTCTCCGGTATTTCTTCATTTTCTCGGCAAGAGGAGTCTCTTTTAGGCCTAGAATTTGAACAGCCAACAGCGCCGCGTTCACAGCCCCTGATTTCCCCAGCCCCATGGTCGCTACCGGCACTCCCCTTGGCATCTGAACTGTGGAGAGAAGAGCATCGAGTCCGCTAAGACTTGCAGATTCGACCGGGACTCCGATGACAGGAAGGATTGTATGGGAAGCCACAAAACCCGCTAAATGAGCGGCTTTCCCTGCCACTGCGATCATCACTCTAGCTCCTTCCTTTTCGGCCTCATTGATGAGCTTGAGAGTTCTCTTCGGAGAACGGTGAGCAGAAGTCACCTCCAAGCCGAAGGTCACCTGAAACTTCTTGAGAATTTCCAGGGCCCCTTTTATGACCTCATAATCAGAATCACTCCCAATAAAAATGGCTACATCCATCATCCCTCCATCTTTTGAGCGCCGATATCGTGGCGAAAATACATGTTCTCGAATTCAATCTCTGAAATCGCTTGGTATATCTTATCCATGGTTTCCGAGAGAGAATTTTCTGTGGCACAGACTCCCAACACTCTCCCTCCGTTGGTGTAAAATTGTTCATTCTCAAGACTAGTGCCGGCATGGAAAATCGTTACCCCAGTTATTTTGGATTCTCTATCCAATCCTTTGATCAACTTCCCTTTCTCGTATTTTCCCGGGTAACCCCCCGACGCCAAGATCACACAGCCAGAAGGTTTATTGCTCCATTGGATGGGTTTTTCCAGGATGTCTCCTTCAATTGCTGCCAGAAGAGTCTCCACCAAATCACTCTTCATCCTCAAGACCTGGGGCTGGGTTTCTGGGTCGCCAAAACGGCAGTTGAATTCCAGCACTTGGGGTCCCTCCTCGGTCAACATCAATCCAGCATACAAGACGCCCCTGAATTTTCTACCTTCCTCCAGCATTCTGGTGATGGTGGTTTGGATGACTTTCTCAATAATTTCTGTGAACAGCTCCTGATCAATAAATGGCGATGGAGAAATTGCTCCCATCCCACCAGTGTTAGGGCCCTTGTTTCCATCATACGCGGGCTTATGGTCCATGGTCGTCACTAAGGGAAGGATTCTCGTTCCATCGGTTATCACGATAAAGGAGGCTTCCTTTCCAGCCAAATATTCTTCAATAAGAATCCTGCTCCCTGCTTCTCCGAACTTCTTCTCGACCATCATTGCATTGACAGTCTCTTCTGCTTTCTCCTGATCCAGGCATATGATCGCCCCTTTACCCGCGGCCAAGCCATCCGCTTTTACAACCAAGGGAAAGGAAAACTCATCCGAACTCAAGATTTTTTTGGCGTCTTTTGGCGATTCAGCGACCATAGCCTTGGGCGTAGGAATTTTGTGGCGCTCCATGAATTGCTTGGCAAAAATTTTACTTCCTTCGAGTTCAGCTGCTTTTTTACTAGGGCCGAAAATCTTTAATTCTTTTTGCTCGAATTCATCAACAATACCCATGCAGAGAGGATCTTCAGGGCCTATCACTGTAAGATCTATTTTCTCTTTGGAAGCAAAATCGGTCAGCCCTTTGATATCAGAAGATTCGATTTCGACATTCTCAGCAATAATTTGAGTTCCAGCATTCCCAGGAGCACAGTAAAGCTTTTCCACCAGCGGACTCTGGCCAATTTTCCAGCAGAGAGCATGCTCTCTCCCACCAGAACCGACAACCAATATCTTCATTCTTAAATCCTTATTTAAAGATATCAACGAGTCAACAATGACGTCAGGCTTTCAAAATTTTGATATTTTCTGAATCTTTAATTTCCTTTTTCTTATTCTAATATAAATATTAAAATTTTTGAAAGCCTGACTCCAAGGATTTATAAGTTTTTCTGCAGGTTTTCTACGAGCAAATCGGCAAAATCCGAATAGGGAAAAATGCTTTTTATGAGCTTCGACGCGAGAGGAACTGCCTCTTGAGGGGAAAGACAGAATTTCATCTGGAGAAAATTTTCCCGAAATTTTCTCACTTCCTCCTTAACATCCCTATCTTTGATGACAACTTCAGCGATGAAACCAGAAAGCACATCAAAATCTTTCTCCTCCATCCCGAAGCGGGTCATTTCTTGAACCCCCATCCGGATACCGCTGGATTCAAGGAAAGTCTCATCATCCGGAAGGGCTTGATAATTGGTTATGATGTTATTCTCTTCCAGACGCCGGGCAATCTCCTGTCCTAATCCATGACTCCTGACCCTTATGAGAACCTGATGGGTCTCAGTGAAACCATCCTTTTCATCTCCTTCTACCGTTATTCCCTGATCATTGAGAGCCTTGGCAAAAGCCTTGGCATTTCTCTTAACTCTTTCCTGGTAATCTTCCTTGAATTCATTCATTTCATAAGCTGCCATGAGTAGAGCTAGGAGAGTCCCCAAATGATGGTTACTGGTGGACCCAGGAAAAGCTCGGCTCTTGATATCCAGCCAGAGAGGACGAAACTCGGAACCCTTGGGAAAGTTACCAGCCACGACTCCTCTTTGGGGACCAAAGAAGGTTTTGTGAGTGCTTCCGGTAACCACATCTGCCCCTTCTTCGATGGGCACCTGGAAGACTCCGTACAGACCTAGGACATGAGCCATATCATACATGATAACCGGACGCGGCTTCCAATCCTTGACGATTTCAGCAATGAACTTTACAGGCTCTTGATAGATAAACATGCTCTTGCCGAAGATCACCAGCTCTGGCTTATGCTGATCTAGCATTTTCGCCAGCTCATCAAGTTCAGGTTTATAAGGATTTTCTTTGAGGACTGGGAAATTTATCACATTTTCCTTCTGCGTCTCCGGGTTTTCTTCCACAAAATTGAAAAGGGCTCCCATCGGCTGGGAACTAAGATGTCCTCCCTTGGTTAGGGCGTTATTCATAACACTTCTGATTCGGCGGAAGGGCTGCCCCTCTGGACGGTTTCGATTCAAGAACCGCACCAATCCTTTGAACACAACCTCGTTGGCCATCTGGCCACTAACGGGTCTCAACTCGACCTCTGAACAGCCAAAAAACTCTGCCAGTTCCCTTCTGGCCTCTATTTCAACTTCCTTGATAAAATCTGTGCCTTGATAAAAATAAATCTCTTCTCCTTTCATGGTCCTATGCTCGGCATAACGACCTGAGGGATCGGATACCTCGCACATCTTTACCAGGATTGAAGGGGTAGTTTCAGAGGGAATGAGGTTAAAGGATTCTTTTTGCCTCCAGGTATTGTTCCGTTCTATTTTTTTGATTAGAGAATAAACCTTTTCAGGAAAGGAAGACATGGTTCTTATTCCTCCTCATGTTTTAAAATTTCTCTCTTCCACTTGAAGAATTTTGTTGATTCTCTGGCGATGGCGTCCTTCCTCGAAATCCGTCTCCAACCAGATTTTAACGATTTCAAGAGCTTCATCTAAAGGAAGGATTCTTCCTCCCAAGGTCAGGCAATTTGAGTCATTATGCTGGCGGCTCAATTCTGCCGTGTATCCATCGTAACAGGGGGTTGCCCTTATTCCGCTGTATTTATTGGCGACTATCGCCATTCCCAAACCTGTTCCACAGCACAGGATGGCCCGTGTATATTCTCCAGAGGAAACCTTCTGCGCTGCTTTCTCTCCGTAATCGACATAATCAACGTTCTCCCCGGGACCGCAGCCAAAATCATAGAAGTCTATCCCCCTTTCCACAAGATACTTCGTGATACCTATCTTAAGCTCATACCCTGCATGATCTGAAGCTAAAGCAACTTTCATCGTCCCTCCTCTCTCCTCAGATGCTTTCCTTAAATTTGATCTCACAAACCCCTACAGTTGCCTTCTTGTTTTATCATATCCGTGATGAGGATTTTTTATTCATCATTATAACAATATTTCAAAAGGCAATAAAAGAGGGTTTTCCTTAAAAGATGACCGAGTAATCATGGAAGGCAGGAAAACAGGAAAAAATTAATGGAAAGTCCGAGTTATTCAATGAGTTCGCTGGCTTCAGGGAGGACTTCTATGGCCTTCAAGACAACAGGGTCGGTCTTGACATAAAACTTTCTTCCAGCTTGAATTCCCCATAAGAATGAAAATATTTCCCTTCTTAATTCTCTTCTTATTTCATCTTCCGCAGGGGCAAACTTTTCTGGATCGAATTTGATCTTGCTCCTTCGAAGATGATCTTTGAAATCCTCCAGCACATCAGAATCGATGACAAAGTCTTTATTGACAACGACCTTGCCTTCTTGAATATCAGCGGGCTCTTCGTCTTTTCCGACAAAGATATATTTTTTAGATAGAGGAGTCTTGTGCTCGATAAACTTTTTAGCATAGGAGAAAAATACGCCTCTAAACATGAGAGAGGAAGTGAAGCGAGAGAGGGAGACTTTAATTTCATAATCTGGAGATATCCCTCCCTGACCCAGAACCTTTCGCCCTCCTGAGGTGTACCTGACTTCTCTTTCCTCCTCAGGGACATCTTCTCCTACCAAGTAAAACATGGCTTCGAGATGAGTGTAATCTCTTTGAATAGATCTTCCGCTAGGCGTTAAATATTTGCCCGTGGTCAGAGCGACAGCCGTGTTCGATTTTAGTGGAAACACAGTTTGAACCAATCCTTTTCCCCAGGAACTCTCTCCCACAATCAATCCTCGGTCGTTATCCTTAATCGCTCCGGCTAGAATCTCTGAGGCACTAGCGCTTCCCCGATTGATCAGAATAACCAAGGGAAGATTTTCATACTGATTATTCCGTAGAGCTCTGAACTGGCTGTCGTAGTCTTTTCTTCTTCCCTTGACAGAAACAATGAGGGTGCCTTTTGGAAGCAATTCATCTGAAACCTCGATAGCTTGGACAAGAGGACCGCCACTGTTAATCCTTAGATCAAGGATAAGTTTGTTCATCCCCTGCTGGGTCAGAGATTTCATTTTTTCTCTGAACTCAGTGGCCGTGGTCTCAGCGAAATTGCGTATAAAAATGTAGCCAATCCCATCTTGGAGTATAAAAGCATAGGGGACACTGTGCAGAGGGACTTCCCCTCTGACGACTGTCAATTCCAGCGGCTTTTCTAAACCTTCTCGGATGATGGTTATGTTGACTTTCGTCCCTTTGGGCCCTCTCAATTCTTGAACTGCATCCAGGCTGGTCATCGGTTTTGTACTCTCTCCGTTGATATGGGAAATGATATCACCAGCTTGAATACCCAATTTATAAGCTGGGGTTCCTTCGATAGGAGAAATAACGACTAAACGGTCTTCCTGCTTCTGGATCTGGATGCCCAGGCCGTAAAACTTCCCTTTGTATTCTTCTCTCATGCGACTTAGATTGGTGGGCTCGAGAAAATGAGAGTGAGGATCTAGAGTCTGGAGCAATCCTTTTATAGAGGCAAAAGCGAGCTTTTCATGGTCTATCTCGCTAAAATAATTGTCCTCTACGATAGACACTATGCTGGAAATCTTTTTAAAATACAAGCTCCAAACATCCTCATCCCTAGCTGGCAGAAGAATGAGAAATAGGATGAGAAGAGTGAAAAAAAATATTTTTTTCTTCATGGCGACTAGAATAAGAATATTACCAGAGGCCTTGAAGATTGTAAAGTCATTATTGGTTTATCATATAGGGGACGGTTCTATTTTTTTAGTCTTACTTATATCTCAGGGTGCTAGGCTTTCTATTTTAAGAAATAGAACCGTCCCCATCCTATTCACCATCCTATTCAGGAAGAAAGGATATTTGAGGATGCTTCCTTGACTTATCTTGAACGAATGGCTATATTTCCAATATCATTCTACTCGGAAAGGTCATATGTTCGGAAATATTGGCTTCCCAGAGATACTGGTCATCCTGGCCATTGCCCTCCTTATCTTTGGGCCCAAAAAACTACCAGAAATAGGCAAATCCATCGGAAGAGCTCTTAGAGAATTTCGGAAAACCTCGGATGATATCAAGGAAAAAATCGAAGAAGAAATTCAAGCCGAAGAGTTCCGAGATATAAAAGAAGAGATTGAAAAGGACATAGAAGATAATGAGGAAGGCAAGAAAAACTCCTGATTCGATGACCTTCCTTGAACACCTCGAAGACCTCAGAAAAAGAATCTTCTATTCTTTCATTGCTCTGGTGGTCGCTATCATCCCCAGCTGGTTTTTTCACAAACAGGCCTTTGATATTCTTGCCCGCCCCGTAACAAAATTTCTTCCTGAGGGAGAAAAATTGGCTTTCACCACTCTGACAGCTCCCTTCATGCTCTACATTAAAGTATCCTTCCTGGCTGCCATCTTCCTCGCTTCTCCCTTCATCTTCCTTCAACTGTGGTACTTCATTGCTCCTGGTCTATACCAGAAAGAAAAGAAATATGTCATTCCTTTTGTCCTTTTCACCACTGTGTTTTTCACCCTCGGAGCTCTCTTTGGCTACTTTATCGCTTTCCCCTTTGCCTGCAGCTTTTTTCTCAGGCTGGGGGCTGATTTCCAGCCTGTTATCACTGTCGACAAGTATTTCAGCCTCGCCCTCAGGATTATCCTGGGGATTGCTTTGGTCTTTGAATTGCCAACCCTGGTGTTTTTCCTCTCCAGAATGGGAATTATCACCCCCAGATGGATGATGAAAAACTTTAAATATGCCGTCCTGGTTGTCTTTATCATTGCGGCCATCATCACTCCTAGCCCGGACATGGTGAATCAAAGCATTATCGCGGTTCCTATGCTCGCGCTTTACGGCTTGGGCATTCTTATCGCTCTCGTTTTCGGAAAAAAGAAAACCGAGAAAGAGAAAAAAAAGAAAAAAGAGAGTTCTGATGAGGACTTAGCCGGATAGAATGAGCAGTAAAAAGAAAGTTCTGGTCCGCGAATGTCTCCGCTACGATCCTCAGGCTATAGAAAAAATAACCAGAGAAGGCTTGGAAGAATTCGGCCTTAATCATAAAATTCAAGGAAAAATCACCATCAAGCCCAATGTTGTTGTAGCCCATCCTAAAATTGCTCCCTCAGCCTTCACCCGCCCAGAATTCATCTCTGGGCTCCTTCAAGCCCTCCAGAAAGGAAAAAATGGGGATTCTACGATCGTCATCGCCGAAAAATGCGGGGTAGGAATCCCAACCTCCAGAATGTTCAGGAGGGCGGGCTATCATAAATTAAAAAAGAATCACCAGGTAAAAATCCTTCCAACCGAAGAGTCAAGAAAGAAGACGGTTTCACTTCGAAGAGGAAAGATCCATGAAAATATCACGACTGCCAGAGAAATCTTGGATAGAGATTTTCTCATCTACACGCCCAAGCTGAAAAGCAACTGCCTTACTCACGGCTTAACTGCAGCCGTAAAACTTAACATGGGCCTTTTTCTGGATAAAAAAAGAATGTGGAATCACAACTTCAACCTCGATGAAAAAATCGTCGACTCCCTAGAGATTGGTTCTCCTGACTTTATTGCTACCGATGCCATAGAGATCTCGATCGGAGGAAACCATATCACCCAACATGGCCGCCAGTTGGGATTGATCATCATGGCCGACAATGTCATCGCCCATGATGTCGTTTGCGCACATATCTTTCATCTAGACCCAAGAAAGATTCACCATCTCCGCCTGGCTCAGGAGCGGGGCTATGGTCTCCTCAACCTGGAAGGAATAGAAATTAAAGGAGACGTTTCTCTGGAAGAAATCCGAACCAAAACAAAAGGCTGGAAAACAGGATTCAAGAGAGTGGATCAAGTTGACTGTGGCATGAAGATTCTTAGCGGCGAGCCTTACTGTACGGGAGGTTGTCATGGGGTTTTCCTGGACTGGCTTTATATGATCAAAGACAGAAAGCCAAAGCTCTGGAAAAATTTGCCTCCTTGGACAGTCGTCATCGGCAAATATAAAGGAGATGTTCAAGCTGAAAGACTGATGATTATCGGCAGTTGTTCTGAAATCCAGGGAAAGGTGAAAGCACGAAAAAGACGTAAGATTAGAGGTTGCCCGCCCAGACATAAAGACCTTGTCCTCTGGATGTTCCTAAAGACAGGGGTTCTGAACCCTCTTTTCAGGCTAGACCTCATCATAGATGCTTATCCTTTCTTGTTTTTTTCCTGGTGCAAAAGACTCCTTACAGGAAGGTTTTAACATGGATAAGAGACTCCTCATCAACAACCACAAGATTGAAACTCCGGAAACAATCGAATCCATAAACCCGGCCACCTTGGAGCCAGTGGGAGAAGTATGCCTCGCCTCTTCTGAGGAATGCCGAGGAGCTGTCGAAGCAGCAAAATCAGCTTTCCCGGGATGGAGGGATATATCCATAAAAGAGAAAAAAAATATTTTCCGCCAAGCAAAAAAGATTCTTCTCCACCGGAGCGAAGACGTCGCCCGTCTCATAACCGAAGAAAAAGGCTCTCCTTTGCCTGAGTCCTTATCTGGTGAAGTTATGGGTATTCTTGAAGCGCTTGACTACCACATCCAAACGCTGGATCAATCCTTAAGGCCTTTAAAAATGAAACATTATATGTCTTTCTTCTACCATAAAGGGGGCTCCTTCCACTTCCAGCCGTTAGGCGTGACTCTGGTTATCTCCCCTTGGAACTTTCCCTTCTTTCTTCCAGCCTGCGATGTCTTGAGCGCTCTGGCTTCCGGGAATACGGTCGTCTTCAGGCCATCGACATCTACTCCACTCATTGGTCTCCTGGCAGGTGAAATATTCGTAGAGGCAGGACTTCCTCCTGGGGTTATGAATGTTGTTAACTGCTGGACTTCCCAGGCCGAAGAATTGATCTTAAACCCGAAGGTCCAAACCATCATGTTCACGGGCAGCGTGCCGACTGGTAAAAGAATCATGGAGCTGGCCAGCCGAAATATGTCCAACATCGTCCTGGAGTTGGGAGGAAAAGACCCGATGATCGTCCTCAAGGATGCTGATTTGGAAAGAGCTTCCCGGGGAGCTGTCTGGGGGGCTTTCATGAACTGCGGGCAAAGCTGCGCTTCAGTGGAAAGACTCTATGTTGACCGAGAAGTGGCAGAGGAATTTTGCCAGAAAGTTGTAGACCTCACCAAGAACATAAAGGTCGGAAATCCTCTTGATCCAGGCGTCGACATGGGGCCTCTAGCCAATCCCAGTCAGCTGAAGACTGTGGAAGAGCATATCCAAGAGGCTAAGGAAAAAGGCGCTCAAATCTTATGGGGAGGAGAAAAAATAGAGACTCTACCCGGATACTTTCTCCAGCCTACCGTGTTGACCGGTGTCGACCATTCGATGAAAATCATGCAGGAGGAAACTTTCGGACCTGCGCTGCCGATCATGACTTTCTCTGATCCCGAAGAAGCGGTATCTCTGGCCAATGATTCTATCTATGGGTTAACGGCCTCGGTGTGGACAAAGAATAAAAAAATGGCTTCTAGGCTGGCGGACAGGATTGAAACAGGAACGGTCACCGTTAATGATCATATGTCCTCAGCCATAGAGCCGGCGGCCTTATGGGGAGGAATCAAGCAGACCGGAATCGGCCGCTCTCATGGAATTTTCGGCTTGCGGGATTTGACCAATATTAAGTTCGTCAGCCTCGACTTCAGCAGGAAAAAGAACCTCATGTGGTGGTATCCCTACAGCGTCTCCTGGCAGAAACTGCTGGAAAAAGCTTTAGTCCTTTTTTACCACGACCGGTTGAAGGAAAAAGCCAAAGCTATACTTGCTCTTCTCGCTCATTTCATGAGAATAAAAGAGGGAAGTCCTCTTCTGAATTACATAAAAAGTCTGCCTCGGTTTCTCAGAAAATGAAAAAACACCCCAGACTTATCGGATTAACAGGAACGAACGGAGCAGGAAAAGGAGAAGTGGCGGCTTATTTGGTGAAAAAAGGATATGAATACTTCTCCCTATCTGATCTAATCCGAGACGAATTAAACAAAAGAGATGAAGAGGTCACCCGAGACAATCTGATTAAAATGGGAAATCATCTCCGACAAAAATACGGAGCAGACATTCTTGCCCGCCAGGTCATGAAAAAAATCAAGGGAAAGGCTGTTGTGGACAGCATCAGGAATCCCAAAGAGGTCGAATACTTAGGGAGGCAGAAAGATTTTGTCCTTCTTTCCATTGATGCTCCGGTCGGGTTGAGATACGAGAGGGTGAGACAGAGGGGAAGAATAGAGTCTGCCCTGAATTTGGAAGAATTCATACGTAAGGAAGAAGAAGAGATGACAAGCCGTAAGAACGGACAGCAGTTACGAAACTGCATGAGTCTGGCAGACATAATTCTTATCAATGATGGCACTTTGGAAGATTTATACCAAAAGCTGGAGGCGCTGCTATGAAACCAAAAAGAGTGTCCAAGGATGAATATTATTTGGGCATCGCCAAGGAAGTCTCCCGCCGGAGCACCTGTTTCCGACGCTCCATCGGAGCGATCATCATCCGCGATGACCAGATCATCTCTACAGGTTATGTAGGAGCGCCGAGAAAAACTAAAAGTAGCTTTGAACACGGCTTCTGCCTCAGGGATAGGCTTAAGATCCCTCACGGACATCGCTACGAGCTTTGTCGAAGTGTCCATGCCGAGCAGAATGCCATCATCAATGCCGCTAGAGCTGGTGTCAGCCTTTTGGGCGGTGACATTTATATCTACGGAAGCAGTCATGAGAGCCAGGAAACTATAGATGCTTTCCCTTGTTTTATATGCAAAAAAATGATCATCAATGCCGGGCTCAGGCGGGTGGTATGCTCCACTTCCGAAGACAAAATGAAGATTTTTTCGGTCAACGAATGGATCAAAGAATGGCAGGAAGGAGATATCATCGATGATGCCCACCAGTATGGCTGAGGGAAAAAAATGAGTTCCTTAAAAATCTTCTTGATTTTATCTCTTTTCTTTTTGACTACCCTGGTCATTCCTGTAACCCTTCAAGTATCAGCTCAAGAAGAATCTCAGGTCCTTCAGCCCGAAGAAAATTTGCTCCAGTTCTTGGGTATCAGCCCTTCTGCCGAATCCGTTGATTATCTCCAGAACAAAACCCAATTTCAGCTTCACACCTTGCTCACTGAGCAGCGCCATTCAAAAACTTGGAATCTCAGCTACAGAATCCATAAGGAATCGAGGGCCGGGCTGGAGATGCTTTTCTCTGTGGATGAGGACATCGAGGAGCGCCTCGAAACTCTGGACCTTAAGAATCTAGAGAAGCTCGTTAAGGCCATAGAAGAAGCTCTTCTGGAAAAGAAGAAAATCTACATCTACGGCTGTGGAGCTACTGGTCGTCTGGCCAAACAGATGGAGAGCACTTTCTGGCATCCCTTCTGGCAGAAGGCTAAAAAAAGAAAACGGCTATGGTCTAAGATTGAATCTCACCTCGGAGAAGGAATCGAAGAGAAGCTCATCGGGGAGATGACAGGCGGCGACCGAGCCCTGATAAGCTCATTAGAGGGATTCGAAGATCTTCAGCTTATCGGAAGACTCCAGCTTGAGGACCGGGAGATAGAGAGAGGAGATGTGGTCATCTGTGTCACCGAAGGGGGAGAAACCTCTTCGGTCATCGGGACGATTCTGGCTGCTTTAAGCCAGTGGAAAAAGGGTAGCGACTTTAATCCCTCCCATTCAAAAAATAGGCTTTATTTCGTCTACAACAATCCTGACGAAAAACTCATTCCTTTTGACAGGAGTCGAGAAGTCCTGGAAGAAGACGGCATCACCAAAATCAATTTAGCCACCGGACCTCAGGCCATAACCGGCTCGACACGCATGCAAGCCACGACCATCGAAACCTTTGTCATCGGGAATGCGCTCCAGACCGCCCTGGAACGAACCCTTCGCCAGTTCCTTTCTAAGAGAGAAATGAAAAAGCTGGGTTTCAGGAGCAGTTTCAGTCTGGAGGAAAAGCTCAGAGAATTCTCATCCATCCTCCAAGAAGTGAAAAAAAGCCTCGGCTCCATTGCCGAATTCACTGACTTAGAATCCCATACCTACAACAGCGGGCATCTCTCCACATACTTCGCCCAAAAAGGATTGATCACCGTTTTCATTGATAGTACAGAAAGGAGTCCGACTTTCCGCCTCTATCCCCTCGATACGGTCAAGGAACCAAGAAGAAAATGCTGGATTCAGGTCTGGACTCCTTCTTCCGGCCTCCAGGAGGCCTGGTTGGCCTTCCTGGCCCGTCCTTTCCGAGGGCTGTCTCCTGAATTCTACAGAAAGCCCTTCGAGGAGGAGATACAAGACCCTTACTTGAAGCGAGCAGCGCTGGAGAGTCTGAAGTCAGCCGGCAACGACCAGCAGTTTCTGTATGACTTCTCTCTCTCTGAGTTTAACTTAACAAACAGAGGCCCTGAGAAGGGCGACCTCGGAGTCCTTATCTTCATGACACCCGAAGAAAAGCAACTTAAAGAAGAGGGGGCTTCTTTTCGAACATTCATAGACCTCTTTTTAAAAAAGGGAGCAAAGGTTTCTTTAATCTTTGTCACAGATAAGTCTCCGAAGAAAATATCAAAACTTCTCTCTAAGCGAACTGACATTAGCGAGAAGGTAAAAGATTCGCTCATCGTTTTAGAGATAAAAGACAAGAACGATCCTTTTAGCCTCAACCTGCAGATAGCCCTGAAAATCCTCCTCAATGCCCATTCCACAGCCGTCATGGCCCGATTGGGCAAA
Source organism: Candidatus Aminicenantota bacterium (assembly GCA_011772495.1). Lineage (GTDB taxonomy): Bacteria > Acidobacteriota > Aminicenantia > Aminicenantales > Aminicenantaceae > WVZL01. Next base: position 213,177 of record WVZL01000016.1, read on the forward strand.
GTCATCGGGAACACCATGACTAATGTCAGTCCCAGTAACCTCAAACTTATCGGCCGGGCCACCTACCTCATCCAATCCCATGTGAATGATGTCCTGGGCCGTCCTGAGTGGGTTAAGCTCCATGGCATTCGAAAGCCCGTCTCTTACGGAGAGGCTAATGCCGTTCTTTTTGAAGCGATAGGATTTCTTAAAAATAGAAAAGTCGGCCAGACGGCTGAAGTTGCCCTCTCGATAATCCGCATCTTAGAATCCCTTCGTCGGAAGGAAAGCATCTCTCCACAAGAAGCTTTAAAAATTGTTCGGAAAACAGGACTCAGTCAATATCTAATGACTGTGACTTCCGGTCAAAATGAATAAGCCCAACTCGGGTAATTTTCATAAGTCACGGTTCCTGTCTTCAGGCCGTGAGCTCCAATTTGAATTTACCTAAAGTTCGCATCTGACAATCCACTGTTCCTATTCCTGAATAAAAGATATTTATATTTATAACGCAATCAGCGCGCCCCAAGAACTTTCTGTATTCTATACCTTAACCTTTCTAGGTGAGATGAAGAGATGAAAATTCATCCTTAAAATCATCCCAAAAGAGGATTGATTAACTCCTTCATATCTGCCATAAGAATTATGAATAAAAAAAGGTGTGTTCTTTCGTGCGAATAAAAAAAGTTTCCGTCTGCTACCAAAGCGATCCTCTAGCGGAAAACCTTCCCACACTTTAATAATCAGTTATAACTGGAATGAAAAAAAGAATTCTCTTTAATTTGGACGAAAGAGATGAAAGACAAAGATAGAACCAAAGAACAGCTCCTGGAAGAACTTGGAAAACTTCGACAGAAGCTCAGGAAGTTAGAGGATGCAGAAGCCAAGCATAAGCAAAAAGAACAACTATATAAAGAGTCAGAAGAAAAATACAAATTATTGGTCGAAACCTCAAACGACATGATTTTTACCGTGGATCTTGGGGGAAATTTTTTATTTGTCAACCAAGCTTTGAAGAAAATTTTGGGATATTCAAGAGAAGATATCAAAAAAATAAATGGGTTTGCTCTAGTTCATCCAGAGGATCTGTCAAGAGTTAGAAAACAATTTGCAGGATTAGTGGAAGGGAAGAAAGTTAATAATATGGAATACAGGTATAAAACCAAAAAAGGCAATTATATCCATATTCTTAATAATGCCTCTCCCATTTTTAGCCCCGAAGGAAATATCGTCGCTGCTTTCGGTATTGCCAGAGATATCACCCAACGCAAGAAAATAGAAGAGAAGCTGCAGAGAGCTCATGACGAATTAGAGCTAGGAGTAAGAAAAAGGACCTCTGAACTTGTTTTGATAAACAAGAAGCTTAAAAAGGAAATAGAAAAGCGTAAAAGAACAGAGCAAGCTTTGCGTGAGAGCGAAGAAAAATACCGTTCAATCTTCGAGTCTTTCCAAGATGTCTATTATAAGACTGATCGAGAGGGAAGGGTAACGATCATCAGTCCTTCAGTTTATTCTCAAGCTGGCTATGATCCTAAAGAAATGATCGGAAAACCTGTAACAGATTTTTATCTAAACCCAGCTGACCGCGAAGCTTTTCTCCAAGAGCTAAAGAAATCTGGAGTCATAAATGATTACGAACTAAAGCTCAAAGCGAACAATGGACGTGTGATTGAGGCATCAGCGAACTCTAGAATCATCTTTAATAAAGATGGTGAGCCAATGGGCGTAGAAGGTGTACTGAGAGACATCACCGGGCGCAAGCAGGCAGAGGAGGCATTAAGAGAGTCTGAGGAGAAATACAGAGAAATTGTCGAATTGGCTCCGGATGGTATTTTAACAATTGATCTCAAAGGCGTCATCACGTCCTGCAATACCGCCTTTTTAAACCTGGCAGGCGTCTCAAAAGCCAATATCATTGGCAAACATTTCACCAAACTTCCTCGTGTCCGTCCAAGGGATATTCACAAATACATTAAGATGTTCAACACTCTCCTAAAAGAAAAAACTCCTAAACCTATAGAGATTGAATGGCATCGTAAAGATGGAACCACTCGCTCAGGAGAGTTCCATGTGAGTCTGATGAAAAAAGGTCCCAAGACGACGGGCATCCAGGTTATCGCTCGTGACATCACCGAACGCAAGAGGACAAGGCAAGTGCTAGAGGAATCAGAGGAAAAATTCCGAAACCTGGCCGAACAGTCTCCCAACATGATTTTTATCAACAAGAAAGGCAGAGTCGTCTATGCCAACAAGAAATGCGCCGAGATCATGGGCTATAAAAGAGAAGAATTCTATCTCCCAGATTTTGATTTCTTAACCTTAATCGCACCAGAATCGAGGGAGCTCATTAGAGCCAGCTTCAAACAGCACATGAAGGGCCAAGATATCCCCTCCTACGAATATACACTCATCACCAGAGACGGCCAAAGAATCGAGGCCATAATCACCACCAGGTTGATCAATTATGATGGAGAGAGGGCCATTCTCGGAATTATTACCGATATCACCGAGCGCAAGCGCACAGAGCAAGAGCTAAGCATCAAGGATTGGGCCATAAAGTCATCCATCAGCGCCATTGCCCTGGCTGACCTGGAAGGGAACTTCATATATGTCAACGATTCATTTCTCCAACTTTGGGGCTATGAAAATGAAAATGAGGTTATCGGAAAACCAGCTATAAAATTCTGGCGCTCAGAAGAAGAGGCTTTGAAAATCACAAAAGCTCTACATGATAGATGGAACTGGATCGGCGAATTGGAAGCAATAAAAAAAGACGGCTCAACTTTCGATGCCCAGCTTTCGGCCAGTATGGTTACAGATGCTAACGGCAATCCCATCTGCATGATGGCGTCATCTTTGGATATCACCGAGCATAAGATAGCTGAGGAGAAATATTCTTCCCTTTATTCGGCCATGAATGAGGGAGTTTGCCTGCACGAGATTATCTATGACAATAAAGGGAAAGCAGTGGACTATAGATTCATTGATATAAACCCAGCCTATGAGCTGATTACAGGTCTGAAGAAAGAAAAGGTCATAGGGAGCAAAGCCTCCCAGATCTACAGAACAGCCAATCCCCCCTTCTTGAATATCTTTGCCAAAGCGGCTGAAACTGGGGAGCCGGCCTCTATTGAATCCTATTTTCCTCCCTTGAAGAAATATTTCATCATCTCTACTTTTTCTCCTGAAAAGGGAAAGTTCGCCACTGTGCATACAGACATCACAGAGCGCTATGAAACTGAAAGAGAATTGATTGACGCCAAGGAGCAAGCAGAAACAGCCTTAAGAAAGCTAAAAAGGGTTCAATCACAACTCATTCAATCGGCGAGACTGGCTGCCTTGGGCAAGCTATCAGCTGGCATAGCCCATGAAATCAATAATCCTCTGAGTATTATCTCTGGACACGCTCAGATTTTACTCATGGATAAGATTGCAGACTCCCCAGAGATTAAAGAGCCATTGGAGACAATAAAAAAACAAGTTGACCGCGCCTCAAGTATCACAGATCAACTTCTCCAATTTTCCAAGAGGATAAAGCCTAGACTCAAGAAATCAAATGTGAACGAAACCCTGAAAGACACCCTTGTCCTGTTGAGGCAGCAATTATCCCAAGACAAAATTAAGATAGTGAAAAAGCTATCATCCAAACCTGCCTTTATTCGTGCAGACGCCTCACAGCTTCAGCAAGTTTTTATGAATTTAATCTCCAACGCTTCCCACGCTATGCCTAACGGAGGCACCCTGACTATAGACACGACGTTTAAGGATGGAAACCTTGAAACCAAATTTACTGATACTGGATGCGGCATTCCAGAGAGAAACTTGAGCAAAATATTCGAACCTTTCTTCACCACCAAAAAAGATGGAACCGGACTCGGCCTATCCATTGCCTACGGAATCATAAAAGCCCATAAAGGAGACATAAAGGTCAAGAGTGAAGAAGGGAAGGGAACAACCTTCATCATAATATTACCGTATGAATAAAAGCCATTTGATAAGGAGGTAAAATGGCGAGAATATTAGTCGTAGACGATGAACAAGATGTTTGCGATATGCTCGAAAAGTTCTTAAGAATTAAAGGATATGAAGTCAGCACGGCCTTGAGCGGAGAAGTAGCTCTAACTCTGGTCAAAGAAGAGAAACCTCATATCGTGCTCTTAGATATAAGAATGCCTGAAATGGATGGTCTAGAATGTCTGGAGCGCATTAAGGAAATCGATAAGGAAATCGGGGTGATCATGATAACTGCACTCAAACAAGAAGAGGTGGGGAAGAAAGCCATGGAATTGGGGGCTTATGATTACATCACCAAACCGCTCAGTCTTCAGTATCTGCAGGACTGCCTCATGGTAAAACTTTTGCAGATGACCACTTAAACGGGGTTTCTTAATGAGCGCGGACGATCTCTTTGACCCGCATGAGCTGGACCTGGAAGGATCGCTCCATCTCTTCCAGCCGGCTGGAGATGTGGCTGATGGTCTCTCTGATGCTGGGAATGAGGATATGCTCTAAGGCGTTGACCCGGCGTCGGGTGACTTCGATTTCATCGGCCAGAAGTTCGGCTGCTTTAAACAGTCTCGCCAGCTCCATTAGATCCTTAAAAAGCTCCTGTGCCTTCAGGAGGCCGATATCCAGTTCGCTTTCTGTATTCAGTAAATCATAATCGGAAATTTTCATTTCCTTAATCTCAAAGCGGGGAATAGACAAGTTTAGAATCCTTTCTTTCCTGGTCTCTAGAGCCAGCTTTCCGGACGGCAGAAGCTCTTCCAGCTCTTCCTGAGAATTTCTCGTCCGAGCCAAGGCAAAGGAGAGGAAGATTTTCTTGAATTTCGAGTCGACTTCCTCTTGAAGAGCATAAAACTGGCGAATGATCTCCAGGAAGCGGCGCATGATCTCTTCGAGCTTATCCTTGAGGAGCTTATGCCCTCTCTCGGCTAGAACAAGGCGCCTCCGGAGCCTCAAAAGCTCCATCCTGTTGGGGTTGGCCTGTATTCTCATTCCTTCTTAGGATAATATTTTTCTAGATATTCAGGTCGAATTCTTTTCAATTCCGCCCTCGGAATCGTATGGAGAAGCTTCCAACCGATGTCCAGACTTTCAATTATGGTCCGAGACTCGAACTCTCCTTGACTAACAAATTCTTCCTCGAAGATCTCGGCAAATTTCAAATAGACCTTGTCCATGTCACTCAAGGCCGCCTCTCCCAGAATCAAGGCCAGCTCCCGAGCTTCCTTGCCCCGAGCATAACAGGCAAAAAGCTGATTCAGGACATCTGCGTGGTCTTCTCTCGTTTTTCTCTCGCCAATGCCTTTGTCTTTGAGCCTAGAGAGGCTGGGAAGAACATCTATCGGAGGATAGATTCCTTTGCGATGAAGCTCGCGACTGAGCATGACCTGTCCCTCAGTGATGTAGCCTGTCAAGTCAGCAATGGGATGGGTCTTGTCATCTTCAGGCATGGTCAAGATCGGAATAAGGGTGATCGACCCTGGCTTGTTCTTAATCCTTCCTGCCCTCTCATACATGGAAGCCAGGTCAGTGTAAAGATACCCAGGGTATCCTCTTCGTCCGGGAATCTCCTTCCGAGCGGCAGAGATCTCCCGAAGAGCCTCGGCGTAAAAAAGCATATCCACCAGAATAACCAGCACGTGCATATCCTGGGCAAAAGCCAAATACTCCGCGCAAGTCAAAGCCAAACGAGGAGTTGCCAGGCGCTCGATGGGAGGCTCATTCGCCAAATTAAGAAAAAGCACTGCCCTCTCCAGGGCTCCCGTGTTCCGAAAATCCTCAATAAAGAAATTTGCCTCTTCGAAGGTGATACCCATAGCGCCAAAGACAACAGCAAATCTTTCTTTCTTACCCAGGACCGCAGCCTGCCGGGCAATCTGGGCAGCAATCCGGGCATGGGGAAGCCCGCTTCCTGAGAAAAGAGGCAGTTTCTGACCTCTGACTAGAGGATTCATGCCATCGATAGAGGAGATGCCAGTTTGGATAAATTCTTGGGGATAGTCACGCGCATCGGGATTAATGGGATCGCCGCTGATATCGAGCAGATTCTGGGCAATAATCTGAGGACCGCGGTCTTTAGGCTTCCCTGAGCCGTCAAAAACACGGCCGATGATCTCCTCAGATACTCCGAGTTGTTGGGATCGTCCCAAGAATCTGACTCTTGACTTGTCCACATCCAGGCCCACCGTTCCCTCAAAGACTTGAACAACGGCTTTTTCGGTGGAAATATCGAGGACTGTTCCCCTGCGAAGAGCCCCGTCTGTCGTCTCAATCTCGACCAATTCTCCGTATTTTACTTCTTGAATTTTTTCCACGATAAGCAATGGCCCCACAATATTAGAAACAGTCAAATACTCTTTATACATCTTCCCTCTCATTCCTCACTCTGAAGCATTTCCTTAAAGGCCTCATCGACTTGAACATAAGCGTCGAGGAGTTCAGCATCTTCCTCGGGTAGGAATTTCATTTTCGAAATCTTTTCCCTAATTTCAAGACTTAAAATATCTTCTAGGTTTCTCTTCTCTTCTAAGGCCTTAAGAGCAAGATGGTGGAAATGTAGAATTGTCCGCATCATCAAATACTGCTTCCTCATAGACGTATAGGTGTCTTGAGGATGAAAAGCGTTCTGGTGGAGGAAGTCTTCTCGTATGGAACGGGCTGATTCAAGAGTGAGCCGCTCTTTGGCTGAAAGCGACTCTACTCCGACTAGGCGGGCGATTTCTTTGAGCTCATCTTCCTCTTCCAGGAGCAGCATGGCTTCCTGCCTGAGAGCTGTAAAATCCTCGGCGATTTCACTATTGAGACGCTCCTTTATGTTCTCTATGTAAAGGCTGTAGCTCAGAAGCCAGTGGATGGCCGGAAAATGTCTCATGTTGGCCAGTCTGTCATCCAAAGCCCAAAAAACCTTGACCACTTTTAGAGTCGATTGAACGACAGGATCGGACAAATCCCCCCCTGGGGGAGAAACAGCCCCGATGACGCTCAAGGCACCTAACCTCCTATCAGAGCCCAAGCAAACGACTTTTCCAGCCCGCTCATAAAATTCTGCCAGCCGGCTGGCTAGATAGGCGGGAAAACCTTCTTCTCCTGGCATCTCTTCCATCCGCCCCGAAATCTCGCGCAAGGCTTCAGCCCAACGGCTTGTGGAATCAGCCATAAGAGCTACCGAATACCCCATGTCTCGGAAGTACTCAGCGATGGTCATCCCGGTGTAGATAGAGGCTTCTCTAGCTGCCACCGGCATGTTTGAGGTGTTAGCAATGATCACGGTCCGCTCTAGGAGAGGCCGGCCTGTGCGGGGATCCTCGAGTTCAGGAAAGCTGAGGAGAAGGTCTGCCACCTCATTCCCCCTCTCCCCGCAGGCCACAAAAACGATGATTTGAGCATCAGACCATTTCGCCAGTTGATGCTGGACGACTGTCTTTCCACTGCCGAAGGGGCCTGGCACACAAGCTGTTCCTCCCTTAGCCAGAGAAAAGAGAGTGTCGAGAACTCTTTGCCCGGTCGTGAGAGGCTCATCCGGCATGAGGCGCTCCTGGACATCCCGGTGTTTGCGGATGGGCCAAGTCTGAAACATCTTGATCTCTTTGATTCCGCTGGAAGCCTTGATTTTGACTACAGTCTCCTCAACCGTAAAATTTCCCTTCCTTATCTTCTCGATTTTTCCGCTGGCTCCGGCAGGAACCATGATTCTATGTTTAACCAGGAATGTTTCCTCCACTTCTCCCAGAAAATCCCCGGCTTCAACCTTTTGTCCCTCCTTGACGAGAGGGGTGAATTTCCATTTCTTTTCTCTATCCAGGGAAGGAAGCTCGATTCCTCGTGTAACGAAATCCCCTTCTTTAACTCTTATGATATCCAACGGTCTCTGGATCCCATCATAGATGGAACTCACCAAGCCTGGGCCCAGCTCTACACTCAAGGGCTTGCCAGTCAAGAAGATGGGTTCCCCTGGACCTATACCTGTCGTATCTTCATAGACTTGGGCAAAAGCCTGGTCTTCTCTTAATTCGATGATTTCTCCGATCAAACCCAACTCGCCAACTTTGACCATGTCGTACATCTTAGCTCCCATGCAGCCTGAGGCAACAACCAAAGGGCCAGCCACGCGAATGATTTTACCTTCTCTCATCTTTTCCCTTTCCTTTGATTAATGAATCTGAGCCTGTGGCTTTTATGGCCATTTCTCTCATGATATTTCCTAGGTAGTCAGTCACGTCTCGGTGATCCCTGAATCCCACCACCACAGGACAGAATTTCTTCACCAGGGCCTGTCGTTCTTCTTCCAATGGTTTAAGGAAATTCTGGTGCACAAAACAGAGCGCATAATCTTCTTTTTCTAAAGCCTTCAGCGTCTTTTTCGCTTCTTCCAAGTTTTGGGGAGTAAAAACATCCAACCCTAAGGCTATGAAAGCAAAGACAAGATCATACTCTCCGATGACAGCAACTTTTTCAAACATAAGTCTCACTGATCCTCTGTTTCAAAAGTAGAGGAGGAATTTGATTCAGTTTTCCAATCCCCATGAGCCGAACAAGGTTCAACTCGCGTCTCTTGGCCAGAGCGTAGGCAAAAATTGGTTCAGGCCCAAACACGACGTATTTTGCTTTTCTCAAATAGTCCATCAAAAAATCCTCGATCCCTCGCTCCAGCTCTACAAAAGTCTCCTTTTCTTCAAGCGTATCGACTCCTCGATTCCACACCTCAGCATAGGGAGTAGACTGGATTTTCTCCCCAACATCTCCGAAGGTCTCCTCGAAATTCTTGATAAGGACCTGGTCATCCAAAAAGCCTCCCTTGAGGATAGATTTCTCGAGTTTTTCTCTGCTGGCACCCGAATACTTGAGGCGGCAAAATATCTTAAGATTCGCCAAGTCAATCTTATGCCTGAAATAATCATGGATAAAAGAATAATTCATGCTCTCCGAAATCTTCAAAGCCTTCTCAGGCATCTTCTCTACCAGAAAAGCCTCCAGGACGTCCTTTTCTAGCAGAATTTCAGTCACCAGGCTCAAAAGCTCTTTTTCTTCTCTATCTAAGAAACTGTCCAATTCCTCTGAATTCTTTATCTTGGCCATCTCTTCAAGAAATTCCCCGGCGTCAAAAACAATCTTTATGGCGCGAGGAAAGTCTTTCTCCTCTGCGGCCTCGGAAAAGACAGCTCTTTCGACTAATTTCCTCTCCAAAGCGCGAACCCGGCCCACGGCATAGGCATAATCGAGCCGAGAGGTTCTCTTCATATCTTCAAGACCTTAAGGATGTAATTCTCGAGCTTAGGACGCAGTTCTTCTAACAATTTATCCTGGTGGTAAAACTCTTCTCGCTCTCCATCTTTGAGGACAATCTTCTTTTTAAGCTTGACTTGTCCTAAATTGGCTTTCTGCAAAGCCTTTTCCAATATTTCATCGATGAACTCTTTTTTCCAGGACAGGATCTTGATTCTTTTCTCCAGCCGGGACTGGGTGACAAGGCGGCTCGCCTCAAGCCTGGCTTTTCTCTCGATCTCTTCTATCAAAGCGGCTGCTGATCCCTCAGCTTCTTTCCGGGCGTTCTCTTTGATCTCCTCAGCCTTCCTCTTGCTCTCGGAGACGATTTTGTCTGCCTCCGCTTGAGCATCCCGGGTGATTCTTTCCAGGATCTTCTCTAAGCTCATGATTATGCCTTCGCTTTTACACCAACGGCTTTAAAGTCTTATTCCGTTGAGAAGAAGAATTGTAATCAGCAGTCCCAAGACTGCATAAGTTTCTACCAGCGCCGCCATGATCACCGGCTTCATGAGGTCCTTGGGCTGCTTGGCAACCATGTAAACTCCCGAAGCACACACTTTCCCCTGATGAATCCCTGAAACCAACCCCGCAAAAGCCACCGGCAAGCAGGCAACGAGAATCTGCCAGCCGTTGAATACGGTGAGCTTGGGTATAGTTCCGGTTGTCAATCCTATTTTCAGGATGACCAGAAAGGCACTCAGGAAACCATAGATTCCCTGAGTCCCCGGAAGAGCAACCAGCAGCAGAAGGCTCCCAAATTTTCCCGGATCTTCACTCATGACTCCGCTGGAAGCCTGACCTGCCAAGCCGACACCTATGGCTGAACCTATTCCACCAAGAATGCAGGCGAGTGCTCCGCCTAAGATGGCCAATGTCAAACCTAATGCCATTTGTCCGACCTCCTTATATTCTCACTGAACACATTTATATGAATTCAATAAATCGACTTTCCATCTCAAAAGGCTGGAAGGGCTTGCCTCCAGACCTGAAAAATTTGCTGAAAAACTCAACAAACTGAAGACGCATGGAATGAACAAATCCCCCTAGATAGCTGATGGCTAGATTGAAAAGATGCCCACCGAGGAAAATCAGGGCAGCCAGCAGCCAGCCAACCCAGGGAATGCCCAAAGCAGTCTGACAGAGAGTGTTCACCACCATGGCAATAACACTGGTCGCCAATCCTAAGGCCAAAAGCCTGGAATAAGACAGAACATCAGCCAGATAACGGGATATATCATAGAGGCTGTAGAGTCCGCCAAAAAACCGGGCCAAGGGATTACGACTGGGAGAAGCAAAGAATACTATTCCCGCTGCCCCGACCAGGGACAGAATCCCCCAAAGAAACTGTTTAGTCAGAAGATAGACGACCAATGAGGGGAGGAGCAAGAGCCAACCTCCCTGAACAAAGATCGATTGGAGAATGTTTTTATTCTTGATTCCATCGATCAATTTAAGCAAAGTCCCGAACCAGACTTGAATGAACCCTAAAGCGAGGGCCAGGATTAAGAAAGAGAGGGGATCTTGAAGGGGATCTAGGATCATCAGCTGGCGGATCGGAAAGCCGAACCATCCTCCAACCAGCGTTCCCAGAATCACTGTCGAGATGCCCAACAGGGTAAGGAGCTTCAGGAAGAGGAGAAGCCCGCCTTTGGGTTTGGCAAACTTGATGTAAAGAAGACTCAGCAGGGTGACTATCAGCCCGTAACCAGCCTCGCTTACACATAATCCTACAAACAGGAAAAAGAAAGGGGCTAGAGGCAGCGTCGGGTCAAGGGAGCCGCGCTGAGGTAGACCGTAGAGCTTGGTCACCACCTCAAAAGGCTGGCTGGGTTTAGGGTTTTCCAGAATAGAAGGGGGTGATTCCTCAGGAAGAGGCGGGCGGAAATATATCTGGGTTTCATCAAAGTAGGGCTTGAGCTTATTCTTCAGCCGATCGACATCAAAGGAACGAATCCAGCCCTCCAAGTAAAAAACACGCTCTGTCTCACCCAGAAGTCGAGCCGATAATATCCTCTCTCTCTCATTGAGGAGAACATCATGAACCTGCATTAATTTCTCGCGATAAACAGCCAACCGTCTCCTTTCTCCATCCAAAGCCTCCACGTCTTTTCTTTTCCCCTCAATTTCTTTACGAATTTTCTCCCTGACATCTCCGACTCTGTCCTTGACCTGAGCTAGGCTCATGATGGGTTCAGTAAAATAGAGGCGAGTGAAGTTTAATTCCTTCAGGCTCTGTTCAAGTTGAGTTTGTTCCTTTTTGAGGTAAAAAACCAAAAGATGAATTTGTCTTTTATCCTGATGGATGATCTCAAACCAGATAGCCTCTTCCTCGGCTAACTTCTGCAGTTCTTCAAATTGAGAAAGCGGCATACTCCCCAGCACGATTTCCGTGGAATCCGTCGTTTCCACCGAAGAGACCGGCAGACTGAGTTCTTTAAGAGGGGAAAGAAAGTCTCTTTCTCTCTCCAAGAATTTTATCTCCCCCAACAATTCATTCTTATCGGCCTCCAGCTTTTCTAACTCGTCCAAAACAGAGCGAAAGTCAAAATCAAGAACTTCCTTCCTTTTCTGGTAATGGAGAGAAGGTTTTTGGGTAAAAAGCCTTTTTAAAAAACCCTTCTCTTCTTGGCCGGAGAAATAATCCAAAGCCTGCTTTAATCGATGGAGGAGGTGTTCATGCTCAGAAGCTTCTGGCGAGGAAGAGGCTAGGTCAAATTCTTCGAAATTGGCTTCCTCCAGCTGAACTAGCCCTGATTCCTGGAGTGAAGAAAGCAATTCTGTTTTCAAATGAGAATATGCCACAATCTGGACTCTTTTGACTTCAGCCAAGGCCATGATCTACAACGAGCCTCCCTCTAAGAATTCTTTTATCCCTGCTGTCACCTTGTTGACCGCCTCTTCGATCAATCTTTCAGTTTTGCTGCGGAGGGCCTTCCCCTCCTCCTCGGCTTCCTTCTTTATCTTCTCTGCTTCCCTTAAAGCTTCTTGTATGATGGCTTTTTTCCTTTTCTCAGCCTCATCTCTGGCCCGGTTTAAGGCGACTTTCTTTATTTCTTTAGATTTATCATAAGCCTCTTGAATGATATTCGAAGATTTTTTTTCTCGAGCCTCCCGAATCATTCTTCTTGCCTTTTCCTCAGTTTTTTTAATCTTCTGAAGAGCCTCAAAGGCCTGGCTTTTCTTTATTTCATTTTTCATTTATTAACTTTTCATCCTGTTATGATTGAAATCTTCAATCATCCACCCGAGGTGATGCATTCCTTCCAGGGTAGGCAATTCTACCTTTTTGACTATTTTATTGATAAAAATAATAGGACTTATTATAACCTATGATCTTCTTTTTTTGAAGTCTTGGTATCTTCCTGAAATGAGATTCTACCTATCCCCAGGTTAATGCTTTTTGAACCACGAATAAAATATCCTTATCAAAGCAGAAAATCCGGATAAAGATAAAACGCCCGAAAATCCAGCTTTCTTCTTCTTGCTTCCTTCTCCAGGGGCTTCAAGGGAGATCTATAATCCCTGAGTGCAGATTTAAAGAGAAGCACTGCCCCAGCTTTTCTAACATCCCGCAACTCGAAGGCTTTCCATTCTGGTCCCAGGTGGAGCACAAAATTCGTCCCTTTTGATGAACCAGCTTTAATAATCTCCGTCAAAAGGTCTTTATCTGTTGACTCCTTCAGGCTGTCATCAGAAACATGAATCCAGGCACCACCCAACTCTCCCAGGACCTGCTCCAAGGGCCCGTGATGATAATAGACCAGCCAGCTTCCTCCCTTTCGGCAAGCAGCGGCCAAGTCACCAAGGTGTAAGAAATCACGCTCTCTTTCCCTATTGGTTATATGAAAATATATTCCGCACCTGCCCAGCCGTTCCAGGTCCGAAAAAGGAATGCTTCCCTGCTCCTCCTTGGACGCTTCTTCATCCAGAGAACCATGATGAAAGTCAGCCACAATGGCTCCACTTTTTCGACAAGCCTTGCTTATTAATTCCAGTACTGTAACCTTCGGCCTTTCTTGATCTGAGGTATAGATGTCTGCTCCTGCCTTTCCCAGCAATTCCAGCTCCCATGTTTCGAGCTTTCCAGAATCAATCAACCGAAATCGGCATCTTTTTTTCTGACAGGATCTAACGATGTCCAGGAGCCAGGCAAAACGATATTGATCATCTCGAACCGTAACGACTCTTCCCCTTGTGGCCCAGGAAAGGAGTTTATGGGCTCTTTCAGGAAACTTTGAGTTTTCTTCTTCTACAGATTCTTTTTCCATGAAGCTTAGAAACCTTTTAACTTTTTATTCGATGAAGAATGGCCAATAGAAGCCTCGAAACATATAACATCGCCCCAAGAAGATGTCAAGTGAGCTCAGGCTAAGTGTTTCGAAAACACAACCATGGGGTCAGGTCTCCAGATTCAAGACTTAAATAAAAGCTACCCCCTTGTAATCTGGAATCTGGAGATCTTACCCCTGTTGGAGCTTGAAAAAAAGGGCTCTATCCTTTATCATCTACCCTGATATCTATGAAAAGCAAGGAAAGCACTGTTCTTTTTTCAGGGGGAATAGATTCTCTCACCGCCCTTTACTGGGCCCTTAATCGGTATGACAAAGTCTATCCCCTGACTTTTGATTACGGGCAAAGGAACCAACTGGAAATAAGCATGGCTCGTCAATCAGCCTCAAGGCTCAAGGTCCCTCAAACTATTCTCACCATAGACTTGGGACAGATCGGGGGGTCCTCGCTCACGGATAAGAACCTTCCTTTGCCGAATTACGAGCAGCTGGAGGAAATCGAGGACGGCCCGCCTTCAACCTACGTTCCCTTCCGCAACGGAATATTCTTAGCTCTCGCCACAGCCTGGGCAGAAGTCAAGGGAATCAGAGAGATTGTCTGCGGTTTCAATGTCGTCGATTCCCCCCATTATCCTGACACTCAAGAGGAATTCGTTAAAGCCATGGAAAGAGCCATAAACCAGGGGACCACGGCCTTTTTTACTCATGAGCTAATGAAAATCATCACTCCCTTTACAAACCTAAAAAAATCGGAAATCATCAAAGAGGGTCTTTCCTTAGGAGCAAATTATTCCTACTCTCTTTCCTGCTATTCTGGAACTGAGATTCCCTGCCAGAAATGTTCATCCTGCCTCTTACGGCAAAAAGCATGGGAGGAGCTGGGCATCAAGGATCATCTCATCCAAAGATTGGAGAAGGAGGGAAAAATATGAGTTGGATACTAAAGGTCAACGACCGATTCCAGGCCGCTCACTTTCTGAAAGAATATAAAGGAAAATGCGAAAAAATTCATGGCCATACTTTTTGGGTAGAAGTCCAGGTCAAAGTGACGAAATTGGATAAAAGAGGAATAGGGGTAGATTTTGCCACCATCAAGGAAAAATTGACTAAAATTCTCCCTGACCACACGTTTCTCAATGAAATGTATAATTTTACTCCTTCGGCTGAAAACCTAGCTCGCCATTTCTATAAGGAGTTGAAAAAGCATTTCCCAGTTAAGGAAGTGACTGTCTGGGAATCCGAGAATGCCTCAGCCACCTACTCTGAAAGTCGCTGAAATATTCTCCTCAATCCAGGGCGAAGGCCTTAGACAGGGAGAACCCACTCTTTTTGTGCGCTTTTCTGGCTGCAACCTTGAGTGCTCCTTCTGCGATACCAAATATGCCTGGAAAAAAGGAAAAGACTACTCGACATTTCAGATTATAGACAAGATAAAAAAACAGAGACGCCGCTTCCCGGCAGAATGGGTATGCCTGACAGGGGGAGAACCCCTCCTTCAGGACCTGGCCGATCTGGTTCAGAAGCTGAAAGAAGAAAGATTCAAGATCCAGGTTGAAACCAATGCCACTATCTTCTGCTCCTTGCCTGTCGACTGGTATTCCATCTCCCCCAAACCAGAAAAATATCTCTTTCGCCCCGAGTACAAGAAGGCAGCTAAGGAAGTTAAGCTGGTGGTGACCAAAGCTCTGAATCTAGACACGGTTCAAAGGCTCAGGCAGGAATTTCCTGAAAAAACACCTATCTTCCTTCAGCCGCAGTCCACCCGGAAGTGGAGCCTGGATAAAGGGATGAAACTTCTAAAACAGGCCCAGCAGGCTGGTATAAAAAACACAAGACTTTCTGCTCAGCTCCATAAAATCTACGGCTTACGATAGATCTAGCCCACCAATTAACAGGTTTATAAGAGCCCAAGGGTAGAATAATCCAGGTGTTTAAGAGTCCAGGTGCATAAGAAATAAAAAAATTCACCCCGCAATTCACCACAAGAGGGGATTGACCTATCCTGGAAGCTCTGCCAAAATCCTTCCTAAGAAACAAGATGAATCATAAAAAGGGAATCTAAGTGAAAAAAGACGGGTTCACGGTATGGGAATTGATAGTCGCATTAGTGATTTTAGGCCTTCTCCTGGCTGTATTGATTCCTCTCTATCTGAACGCCAAACAGAGAGCTACGCAGAGATCGACCATGGCTGATATGCGGATGTGGGGAGAAGCCGTGGCCCTCTATATCGAGGAGAATTCCGTTGCTCCCCCTAGCCCAAGAGGCATGCTCAATTACAAAAAAACGATCATAAAAGAGCTGACGCCTTACCTCAAAGCCATTCGCGTCGTAGACTGGTGGGGTCACTTCTTTTACGCGTGGACAAGAGAGGGTGACAACTGGTATGGAATACCGGCCACCACCGATAAAGATTTCATCATCGCTTCCCGCGGAAAAGAAGGACTTCAAGAGGGCTGGAAATACGAACCGAAAAACCCTGAGTCAGGATATTTTGAAATAAATAAGTATAAAGATTTCGAGAGAGACCTGGTTTTCTGGAATAATAAATTTATTCGCTGCCCAAAATCAAAAAAGCAACCCGCTGGGTCTGAGAGTGTAAACTGAAAATCTATTTATCGAACGAGACATCTGATTTACTTCGTATCAAATGAAAGCCAGAACGACAAGGATGAAAGAAGGAGAGTTCAACTCAAGAAGGGAATTTCTGTTTTCCTTTTTGGCCGGATTAGTCTTGAGCACGGGTTTTTGGGTGGTAGAAGTTGCCCTCTTTCTTATCTCCAAACTCCGCCAGCCTGGAATCTGGTTCTACCTGCCCCTTAAAATCTGGCTTCTTTACTTAAGTACAGGAATAACTTTGGCTGCTCTCAGCTGGATAGCGAGTCTATTAGTCTTAAAGAGAGGCAAACGCACCTTAGATAAATTCAGGAGTGTGTTCGGCTCGATATTCATTTCTTCTTTTTTAACCATATATTTGTTGGCCCTTTATCAACGAGTTTTTCATCATTTTTTGGAAGGAATTTTTTACTTTCTCAATATGCTAATCATCCTGCTCATTTCTGTATTAGTTGGGTGGCTGCTATCCAGATCCCCACGGCGAATTGCCAAACTCTTAAAAATTTCGCTCATTTCTGTTGCTGCGAGTGCTTCTTTTCTCATCCTTTTCCTGACGGTTTTTGATATCAATGCCAAATTCTTTCCTAAAGTCACTGCTGGCTATCAGCGTCATGCTCAGTCCAAGCCCAATGTCGTGCTCATCATCATAGATGCGCTAAGAGCCGACCATCTCAGCTGTTTGGGATACAGCAAAATTGAAACGCCGAATATCGACCGGATTGCCCGCGAAGGCGTTCTCTTTGCCGATTGCATTGCTCAGGCTCCTTGGACTTTGCCCAGCATGGGTTCGATTTTGACCTCGAGATACCCTTCCCAGCATGGAGCTGAGATGCAGCAGATCAGAAAAGGCCTTAACCCTGATGATGTGATTGTCCTAAGAGAGGGATTCCTTTATGAAGAAAATACAACCTTAGCCGAACTCCTTAAAGAAGATGCTTACTATACCCTAGCGCTTCAACCGAATATCACTGCTGGTACCTCGGTCGGATTTAATCAAGGATTTGATTTTCACTTTGACTGTCATAAATACAAAAACCTGCTCCTTGAGAGGATCGCGGGCTGGATATCAAACAGAAAAATTTCCCGAGTGTTCTATCCAAGTTTTAAATACGCCAAGGATGAAAAAGTCGTAAATTATATGAAAAACTGGGTAGAAATCAATCATCATAAGCAATTTTTCATGAGCATTCTTCTTTTTGATTGTCATGAATATCATCTGAAAGAAAGAGTAAAGAAAGAGAAATATTATATTCCATCAGTGGAGCTTTATGATAACGAGATCAAGAAAACCGATGAGCATATCGGAGAAATTTATGATTTTCTGAAGAAAATGGGCATTCTTGACCAGACAATACTCGTTCTGCTCTCTGATCATGGCGAAGAATTCGGAGACCACGGGGGATATGACAGAGGATACGAGTATGAATATGACAGCGGAAAAATGCACGCTCACACCTTATATGATGAAATCCTCCGCATTCCGTTGATCATCAGATACCCTAAAAAAATTAAGGGAAATAAGATAGTGAATCAACAAGTCAGAAGCATCGATATACTGCCAACGATCCTTTCCCTCCTGGATATCTCTTATGAGGGAACATTCGAGGGCCTTGATTTGTCCAGGAATAATTTTACCCCAGAAGACAACCTTAAGGCCTACAGCGAATCCATCCTCGAGGGCGCCGAAAAGAAATCTTTAAGGACTAAGGAGTGGAAGTTGATCTACCATCCCGTAAGTCAGAGATATGAATTGTACAATCTTGCCCAAGACCCTGAAGAGAAGGTGAACTTGGTCCGCCAAGAGGAGCGAGTCTTCGCTTCCCTTAAAAATGAATTGTTCTCCTGGATGGAAAGGATGCCCAAAGAGGAAACCAAGGCCAAGAAGAAGCGCAAATTATCTGAAGAGGAAATTGAGGCTCTAAAAGCTCTAGGATACATAAAATAATTCTAAAATGAGTCATTTCGTTCACCCCCAGACCGTACAGCCCCTGGATTCTTAAACAGCCAATGCGAGAGAAAAAAACCTATTCCCTGATTCTGCTGGCCCTTATCATAGCCGCCTTTCATCAGGGTCTTTTCTTAAACTGGACCAACGACGATGCGTACATTTCCTACCGGTACGCACAAAATATAAAAGCAGGAAAGGGATTGGTCTTCAATCCCGGTGAAAAGGTGGAGGGTTTTTCCAATTTCCTCTGGGTGATCATCCTAGCTTCCTTCAATCTCCTCGGCATTTCATCCCTTCTAGCCTCCAAAATCCTCTCTTTTTGCCTTTCCTGGCTATTGATACTTCTCCTCTTCAAAACTGGGCTGGTCTTGGGGCTAGACAAATTCTCGGCCTGTCTTTGTGCCTTAGCCTTTTCCTTCTCCAGCAGCCTGGCTTATTTTGCGATGTCAGGATTGGAAACGATATTTTATACTCTTCTTTTGCTACTCAGTATACTCATCAACGAAAAATACCAACAAGAACCCAATATAAAATCACTCTTTCTTCTGTACAGCGCCCTACTGGCGGCAGCGCTCACTCGGCCTGAAGGCCTTCTCTTTCTTCTAATGTCTTCAGGTTACCATCTCCTGAAAAAAATCATTCCAGGAAAAGGGATTCGGCTAAAGAATATCCTTCAAATCCAATTATTATTCCTTTTCTTATATGCTTCTCTCATTCTCCTCAGACATTGGTATTACGGGGACCTACTGCCCAATACATTCTATGCTAAGCCTCAAGGGACATTCGTTGAAATCGGGTACAGCGCTTTCTTCTCCAATTTCATCAATGCTCTATTCTCTGGATCCTTTCTCCTGATTCCCCTACTTTTCCTCTTCACTAAGAGGAGATACCTAACAAAATATCTTTACCCTCTTCTCTTCTGCCTCGGACAAATGGTCTTCATGTCCTATGCTGGGGACTGGATGGCCTTTGGCCGCTTCTTCATGCCAGTTCTGCCGATAGTGTTGGTCTTGACCTTTGTTCTTCTAGGTTTGATCAAGGTGAATTCAGAAAAATCGAGCGTGAAGCTGGCCTTGAAATTTATTTCTGTCTACCTTTTAGCGATTTTGGCCGGGTTAAATGCCTTCCAGACAGGAAAAGCCCTGCATAACCAAGACGCCTATCCCTACCTAGTCATGAATTCTTCCCTGCTTATTCAGACTGGGAAATGGCTGAACCAGGCTTTTCCGCCAGAAACCGTCCTCTCTCTGCGCAGGCAGGGTGCTGTGCCCTATTATTCAGGAATGAAATCTATCGATATCCTGGGACTTACCGAAAAGGAAATCGCCAGCACATTGTATAACGAGAAAGATGCCCTAAAAGCAAACAAAACCAACGCCGAATTCATCCTAAGGCAGAGACCTGAGGTGGTGATCCTGTTCTCCTCTGTTTCCCTTTATGACGGTTGGATGTATGATGAATCCAATCCAGAAGATAGATTTTTTCATCTTGAATATCTCCTTTACCAAGGAGCAGTCCGAGCAGGTTACCAGGTTCTGAATTCAATACCCTTCGGGAAGAGTGAAACAATGCACATTCTGGTTGCCTCAAGTGAAGATTTATCAAACTTAAGAACAAGCTCAGAACAACTGGCCGAGAAATTATCGTTGCCGAGAGAATAGCATGGGCTTTACTTCCTTGAAGATGATACTGAAAAAAGAGATTAAAAAAGAAGAGATCTACAGTTTCATCGATAGGATCGTCTATAGCCGCTTTTTCAAAAAGAAATTCTTTCTGGTGGCTTTCACCATCCTCTTGCTGATCATCTTCTGGTTTCAAGTCTTGCCTCATTTTTATACCTGGGATACGGATTCTCCTTCCTTCTACACGGCCGCTAAGGGAACCCTTGAACATGTCAATATTTACGATCAGAAAGAGTTCCAAACATTGGCCAATTCTCTATTTGGCCGAAGCCTAGTCGTATATCCCTACCTCTACTGGCCGATACTGGCTCAACTTTATGCCCCGTTGACCGTGCTTGGTTATTCGGCCTATTCGCAGTTCATACTCATCCTGAACATCCTTCTACTTTTCCTCTCCATGTATTTGATTTATTCCCTGCTGGAGCTTAAGAACAGAAAAACAAACCTCCCGCTGGTATTTCTTTTCTTGACAATCTTAGTGAACAACCCTCTGGAAACAACTCTCCACCATGGGCAGGTCAACATCTTGGTCTTTGTGCTCATTCTTCTCGCCGCGTGGTTATTGAAATACGACCATGAGTATGCCTCTTCTTTATTGTTATGCCTGGCTGTTTACATAAAAATATACCCTATCCTCTTTTTGATCCTGTTCGTCTTCCAGAAGAGATACAGATACCTGGTTTACTCGGTCATCAACTCCATAGCCATTTTCTTGGTCTCAGTTCTCCTTTTCTCGCTGGATTCATGGCTTGAATTCGTCAGGATGGGTTTAGGCAATCTTTTCTACGGAACAAAACCTGAATTTTTCTTTGATTATAACGCCCAATGGGGAAACTGTTCCCTCAACGGCTTTATTTCCCAAATTTTCATAAAATATGATATATCCCGAGGCTATGTTATGCCGATAGTCCTCGTTCTCCTTATCATTTGTTTTTTCTTGTTCAAATCTAAAATCAAGCAACTTTTGAAGAGCAAAGACCTTAATCTGGATATCTCCTTTATCCTCCCCTTGAGTCTAATTTTTTCGACAATTTCCTGGAATCATCATTACATTATTATGATCTTTCCCCTAAATTTTCTGTTCTATAGAATCATTTCGGAAAGAAGGTATAATTATCTGCTTCCCTGTTTGTTCTTCGCCTATACAATTCTCCTCCATCCTCGCGGTGGGGGATTTCCCTTCAACCAGATTCTGTTTTTCTCTACGGTTCTTTTCCTAGGTCTATTGTATCTCTATCATTTCACCAGGAGTTCGTTGAACCGAAGAACAGAAAAAATATAATCAGCAGCCGACTCTTAAGATTTCATTCAGGGAAGGAAGAGGTTGAAATTAAATGAGGCCTTCAATATCTCTGCCACAGACCGCCCCATTCTGTCTTGCGAAACTCTTTTATCCTTTTTCGTCCCACCGTGGGATACCAGAGAAAATCATGATAGAGATTGCTGGCCAGAGGAGCCCAAACGATCAAGGGCGTGTGCAGGAGAAGCTTCTCCAGGGGCTTGAGAAAACCTTTTCTCAGCATCTGATCACCCCAGATAACTACACTTCTCTTTACTCTGAACTGGAAATTGACCTCAGAGATGTCCTCGCCGATGACTTCTATTTCCCTAGGGTCACCAACTCCCAATCCTTTCTCATGGCACATCCTTAGGTAAGGAATGTTCAGCGGCTCAAACCCCATGATTTGGGCTGATATGGCATCGATGGCTACCGAATCTGAACTGGCCAGGATGAAATTCTTGATCTTGGGTTTCATGGTCCTGGGACCGGCTCCGTCACCACAAACCGTTCCATCCATCACACAAAATATTCCAGGGTGGAGCTCTTGCTGCATGATGAGCAAATCCACCAGGACTTCATGAATATATTTATGGGCAAAATGTCTGACTTCCTTCAGTAGGCCTCCGAAAGCATTCTTGATGGCTCCGGTGGTCATCGAATGGCCGTGGGTCTTGACAGTAGGAAGATGAATGACATTTTTTCCGATGAACATCTTGGGAATCTCGATTCCTTCCGGAAAAATCTGATTTAATCTCAGCAATTTGTTCTTGAATTCGTACTTAACCCATTCGACATCAGGTAGAGGAAAATATTTCAGATCATGTTTTTGCAGTATGGGAGTCCACTTGTTATTCTTGGCCCCCTTTACCGGATTGGTGACCACAGTCTTGTTCTCGACCGGGAATAGCATTTCCTTCTGGTATCCATCCTGTAAGAGGGTCCTGACGACTCCTTCTAGCTGCCAGGGCTGGCTGGAACAGGAGGGGAAATACTTTGTCCAGGACAGATTGAGTTTAATTAAAGTATCGGTATTTTTAGGAACAGAATCCTTATAATCCACTGCCTGCATCAATTTCTGGTAATCATCGAGAATTGTCTCGGGAGAGGTCTTCAAGACCGCGACTTTCGATTTCAGCATTTACCTAGCGCTAAGATAAAGAATAATAACTGCGGCAGCTATCCAAAGAAAAATATCGATCAAGAGAGGTTTGTCTTTGATGATCAGAGCTTCGGGGCTGCCTCCTTCGGATTTCTGATGAATGAGGTAAAGATAGCGAAAGATGCCGTAAAGGACAAAAGGGACGGTAAAGATGAGATTAGATGTTCCGAACTTGGTCACGGTTTCTTCAGAAATGGTGTAAAGGCAGTAGGCAATCACCGTGGAGGCAGTCACCACGGCGATCATCTGGTCCAACAGGTAGGGGCTGTATTCTTCAAGAATCGGGCGGTGATCGCTGGCTTCATCCTCGAGCAGGACAAGCTCGTGTCTTCTCTTGCTCAAAGCCAGGAAAAGGGCCAGCAGGATAGTGCAGATAAGAAGCCAGGAAGATAATGACACCTCTATAGCCAGCCCTCCAGCCACCACGCGGATGAGGAAGCCCAGCGCAACCACAAATACATCGAGGATGACGATGTGCTTCAGCTTGAGGGAATAAGCCATTTGAATCAAGAAATAGACCAGGATAATGATGAAGTAATTCTTATTCAGGGTGAAGGCCGAGCTAAAACCCAGTAATCCAAGGATGACTATCATCAGAAGGGCCGTTGACTTCTTGATCTTTCCTGAAGCAATAGGCCTTTTAGATTTTAGGGGATGGAGTTTATCCTCCTCCAGGTCTTTCAGGTCGTTAAAAACATACAGAGCGCTGGAAATAAGGCAGAAGGCGCTGAAAGCTATAGTGGTTTTTAAAAGTAGAGGAAGGTTAAAGATGTTCTGAGAAAAGATCAAGGCAGCGTAAATGAAAAAATTCTTTGTCCACTGGTGAGGACGCATGGACCGGATGATATCTTTGATCATCGGATTAACTTTCTATCTTTATATCTTTTTTCACTCAATAATTCAAATAAACTCATTGGGGTCAGGCCTTTATAATTCTTATAATTGTTTGGGTTTGACATATTGAATCATTTTTTTTTAACTTCAATTCAAAAAGTCAAAAAGGCCTAATCCTATTGTATTTCTAGTCTGATCCCGTTGTTTTCGTTGTTTTCAGAAAAAAGCGATATCCCGACCGAGTGAGATAAACGCCGGCAAAAATGATCAAAGCCCCCATTATTTGCAGAAGAGTCAACTTTTCGGAAAGAAAGATATAAGCAGATATGACTGCAAAAACTGGAGTAATATTCCCGTAGATGGCTGTCTTGCTGTTTCCCACCCGCTTTACAGATGCATACCAGATGACATAGGAAATAGCTATGGCAAAAAGGCCGGAGTAGACAAGAGCAGCCCAGGCCTGAAAAGACACTTCATTCCAGCCGAGCTGCATTATATCTTTGGCTGAAAAAGGGAGATAAAAAAATGTTCCGACAGCCAGAGTAAGCGTTGTGAATTTCAGGGGAGGTATTCTCTGCAGGAGGGGCTTCGAAAAAACTGTATAGATGGCCCAAGAAATGTTCCCGGCTAGGATTAAAAAATCTCCCCTTAAGCTCTGCCATTCAAAACGAAAGGTTCCAGCCTGTTTGGTCATGACGAAATAGAAACCAATAAAGGAAATTAAAATTCCCAGCCATCCTGCCCAATGTATCTTCTCGTGCTTTAAAGAGGTGCTCAACAGAGCCACGAATACAGGGGTCATGGCCATGACGAGGGAAGTGTTGGAAGCGGTCGTCCAATTCAATCCGTGGATGAAAAACAACTGGAAGATCGTATTGCCGATCAGGCCGAGAACAAAAATTTTCCATAAATCCGATCTTGGGATCGAGAAACCTTCCCGGCTGATCAAAAGAATAATTATTAAGATTATGGAGGCAAAAAGCAAACGAATCCCGTTGAACCCCAAAGGAGAGAATTCCCGAAGCGCTATCTTGACAAAAGAGAAGTTCACCGCCCAGAGCAATACAGCTACCAGCATGAAAACATCGGTGCCGCCAAACTTCTTGGGTTCTTCCATGTGAAAGGAGAAATATAGCATAACTAGCCTGGCCAATAAAAGCTGATTATCCGCTCTTGAAGATTCGTTCCAGGTGGCAGAAAGAGATTTTGTATTGTCACACTAAAAAATTTAGCTTATTATCCTATTGCCTTGGATTCCAGGTCTTTTACTCTGACAGGGATTCTTTCCGTGAATGTGCCTGAGTAACAGAGAATTGTCTTCCTGATGAAGCATTCACAGGTCTTTCCTTGGAGGCCTTAAGAGATGAACAAAAAAGAATACTATCTCCAAGAACTAAAAAAACTAAAAGACTGGAAACCATACTTACTCCAAGAATCACAACTTCCGGGAAGACGGGCCAACCTTGAACTGCTGCAAGCAGCCGTGGACCTGGGCAGCGAAAGACTGTTTAATGAATTGAGGAGATACGATGCCCGAAGAGCACCCACCAATTCTCCTTACGAATTCCTGGCCATGTGTGGCGTGGTCGGGCTGGGAAAACTCATCATAGAAGGGGAAGAAAGATATTTTAATGAATTGCGCTGCTATGCTTCTGACTCTCGCTGGCGAATACGCGAAGGCGTCGCCTTTGCCCTGCAAATCGTCGGGAAGAAAAGTCCGAAGAAATTACTGGAAGAAATGGAAGAGTGGAAAAAGGGAAATCCATACGAAAAAAGAGCGGTGGCGGCCGGCTTATGCGAACCAGGAATACTGAAGGAAAAATGGTTTATAAAAAGAGTTTTTGAAATGTTAGATACAATGACCTCTTCCGTAGAAAACATAAAAGATCGCCAAGATGAAGGATTTCGAGTGTTAAAGAAAGGATTGAGCTACTGCTGGAGTGTGGCTGTTGTGTCCTTTCCCCAAGAGGGAAAGAAATATATGGAAAAATGGATACAGTACAAAGACCAGGATATTGGGTGGATAATGAAAGAGAATCTGAAGAAGAACAGGCTTCAGAGAATGGATGCCAGCTGGGTTGCAGGAATGAAGGCCAACCTAGATTGATAGAATAGCTGTTCTGTCTATTGGAACCAAAAAGGAAAAAAGATTTGATCAGAGTTACTTTGTCCGGGTCTTGGATCGAGGGAAGTGTGCTTCTACCAAAGATTTCATTCCTCCCCTGGGATTGAACTCTCCGGTGACAGAAGCCCGGACTGGATGACAGGCTTTGATGACATCCTCCAATATACGATTGACCGCATTCTCGTAGAAAATGCCCAAGTTTCGGTAAGCCAGGAGGTAATTCTTAAGAGATTTCAGCTCCAGACAGTTTTTCTTGGGTATGTAACGAATGGTTATTATGCCAAAATCCGGCAGCCCGGTTTTCGGACAGACTGAAGTGAACTCAGGAATCTCTATTTTAATTTCATAGTCAGGGAACTGGTTGGGAAAAGTCTCGATCAATGGAAGCTTTTCCTTTAAACCGGCTCGGGCCTCCTTTTCGGTCATTCGAGGCCTTGCATTCCCTTTCTTGCTCATTTTCTTCATTTTTTTGGAGTATATAACAACTGAAAAAAGATAACAATCTTCTTCTACTGCCTTCAAGAAACAGATATGATTCATCAATCCTCAACTCCTCTTTAATGAATTTAACCCAACAGATGCAATTTTCACCCGAGAGATTTAATATCAATGAACTTTTTAACTAAAATGATTGAGCAGAATTTGTCTTAGTAAAATTGGCGATTTTTTAATATAATAGCTCTTCTCTTGGAAGAGATTGGCTACCCTTTTTCTTTAAGGCTCGACAAAGACTTAATTCAAAGCTAGTATCGCTACGGGTCATCGGAACACAGATTAATGAAGAACTTGAGCTTGTGCTTATTCCATCATTGAGGGAGTTTAGCATGAAAGAATGCAACAGCGAAAAAAATATCGAGAAATGCAATTGCACCTGGGAGCCGTGCAGCCGCAAAGGCGTCTGCTGCGAATGTCTCCAGTATCACTGGAGCATGAACGAGCTCCCCGCCTGCTTGTTTCCGGATGAGGTGGAAAGAACCTATAACCGATCTCTAAGAAGATTTATCGAAGTTTGCAAAGACAGGGCTTAACAAAGCACCTTGAACTCAATGCAAGAAAAAAGCACTGCGGTTTGTGTCTACGGCCCTGTTCCTTCCCGACGCCTGGGATTTTCCTTGGGCATTGACATCATCCCCGCTAAAACCTGCTCCCTGGACTGCATCTACTGCCAATTGGGCCCCACCACCAAAAAAACTCTCCAAAGAAAAGAATATATCTCTTGGAAAAAGATTACGTCCCAAATTAAAAGTATCCTTGCCTCGAGGCAGCGGATCGATTACCTGACTTTTTCTGGCTCTGGAGAGCCAACTCTAAATTCAGCCTTAGGAAAACTCATCTCAGAAATCAAGAAAATAACCTCCATCCCAGTGGCTGTCTTGACTAACAGCTCTCTCCTTTCTCGAAAAAGCGTCAGGGAAGCTTTAATGGAGGCAGACGTAGTCGTTCCCTCTTTGGATGCCGCCACCCAAGAGGTCTTTATTAACCTCAACCGGCCGCATCCATCCCTTAAAGCCGAGAAAATCATAACGGGATTGAAAAAGTTTCGCCAGGAATTCAAGGGTTCTATCTGGGTCGAGGTCATGCTGGTGAAAAATATCAACGATTCTCCTTCTCATATCCAGAAACTCAAGGAAGTCATCGAGGAGATAAAACCTGAGAAAGTCCAGCTTAACACGGTGGTGCGTCCTCCCTCAGAAGAATTTGCCCGCCCTTTAAGTTCAGAAGAGCTGGAAAAAATAAGGGACGCTTGGGGCGAAAACTGCGAGATAATTGCTGAATTCGAAAAGAAGATACAAATACCTCGAGAGGCAAATCAGGAAGAAGCTATTCTCTCCATGATTCAGCGAAGGCCTGTAACTCTCTCGGACATTTCCACCTCTTTAGGAAAGGACAAGAATGAAATCAGAAAGCACCTTGGCGCTCTCCTCAAAGAAGGAAAAATCAAACTGGTCATCCACAAGAAAATAAAATACTACGAGCCAATATAATCCTATGAGATTGCTTCGCTCCGTTCGCCATGACAGTCTGAAAAGTTTCTTGCCTGGATATATAACTTCAAATTGAAAAGCAAAAGGAAATAAATCTTGCGAGGAGTCAGGATGAAGGAAATCAAGGACCTGACAAAGGAAGAACTTCTTGAATTCCTGACCGACGCTTCAAAAAATTGGCTTGCCCATGACGGCCTCTGGTTTCGTTTGGTCGAAGAGAAGTTTGGCCTCAAAGCAGCCATGGAGCTGGACCGGAAGGCCTGGGAAAAGTTCACTGTCATCGAGGCCCAAAGGATCATGAAAAGGCTGAACCTGGAACCAGGAGGAGGAATTCCGGCCCTTGTTCAGGCTCTTAAATTCAGGCTCTACGCGCTCATCAATGTTCAAGAGGTCAAAGAGGTGAGTGGCACTCGCTGTGTCTTCCGGATGAACAGATGCCGGGTGCAGGAGGCAAGACAAAGCCAGGGGCTCCCTGATTTTCCCTGTAAAGATGTAGGAATCGTCGAGTACAGCGGATTTGCCAAAACCATAGACTCCCGAATAAAAACCACCTGTTTAATCTGCCCTCCTGATCCCCATCCTGCCGATGTCTGGTGTGCCTGGGAATTCAGGCTCGAACCTTGATTTTCGTGGACAGCAATTCAGCTAAAATTATTGAAAAATGGCTCTTTTCATTTTGTTTGAATTATGGTAACTATATGCTTCTTCTATGATCCCCTTCAAGTCTTGAAATTAGTAAAAGTGCCTCTCAGTAGAAAGGAAAAGTGTGCAGGGAGGATTTCGCAGGGAGAGTATTTATGGTCCCCTGAGGATTAACTAGAGGTGATCCTCGAAACCATAAAGAAATGATTCTTATGCAACATAACATAAATGTCAGGCAAGAGAATTAAAGGAGTCAAACATGTTTGAAAATACCTATTTCCCCCGAGCCAAGAAGTACTGGCAAAAGGGGAAACTCCATGACTGGTCCCAAGCCCTAGTTCATTCCATGGCCCATGCCCTGCATTACGGGAGTTCTGTCTTTGAGGGGATTCGGGCTTATAACACCTCGAAGGGGCCAGCCATCTTTCGCCTCCCAGAACATATCGAAAGGTTCTTCCACTCAGCCGCCACCATAAAAATGCAAGTCCCTTACAGCAAGGAGGAAATCGCCAGGGCCATCAAATTAGTCATCAAAGAAAACGATTTAGAGTCAGCCTACATCCGGCCACTGCTTTTCTACAATTATGGAAACCTGGGCCTTGTCCCTAAGTATTCTCCTGTTGAGCTGACCATAGCTGCCTGGGACTGGGGAGCCTATCTAGGACCCAAGACAGAAAAAGGAGCAAAGGTCTATATCGTCCCCTGGCGGAGAATCCATCACAGCCAGTTGGATATGACAGCTAAGCTCGGCGGCATGTATGTCCAGTCAACGATTTGTGGGATGGAAGCCCGCTCTCAAGGTTATGACGAAGCCGTTCTTCTGAATCTGGAAGGGAATATCGCTGAAGGCCCGGGAGAGAATATTTTTATCGTCAAGGATGGAGTTTTGAAAACCAATGATAAAAGAGAATCCATCCTCGAAGGAATCACCAGGGCGAGTCTGTTGGAAATAGCCGCTGACCTTGGTATTAAAACTCATATCGGACCCCTAGCCAAGGAGGAGCTCTTCCAAGCAGATGAAGCCTTCTTTTCAGGGACAGCCGTTGAGATCACTCCCATAACTCGGGTAGTGGATGGCTCCAATCCTCAGGAGGAGAAAAAAGAATTCACCATCGGCTCCGGGGAAGTCGGAGAATTGAACCGCCGCTTGTCTAAATCTTATCAAAATATTATCAGGGGAAAAATAGAAAAATATGAAAAGTGGCTGACCTATGTTAATGAGTGAGTAGCTTGCTTTGCAGCTGCCCAAGCATTAACAGCCGCATTTTTTCAGATCGCTGGAAGACATCCCTTGGAAAGACAAGACAAAGGCACTTATCTTCTAGTCCTAGAAGTGAAAGAAGATCAAACAATAGCCATCGGTAGACGACCCTTGACCGACTTTAAAAAGGGAACTTATCTTTATGTGGGAAGGGCCAAAAATGGCCTCCAGGGAAGAATAAGACGCCACTTGAGCAAGAAGAAAAAAAGATACTGGCATATTGACTATTTCCTCCAGAAAGCTAAAGTTCAGGAAATCTGGATAAAACCCGACTTTTTCGATGAATGCCCTACCGCTCTCAAAGTTAAAAGTCTTGTAAAAGATAGTTCCTCTCCTTTGAAAAAATTCGGTGCCTCGGACTGCAACTGCGCCAGTCACCTCTTTTATCTGCCTAAAGGGAAAGGCCGTCTGAAATCTCTACGGCGAACACTCTCTTTTGAAAAGGTTGAAATCCATGGAAATCAAGCTTAGGCCCATCGGCGTTGTTCATTCACCTTTCAAGACAAACGAAGACATCGAGACTGAAAGATTCGCTGACCCTCAGGGTTTCGATTCGGTGGAGGGAGACCTAGAAATATTTGAAGAATATGAAGCAGGATTAAAGGATACAGAGGGATTCTCTCATCTCATTATTATCTTTGCTTTTCATGAATCTGAAGGATACAGACTCCACACCAAGCCTTTTCTGGATGATCAACTCCGTGGTCTATTTTCCACCCGCTCTCCTAACCGTCCGAATCCGATAGGGTTGACAGTCGTTAAGGTGGTGGAAAGAAAAGGAAATAGGCTTCGCGTCAAAGGAATCGATATGATCGAGGGAACCCCAATCCTGGAAATCAAGCCCTATACTCCGAGAGACCAAAAACCTTCCATCAAATTCGGCTGGCTAGAAGACAAGATGAAGAAGAAATAGGGAATTTTTCCCCTGTTGGGCCTTGCTTGTTTTGGTTGAAAATTTCTGGTATAAAATTTACGCATTAGAATAACATAAACCTAAAATCTTATTCTCTGTATCTAAAAAGGAGGAAAATATGACCAAATTCATTTCCGCTGCCCTTGTCCTTTTTCTGCTCCTGTCGATCCCACTTCATCTCAAGGGTTCCAAGGTCTTTCCATATGATTACCAAATCGAGGAATTGGAAAACGGCCTGAGAGTTATCTCTATCCCCCTCGGCAACCCCAACATCATTTCTTACTACACCATCGTCCGTTCAGGCTCCAGAAACGAAGTCGAACCTGGGAAATCTGGGTTTGCTCACTTCTTCGAGCACATGATGTTCAAAGGCACCAAAAAGTTTCCTACTCAGGTCTACGAAGAAATCTTAACGGGATTGGGTGCAGGCACAAACGGCTATACCTCAGACGATTACACCTGCTATTACGTTGTTTTTGCCGGAAGAGAAAACCTGGAGAAAGTCGTAGAGCTCCAAGCTGACATATTCATCAATCTCTACTACACCGAAGAAATGCTCAAAACAGAAGCCCCGGTTATAGAAGGAGAATACTACCGCAGCGTTTCCAATCCAGGCCGCAAGATTTACGAAATTTTGAGGGATACTGCTTTTGAAAAGCACTCTTACAAACACACTGTTATAGGCTATTTCGATGATATCCTGGATATGCCCAACCAGTTTGAATACAGCCAGCTCTACAGAAAGCGCTTTTACGCTCCTGATAATACCATTGTTCTCGTGGCTGGAGATTATGACCACGATCAACTGATGGAGTATATCAAGAAATATTATGGCGACTGGGAAAAATCAGGGTACAAACTCGTGACTCCTGAAGAGCCCCCTCAAAAGAAAGCCAAAAGAGCTCACTTCGATTGGCCCACGAAAACACTTCCTCGCTTGGCTATCGGCTTTCATGGGCCTGCTTACTCTGAAGAGAAAATGGATAAAGCTGCTCTCAACCTTCTGGCTGAAATCGCCTTTTCCCGCTCATCTCCTCTTTATCAAAAATTGGTCATCGAGGAACAAAAATGCCTCAGCCTGTATGCCAGCTTTGGGGACCGCCGCGATCCCTACCTCTTGACCTTCAATTCCATAATCAAAAAGGACGAAGACCTTCCCTATGTGGAGAAGGCAATATCCCAGGAGCTGGAAAGGCTCAAGAAAGAACCTGTCGCCGAAGAAGTCCTGACTGATGTGAAATCCAACCTGAAATATTCCTTTGCCAATTCTATGGGAACCACTGATGGAGTGGCCAGCTCCCTGGCTTTTTATATCAATTTGGCAGCTGACCCAGAAACTGTGAACAGACTCTTCGCCCTGTATGAAAAGGTAACCCCCGAGGACATTCAAGACATGGCAAAAAAATACTTCAAAAAGACAAACAGCACGGTGGTCACCCTAGCAGGAGGAAAATCAAAATGAGAAAGAGAAAAAATTTTCTGTTCGGAATCTTTTTTCTGGGTTTATCATTTTTTTTGTTTTCATGCGCTAAAGTCGACCCCAACACACTTTCTTCTGAACTCCTCCTCCTTGAGGGAAACCCTCTGGTCAGCTTCAGAATTTTGCTCAAGGTTGGCTCAGCCCATGACCCGGCTGGGAAAGAGGGCCTCTGCCAGCTGGCCTTCACTATGCTCGCCAGCGGCGGTAGCCAGAGCCTGACGTTTAAGGAAATATCAAAGAAATTATATCCGATGGCTGCTCGAGTAGGACTAAGAGTGGACAAAGAGATGTCCGTTTTTACCGGGCAGGTTCACACCGACAATCTGGAAAAATACTACGCTATCCTGAAAGACATGCTCCTCAATCCCGGCTTCAGGGAAGATGATTTCAAGAGGATTAAAACCAACCATCTCAACTTCTTGCAAAAGACCTTAGTCGGGAGCAACGATGAACAGTTCGGAAAAGAAATCCTGAACCTGCTGATGTACGAAGGGCATCCCTACGGCCATCACGAAGCAGGAACGGTAGAAGCACTGGAAAGCATAACTTTGGATGAGATAAAGGCCTTTTACAAAGAGCATTTCCTCCAGGGCAATATCACCATCGGTCTGGCCGGCGGGTATCCTGCTGATTTCCCGGACAAGGTCAGGGAAGATTTCTCCGCGGTGCCAGAAGGATTAACTGCTCCTTTAGCGCTGCTTGAACAGCGCAGTTCTGAAGGGCTTGAAATTGTCATAGCTGACAAAAAGACACCGGCGACGGCTTTCTCCATGGGGTTTCCAGTGCCCATTTCCAGGGCTGATGAAGATTTCTTTGCTTTATGGATTGCCGGCTCTCACTTCGGAGAACACAGGCAGAGCGTTTCCCACCTCTTTCAAAAAATCCGCGAAGAGAGAGGACAGAATTACGGCGATTATGCTTACATCGAACATTTTATCCAGGGAAGGCGTAAGTTTCCGGCCACCAACTACTGCCGGCAACAGCAGTACTTCTCTATCTGGATTCGTCCTCTAGCCAATTCCAACCGCCACTTTGTCCTCCGCCAGACATTAAGAGAGCTCAAAAAGCTGGTCGAAGAAGGCATCTCCAGGGAAAGGTTTGAACTGGTGCGAACCTACCTCCTGAACTACACCAAACTCTACACTCAGACTCTTGGCGAGAGGCTCGGCTGGCAGATGGATTCTCACTACTACGGCTACCAAGATTTCTTGGAAGAAGTGCAGAGGAGGCTGCCCAAGATTAAACACGAAGACGTCAACCGGGCCATCAAAAAATATCTGAACTTCAACAATATCTACATTGCCATTATCACCGAGGATGCAGAAGCCTTGAAAGAGGCCATGGTAGCCAACACACCATCACCGATTACCTATGCCAATCCCAACATGCCCCAGGAAATACTCGAAGAAGACCTCGTCATCCAGAGTTTTCCTCTCGATATAAAGCCGGAAAAGGTTAAAATCGCAACCAACACAGAATTTTTCCAGAAAACAGGACTTCCCCAGATTGATTAGAGATTTTATCCCAGAACTTTAAAAAAACGAGAAAAAACCTCATTAGCTCGGCGCAGATAATGGATCAGCTTTACTTCTGAGAGCGGAATATAGTTTCTCTGGGCAATGAATTGACGGGGAGCGAAAAATGTCCTTCCCACAAATTTCAGCTTAGCGAATACCCCCCGGTTCATCGAAAGGTGGACGAAATAACTCAATCCAGGAAGACGCCGATTTCTTGAGATGGCGTTCATAAAAATTTTCTCGCCCACACTGAAATGCTTAGGCCTCAACTCCGATAGAACATCTTCAGGGATTTGGGTTCCCAAAAATTTAGAGCTGAAATAGAGGCTCAAATAGACCATTTTATCCAGATTAAATTCGTAAGTCTCGTATATCAGGCGGCTCCAATCCAATCGTCCCTGATAATAATTCACAGCCTCATTGATGTCGCACAAAAGGCTTAATTTACTCAAAGAATGGGTCACCCGGAGAGCATGTTCTGAAAGGTGGATGAGCAGGTGGTGGGGCGCCATGACCAATGTTTCTACGCCTGCAATCTCAGTATTTTCTGCATCCCTCCAAACATTTTCCATTTTAATATTTCTAATGTATGATTCATTGGGAATCGTGGAGTTGACAAAATGCCAGTGGATATGAAAAGAGGGCGAATTCTCTTCTCTGCTTCGATAATCGAGGGTGGTCAAATAGGTCGAGGAAAAATCAACTTCATCCACTCCGGCATCCACTGGCCCATAACCTAATGTTTTAAGCCGCTCATCTGCGTGGGCCATGTCTTCTTCTTTCACCAGCAGGTCTACATCTGACATGGGCCTCAAAGCTATGTTTTCATATACTTCCTCTGCTAAGGCCGCGCCTTTTAGGACTATGACTTCGGGTCCTGAATTCTTGAATGCTTCTAGGACCTTTCCCAACTCCTTAAAAATAAGGGTATTCTTGGTGGCATTCAGATAATAATCCTCTTCGAATCCTTCAAAAATATCACCTGGAATGCTCGGATAGTCCTGCATGATTTCATTTAATCTTGAATAGAGTAAGGCTGAAACCCCATTTTCTCTCGCCTTCTCCAGGAAGATTCCCCAATCTAACCTATTCTTCACTGCTTCAATGATTTTGCGCTCAACCAACTCTTCTTTTTCTCTTCGACAGCAGTAAAGCAGCAATCGATCTTCTTGTGTCCAGCTCAATTATTTACTCCTCTGAGAACTTTCCTTTCCAAAAGGAGAATTGAAAATGAATCAAGACAAGCCCGAGAAAAATATTCTCTATTACACGAATTTATCCTGATTTAATATTCTTAGCCAGGATTTTTTGGCGGCGTAGAGTCGTTCTGGCTTCTTGAATAAGATGTTTTTCCAGTTCAGGAATCGAGATTTGGCGAAATCCAGACTTTTGATACAATCCTTGGGCAGGTTTAGCATCTTCAAAAACGAGAAGCTTAATTTCTGAAGCACCGTGTTGGGCTGCTAACTCTGTAGCCATCTTTGTCAATTTCTCAGCGATTCCCATTCTTCGATAACGCCAATTCACCTTCATAACAAAGATCCACCAGCCTGCGTAGGGAAAATTGCTTTCTGGAAATTTTGTGAGGTTTACACCTGCGATAACCTTATCTTTCCGTTTGGCTACAAGCCAAAATTCAGTAACTCCGGATTTTCCTCCCTTCTTAAAAGAGCCATCCGTAATATCCTTCAACTCTGGTTCCTGATTGTACCTGTAAAGTCGGGAAAGCGCCTGAGCATCTTCGGGAACTGCGATTTGAAAACGGATTTTTTCTTTCCTTAATCTTTTGACTAAAGTGCTATAGATTTTAAGGCTCTGTATCTTCTCTGTAAGGCCACCCAATAGTTTCCTTCCCTTGGACTTGACGACACTCCCGGCCGGATAAATCCACCGGTTGAAGGGAGCAATTCCCACAAAGAACAGACCTATTATATGATAGAGCTTGGTATCTATTCTTCTTATCCGCCCCTTCCTTTCGATGGCGACAACCTTGCCTAAAGCTTTTTGAATATCCACCCTTTCTGGGGGGCCAAAAGCGGCATCTCCTTTAATGAGCAGGGTCATTCCCCCTTCTTTTTTTTGTTTTCCCATAACCCGGTGCACTATGACCTTGTTTTCGTCTGCCAAGTAGAATACCACCTCACCTGTTTTAACAGAGGAGCTTTCAACTGGACTGACTGTTATAAAATCTCCATCCTGAATAAAGGGACGCATACTCCAGCCTTTGGCTTGAAAACGAACGGATTTTCGTTTTTTAAAGATATCTTTGGTTAATTCTAATAAGACTTCCATATTATCAATCTTCTAGATATTGCTGACAAAATCAACAGCGCTTTTATCAGCCTTGAAGCCTAATTCATAGCAAGGAATCTCGCGTGCTAACTCATCAATAAATTCAAGGGCAGATTCTATTCCCTTCTTATCCCAGAAAGTAAGAAAGGAACAGACAATTAAACGGGAGGCAGCCTTTATTGGTTCGATCTTTCTCACACTATTCTTCTTGGCCTTCTTGAGAAAGAAAATCTTTCTTAAAGGCGCCTTTTCTGGTGAACACACCTTAATGTCCCCATGCCAAGGAGTTCCGTACATCCAAAATCGGCCCTTTACCTGACGAAGAATTATCCTGTCATCGCTGAGGATTTTGGTTCCTTCTTCATCTTTTCTCAAGCTGGCGATAGTGCTCTTTCCAGCGCCAGAGCTCCCGACAAAAAGTATCCCTTCTCCGTTATCATTAATACCGTAGCTATGAACGAGAAGACCTCCTCTTTGAGAGAGAAGGTTCATTATCAAGATCTCTCCTAAAGGATAGCCAAAAAAGTTTTCTAATCGCAGCTCTTTTGACGCAGAGTAGAAGTCAACTTTCTTAAAATGACGATCAGAAACCATTACTGTCTCCAGTTTGTTCTGATCGCAAGAATAAGCAGTTTTGTTCCTACTCACTTGATAAAGCTTCCACGGGCCTTCGGAATCGAAGACCTTTCTTTTTTGCTTAAAATTAGGCCTGGAATCAGAATGAACCTCTATATCTATATCTGACCTTCTGGAACTAATGAATGATGAATAGGGATGATTGACCTGAATGGATTTATGAGAGGAAAAAGCCAAAGTCATATCACCGATAGTCAATTTTCCCTTTCCCTTTTGGAATTCCAGCTCTTTTTCCCATCCATACCTTTCCTTGGAAAAAGCTTTCAGCTTAGGTAAGGTACGAATATTCTTGTGGATTTGAATCTCTATCTGGCTGCTCAAAGGATACAGTCTTTCCTTTTTCAAGTCATTCAAGGAAGGAACCGGCCATCTCTGGAAAGGGTAATAATGGGTTAAAGAGAAGCGCCCCTCAACATCTTTATCTAAGCTGTATTCAAACAGGTTGTCTGGCTCAGAAATCTTTAAGTTTATCCAAGAGCCGGGTTGTTTTATGCCCTTATCTTGAATATAAACTACAGCCTTGGGTCTTAACATTCTCTTTATCTGGGCCGTCGGGTCTAGGCGAAAGGGCATAAAGGAACTGACTGCAAGATCAATACTTCCTTGATGATTCGAGAGAAAAGAATCTGCATTATCTTTCAATAGGATTAAATTTTTATGCCTGAACTTTGTTCTTTCTATCAATCTCTCGTTGGGATCTATCCCGATAACCTTGACCCTCTCTGTCCTGGCTAAAAGATAGGCTAAGAATCCCTGTCCACAGCCGACATCCAAGATGGTCGGCACTCCTTTTCCCGAGTGCAGAAACTGAGCCAATCTGACAATCTTATCGATATCCATGCTCCTCGGTATCCACCAGGTTAAAGGTTTAGATTCGTCCCTAAAATCATCCAGGGAAATACTGGAAAAATCCTTGGTGTTCATATCGAAGAGCTCTTGATAGGACGAGGGAATTAGACCTGTACATCTGTTCCCTTCTTGGAAGATACAGGAATCACAATCAGGAAAGGAAGTGAATCTCTTTATCTTCTCATAATCTTTCCATCCTGGAAGGCAAAAGGGGAAGTCAGCATCTATACCTATCTTCATCATCTTGAGTCGGGATATGAAGTCTCTTAAGACCCTCCTGTTTTCCAAGGTCAGGTTAGACGGAGACCAGCTAATCTCCAGCTTAATCTTCTTGGGTTTTAAGAGTTCAAAGTCTGAGATGATTCTGGAGAGGGCTCCGGAAAGAAACCCGGAGGAATGAAAACGAAGAGAAATGTTTACTTCAAATATATTTTTTTTTAATATATCCTTCAATCTGAGAAACCTTCTTAAGTATTCTCATCTATTAACTTCCCGCAGCTGAACACTTGGTCCCATGGTATTTGCAGTCGACTGGCGGACCCACCCCACTCGCTCCTTCCATTTTACAGCCGGAAAGAACCGCCTCCTGGGCTTTAAGTTTTACTGCTTTGATGTTAGGTTTGGAATACTTTTTCTTCTTCATCTTTTTTCACCTCCTTATTTATCCATTTCCCTAATTTATATCGCTTCTCTAATTCTCCAATTCTCAAATGAGTGACTTCACAGAGATATTCTGATGGAGTTTCGAAATCGCCGCCTTCTAGATAAGACCAGCCAGGGCATTGGTTGCAGAAAGTAAAGAGTTCACAGCTCTGGCATCTATAATCCCCTTTCACTTTCTGGCTCCTCATTTCTGAGAATGTCTTCTGCCAACCCTCCCTAAAGCGTCCCTCCCGAAGGTTATAATAGGGGATTCTGGTAATAATGCAGAGGTGGAGGTTTCCAAAAGGATCGACTCTGAAGGTGTTCAAACCTGCCCTACAGGTAAAGACTCTATCAGAATCCGGTGGACCCCAGTATTTCTCGCAAAGCTCCTTGTAGCTGGGAAGCCTCCTCTCATCGGCAATATCTAGATCTACCACTTCCCTGGGAGTAACTCTCAACTGGCAAGGTTCTTGGGAACCATCCAGCCTCGGATTAATCAAGCAATCGTGCCTGAACTCAAAGCCAAGCTG
Source organism: Candidatus Aminicenantota bacterium (assembly GCA_011772495.1). Taxonomy (GTDB): domain Bacteria; phylum Acidobacteriota; class Aminicenantia; order Aminicenantales; family Aminicenantaceae; genus WVZL01. The sequence continues at coordinate 251,109 of WVZL01000016.1, forward strand.
TTCTGCATATTCTTTAATCTGAAGGACTTCGGATATATTATCTTTAGTCACCAAGGTCTTCAATTTCAGCGGGAGATTCCTCTCTTTGCTCAGTTCCACTGCCTTAAAGACTCTCTCAAAAGAACCGCTAACTTCCCCGGTTACCTTTTCATAGGTCCCCTTTGTTATTCCGTATAAAGGGATTTCAACAGAAAAAGGACGCCATTCGGCTAAGAAATCTGCCATCTCTTCATCAAGCAAGACACCATTGGTGAAGAGAAAGATGAGCAATCCTTGCCTTTTAGCATAGAGATAGAGATCTTTAAAATCCTCTCTGATCAATGGCTCGCCGCCAGTGAAGCAGAGCCAGAAACATCCCTCTTTAGTTACTTCATCGATTATTCGATGGATTTCTTCTGTAGAGAGTTCTTGGGCATGAGGGCCTTCTGTACAGTAACAGTGCTTACACTTAAGATTACATCTCCAGGTTATCTCTAACGAACCCAGCAAAGGTATGCGTTTATTAATGCCTTTCTCATGGAGTTTCTGGCTGAATTCGCCATAACTGATTTCTTGGATACAGGAAGAGCTCATCTATTTTCTCTCGATTATCTCCCCTTTCTCTAACTTGGAGAGGAATTCTTTGACATCCTTTTCAGCTTGTTCAACAGTGACTTCGAACTCTTGGTAAATCCTCATTTGGATATCGCCGACACTTCTCTTGCCGTCAATGAGTTCCCAGATCCGGGCGGCGACCTCGTTCAGGGTGTAGATATTTTCCAGGTCGCCGACATTTTTCTTTATGGGAACTAAAACGTACTCATCAGCTATCTTTCTCGATACAATAGAATCACTTTTTTTATACACTTTATCGAGAAAATCCATCCTGACTTACGCCCTCCTTAGAAGCCTATTTCTGTATATAATATATAGAAAATGTGGGAAAAAGTAAACTCAGAGTGGGCCCCCCAAAAGTCTCGAGGCAAGAATACAAGATTTGTTATCTCTTGTAACTTATTGATTTTAAATGAGAAATACAAGGATTCTACGCTGGTCTCGATATTCATGATGACTTCATAACCTCTTTTAAAAATCATTTGACATTCTAAAAAGGAAGCCCTATGATTACGGCAAAGGAGGAAGGGAATATGATGAACAAAATCGTTGATGTATTCATTATACTGGCTGGTATTAGCCTAATTGTCGGAGTTATATCCCGTCTTCTTTTAAAACCTTTTCCCTTCGGATTAGAAGCTCAAGCTTATCTTCAATTTGCCCATGGGATGCTATTATTTGCCATCGCTCTAGGAATAAGGGAGCTACTAAAAACCAAAGGAAAATAAACATACTCGGTTAGAAAAAGCTTGTTCTGTAAAGCTGCCTGAAATGAGGGCGCACGTCCTCATCCATTTATTCTCAGTAATAATTTCACAGAATCTTCAGCTGCCCAGAGATTACTGGTTTCAATGCTTGATTACGGTGAACTTCTTTTTGCCTGGCTCTGAAACTTCACAAATATCGGATTAGAAATTAATCTTCTTCCTTTCCTATCTCTTATATCCAGACGATAGTATATCTTCCTGCCGGGCTCAAAATATTCATCTTCAAAATAGATGCTCAAAGGAGTTTCCCCTGTAAATGTATGGATTAATTGACCACTTCGGATCAATCTAATGCTTAGAGAATTCCCTTTTTCTAAACCAATAGTGGAAATATGAATTGTTATTATTGGGTATCTTTTCAAAGATATTTCTTCCCCCATGATTCCTTTCTGAGTGGAATCAGATGAGGAAATAGAAAAATGTTCAAGAACAAGTCTTGGCAAGTCGACATTTCCTGCATAAGCATAAATTCTTCCTTTCTTTATTGCATTTAGAATATCCGTTTTTGTTCTGTTCTTTACCAGAAAAATAGTTGGATATCTTCCCAATCTTGCCCCAGCAGCGCCTTCTTCATGAAATTCAGCGGTAGAAACTCCCCAGGCAGGCCTTACCCTCTGACCCAAGCAGTATTCCAATAATACTCTATCCCAAATATCACCTGGCTCTGTCACCGTTATTCTTTCTCCATACAGCGCTGAAAAACCCGTATAATTTTTGGATTCTAATAACACCTGAGGATAAGGAGGTGTATCTCTAGATATTGGGCCTAATTGCCCTCGACCCGATCTTGTTTCAGGATGGTTCCAGAAGATCATCCCTCCTCTAGAATTGACATAATCGATCAACAATTGGTACGGCGAAATTCCCTGATCGCCATGGTACTGGTTATAGGGAGAGCTTCTGAAAGGATGATTATTAACGAAAAGAAGCAATGTCAAAACAAGAATAAATATTCCAGAATATCTGACCAATCGCTTTCCTTTTAACATGTATAGAGCAAGTAAAAGGGGAATAAGCAAGAAAAAATAAGTCGCAGGAATGGAGGGAAGAATATACCTGGTGGAAAAACCATTATGAAGGATGGGCAATTCCATATAAACTCTTGGCTCTTCAAGGCCTACTATTAAGAGATGCCTTTCCCAATCACGCACAGTCAGGTTTCCACTCAAGTAGCTTCCTTTCCAGTAATAAAAAGGAGCCGACTCTGCTCCGGGAATCAATATCATGTCCGGATATTTTTTTTGGTTTGATTCAATCGCAGATAAGTAATTTTCTGATCCTCTTTCATTGATCGAAGGCTCTTCGACTCTTCTTTTCAAAATATTCTGAAAAGGACGAATTCCGTATTCGAGGACTTTCCGGTCATGGTCATTGATGAAAAGCACCTGAAATCCTCTCTTTTGGGCCAGCTTAAGGAGATATTCAATCGAGTGTGCTCCATCACTAAAATCACTACGGAGGCCGATGAGACCTGGTATTTGTATGAAGTCATCTTCAAGCGGGAAACTCTGGATAGACATCCCAAGGCTGAATATAATAGAAATTAAAATTATCTTATGAGTGCGACTTCTCATTCAAAATTGACAAAAGATATTAAAACTCTAAAATTACCATAATGAATCGATACTGGAATATAGACTTTCAGAAAGTATTTCAACACTCAATTATCTAAAAAATATAATAAAATTGAAAGTTATCTTTCATCCTCCTTTAGATTTTAGAAAGGGCTATAAAATCAATATCCTGTAACTCTAATTTTATCAATAAGATAAATATAGTTTCTGTATTAATGAATCGAAAATCCACCCGAGAATGAGGAGAAAGAAAACAACAAGACATTTTGACTATTAATTTGACATGTTCAGTATGTTTAGATATAGTTCTTCTAAATAAGCAGTTATGACCAAAAAGACAGAATGATTTAATCCATAAAAGAGTGATGTATGAAAAATATTGGGATCTGAACGAGAAGCCCTTCGAAAACACGCCTGATCCACGCTTTATTTATTTCTCCCATGAGCATCTAGAGGCTATCAGCAGATTGACTTATGCCGTCGAGGAACGCAAAGGAGCAGCTTTACTGACCGGTGATTACGGCTGTGGAAAAACAGTCATGAGCAGGCTGCTCTTTGAGCGATTGCCCTCGGACAGACATGAAATAGGGCTGGTCACCAATCCTATATTAAGCCCGATCGCTCTATTGCGAGAAATCTGCTTTCAACTGGGCATGAAAAATACGAAAGGATCCAACAAATCACAATTGCTGGCCAACCTCAACGAGCACCTCTACGAAAATCTGAACAACAACCAAGAAACGGTCATCATCATTGATGAGGCCCAAACTATAAAAAATCCTCTGGCTTTCGAAGAATTGAGACTGTTACTAAACTTTCAGTTAAATCAAAGATTTCTGATGACTCTTATCCTCATTGGACAGCCAGAATTACGAGAAACCATAGACAAACTAAAACAGCTAAAACAAAGACTAGCCGTAAGGTATCATCTCAATCCTTTGAATAAGAAAGAAACCGGAAAGTATATCATCCATAGACTGGAAATCGGGGGACTTAAAAGAAAAATCTTTACCGACAATAGTGTAAATTTAATTTGGGAAGGGTCTGGAGGAATTCCGCGAATGATAAACACAATATGTGACATGTGCCTACTGGTGGGTTACAATAATAGACTCCAAAAAATCAACGAGGTGGTTGTGAAAGATGTCATCCGAGATTTAGGAGAATGATAGAACATGGTTAAAATATCTGAAATCATCAGAAAACCTGAAAGAGAAAGACCCAAACGCAAGCCAGGCATAATTTCAGAAGTCATAAAAATCAAAAAAGAAGAAGAAAGTTTCCCAGGAATAAAAAAAATATACGAAGAGGCAATTCATAAATTAAAAAGACTCATGAATGATATTAAAGATGGAAAAAATGTTGAGGGGAAAAATGTCGCTGCCCTGGCTGAAAAAATAATAGAAAGTCTTAGGATTAATAAAAATATCCTAATATCCTTTGTGAATAATTCTGCTCTGCATGAAAGCAATGAAGATTATCTCTACCAGCATTCTCTAAACGCCTCTATCTTGGCCACTAACCTCGGCTCAGCTCGTGGTTACTCTAAAGACAAACTCCTGGATCTATGTGGTTCGACTTTACTGCATGATATTGGCATCCTCAAAGTGCCCCGAGAAATCATAACCAAGCCCTCAATATTAACCAAAGAGGAAAACGACCAGATTAAAAAGCATCCAGCCCATGGCTTGGAACTCTTGGAGAACATAAAGAATCCTCCTGAATCCGCAGCCGCGGTCATCTATGAACATCATGAAAGAATAGACGGAACAGGCTATCCAGAAGGGAAAACAGGAGAGGAAATTTCCGAGTATGCCAAGATCGTGGCTATCGTTGAGGTTTACGAGGCCATCACCCATCCCCGTCCCTATCACCGAAATATCCCCTATGAGGGCGCAAGAATGATTGTCCAGGAGGCTAAGAGCTCCTTCGAGCCTGAATTCGTTAAACTCTTTTTGAATTACATCACTCCTTATCCCCCTGGAAGCCTGATATTATTGAACAATGATGAAGTTGGTCGGGTTGTCCATATCAACGAAGGGCTTCCTCTGCGCCCTATCGTGGAAATAATTTATGATTCAGAGGGCAGGCCCGCTGAGAAACCGAAGCGGATCGACTTATCCAAGTCTCCTGTCTTAAACATCAAGAGAGCTGTAGACGAGAGCAGTCTGTAAGTATCTTTATTGTGCTTCGATACGAACACTGGATTCGAAGCAATTTTACAACTGGTTGAAACTAAGGATTGTGCCTAAAAAAAGGCATAATACATGATTGTTTCCATCCATCAACCTCAGTACTTGCCCTGGTTAGGCTATTTCGATAAGATCGAGAGAAGTGATATTTTTATTTTCTTGGATAATGTGCAGTTCAAAAAGAACGAATGGCAGAATCGGAACAAGATCAAAACAGACCAGCAATGGCAGTGGCTGACTGTTCCAGTAATTCACAAATTCGGCCAGAAAATCGGTGAAGTCGAAATCAATAATACTGTCCGTTGGGGAAGGAAACATCTGTCGGCCTTGACGACTCACTATTCTAAGGCTACCTATTTTGAAGAATATGCTGCTTTTTTTGAGCAAACTTATGCTCAGGAATGGAAATTGTTGACCGGTCTTAATATTCACCTCATTCAATATTTGGCCAAAGCCTTAGGTATTTCGAATACAGAGTTTGTCATATCGTCAGAATATGAATCCAGGGAAGAACCCACTGAACGATTAGTCGATCTTTGCAAGCAGGCGCAAGGCAAAGTTTACCTCTCTGGAAAAGATGGAGCAAAATATCTGAATCTTGACGCCTTTGAAAAAGAAGGCATCCAGGTCATTTTTCAAGAATATCATCATCCTCAATATCCTCAGCTCTACGGAAATTTTGAGCCATATATGTCGATCATAGATTTATTATTCAATTGTGGGCCGGAAAGCCTTTCCATCCTCAAGAAAGGAGAATAAATTGAATATTTTAGCCCTAGGAGCCCATCCAGACGACATCGAATACGGGTGCGGAGGCACTTTTCTTAAATTTTCCAAAAAGGGAGTAAATATTTATTTTATGGTTCTCACCAAAGGAGAGTTTGGCGGCGATTCTAAAACTAGGGAGAAAGAACAAGAAGAGGCCCTGAAATTACTGAGAGTCAAGAAAATCTTTTGGGGAGGATACACCGATACAGAGCTTCCCAATGAAAGAGTCATCATCACTCACATCGACAAAGTCATTGCCGAAGTCAATCCGGACGAAGTGTATGTCAACTACATCGAGGATATCCATCAGGACCACCGCACCTTGGCCGAGTGCACTCTGGCGGCCACGAGATATGTCAAAAGAGTCTTCTTTTATGAAGATTATACTTCCAGTAATTTTGAGCCTGACATATTCGTCGACATCGAAGACGTGCTGGAAGAAAAGCAACAATTGATTCAATGCTATTCTTCTCAAGTGGCTAAAGCTTATCCGACCAAACTGGATATGGTGGAAAGCATCAGAGCTGCAGCCAATTTCAGGGGATTCCAAGGCAAAGTCAAATATGCTGAGGGGTTTAAGGCCTTCAGATTCTTGCGCGACCTATGACGCATACGGACACAATACCTCATTCCCGCCCTCTTGTTGCGGAGTTGGATTTAGAAGCTGTAGTCTCTGCGCTTGAATCCGGCCAAATATCTCAAGGGCCAGCAGTCGATAAATTCGAAAAGGCTCTGGCTGAGTATATCGGCCAAAATAAGGCAGCAGCTACCAACTCTGGTACTGCAGCACTCCACTTGGCTCTGCTCGCTTTAGATGTAAAAGAGAAGGATGAAATCATAATCCCTTCCTTTGTCTGTTCTGCAGTCCTCAATGCGGTGAATCACACGGGTGCCACTCCGGTCATCGCCGACATCGAGCTTCTCACCTACAACCTATCTGTTGAATCGGTCAAAAAAACATTAACCCAAAAAACAAAAGCCATTATTGTCCCTCATATGTTCGGCTGCCCGGCAGAGATGAATAAATTCCTAGAGCTGGATATTCCCATCATCGAAGATTGCGCTCAGGCTATAGGAGCGACTTTTAAGGGACAGAAGGTGGGGAGCCTAGGTCTCCTTTCTATTTTTTCTTTTTATACCACTAAAGTGATGGCTTGCGGAGAAGGCGGAATGGTCCTGAGCGATGCAGAGGATTTGATTTTGAAAATCAAAGACCTCAGAGAATATGACAATAAAGATGATTATCTGGTACGCTATAACTACAAAATGACCGATATCCAGGCAGCCTTAGGATTGAGTCAATTGTCTTCATTAAATAAATTCGTAGCCAGGCGCAAAGAAATTGCTGCTTTATATTTTGAAGAATTTAAAGACTGCGATTTTTCCCTGCCAGTATGGAAACAGGGAAAAGAGCATATCTATTACCGTTTTGTCATAAGAATAAAGGATGATATTTCTGGTTATCTTGAAAAATTTCAACAAAAAGGCATTATATGCCGGCGTCCTGTTTACAAACCTCTTCATCTCTATTTAAACCTACCCGGTTTTCCCCAGACAACCGAAGCCTGGCAAAAGGCTATATCCATACCCCTCTATCCATCATTAACAGAAGAAGAGATTGATAGAATTATTGAAGCAGTCAAAGATATTTTCTAATATAAGGTCTTAAACATGAGAACCATCCTAGATATTATTCATTCGTTCTTAGCTGGCGTGCCAATGAGAGCATTTCTTCTTTTTCTTTTTGCTTTTCTCCTCTCATTTCTTTTAACACCTGTAATCAGATTCTTGGCAACTAAACTGAAAATTCTGGACATTCCTAATGAGAGAAAAATCCACCAAAATCCAGTGCCTCTTTTAGGAGGAGTGGCCATTTACATTTCCTACGTTGTCACCGTCTTTTTAAATTTTAGCTTCTCGATTGAATTGAAAGGAGTAATCTTAGGAGGCACAATAGTATTGCTTGTAGGGCTCATAGATGATATCTGGAACATATCAGCAACCTTAAAGTTAGCATCTCAAATCTTAGCCTCATCGATTCTGATCGTATACGGAGTTAAACTCAGCTTTTTACCCAACAACTGGTGGGGGAACGGAGGAGAAATCCTCCTGACCATAATCTGGGTGGTGGGCATCATCAATGCCGTCAATTTTTTTGATGGCATGGATGGTTTAGCTGCAGGCCTGACTGCTATTTGTTCCGTGTGTTTTTTTATCGTAGCTGCCATAACCCATCAAGCCTATTTAGGATTCTTAGCCATTGCTTTAGCCGGAAGCTGCCTGGGATTCTTAAAATTTAATTTCAAACCCGCAACTATTTTCTTAGGAGACACAGGCAGCACTTTCTTAGGTTTTACTCTGGCCGGAATTGCTGTGATGGGCGGCTGGGCAGAGAAAAATCCCAAGGTTGCGCTAAGTCTACCGATCTTGATTTTAAGTGTGTTTATTTTTGATATGATTTACATCACCATCGCCCGGATTCTGGATGGAAAGGTCAGAAACCTGAAGGAATGGATCGAATACACGGGAAAAGACCATCTTCATCATCGTTTGGTCAATCTTGGGTTTTCAGAGATAGAAACAGTGCTTTTCATTTATCTCATAGCAGCCTGTCTGGGAATAAGCGGGATTAACCTTAAAACAAACGGAGATTTAAAGATCTATTTTGAACTTCTCCAAGGATTTTATATATTTATTATTGTCGTTATCCTCATGTTTACCGGACGCAAACTAGCCAGTAAATAAATAGAAAACTCTTCACTCAAAGAGACAAACAAAAAAAGAAGATCTTAGAGTGAGATGAGATTCCTATTCCAGACAAATAGCTGCTATTGCTCAAACCATGAGATATTTTTTTAAATACATCATTCGCAGTTCCAGACTAGGAGATATAGCCAGATTTTCGAGAGCTTTTTTTTATCGGGGTCTTGATTTTCTTGGCCAAAAGGCTTTTTTTATCTTAAGGACGTTCCATTTATTATCTCCGCTAGAAGAATTTAACAAGAAGCGAGTTAAAAAAATATTGATAATACTCTTGGATAGAATTGGCGATGTCATTTTATCAACCCCTGCCTTAAGAGCAGTTAGAGAAGCTTTTCCTAAGGCAGAGATTCATCTTCTTGTTAGAGATTATACAAAAGAATTACTAGTGAATAACCCGAATATCAACGGATTGCAAATTTTTAAAAAAGATAGTCTAAGCAAGGATTATGATTTAGCCATTGCTCTTCATCCAGGGATAACACAGAACTATTTAACCTTTACGTGCGAGGCAAAATACAGAGTTGGTTATACTGGATGGGGAGGAGGATTCTTTTTAACCCATACCTTGAAGGATGATCGATCAACCAGAATAAGACATGAAGTTGAATCAGCTTTAGAGGTCGTTGGAGTAGCGGGAGGAAAAACAGAGGATAAGAAATTGGATATTTCGGTGACTGAAGAAGGAGAGAAGTTTGCTCGGGATTATTTCAAAAAAAATAATTTGTCGTCAAATCAGCCAGTTGTCGCCATCCATCCCGGCGCACGGCAAGAATACATAAGATGGAACAAAGAAGGATTCGCTGAGGTCGCTGATAGATTAATCAAATTTAAGAACGTCAAAGTCATCTTAACCGGAAGCAGCAAAGAGGATCAATTAGTGAAAGAAACAGCATCTCTCATGGCCGAAAAGCCAGTGTGCGCTGTAGGATTAAGGTTAACTCAGTTAATATCTCTGCTAAAGAAATGCAGCTTATTCATTGGGAATAGCACCGGACCCATGCACATTGCCGCTGGTTTGGATATACCTGTGGTTGCTATATTTGGGGCAATTCATCCTTTAGATAGTTATCAGGAATGGAGGCCTTGGAACGAAAAGCACATCGTTGTAAGCAAGAACTTAAATTGCCCACAATGCCATCCTACTGATTGTAAAACATTTGAGTGCATGGAAATGATTTCAGCCGATGACGTAGTGAACGCAGCTGAAGAGCTGTTAAAGACCAAGACTTGATGAAACGGCTATCGAATATGGTTTTTCAATCTTTAAAAGCATAGGCAGAGAAGTCTTATTAATTTCGAATATAAGGATATATAAGCGTAGGCATGTTTCGAGGCAAGTTTTATCTCATAATCGATTCTATGATCCACAACAATGTTCATATTTTCTCCGGTATAAAATAGGGCTAACTGGAAGCTTGAATGGATAAAAAAGAAGATAAGAAAATTAAGATGAGTTTGCTATTAGATTTGAATTGACTCGCTTCTACGCATTCTATTCTAACGCTACATGTATGAGTAAAATGATATTTCCTTTTCTAGTCTATATAGCCCAATCCCTTCAGTCTCCGCTCAATTTCCGCATCAGCTGAAGATGCCGAAGGCTTCAGCTCACTCAACCTCCACTTACCGTAGGATGAGATGTATTTTGCTGGAAGTTCATCGAGAAGCCGTTCCTCAATGGCTTCGGTCAGCACTTTGCCATCCATATCATGTCCCACCGGAAGATTCATGAGATAAAGGATTGTAGGCGTGATGTCCAAAACACCCGCCTCCTCTAACTTCTGACCCTTCTTGATGTCTTTTCCCCACAAGATAACAACACCTGGAGTAGATAAGTCATGAGTGGTTTGCGTCCTATGCCGCCAATGCCCCCCATACAGCGGTCTTTCTCCATGGTCAGAAATGATCATGACCACTGTGTTCTCATCGATATTTTGGAGCAGTCTGCCTATAAATTTGTCCATATGAATATAATATTTATCAATGACTTTTGAAAACATTCGGATGTCATTTTCATCTACATCGCGGTAATATTCCGGCTCTCGCCATTTCCAGAAATTGTGAGCGACAGCATCAGGGCCATGAAGATAGACAGCTCGAAAATCCAGATCATGATATTTGCCAAACAAATGCTGAGCAATGTTCATATAAGTCGTATCCTTCAAATATTCGAATTTCAGGATTTCCAGTTCCGGCCGGCTATCGGAATCTTCTGGCAATAAACCGTCTTTCATATCAGAAAGTTCCATAAACTGGTCTATTTTCCCAGTCAAAGGCCCTGCAGCCAGGACAGTCTCATGGGAAGGTCTATGACATTGGTGGCGCAATTCTATAAAAGGGTTAACTTCTTCCCTGAGGATATTTGGATAAACACATTTTTCTAGGTCAAGACAATGCGCCCGTTCGGTGACTAAAAATCCATTGACTTCATAAACCGGCCAGGTCGGATACCAGCCAACAATACCCACTTTCTTTTCGTACTCGCTGAGCACATCCCACACAGGCCTACTCAGCCACAATTCACTCGTGACAGGCAGGTATTTAAGCAGATCGAAAGGAAGGATATTATCCATTCTTTCCAGTATGCCCTTGATTCCAAAGTACGGCGGGAACTGTCGCACAGATCCTGTCATTCCCTTGAATGTACAAGTGCGAAAATCCATGATTCCGTGCTTTACAGGAAGCTTACCTGTAGCAATACTCGTCCACACAGCAGGAGTAAACGTTGGCGCAATTGTTTGCAAATACCCAGACGAGCCATCTTTAATCAACCTGGCCAGGTTTGATAAATACCCTCGCTCCAGTAAAGGGCTAATAACATCCCAACAAAGCCCATCGAGGCCGATGACTAAAATACTCCTTGAATTTTTCACCTTATTTTGGGCATCCTTCTTTTGGAGTGCACTTTCCTTTTCAGGAGGAACACCTATTGCACTCCGTCGAAAAGCCAACCACGCCACTAGGCCAATGAGGATGCATAGAGATAAAAACAGGACAAGACCTAAAAATATATTTATTCTGTTTAGTATAAGAAATATTAGATAAGCAATTGAAACGCTAAGCGCAATTGTACCTAGCGTAAGGAGTAGGTTTTTAACACTGAGCACGAATAATGTGTTTAGGGGACCTGATATAAACCGATGATCGGGAGATTCATAATAGGTAGCCGTGAGCCTTGATTGCAAGTGCCAGAAGAGGAATGGAAAAAATGCGGCTGAGAAAGCTAGGGAAAATACAAACGATGGCCCAAAGGAACGATGAAGTAGAGCAAACAGGATTGCTAAAATAGAACTCGATATGAAGCCTGCCAGCGTTCCCAAAATTATATATGAAAGCAGAATATAGATAGAGATAAGAAATATGTCCTTCTTTGTATCGTGCAACCGGTTTAACCTTATCACCCCCAACGAAAGAAAGATTCCAAGCATGATTCCTACAGATAGACCCGCGGCCATCCCAATTCTTATATTGAAAGACAATAACGCTCCGCTGAGCATCACTACTAACAGGAAAGCGGCTGCGCCAATTTTTTTCCATTGTGTTGGACGGGATTCTATGCTCATAATGCTTCTTCCAATAGCTCCTGTTTGACAGAAAACGAATTACCAGCTATTGCGAGAAATTTCACTATAAAAAATACTAAGCTGTGCATGCACTTTCTAATTTTTATATCAAGGCTCTCGATTTTTAGATTACACTCAAATTCGTAATTGATCCCTAGTCATCAAATAATCTTTCTTGCAGGTTACAATTGCAGTCTATTCTCTTCTCGAGAAGCTCTGAACCAGGTCTAGAGCCTTTACGAGCTATAACTTCCAGTTGACGCCGAAAAAAGGGAATCAAGTATTCGATGACCTTATCGATATATGTCAGAATCTTCCACTTCAAATTTAAACTATGGAAACCATGTGTTTTTTTGACCTTCCGATAAGACAACGAATTTATTACGAACCCGGTCACCTGCAGCAGGTCACGCAATTCGTGTGCTGAATACTCATGAACGTGTCCCATGTGCCCTAACCAATAAAGTTTAGCAAACTCATCTACTATACTGCCCATTGCTCTACGTCCTCTAAAAAAGCTGACAACATTCAGAAGTGCATAGATATTGGCAGTCGTTAACAATAGCAGTTCTTTTTCGTCTAATATCCTGTATGCCTCTGTGAGGGCATGTAAAGGATTAATCCGAAGATGTTCCAGGACCTCGTTCATAACCACGACATCAAAACTTCTATCAACAAAAGGCCAAACTTCTGTTTCAATATCGAGTTTTTTTACTCTTAAACTGTTTGCCTGGATAAACTTTTTAAGTCTTTCAGCTGCTATATCCACCCCAACAACAGGATAGTCTAATTCCTTTAACAACCAGATAAAATGATAGGGATGAGTTCCAACATTTAGGATCCTGCTTTTTTTCGATAAGATATCTTGATTTATCAGGCACGATAAATCTTGTTCGTATCGCCATTGATGTTCTCTTAAGTAATGGAGGCTGGATAACCGGAACTCACCATCACAATTCTTATCTACAGATTCTTGAAGCCCGGAGAACAAGCGATGCCATTCTAACATTCGTTGTTACCTTCTCTGCAAATAATACAATAAGCAAAATTATCGGCCTGCTGATTCATCACAATTGCTCAATCAAGCTGCTTAGTTTAGTGCATATTTTGGACCAATCATATGAATCAACAAGATGATTCCAGGATTCCTGCCATCTCATTTTGCGTGCCTTTTTTACAGCCTCTATCCATCTGCTGACCTCGTTGGGAACAATAATGACATTGGGAAAATTTAACCTTTCTACTTCTTTTAGGTTTGCCGAAACAATAGTTTTTTTGGCCGCAGTATACTCGATTAATTTTATATGAAATGCCAAATCCTGTTGGTACGATTTTTCTTTGGGTAATACTGCCACATCCATGGCCGCAAAATAAGGGTAAATGTCTTCAGGAGAAATTGAGTCAGTAAAAATTATCTGGGGGTCTTTGATCTTTTTTCGAAAATAAATTACATCTTTGCCCGGGCCCACCAGGAATAATGCAGCATCTTTCATTTCTTTCTTCAGTTTCTTAAAGCCTTCGATCAGAAATCCTAAGTTCATCCAAGGACCAAAGTGTCCTATACAACCAATAACAAAACGCTGACTTAAACCATATTTTTGTCTAATCTTATCAATCTGGTGCTTCTGTATTTTACGAAAATCCTCTAAATCTGCTCCATTAGGTATCCACACAGCGTCTCTCTGATATTCAGTCCTGATAAAATCAATTAATCCTTTCGAACAAGCAATGACTAAATCTGCCTTTTTTACTTCTTTTTGGGTGTGATTATAAACAAATTTTCCAAATTTACTTTCAAATTCCTTAGCAGGAAGATCTACAAAATCATAGATATATTTATATTTTTTATCTTCTGGCACAGAAAAGAGAAAATAGCTGCTGCTTAGAACAACATCAATATTTTTTTTAACACAAAACCTATCAAGTTGAGCTCTATTGAAATGATTGGCCAAACCTGGAGGTTGATGCATTGTGGGAAATTCGACTATTTTAAGCTTTCCTTCTTTTTTAATTTTTGTTCTTTTTAACATATCTTTCAAAAGAACTGATATTCGTGAGACCAAGGTATAAGTGTAAGACTCAGTCCATGAGAGATAGAAACAGTTATGCCATCGCGATAGATGTCTGGCTATCTCTTTTTCACGGACTTTTACCTTATGAGTAGGCACATGGGGAATAACTAAAACATTTTTCATGGATTAATTATTTTCTTAACTCAAAGATGACTATTTCTGACCAGACATAGGACAAAGGTAAATTTTCTAATAGGGCATCAAATATCACCATTAGTCCGAAGAGAATACGATGTTTCTCCCAGAATTTATAATCATAGAGCATTCCTCCTGTGCCAATTTTTCTTTGCAATGAAAAAGCACTTTGTTTAAAGATCTTTGTCCACTCCTTATGATTCTTAACCGAAATATGACGGATTCCTTCTTGTTTGAATTCAGCATGCTTATCTTCTATATTTCCAAATAATTCAGCATTTTTATAATTAGAAAGCTTCTTAAGTATAAACCTAGCAATTTTTATCAATACATTTTCCCTCTTATTCGGTGTTGAAATGATAACTAATCCATCTTTCTTAAGGACTCGATAGATTTCTTTTATAGCCATCCTTGGTTGTTTAAGATGTTCTAACACTTCGGAGCATACTACTATATCAAAGGAATCATCTTCAAATCTCAAATTACAAGCATCCATCAACTCAAAATGGCAATCTTCTCTATGGAGAAATTTCTTTCTTGTATTGGCAAAGTCTATAGCAGGTTTATATTTATCCACTCCAATAACTTTAAGGTTATAATACTTCGGAACCGAATTTTTTAATTTAAAATCAAGATAACCATTACCGCAACCTATATCCAAGATATTAAAGTCTTGTGTCTTTCTTTTTTTAATTTCTCTGCGGAAACAATTTATAGTTGAATCTATCCTCCGCCAAAGCATATACCTTTCAGCAAAAGAAATAATTTTATCGGGATGTTCGGCATCCAGGCTCAATAAAACATAGATATTAGCTTTTCTAAAATCAAAATTCTCTTTCAGGTCCATAATGGATCTTAAAATATCTTAGCTTCTTGAATGCTTTTATATAAATTCAATATGAAATTTTTATAAATTAATAGATCCTGGCTTTTTATGATAACTGTGTCGGTTAATCTGTTTCCACTGATTCTCAGGAAAGCCATAAGAATAATCCCAGCATAAATAAAATAAGAACATGTGGTCGCCAAGGCTGCGCCGCTAATTCCCATCCTGGGGATAAGCATTATATTTAAAAAAATGCAAACGATAATCGTCACCATTGCCGAATAAGTGGCAATCTGAGGCCTGCCAGTTCCACTCAAATACTGCTTAAGAGTCTTGGTAACGCTCAGGCTCGCTATTCCTGGTAAAAGAATCCACAGGGGTTGTACTGCTGGCAAGAACGGCTGGCCAAAGAAAAATTCAATCAAGGATTTGGCAATAATAAACAATACGAGGGCAGCTAAAAATGTTAAAAAGACACTGTGCCTGCAAACAGCAGCCGTATCTTTATTTTTATCCTTAAGCAATGATGAAGAAACTTTAGGTAATAAAGCCATACCTATAGCCATAGATATCAACCAAAGATTTTCTGCTATGAGAGAAACAGAATAAAAACCCAAAAATGTTGCGCCCAAAAAGAACTTCACTAAATAGGAGTCCAGGCGATTTATGAGATTAAAGAGGATCTCACCCAAATGCCCCTTCCATCCATAAATTAAAACATCTTTGATCAAATGGAGATTAAATCGCCCGCCTTTTTTTAGATAACCGGATAAAAGAACAAACGCTGTTATAGAGGCCACAACGTAAGCCGATAAATTGGCAATAATCAAGAATAAAATGTTGCGCCAAAATAAGCAAACTATAACTATAAATGCTGTTGTTGATACAACCCTGATAATATTGATTAAATTGTATTTTGGAATATCGTTCAAACCTAAGAAAATCCAGGATAGAAAAACAGTTAAAAGATTCAGAGGTATGAAAAAAAGCGCAACCTTAAGATAAAGAGGATTTACATTCTGCAAAAGAAAAAGTGAAATAAATTTAAAGAGGGCAAATACTAATGCTATTCCGACAATTCCCAAGAAAATCGCTAAAAAGATGAAGTTTATTACAAAATCCTCGAGACGGTATTTTTTTATTCCAAGGTGATATACACCGGCTACCGGTATAGAAGAGTGAACTAAATTAAAGCTTGTGGTCGCTATCATAAATACTAAAAAATATACTCCTTTACCTTGAGGCCCTAAGGCCCTGGCTAAAACGATGCTGGTAATTAAAGAAAAAACTAATACTATTATCTGAGAAGTAAAATTTATGACCGAATGTTTTGTTATATACATCAGCAGAAATTATAAATTATTTAAGCCTCTTTATAGCTATCTTAATATTCAAGTATTTGCTTACTTTGCTCAATTCTATTAAGTACAACATTTAACTCGAAAGAATATTCTTTTTAGTCAGCAATTCATCATACAAACTCGCTATTTTTTCGATCATGACCTCTTTACTAAAATTCAAAGCAATCTTCTTTCCAGCCTGTCCCATTCTTTCTCTTTTTTCTTTATCCTCTATGAGGATCTGAATATATTTTGCCAATTGTTCAGGATTTCTTGGAGGTACCAAAAAACCATTCTTCCCGTGCCTAATCAAATCAGGTATCCCCCCTGCATGACTGGCCACGATCGGCTTTCCTAAAGCCATGGCTTCAACTAAGACTCTTCCCATTCCTTCATTAAGGGAAGGAAGGACAAAAATATCGTAAATAGAAATAATCTTATCTACATCATCCCTCCAGCCCAGAAAAACAACATTCTCCTTAATGCCCATCTCAAGAGCTTTCCTTTCTAAATTCTGTCTTAAATGACCATCCCCTGCGAACATAAAGAGCGCGGAAGGATATTTAGGGATTATATTTTTCACGGCTTCAATCAAAAATTCTTGTCCCTTAACAGGCGCCAGTCTGCCTACTGTGCCTACAATTAAAGCATTCTCTGGCAAGCCAAGCTCTTTTTTAAAACTTTGTTTTTCTGTAAAGGACAATTCCTTGAATCTATTTAAATCTACACCACTGTTGATAACGACAGCTTTCTCTTCAGGAGTCGTCTTGAATAATCTATAGTCGTCTTTCTCTCTATCAGTAAGAGCCACGATTTTATCAGTTATACGTGAGGCAAGCTTTTCAAGAAAAATAAATATCTTTGTTTTGGCGGGTTTAAAATAACCGAAGAAGACATGGCCATGGGGTGTGTGCACTATAATCGGAACTCCGGCAAGTTTAGCTGCCAATCTCCCCAACAATCCTGCTTTTGATGTATGAGTATGAACAATATCGAATTTTTCCTTTCGTAAAAAATCATATATCTTAAATAAAGTTTTTAAATCTTTGATAATGCTAATATCTCTTACCAATTCAAAAATAAAAATATATTTAATATCATGCGCCTCGATTTCCTTTGTTCTGTCCTGCGGAGAGTCTTCGACTGGACCACTCATTAAAGTCACCTCGTAATTGTCTTTATTTAATCCTGTGATGGTGAGGAAGGTATTTTCAGCCGATCCTCCTTTATCCATACGAGTGATGATATGTAAGACTTTAATTTTTTGCATTTTCTGCCAATACCTCGATTGATGGAGCTGCTGTCAGTCGGCCACGAGTTAAAAAGGAAACCAATTGCGCCACAAGGTAGGCGAATACTTTAAAACTTCTCACTCCTTTTTTTACTCCATAAGGATCTCCGGAAGTCGGACGAGAATTTTTAATCTTAATATTCTGAAATCCATTATGGCTCAATACCCTTTCCAGCGTCCTATTAGAAAAATTAAAGATATGAAAAATAGAACTTTGATAAGGCATCAGGTGGACAAGATGCAATTTCCTTAACACCTGCTGAATCCTATAGGTAAATAAATGAAAAGCTCCATTAGGTGTCCGCAAATAAAGAATACCGCCAGGTTTCAAAAATTTTTTTATTTTTAAAATGCCCTTTAAAGGATTATAAAGCTCACAAAGAACATTCCACAGAGTAATGACATCAAAATAATCCTGGCTAAAATTAGATTCTTCAAAATCAGAACATTGGATATCAAGCCCATAGTCGTATATTCCCTTTTTAACGAGATTGGGATTGAGTTCAAGGCCATAGACCTCCCAACCATCTTCTTTTGCTAAGGATAAAAAATAACCTCCGCCGCATCCTACATCTAGAAGCCGGGCATTTTTTCTTTTTATGTGCACAATCTGATGGAGGAACCTCTTGTACAATTTTTTCCGGCTATAAGCCACTCTAGAAGATGGATCAACATCAGAATAATGCTTTTGAACCTCATTCAAATATCTTTCTTTGCTGACCTGCGGGAATTGATAGATGAGAGCACAATCCCTGCATTTGACGACTGCTCCTTCCCATCTGTTAAACAAGGCGGTAATATTACTCGAATCACATAAGAGGCACTTCTTCCTTGGTGAATGCTCTTGATAATTGGAATCTTTGACCGAATTTAACATTTTTTTAATATACTATTTACTACCTCTATAACCTCTTCTACAGATATCAATTCGAGACAATCTAATCCTTTGCAATCAACCTTCGCCCCTTTGTAACAGGGACTGCAATCCAATTCTTTCCTGATGATAACTGCAGAATCTGAGTAGGGTCCTGTTCTTTTATGATTCGTTGGCCCATAAATACCAACAGTTGAGGGATTTACAGCACAGGCCACATGCAAAAGTCCGCTATCATTGCTGATGAAGAGGCTGCATTTTTCTATCAAAGCTGCAGTCTGGGCTAAAGTTGTCTTCCCGGTCATGACCAGGGGATCTGTCTTCATTAAACCTTTTATCTCCTTAGCTAGATGAATTTCTTCAGGTCCTCCAAATATAATTATTGAAGCCTTATGATCATTAGCAAGCCGATCAGCCAATCGGGCAAATCTCTCTTTAGGCCATCTTTTAAACTCGGCCTGATGCATTCCTGATCCTGGATGCATCCCAATGACCAAACTTTCATTTAAATTATGACCAGCGAAAATTTTCTTAGCAAAAGCTTTATCCTCCGACGATTTATGAACATATAAGCTCTTATCTTTAGCTTCTATACCCAATTTCTGAATCAAATTTATATTGCTTTCAACTTCATGGCGATTTTCATCCCAAGCAATTTTTTGATTATAGAAATAACCTTTTCCTTTAATGCTCTCCCCGAGTCTATATTTAATCCCAGCAAGATAACAGAGAAGACCGCTTTTCAGTGGATTTGTGCCTGTTGAAGTGATGCTCAGACTAAATTTTTCCCTTTTTAGCTCCTGAATAAGTTTTATCTTCCCTGCGAAGCCTTTATGCTTTTTATGATCTACAATTATCTTTTTGTCTATTAAGTCACTTCCTTCTATTACCTCTTCAGCTCCATAAGGACCCAATAAAAAGCTAATCATTGAGGATGGGAAGGCTTTTCGTAAGGCTTTTAGGGCTGGAGTCAAAAAAATCATATTGCCGATTCCACCCATCATAATGATCAACACTCTATCTATTTTAGATGAATCAATGTCAGTCATCATTTTGTCACTTTAGCCTTCTGAATGTATTCTCTAGAGTATCTAAAAGCCAGCCTTGATAGCCTTTTAATCATTTCCTGTTTCCTGGTTAAAGAGAAGAAAGATTTTCTGTATCTTTAGAAGTCTGACTATGTTTATCTTCTTAAGCTTTGACTGCATAGATCTTTATGGCCTCGCCAAAGTTCTTTCTAGTTATGGCATGAACAATAAAAGTCAAATAATCCAGTATTTTTTTGGGGAACGCTAATTGAGCCAAATCCATATCTATTTTAATTATGCGAAAACCTGTTTCTTTCAGCATCGAAGCTAAAGTATGGATAGAGAAATGATACAAATGTAATTCCTTTGCTCTATCAGAAAACAGTTTTAGTTTTTTCCCCTTTGCCAGAAAATACAAGACTCTGGTTATAAAATTGTTCAGATTTGGTGTAGCTATTACTAATAATCCCTCCCTCTTCAATATTCTATTGATTTCCTTTAAGGCTGCCTTAGGATTCGGTAAATGCTCCAAGGTATGCCACATCGTCAGCACATCAAAGCTTTCAGGGGGAAAATCCAATTCCTCTATATCGCCTCGAAGAACATCTATTCTTAAATTTTCTTTCACGTATCTAGATGCATACTCGGAAATCTCTGTCCCGGAAATTCCAAATCCTTCTTCTTTGGCTAATTTTAAAAAAGTGCCTATCCCACAGCCTACATCTAACAGATGACCTTTATTCTTATATTGCGTTATTTCTTTTAATCTCTTCTTCCACATGGGAATCCGCTTTTCCATCTGTTTTTCCATCCATTCTCTGTAATACTCTTCTTGATAGTGCTCCTCTATCAATCCTCTTTCAGGCTGCGGATTGGTATACACAAGGCCGCAGTTCCTGCACTTAACCACTTTAAAGGGTTCCTCTGCTTCTTGAATAATCTGTGTTCTATTGAGACCACAGAGACTGCAATTCACATATTTTGGCATATAAGTTCCTTTTAAACTTTTTCCTTTTTTCTGAGCGATAGTACTATTAAGATCTATCTATAAAAAGAATCAAAAGTGGCAATTAATATTGTTATTCTTGAATTCCACCCTAACCTTTCAATTCTGCTCTTAATCCTTCGCTTGTTTCTGATGCCTTTTCCGCAAATGCCGGAAGCACCATGATTATTCCCGCAATAAACCAGAAAGGCTCCATGATGCGGATGATAATAAAAGTATTGGCCGTTAAAGCGTGTATTATTAAGCCCATAAAACCAGCAATAAAACCAAGGGATAATCCTTTAAAAAATTCATCATCTAATTTTTTATAGACAACAAGAGAATGCTTGAAGATCGACCATAAAAGCCACAACAATGCTAGGAAGCCGATAATGCCTAGCTCAGGGAGAGTACGAATATACTGTCCATCTATAAACCTATACCCTGTGATTCCACGTCCTAGAAGGGGACTCTTCTTCCATTCTCGAAAGCTATCCTGCCAACTAAATAGTCTCGCCGAAGAAGACGCATCAAAATAGATATTGCCAATTTTGGCCAAGGCTTCATGTTTTTCCTGAAAGGTATATTCTACTCTAGAAAAAACCACTTCTGGCTTTATAGATAAACCCAATATGATTATGGTCACTATCGCTGTAACTAATACCACTCTTCTTTTGCTAAGAATCGCGAAAGCAAGAAAGGAAAAGATAATGGCCAAGTATGATGCCCGAGACAGCGTATATAAGAATGGAAAGATAATCAAAACGCACAGCCCGGCCAGGATGTACTTTAACCTTTGGGGAACATTCTGCAGAAAGATACCTATGGCTATGCATAATATAAGGAGTAGGTAGCCCCCAAAAGTATTGGGTTCTCCAATCTCTCCTTCAAAAGGAGCACTGACTCTCACGCCCGAAGGAATCTGAATTATTCCATATATTGAGACCAGAGCACAGGTTATGAAAAAAGCATTAATAAAGAATTTAATCTGTTTTCTGCTATGAATATGATTTACGACTAAGATATAAAGCAAGAAATATTCAGTATATCTCAAGATATAAAATAGTCCTTTTGGAGCATCGACGTAGCCTAAGGCAGCACCTCTCAGAGTAGAAATGAGGCATACCAGTATATAAATACTTATGGCTTTATTGAGAGGTGTTCTAACGAATAAGGCTAAGCCTTTATTAATGGCTGTTTTTGCCAGCCAAGCAAAAGTAATAACTATCAGCAATAAGTCGTCAAACCGGACGATAATATCTCTTCCAGGAACCTGGCCTAATATAATTTCTGGAGAAAGGAGCATTGAGAAAATCAAGACTGCGAGTCCTACATCCGTGTTGACCAGAGTTATTATGAAGATGAGAGCACTCAAGATTAAGGCTAGGGTAATTTTATAAGAGAATCCGGTAACGATTTGACCCAAGAAGATACCGAGGATGAAGATTGCGGCAATGATTATGATAACTCGAAATCTAGGATCTTGCCAGTCAACAGCCATCTTAATCCCTTTCTCTTGAAAAGACTATGAAGTTAGTTTTTTTTCTGGAAATGAATCGTGAACTTTTAAAATGGGAATCTGTTTTGATTCGATAGAATTTCAATGGACTGAGAAGAAATGAGCCATGCCTTATTCTTTTTTCTCCCTTTTCTCTCCATAATATCCATAATAGCGGTATCTTTGATAAGGTGTAACATCTTCTATGAACTCAGCTCTAAGATTATTTATAACTACTCCCAAAATCTTGGCATCGACATTCTCTAATTGGACTCTAGCCCGGTTGAGAGCATGTCTTGAGGTTCTTCCAGCCTCATACACTAGAATGACACCGTCGACTTTAGCTGCGAGAATGGCTGAATCCGTTACTGGGAGAATCGGAGGGCTATCAAATAGTATCACATCAAAATTCTGCTTCAATTCTTCAATTAAGTCATCCATTTCGGGGAAACTCAGCAATTCGGCTGGATTGGGCGTTCTTTCCCCACAAGTAATTATCCGGAGATTTTCTATGCCTTGAGTCTTCAATATCTTTTCATACTCGAGTCCACCTATTAGCATATCAATTTCAGTCCTAACCGCATCCTTCCAAGACGTTTTTCCTATTAATACCTCTGTCAAGCCAGGGCTTCTCTTAAGTCCAAACAATTTATAAATCATCGGTTTTCTGAAATCAGAGCCGATAATTAGGACTTTCTGTCCGCTCTGAGCTAGCACAACGCCTAGGTTCGCTAAGGTCTGGGTTTTTCCCTCTTGAGGGGAAGAGCTTGTAATAACCATACAGTTTCCAACTTTTTTCAAACCTGTTAAGTCTAAATGGGTGCGTAGGCTCTTGTAGGCCTCGGCAGTGACAGAGGTCGGTTCAAACAAGGCAATTAAGCGTTCATGAAACTGCTCTTTCTCTGAGATTGGCTTTTTTCTTCTAAAAAGATTCTTAAATATTGTTCTCCCTTTTTCCAAAGAGGTACTGGGAATAATAGCCAACACAGGGACTTTCGTTAATTCTTCGATATCATCAACTCTTCCGATGGACGTGTCAAAGCTTTCGGTCACGAAGGCCATGATCAAGCCAAACAGCAGTCCACTCAAGATTCCTATCACAAAATTAAAACTTTTATTCGGACTTACAGGCACAGAAGGCAGGGAGGCTGGTTCCACGATCGTAACATCTCGAACCTTTTCTGCCTCCAGAATGCGCGCTTCTTCATATTTTGTCTTGAACATCAAATAAACTTCTTCAGCGATAGTGACATTGCGATTCAGCTGGACAAGTTGCATTTCTTTGGCTGAAAGATCTCTCTGCTGTACTGATAATTGGGTTAAGGAATCAGATAAATCTTTATTTGCCTCTTCAATTTTTCTTTTAAGAGTTATAACCTCTGGATGTTCTTCAGTGTACTTGCTTTTTTTTGAGATCATCTCCAACTCTAATCTGACAATTTCTTCATTGAGGCTGGATATTCGAGGATCGTTTTGCACAAGTGAAACGTTTTTAATATCTCTTTCCACTACTAAAGGATTTTCCCGTCGAAATCTCTGGAGTGCTCTTTCACTCCTTTGCAATTCTAATAAATAATTATCTAACTGGGCTTTAACAAATGTTTTTACGTTGGAGGCTTCCTTTTTCTTGTTCTCAAAATGACTTTCTACATAAACCTGGGCCACAGCATTAGCAAGAGTCATGGCTTTTTCTGGATTGTCTGAACCCGCAGTGATGGCAACGATATTTGTATAGCCAACTTGTTCAGTCTCGATTTGGCTCTGAACTTTTTTCACCGCTGCCATACGATCAACAGGCCTCATGTCTGGGAATATGAGGTTCAATTCTTGTGCGACTTTTTCCATGACCTGGTAACTTTTTATAAGGTTGGCCTGAGACTCCATTTCATCTCCAGGAGACCAAGTCACTAACTCAGTCAATATCTCGGCGACTGATTTTCTCTGCTCGATTTTCACTCTACAGGATGCTTGATAAAGAGGGATTTGCCTCAGGGTGAAATAGACAGTAGAAAGAAAAACTAAGAGAAAAGCCAAAATAATGATTCGCTTCCTTTTGCGAACCACTCGCATATAATCGGCCAGGTTCATCTCAATTCTTGGCATTTAATTCATCCTTTTATTATCTTGAGTACCAAAGATACCAAAGGATTGGAGCAGATATCCCTCTTAAAAATCTTTCTATATGGACAACAAAGGTCTTCGGAACATAGACAATATCACCAGGCTCCAATTCAATATTCTGGCCAATATCTCCTTCCTTAAGAATTCGCTTCAAGTTGACTCGAATCCCTTTTTGGGAGCCTAATTCACCTCGAACGATCATCACGCTGCTGGTGACGGCATCAGGAGTATATCCTCCTGCTTCGGCGATGGCATCGATTAAAGTGAGTTTTCCTTTGATAACAACGGACTTGGGCGCTCTCACTTCCCCAAGAACATAGACTTTATTAAACTCTAAAGGAGGAACATATACAGTATCCCCACCTTTAACAACTGCTTCAATTGTTTCTTGACGATCTTTGATAAGTTCATTCAGATCATAATTGATAATTCTTCCGTCTTTCTTAATTAGTTTGATATGAGAAACATCCGCGTTTTCTGAAAGTCCACCTATTTGTCCTATAAACTCTACGAGGGACGTTTTTCTTCTTAAGGTGTACATTCCAGTCTCAGTCTCACCCAAAGCAATGACTCTGTGGCTGTTGTATTCTTTTACGGTAACGAAAACTACAGGGTCGATTAAATACTTGGAAAGAGCCTCTCCAAGCCTCTCTTCTAGTAGAGGAGCATTCAATCCCATGACATTCATTTTTCTAACAGGAGGTAATTTAATATCACCTTTGTGATTTACCGTGACATCTCGGGAAATATCAGGGTGTTGCCAGACTTCTATGCTTAAAACATCACCGGGGCCGATGAGATAACCAGGTTCTGTTTGGAGGTCCTGGGATTTCATCTGTGGTTGAACTTCAGGATTTGACTCTGAATCATTATTTTCATCTTCATGAAATCCAGCTGAATACTGGCCGGAATTTTCGAATCTGACGATTATGGAACTTCCGCTGTAAGAGATTTCATAATCTGAATTCTGCCTCAGCTCCACGATCATCAAGTTCAACTGGGGCTGCTTTTGATCTCCTGTTTGATAATACGCATTTCTTATTCTTTTGATAGGCCCCTTATCGATAATCAATTCATCCTCTTCAAAGCTATAAACCTTGTCTTCAGGAAAACTCAAGATTAAACAGGGAGGATCCTCCAGTTTCGTATCTTTAACCTGTACAGGCTCGGTGGTGGTTATGACTAACTCTGTCTCAGAAGACAATTCTCTGGTTGTCAAATTGACAAAATGCGTCCCTCGATAAGAAACGCAAGATATGCATACCAGAATAAATAATATTTTTATGCTTTTAATGATCAAGTTTTTCACCTGATCTTTTCCCAGAGTTATATTATTTTTCATAATAATAATTTATTAAATAGGCATAGTCAATATATTTTTTTAGTTTTCCTCCAAAATAGAAGGGGAATGAATCTAACTGCAAGTTATCGAATCTGCTTGCTAAATTTGCCCTCTGTGAGTCACTCTTCCAGGTAGAATAATGCACTATACCTTCCGACATCCCTATAAGGCTAGAAGAAAGCACCAAATAAGTAAATCGCCTTCAGAGGTGATTTATTCGATGATTTTCTCCCCCTTTTTCTCACCTAGAAAGAGGATTTATTCCCGCCATTTCCTTCAGGTGGATTTATGACATATTGTCTACTTTATATAAAATAAACAAAACAAATTAGCTATTTTAATTCTAAATTCTTGGAATGAAACCCGGGATCGAATCACCTGAGAATTGATCCCAGAAATCATCTCACCCTTATAAAGTGCCCTTTGCTTCTAAATCTCAGCCTCTCGGCCAGCTACGTCCAGAATAAAGGTTCTCGTCTTACCGCTGCAGTATTCGCTGATTAAGGTGCTTAATTCTTCGATAATTTTCTGCACTTCCTCCTTTGTAACTGGCGGCAGGCCTTCCACGACCAGTAAAACCTCTTCAGTGTCTTCAGTCATTTTCGTCTTGTCGCACTCCCTCCAGTTCCACCTCCTGCACAGCACCTCTTTCGAATCTGCATAAACCACCTCTCCCTCTCTGGGAGTTTCTGTCTCTTCAGAATTCAGGGGCGTAAAGGACTCATCTCCCCGGGCAAACGTCAATCGAATATCCCCCTCGACCTTAGCCGTGTCATCACCACCAACAGGAACCAGGTGTTTCAGGGAGATGTAATTGTAGATATCCACAATCTTGTTGATCGACCTCAGCTCATTTCCTTTCAAAACCATCCGGCAAAGACTTTCCACCGAGCTCTTGTATTTTTTGGGCTTGGCTCCGAAGGAAGAATAAGCTTCCCTCCAGGCCCTGATTTTCGGGTGCTGGGAGAATGTCTCGGGATCGAATTCGCTCCTGATCTCTGCTTCTCTTTCTCTGATGAGGCGCAAGATCTCAGCGCTTTCTCCATGATTGTCTATTTGCTTTCCCCTGATAATTCCAACATTTAGTCCGGGAAATTTCTCCAAGATTCTGGGATCAATCACAAATTTCATGGCACCTCTCTCCCGATCCAAACCTCAACTAAAAGTCCAGTCTGTCAATCATTACCTTGCTTCTTCTTTTTGTGGTTTTTTCTGTTGAATACTTTAAGTCTCTAATCGTTTATTCCTTAAGCAACACAAACATGATTCAAGATGACTTGAGCAGCTCTTTGGCTTTGGAAACGATGAGTTCCCAGGCCGCCCTCACCTGGCTCTCTTCCGTTGTTCTTTGGGCCACAACCATTCGCAGCACGTATTTCCCTCTTAAAGTTGTGTGAGTAAAGAAAACCTTGCCTGTCTGGTTGAGGCTCTCCAGCAGCCTTCGATTCAGCTCGTTTAAGTCCTCTTCACTGCGCCCATCATTCAAGCGGAAACAAACCAGGCTTGCACTCACCGGAGCCATGAGCTCGAAGTTTTCCTGTTCCTCAACCCATTTCTTAATCATCTGAGCAAGGCGGATGTGTTCTCGCACCATCTTCTGGAGGCCCTCGACTCCGTAAAAGCGAATCACAAACCATAATTTCAAGGCCCGGAATCTTCTCCCGAGTTGAATCCCCCAATCGCGGAAGTTCTTGACCTGGGCATCCAGGCCGGTCTTCAAGTATTCAGGATGAATCTCAAATGTCCGGATGAGCGTCCCCGGGTCTTTAACAAAATAAGCCGAACAGTCGAAGTTGGTGAACATCCACTTATGGGGGTTGAAGACAAAAGAATCGATGTGTTCAGCTCCAGCGAGCATACTTTTCTTCTCCGGAAGGATAGCAGCAGTTCCGGAAAATGCGGCATCGACATGAAACCATAAGCCGTGTTCGCTGCAGATTCGACCGATGGATTCAATCGGGTCAATGGCTGTGGAAGAGGTAGTTCCCAGAGTAGCGATTACGCAGCAAGGCTGAAGCCCTCGCTCTTTATCTTCGATAACGGCCTCTTCGAGCTTGGAGGGTATCAGGGCAAAAGCCTCATCAACGGGGATGTAGCGCAGGTTTTCTTTCCCGAAACCGGCAATCTTCACTCCTTTCTCGACACTCGAATGAGCCTCATCAGAGGCATAGACGATAAGAGGTTCTTTCAATCCTTTGCGGTTGGATTCAAAACTTGTTGTCTTCTCTCTCGCTGTCAGCAATGCACAAAGGGTGGCTGTAGAAGCTGTATCCTGGATAACTCCAGCCATCCCTTCAGGAAGTCCCAGCATTTTGCGCAGCCATTCCAGAACGACCTCTTCCAATTCGGCAGCGGCTGGCGAGGTCTGCCAGATCATGCATTGAGCCCCTAGAGATGCAGTCAACAATTCTGCCAGTACCGAAGGGGGACTGTTGTTAGCCGGAAAATAAGCAAACCAGGAAGGGTGCTGCCAGTGGGTCATTCCAGGAAGGATGATTTCTTTGAAATCCTCAAAAATCCTCTCCATGGATTCGCCCTGCTGGGGTGGATTCGCGGGAAGTTGACTTCGAATTTCACCCGGTTTGAGCTGCGACTTCACCGGAAACTCAGCAACATCTGTCAGATAATCAGCTGCCCAATCCACGAATTTATACCCAAACTGTCTGAAATTTTCTTTATCCATCAGGATTCTCCTTCTGATAAAAAAATTCCATACCTGTTTCTTTGATTCCCTATTCTATAGGAATCCAGCTTTAGCAGTCAAAAAGACTATCAGAACCATCGATTTTTTTCATTACCCTGAAAAAAGCGTTAAAAGTGGCCATTTTACTGAGAAAAACCTGCCAAATAAGCCACAAAACAAGGAATTTTTAAAAATTGAAAAAAATTTGTTGAATTTTGTATAAAAATTATGATATAATATTACAAATTATTAATTCTTCCCCCTCATCCTCAGTCAAATAGCTCCTTTTATATCATTCTTCTTATCTTCTCTACCATCATAATCGATTAAAAATAAAAAAGTTATGATATTTGGAGCATCTTAAAAAGATCTTTGGAAGGGCAATAATTCCCTTGCTATCTTTCTTCTCATGGTTCGCTCCTCCGACCAGATCAATAAAAATCTTTAAAAATTTTTGTTTCAAAAAACCCAAAATTTTCATTTATTTCGGCTCTAAAAAGAAACTTTTTACTCGTTTTGACCGTATATAGATATGGAAGGACAAAATGAGAAAGGTCTTAAGTCCCAACACCAAACAGAATCCCCTCCCTAAGCCCTCCTTTTTACTTTTAACGGGAGTTTACCATAAATCCCCTTTTTTCAATTAATCCATTTCCTTTCATGGGCTGCCCCGTTTCCAAGGAAAGGGGCAGCCTATCTAATTAACATGCCCATGAGGTCAGGTCTCCAGATCCTTCTCTCTATCCAGAGATGGGGACCAGAGATGGGGACGGTTCTATTTTTTAAAATAGAAAGCCTAGCACCAGAATATAGGCAAGAATAAAAAAATAGAACCGTCCCCTTTTTTTATTATGACTTGACAAAGAAAATAGTTTTTTCTTTAATTAGAATTGTCGTATAAATCTCTTTGACAATTTAGATTCAAGCTTAAAGGAAAGGGAAGTCCGTAAAAAGCGGACACAGCCCCCGCTACTGTGATCGGGGACGAATTCCAGAACACGCCACTATCCGACTTCAGGATGGGAAGGCCTGGAAGGAGGATGATCCGAGAGTCAGGATACCCCCTTTAAGCCTCCATAACCCATCTTCGGGTGGAAGATAGGGTCATTTTTTTGCTCGTCTTTCCCGGAGAATTGCAGGGTTAAACTTCAGGTCCTTCTGGAGAAGACCAAGGCGGGGGTAAGAATTTCTGGAGATGCAGATCATGAGAAAATATCTTTTGTTTATTGCCTTCGCCAGCGCCCTCCTCTCCTCGAATCTCTTTTCTGAGGAAGAGGAGAAGAAACCATCCCCGCCTCTACAGCATGAAATCGTAGTCACCGCAAATCGCCTGGAAACTCCAGCCAAAGAAGTCGCCAGTTCGGTAACCATCATCACCCGAGAAGACCTGGAGAGGATGAAAAAATCGACCGTCCTTGAAGTCTTGAGGGAGGCCCTGGGTGTGGCCGTAATTCAAAACGGCGGAACAGGTGGGGCTGGCTCCATGTCTATCCGGGGAGCCAATTCAGAACACACTCTGATCATGATAGATGGGGTTGAGCTCAATGACCCCATCACGCCCAGCCGTTCCTATGACCTTGCCCATCTTGTTCTCGATAGCATCGAGCGTATCGAAATCCTCCGTGGTCCTCAGAGTACTCTATATGGCTCGGAGGCTATCGGCGGAGTTGTGAATATCATCACGAGAAGAGGCTCGGGAAAACCTCGATTCTCTCTCTCCAGCTATGGAGGTTCCTTCAGAACTTTCTCCACTGAGGCTGGATTCGGAGGCAGCACAGAAAAGATTAATTATTCGCTGGGTATTTCCCACCTCTCTACCCAAGGAATATCGGCCTCCAGCACCGCTTACCCAGGTAATGAAGAGAAAGATGGTTACCAGAATATGACCCTTTCAGGAAGATTAGGATTTTCTCCTTTGGACAACCTGGAGGTCGACTTTGTCTTGCGCTTGATAAACGATAAAGCTGATATCGACAATTTTGGTGGTGCTTACGGCGATGACCCAAACCATACTCAAGACTACCGCTCTTTATTTCTTAAAAGCCAGCTGAGAGCACTCCTCTTCAAGAACCGCTGGGAGCAAAAATTATCGGTTTCATTTGTCTATAATGACCGCAAGAATGAAAATTTGTTAGACGCCTCCCATCCTTTCGACTCTGAAGAAGGCCTTTTCAAAAGCAAAAGGTTTAAAGTCGACTGGCAGAACAATCTCTTCCTTCACGAAACCCACACTCTAACCCTTGGAGTTGATCATCAGCAGGAACAGGGAGAATCTGAATACCATTCCGAGGGGCTGTGGGGACCCTACTCGAGTCTGTTTCCTCTCAAGCAAGCGTCCATCACCGGCCTTTACCTTCAAGATCAAATCCGTCTCGCTCATCGATTTTTCGCTACTGTCGGAGTACGCCTCGACAGTCACAGCCTATTCGGCTCAGCCGCAACTTATCGCCTTGCTCCCGCTTATTTCATCGAAAAATCAGGGACAAAATTGAAGGCCACCTTTGGAACAGGCTTTAAATCTCCCTCTCTCTATCAGCTCTACGCCACAGCAACATCCTTTGGCCCGATCGGGAATGAGGATTTGAGGCCAGAAAAATCCTTAGGCTGGGATCTTGGAATCGAGCAGTTCCTGTTGG
Source organism: Candidatus Aminicenantota bacterium (assembly GCA_011772495.1). Taxonomy (GTDB): domain Bacteria; phylum Acidobacteriota; class Aminicenantia; order Aminicenantales; family Aminicenantaceae; genus WVZL01. Next base: position 282,161 of record WVZL01000016.1, read on the forward strand.
AGGAAAGAGTTTTCCTGGGAGTCACCTATTTTCATAACGACTATAAAGACCTCATTGATTTTGACTTTCTCCAGGGCTACCTCAACATCGGGAAGGCTGAATCCAAAGGTGCCGAGCTTTACCTGCGGGCAGACCCAGCAGACAAATTAAGGTTAAGGGCCTCCTACACAAGATTGGAAGCCCAGGACAAAAAAACGAGAATCCCTCTCTTGAGAAGGCCAAAGCATAAATTCACCGCCAACATCTCCTACCAATTCTTGGAAAAAGGTCGCCTTTATCTCTCCCTTATCCACCTCGGAAAAAGAGAAGATCTGGACTTCTCTGCCTGGCCTGCGGCTCGAGCGACACTTCCTGGCTATACCTTGCTCAACGCCTCAGTATCCTATAATATTAAGGCCCGGGTCCAATTTTTTTTCCGCCTGGATAACATTCTTGATGTAGAGTACGAGAACATTTTAGGCTATGGAACTCCAGGTTTTTCTGCCTTCGGCGGATTGAGACTAGACTTTTGAGGAAAAAATACTTTAAGATTTATATTCTGCAATATCGACATATTGCTTTTTGTGCTTTTTAATGTCAGCACGACTCTTAGAATAGATTTCAGGATACATAAATAGAGCTGGTCCCAATTTCAAAGATGACTTTTTACTTAATGTCCAAACGATGAAATTGCTAAAACTGATCATCATCTCACTATTTCTTTTCTCTTCCCTCCAAGCTCAGACAGACCAGGAAGAAAAGAAGAAAGAAGAAGAATACGCCCATGACCATCAAGAAATCATCGTCACTGCTAAGAAGGAACCGATCACCGAGATCGCCAACATTAAAGAAATCAGCAGAGAAGAGATAGAAAAAAAGGGCGCCTTAAACCCGGTTGAAGCCCTGGATTTCATTCCCGGTGCCTTCTACACGGTGGGGTCCAGGGGAGAAACAAACTTGCAGCTAAGGGGATTCAGCCAGAGACAAGTTGTTATCATGATCGACGGAATCCCGGTGAACCTGCCTTACACCGGGGAAATCGATCTGTCCCATTTTCCTCTCGAAGGGCTGGCTAAGATAAAGGTTATCAAAGGGACTTCCTCGACTGTATACGGTTCCAATACTATGGGAGGAATCATTAACCTCATCACTGAAACTCCAAAGAAGAAAACGAAGGCCCATTTTTCTCTTGACTTTGGAAGAAACCTAAACCAGAAGGCTGCCTTTTCCCTTGCCAAAAGATGGGAGAAAATAGGCTTCTGGATTTCTGGAGAGTACAAGAACTCCAACGGCTTTTACCTTTCCCATAAATTTGAACCTGAATTAAACGAAGATGGCGCTAAGCGTCAAAATTCCGATTTCACCAACAGAGGAGTCAACGGAAGATTCCGTTATTCGTGGGAAAAAGGATCCCTTTTCTTGGATTTCAATTATCTAGATAACAAAAGGGGAATCCCCCCTCATGTTTCAGAAGACAGGCCTCGCTACTGGCGCTTTCCCACCTGGCGAAAAAACAACCTCAAGCTTTCTCTCAAGCATAGTCCTTTCCAGGGATTAGAACTGAGAGGAAGCGTTTATTACGACCTCTACTACAACATTCTCGATTCTTATGATGACGCCACCTACTCAACCCAGGAGAGAAGGTATTCCTTTCACAGCATCTTCGACGATTACTCTTTAGGTGCCTCCTTCCTCGGCGAGCTAAGCCAGGGAAAAAATCATTTCCGCCTGGGCTTGAATCTTAAAAAAGACGCCCACCGCTCTCAGGCCGATGAGTTTGAACCATGGGAAAAATACGAGGCCGCCAATTATTCCTTGGGAATAGAGGATGAAATCAGCCTAAAAGATAACCTTTCTCTTGTTTTGGGAACGAGCCTGGATTGGCTGAAGCCAGTATATGCCAACGGTGAAGAACTCAGAGAACCGATCTTTCATTTCAATCCATTAATCGGTCTCTCCTACCGGATCAATTCTTCCCAAATCTATTTCTCGATGGCCAGAAAGTCCAGGTTCCCGACCCTTAAAGAGCTTTATTCGGAATACATCGGCAGGAATATTCCCAATCCAGAGCTCAAAGAAGAAAAATCAATGAGTTATGAACTTGGTTTCCGCTTTCTTGCCTCAGGTGTTTCTCTGGATGTTTCAATTTTCTATTCCAATCTCAAGGACTTGATTGTCCAAAAAAGAACAGGTGCTCTTTTCCAGATGCAAAACGTTGACCAAGCTGTATACAGCGGCGCTGAATTCTCGTTCAATTTCCCGGTAAAAGACGGGTATGATCTGAGCTTTAACTACTCCTACTTGCAAGCCAAAAACACTTCCTCAGACAGAATATCTTCTAGGCTCGAATACAAGCCTTCTCATAAACTGGCCCTGTTTTTCTCATTCAAGGGGCCTTTTTCATTAGAAGGCATGGTGAAGAGCGCTTATACAGGAAAAAGATATTTTGAAGATTTGGCAGGAATCTATCAGCCTCTTTCCCCATACATGCTCTGGGATATTAGACTCTCTAGAAACCTGGGCCGTTTCGAAATCTATTTTTTACTTAAAAATATTCTCGATGTGAATTATGAATTTGAAGACGGATTTCCTGGACCCGGGAGAGAGATCCTTGTCGGGTTTACCTGGAAAAACTAAAATAGAAATAAGCGGGGATGGTAAGAGTTGGCCACCAAGAGTGATCTAGGCTCAGGTCTTGACTTTCAACATTTTGTAACAGTGATCATTTATTTTCTTGAAAATGTTGATAAAAACTAAACCTGACCCGGTTTTTCGCGCCAAGACAGAGGGGGCTATAGATGCTCGAAAAGAATGATCACTCCGATAAGAATAAGAACAACGCCTCCCAGAAGTTCTCCTCGTTTCCTTACTAAATTCCCCAGCATAGCGCCAACCTTCAGGCCGACTAGAGTAAGTGCAAAAGCTACCAGCCCTATGACTACAGCCGGATAGATGATGCCGACCCCAAGCAAAGCAATGCTCAAACCCACAGCCAGGGCGTCAATGCTCGTGGCAACAGAAAGGAGAAGAAGATACAAACCTTTGGTCGGATCAGAATCGTATTTCTTTTCCCTCTTTCCGAATCCAAAGGATTCATAAATCATTTTCCCCCCGATAAGGAGGAGCAAACCGTGGGCCACCCAATGATCGAAGGACTGGATATATTCCTGGATCCCCTGTCCGGCAGACCAACCCAGGATGGGCATCAGGAACTGAAAAAAGCCAAAATAGAAGGCCAATCTCAGTCTTTGTGTTCTCGTCATTTTCCCTAGGGCTGTGCTTATCCCCAGAGAGACAGCAAAGGCATCCATAGCCAAGGCGAAGGCGATGCCGAGGATAAGAAAAATACTCATCTCAGTCTCTTTATCTTCAAATTTCACCCATTATAACAAAAGTCAAAAGAAATAAAAAAATTCGATCGAGACCCCTTTCCTACCTGACTGCAGAGACTTATAATAGAGAGTCAAGATGGAAGAGAAGATTAAACTCAGAGGAGTCAGGGTCCACAACCTGAAAAACATCAACCTTGATATTCCCCTGAACAAACTCATCATCGTCTCTGGAGTGAGCGGCTCAGGAAAATCCTCGCTGGCTTTTGATACCCTGTATGCTGAAGGACAGCGCCGCTATATCGAATCTCTTTCTGCCTATGCCCGCCAATTCCTGGAAAGAATGGACAAGCCGGACGCCGAGCTTATCGAAGGAATAACCCCGGCCATTGCTATTCAGCAGAAGGCTGTCACCAAGAATCCGCGTTCCACAGTGGCGACTGTCACCGAAATCTATGATTTCCTGAGGGTGCTCTATGCGCGGATCGGGACCATCCACTGTCTGAAGTGCGGCCAACCTGTCATTCGGGATACCATAGACTCTATGGTTGATACCCTTTACCAGCTTCCTCCTCAAACTAAGATCCGGGTCTCTTTCTCCTGGCCAAAGGGAAAAGGAGTCGCTTCTCTGAAAAAAGACGGATTTTTCCGTATCATCCAGGAAAATAAAATCGTTGAACTTGACAAAACCAGGCTCAAGAAGTCACAAGACATCGATGTCCTGGTGGACAGGATGTCTCTCGATCGAGAAGAGAGAGAAAGGCTGGTCGATTCGCTGGAAATGGCCCTGAAGAAAGGAAAGGGGAAAGCTAAAGTCCGAACAGACAAAGACGAAGAGTTCATTTTCTCCGATAAGCTGGAGTGTAAAAAATGCCAAATCATCTACGAGGAGCCTTATCCGAATCTCTTTTCCTTCAACAGCCCTCAGGGAGCCTGCCCCAACTGCCACGGATTCGGCGACTTGGCTGTTCTCGATGAGGCCAAGATTATTCCCGACCGGAATAAGTCTTTGGAAGAAGGGGCGGTGGAGCCCTGGACCAAGCCTGCCTCCCAAGAGGCCATGGAAGAACTGCTCTTCGAGGCCAGGAAGAGAGGAATTCCCACTGATATACCCTTCAAGGATCTAAAAAAAGAATGGCAAGAGCTTATTCTAGAAGGCGGAGATGGCTATTACGGTGTGAAAGGCTTTTTTGATTGGCTCCAGACCAAAAAATACAAAGTCCAGGTTAGAGTATTCCTCAGCCGCTACCGAAAATACGTTCCCTGTCCTGCCTGTCAACAAATGCGCCTGAATCCCAGAGCTTTGAGTGTAAAGGTCGAAGGGCTTTCTATCGGTGAGGTTGTCCGAAAGACTGTCGAAGAAGCCCATGAATTCTTCGGTACCCTCGAGTTGTCTCCATTCCAGAAACAGGTGGCTGAAAAATTGAATCATGAAATCCGAACCAGGCTCAAATTCTTGCTGGAAGTCGGCCTGGATTACCTCACTCTTGACCGGATGACTTTTACCTTGAGCGGCGGCGAAGCTCAGAGGATAAACCTGGCTGCAGCTCTCAGTGCCTCTTTGGTGGGAACTCTCTTTGTTCTTGATGAACCGAGTATCGGTCTCCATGCCCGTGATAACCGTCGCTTGATCGACATCCTTAAATCCCTGAAAGACATGGGAAACACTGTTTTAGTCGTCGAACACGATCCCGAGATCATCAATTCTGCCGAGTATTTAATCGACCTGGGACCAGGAGCTGGCGAAAGAGGAGGAAAGGTCGTTTTTAGAGGAAGCAGGAGCGAATTCCTGAAGAGCAAGAATTCCCTCACAGCCCGATACATGAGGAAAGAGAAGGAAATAACAATTCCCAGGAGAAGACGTGTTAAGAATTTTATTACGATCACTGACGTTCATAAGCACAACCTAAAGCACCTGAAGACCAAAATTCCTCTGAATGCCTTCACCTGCATCACTGGAGTCTCAGGATCGGGAAAGAGCACTTTGCTCTATGATGTCCTCTACAAAGGATGGATCGGCGAAGCCTCGGATGGATTCGGAGAAATAAGGGGGAAAGAAAAGTTAAGTAAGATCATCATGGTCGACCAGTCTCCGTTAAGCACTTCGCCCCGTTCTATTCCTGCCACTTACACCAAGGCCATGGACAGCATAAGAGACCTCTTCAGCAAGACCAGAGAAGCCCAAGCCCTGAAATATAAGCCTGGCTTTTTTTCTTTTAACATCACAGGAGGAAGATGTGAGGAGTGCAAGGGAGCTGGCCAGCAGATTATCGAGATGCAGTTTCTCTCTGATGTGATCCTCACCTGCGAGGCCTGCAAGGGCAAAAGATTCAAGAAGGAAATCCTGGAAGTCAAATACAAAGGAAAAAATATTGACCGGGTACTCCAGATGAGCATTTCAGAAGCCGGTGAGTTTTTCGCAGATAGACCGGATATCACCAAAAAATTGGCCCCTCTTAAAGATGTAGGATTGGGATACCTGAAGCTGGGCCAACCGACGACAACGCTCTCTGGAGGGGAATCACAGAGGATAAAACTCGCCTACCACCTCATTCATCAAAAAGGGAAAAAAATCCTGTATCTCTTTGACGAGCCTACGGTCGGCCTTCATCTGGATGATGTCTCCATGCTCCTCGACTGCTTTCAGCAGCTGGTGGAGGAGGGCCACACGGTGGCGGTCATCGAACACAACCTGGATGTGATCAAATGCGCAGATCATGTCATCGATTTAGGGCTCGAGGGAGGAGAGAAGGGAGGAGAGATTGTGGCCGAAGGCCCTCCAGAAGAGATTATTAGATCCCGAAAATCCCACACCGCCCGCTACCTGAAGAAATACCTCTAAAGACAGAAATTTATTCTAAATCTGATCTCCTCTTTTTATTTCAGCTTGAAGGATACCGTTACGGTAAAGATGATAGGTACAGGACTGCCTTTTTTTAACATAGGTTCATATTTCCATTGCTTCACAGCTTCGATAGCAGCATGACTTAGTAGAACATGCGGGCTCTCTAAGACCCTGATTTTTTCGACGCCACCCTCTTTATCAGTCCTGACTTTGAGAATGACTGCACCTTCGATTCCTTCTTTCCTGGCCTCATCTGGATAAATAGGATTGATTTTTTTAACCAACTTGGGCGGCTTGACATCGCCTTCTGCTATCACTGCCCCTTCCTCGAACCCAGCGATTTCTTCTTCCTTCTCCTTTTCTTCATCTTCCAACTTAAAGGATATGGTCACAGTAAAAATGATAGGCATGGGCTTGTCCTTGATGTACATAGGCTGATATTTCCACTGTTTCACAGCCTCGACAGAAGCTTTGCTCAGCAATTCATGGGGACTTTTTACGATTTTGATTTGCTCGATATATCCCTCTTTATCTGCCCTGACACTGAGAAGAACAACCCCTGAAATTCCTTCCTCCCGGGCCTCTTCTGGATAAACAGGATCAACTTTCTTTAGTAGCTTGGGTGGCTTGACATCTCCTACTGCTCTCACTGCCCCTTCCTCAAACTCAGCGATTTCCTTTTTTATCTTCTTTCTCGCCGGCGGAGGAGGAGGGGGTGGTGGAAGGACTTTATCCTTCGGTCCCGTGATATGAAAAGACAGAAAATAAGGCTTTCCCTTCCTATCCTCAAACCCGAAGACCGCAATGTTTCCTCCTAATAAAATCATTTCTGTCGTCAGCACATTCTCTGGCTTGTCGTTGATATGCTCATTGACCAGGATGAGGAAATCACCTTTGTTTTTCCAGCCAAGGAGCATGATATGAACTTTGTATTCATTGCCGTTCAATCGAAAGAAATGGCTCACCGAGCTTTTTTCTTTAGTACCAAATTTCAAATCAGCTTCAGTCAACAGATTCACGCTCTTTAGATTAAAGACTCTCTGGATGTGCCCTTTTTCTTTTTCTAGTCCAAAGTCGATCTGTATACTGGCTGTCAGGGTGGGCCGCAGATAGGAAGACGTCACGAACCGGGGCGGCTCGGTCATTCCTTCCTTTATCCCTTCAAAAACTCTCAGCTTGATATCCAGGAAGCTGTCTGATGCCTGAAGCGAAAGAGCAGAAAAACCCAGTAAAATAATCAAAGTCCATACGAATTTTTTCTTGCTCATTATGACCTCCTTTAAATATTTTCTTCAGCCCAGATGATGATCATGTTTGAATCCTGGGGTTGGAAAAGATAGGCCCGGGCTGGCTTGTCATGAACCCGAATGTATTTAATCTGGAAAGGACTACCCGGTTCCTCTGAAGGCTTGCCTAGACGGGCAGACCAAAACAGCCATACTCCGAGGATTATGGCTACGAGCAAGCCAGCAGCTCCAACAGCCCATCCCCAACGAGGTAGGCGGAAATATTTCTCTTTTCTTTCTTCCTCAGCCAGCTGGACTTTGACTTTGGGCCACAGACCTTCGAGATCTCCGACTTCTCCTTCCTGTATCAATAGAGACTTGGCTTCTTCAAGGCTGGCCAGATTCTCCTGACAGCAGGAGCAGTCTTGGATGTGCTTCCGCAGGAGGAAATCCTGCCATATCTTCAGAGGAAAGATAGAAAAGAGAAAATTAACCATTCGACAACGAAACATGTTCTTTCTCCAATTTATATTTGATTTTTTTTCGGGCTTTATAGAGCAAGACTCGAGCTGTGCTGGGAGAACACTTCATGACACGCCCTATCTCCACGCTCGAATACCCTTCGCTGGCCCAGAGACAGAGCACGACTCTCTCTTTAGGGCTCAAACCTTGCAGAATATTCTTGCCTAAAGGCTGGCTTTCAGAACTCAAAGAAGACTGAACACTACTCTTATTGGAATATTCTGCTTTCATCTTTTTAAAAAAACTAAAAAACCGTCGCCTCTTCCTCAAGACGTCTAAACACCTATTGGAGAGAATCGTGTAGAACCAGTTCCTGAAAGAACTCTGAAGATCGAACTTATTGAGATTGAAATAGACTCGGATAAATGTCTCTTGACAGGCATCCTCAGCATCTTCGCGGTTACCCAGCATATTCAAGGCCAGGGCCATGGCTCTGGTTTTGTATCTATCCACCATTTCTTTAAAGGCCTCCACCTCTCCATCTAGACAGCTTGAAATCAGCTGTTGGTCGCTCATGCTACTATTTTATAATTTATTACGCCTCAGCATCAAAAAGAGTTTATGTTTCTGGAATTGACATCTCATATCCCCAGTGCTATATCTTACACCGATGATCCTCCCTGAAATAGAATACCATGCTCCCCGAACCCTGGCTGAAGCACTAAAACTCCTCGTCAAGCTCAAGGAGGCTCGTATCATGGCGGGCGGCACTGACCTCTTGGTGGAGCTGAAACAGGGCCTCGTCGAGGCCGAAGCCCTCATCTCTCTCCAAAATATTAAAGAGCTCAAGAAGATCGAAAAAAAAGACCAAAGCCTTCGCCTCGGAGCCATGGTAACACCCCAAGAAATCATCTCCCATCCCTTGATAAAACAACACTTTCCAGCCCTGGTTGAGGCAGCAAAGTCCATGGCTTCCCCTCAGGTTCGCTCCCTGGCTACTATCGGTGGAAACATTGCCAGCGCAGTGCCTTCAGCAGACCTACCTCCGACTCTAATCGCCGCTGAAGCCAGCCTCGAGCTTCAGTGTACAGAATCCTTTCGAGAAGTTAATCTGCTGGAATTCTTTACCGGTCCCAGACTGACAATTTGCCGGGATGAAGAATTGCTGATTTCCATCCTTATTCCGGTGCCTCCCCCTAAAACAGGAATTTCCTTCCTGAAATTTTCCCTCCGGGAGGCTAATGCTCTGGCTGTTGCTTCAGTTGCCTCCAGGATTACTCTTGAAAATGAGGTCATATCCCAGGCCTCCGTAGTTCTCGGGGCTGTGGCTCCCTCTCCTTTGTTAGCCTTAAAGGCATCCGAGCTCCTGGAGGGCAAGAAACCATCGCCAAGCCTTTTCGAAAAAGCTGCTTCCATAGCTAAAGATGAAGCCAGTCCAATCTCGGATATCAGGAGTTCCATCTGGTACAGGAAGGAATTGATACAGGTCTTGACCAGAAGAAGCCTGGCAGAATCTCTAAAAAGGGCCCAGAAGAATCCAGGTTAAGTTAATCATATGGAAGAAATAAAAAAACAGCACCGCCTCCTTCTCCTGAAGGTTAACGGCGAAGACCATTCAGTGGCTGTCCAGGGTGGAGAGACTCTTCTCGATGTCGTCAGAGATAAGTTAAGATTGACTGGAACCAAAAAAGGCTGCAACCTCGGAGTCTGCGGCGCCTGTACTGTTCTCCTTAACGGAGAGCCCAAGAACAGCTGCCTCCTTCTCGCTGCCGAGTGTGAAGGTGCGGAAATCACCACTATCGAAGGCATTGCTCAGGAAGGTCAGCTCCATCCTCTGCAGCGAGCCTTCATCAACCAGGGAGCCATCCAATGCGGTTTCTGTACCCCGGGAATGGTCCTCTCCGCCCTAGCCTTGATAGAGGATAATCCGAATCCCTCAGAGGAAGAAATAAAAGAAGCTCTTTCAGGGAATCTATGCCGCTGTACAGGCTATACAGGTATCATTAGAGCTGTAAAGGAATGGAGAAAATATCTGAAAACAGAGGAACCTCCTTCTCCTTCCTATGATCTTGATAAGTTCAAGACAGTGGGCAAAAGCCTGCCCCGGGTAGATGCAGCTTCGAAAGTCACGGGCCAGGCCAAGTTCACCGCCGACTACTATATCGAGAACATGCTTTTCGGAAAAATCCTCCATTCTCCGATCCCCCACGGCCGGATTAAGTCGATCGATGCCAAAAAGGCTTTATCTCTTCCTGGAGTCAAGCTCATTCTGACCGGCCAAGACGTGCCTGAAATAACCTACGGGGTTTCCCCGGCCCGTTACGACGAACACGTCCTGGCCAAGGAGGTGGTCCGCTATGTCGGCGACGAAGTGGCAGCTGTCATTGCTGTGGATGAGGAGACAGCCGAGAAGGCGCTGGATCTTATTCAAGTCGAGTACGAAGAGCTTCCGAGCGTGTTTAGCCCGATGGAAGCCCTCCAGGAAGGCGCTCCTCAGCTTCATGACAGGTACAAGAATAATATCAACACCCATGTCGACCACCACTTTGGCGATGTCGAAAAAGGATTTGCTGAGGCGGATCATGTACGAGAGGAAGAATTTGTGGGGAACCATGTCTACCAGAATCCTGTCGAGCCCCATGCGTCCATCGCCTACTGGGAAAATGATGGCTCCACCCTGGTGCTCTATTCTTCGACACAGGTGGCTCATTATGTCCACTACATGCTGGCCCGAGTGCTGGATATCCCCCTTGGAAAGATCAGGGTCATCAGTCCTCCAGTGGGTGGAGGTTTCGGAGGCAAGGCTGAGACCACCCCTCTTGATTTGATCACTGCTTTAGCTTCCCAGAAAACAGGCAGGCCGGTCAAGATGGTCTACAGCCGCCAAGAGATGTTTCTCCACGGTCGAGGAAGGCATAAGCAGCATATGAAATTTAAAATCGGCGTCAAAAAGGACGGAAAAATAACCGCCTTCCAAAGCCGGATCTATCTTGATGGAGGGGCCTACTCTTCTTTCGGGGTCATCACAGCCTATTATGCCGGAAGTATGATTCCCACTCTTTATCACATTCCGAATTATAGATACGAAGGCTTCCGTATCATGACCAATAAACCAGCCTGCGGTGCTATGCGCGGTCACGGCACTCCCCAGCCTCGCTTTGCTTTCGAGTGTCTGCTGACTATGATTGCCGAGGACCTGGGGATTGACCCGGTGGAAATACGTCTCCGCAATGCCATGGACCCCAACACCCGCACCTGCAATGACCTGGATATCCGAAGCTGCGAGTTCAAAAAAACATTGGCCGAAGCCGCCAATAAATCTGGCTGGAAGCAGAAATACGGTAAGCTGCCGCCAGGAAAAGGAATAGGAATTGGCTGCGGGGGTTTTGTCTCCGGAGCAGGCTACGCCATCTATCGGGGTCAGGTTCAGCGGAGCTCCGAGAAAAAACCAGAAACGTTTGCTAAAAAAGCCATGTTTCCCCATGCCAACGCCATCGTCAAAATCAGCGAAGACGGCACTGCAGCCGTGCTGCTCATCCAGGCCGCAGAAATCGGACAGGGTGCCTTGACCGTGCTGTCTCAAATGTGCGCCGAGGCGCTGGGAATAAGCCTGCCCAGAGTCCGCATTCGAGCCGAAGATTCGGACCTCAGCCCTTTGGATCTAGGGGCTTATTCTTCCCGGACAACACTGATGGGAGGAAACGCGGTCGTCATGGCCAGCAACGATGTTCTCGCCAAGCTCTTCGCTCTGGTCTCCAAGATGTGGAACTGTGATCAGGAGGAGCTGGAAGCCAGAGATAACCAAATATTTCATAAGAAAGACAAATCGAAAACAATGGAATGGGCCGAGGCAGCCCGGCAGTATTTTAACGATCAGGGACCCCTGGTGGGCACTGGCTGGTACAAGCCTCCCGAAGGTCTTGGAGGAGATTACAAGGGAGCTGCTGTAGGAACCAGCCCCGCTTTCTCCTTCTCTACCTCAGTCTGCGAATGCAGCGTCGATCTAGAAACAGGGAAGGTATCCATCGAAAAATTCGCTGACTATCATGACTGCGGCACGCCTATCAATCCTCAAGCTGTCCACGCCCAAGTTGAGGGAGCGATTGTCATGGGCACTGGGGAGACGATCATGGAAGAAGTGGTGTACGATAAGAAGGGAAACATCCTCAACCCTAACCTTCATGACTACTTGCTGATGACCATCAAGGATGCTCCAGAAATCTTCAGCGGGATCGTCGACTCCTACGAGCCCCAAGGCCCTTACGGCGCTAAAGAGGTCGGAGAAGGAGCGACGCTGCCTGTGCTGGCTGCAGTGGCGCACGCGATAGCTAATGCCGCCGGAGTCTGGATCAAAGAACTTCCGATAACTTCGGAAAAAATACTGAAAGCTTTAAGAGCCAAGAAGGGGAAATAGGTCATTTTGCAGACGAAGAGATTAGAGTTATTTATGAATTGGTGCCCAAGGAATGAAAAGAATTAAAAACGGGACCAGGCCTTATTATCAATTGACACCTGAGGGAATGAAAAGAAGTCGAAGTCTGGCAATAATGACAAAGTCAGATATCTCTCATTAGGGATTTACTTTGGCTGTTGACTCGAGTTTAAATTAAGGATTCTGCCATGGAGACTTTTGGCTGGCTTTCCATCCTGCCTCCCCTCCTGGCTATCATCCTGGCCATAAAAACCAAGCATGTTTACATCTCCCTTTTTGTCGGAATCTGGCTGGGCTGGACAATCATCAGCTCCTGGAATCCTCTCCACGGTCTCATCCAGACAGTCAATATCCTGGTATCTGTGTTCAAGGATGGAGATAACACCCGCGTCATCCTCTTCAGCCTCATGATCGGGGCCATCATCACCTTCACCCAATATTCAGGAGGGATGGAAGGCTTCGTGAACTGGATTTTCAAGAAAGGCCTAATGCGCTCCTGGGAAGCCGCTGGACTCCTGGCCTCCCAATATTCAGGAAGGATAGAAGGCTTCGTGAACCGGATTTTCAAGAAAGGCTCAATGGGCTCCAGGAAAGCCGCTGGACTCCTGGCCTGGTTCCTGGGCTTTATCATCTTTGTCGAATCCAGTATCTGCGTGCTTGTCTCAGGAGCCGTGTGTAGACCCCTCTTTGATAAATTGAAAATATCCCGCGAGAAACTCAGCTATATCCTTGATTCGACTTCAGCCCCTAAATGCATCCTCTTTCCCTTGAATGCCTGGGGGGCTATCGTCATCGCCCTTCTCGCTGCCCAAGGAGTCGAAAATCCGGTGAGAACCTTAGTCTCATCCATGCTGTTGAATTTTTACGCCATCCTGGCTCTTCTCCTTGTTCTCGGTGTAGTCCTCACCGGAAAAGACTTGGGCCCGATGAAAAAGGCCGAAAAAAGAGTCTGGGAAGAAAATAAGATTCTCCGCGACGGAGCCGAACCCCTTGTTTCCACTGAGGTGGTGATGATGGAAGCCAAGAAAGGAGTTCCCAGACGGGCCCTCAACATGATTCTGCCCGTCTTGACCATGATCGTCATGATGCCCGTGGTCCTCCTGATAACTGGCAAAGGAAATCTCATGAATGGATCAGGCACCCATTCAGTCCTCTGGGCAGTCATCTCTGGTCTGGTAGTGGGCGCGATTGCCTACCGGATGCAGGGCATTCTGAAAGTCAAAGAGATTACTGACGTTTTCATGAAGGGAGTCGGAGGGCTTATCCCGGTGGCGAGCCTGATGGTCTTTGCTTTTGCTATCGGAGACACCTGTGGTTACCTGGGAACAGGCCCCTTTGTGGCTCAGGCGGCCAAATCTACCCTTAATCCGGGTATTATCCCGGCTGTTATCTTCCTCATCTCCTGCTTCATTGCCTTTTCCACCGGAACATCTTGGGGAACTTTTGCCATCATGATTCCCATCGCTGTTCCCATAATCAACATCGTCGGTCTCCATCCAGGCCTCATCCTGGCCGCTCTCCTGGGAGGAGGAGTCTTCGGAGACCATTGTTCTCCGATTTCTGACACCACGATCATCTCCTCCATGGCCTCAGCCACTGACCACATCGACCATGTGAGAACCCAGCTCCCTTATGCATTGATCGCGGCCAGTATCTCTCTTTTGCTCTTTTTGATATTTGGCTTCATCTTATGAAAAAAGAGATAGGCTTATATAGTCCGGGAACTTCTTTCTCTAAGGATAAACAGAAAAAAGGAGGTTTTCTCTTATGAATAGATCATTCAGATCCAAGGCTCTCTTTATTGTTATCATCTTGTGGTTTGCCATCACCAATCACCAGGCTGGAGCAGTAGAATCAAGCCCGTCTTCTTATGCTGACTCGCTCAAAGCTTTCGAGAAATTCGTGAGCGAGCAAATGGAAATCCAAAGAATCCCGGGCCTATCGATAGGATTCATTAAAGATGAATTTATCTGGACCAAAGGATTTGGCTATGCTGACCTTGAAAATAAGGTTCTAGCCAAGCCTGAAAGCTCCTACCGGCTAGCTTCGGTAACCAAGACGATAACAGCCATAGCTGTTCTCCAGCTGGTAGAGAGAGGCAAGATTGACCTTGAGGCTGAAGTCCAAACTTATGTTCCCTACTTTCCTAAGAAGAAATGGCCGGTAACTGTCCGTCAGCTTTTGGGACACGTAGGAGGGATTAGCCATTATAAAAACTATGATGTGGAGGGCCATATCAAAGTTCACAAAAACACCCAGGAAGCCCTTGCCATCTTTCAGGATTTTGACTTAGTGGCAGAACCCGGCACACGGTACAATTATTCCAGCTACGGGTATAATCTTCTGGGAGCTGTGATCGAGGCGGCCTCAGGCCAATCCTACGGCGATTACCTCAAAGAGCACATTTTTGGTCCCCTCGGCATGAAAGATTCGCGGATGGATGACCCGGTCGAACTGATCCCCCATCGGGTCAGAGGTTACAGGATTATCGAGGGAGAGATTAAGAATTCTGAATTCGTGGATATCTCCAGCAGGTTTGCCGGTGGAGGCACTCGCTCGACTGTGGTCGATCTCCTGAAATACGCCCAGGGAATTTTTTCAGGTCCACTCCTGAAAGAAGAAACTTGGCGTCAGATGTTCACCTCCATGGTCCTCAAAGATCAGCATCTCACAGGATACGGCATGGGCTGGAATGTGCGCCCTGTAAGAGGACATTATACAGTCAGACACAGCGGTTCTCAGCCAGAGACAAGAACTTCCCTCCTCCTTTTCCCGAAAGAGAAGTTCGCTGTCGCCATCGGATGCAACCGAGAAAGAGCCGACCTCGTGCCCTTCATGAGAGGACTCATCCAGCTTCTTATGGATGAAGATATCCGAAGCTCTGCTTACACTCCATCGAGAACCGAACAGGCTATCTATGATGCCTGTGCAGAGGCTTTTTTCTATGGCTTCAGCTTCTATGATAAACACGAAACTCATCTCTCTAAGAATAGCCAGGAGCTTAAAGAGGCCTTTTCTTATTTCCACAAACACGTCAATGAAGCCGCACTCATGAACAATTTCAAAGCCGCCAAAAAGAAACTCGATGACGGAATTCATCCCCTTTCCAACCAAGCCTTCGTCAAGATCGGCTCTTACATGGCTTCTGCCCTGGACAGGAATCTGGGGAAGGAGAGGCTTGAAGAGTACCACCATGCGGGAACTCTAAGTTTTTTTAAAGACTATATTGTTCTCAGCGAAAAAAGACCAGAACTCAAAAATTTCCAGTTTGAAAAGAACTTCTGCGAACTCATCTCTCTTTGGGAAAAAGACTGGAGAACAACTCAAACGGATTACGTCCGCAGCCTTTTTCTCACGGCCAATACTGACTTCGACGAGGTCGGGCCAAAGCTAAAAGAAATATTCTCGGGAGCAGAGATTTATAAAGACTTTAGCTCTGATATGGACAGAATTGCCCAAAAGCTGTTGGAGCAAAACAGGAATGACGAGACTCTGCGAATGCTTCATTTAAGCCAGGAGCTCTACCCGAATTCTCCTGCTCCTTACAGCTCCCTTGCCTTTGCCAAAATCTGGATAGGAAACGCGGCCGAGGCGCGACATCTCTTCCATAAGGCTCGGGCCATTAATCCTTCTCATCCCGCGGTCGAGATCAACCAATTCTACAGGTATGCCAGACAGCTCGAACAAGCCAAGAAAATCAAAGAAGCAACACTCCTTGGCGAGATTGCGACAGAACTTTTCCCCAAGGAAGCTCGACTCTATGCAGATTTCGCAGATCTGTTTCTGCAAACCGGTCAGAAAGATAAGGCCATTAAATACCTCAAGAAAGCCCTAGAGATTAACCCCGAACATGAAGCAGCCAAAACAAAACTGGAAAAGCTTCGAAAAGATAAGGAGAAAGAAAAATGAAGAAAGGACCAGGAGATATATTTCAAAAAGAAACTAAATACTACCGAGGCAAGCTCTCGGGAGGACCCCTTCTCTGGCACGCTAAACCTGAAACTTACAAGGATTATCCCTCTTCGCCCAGTATTAATCTGGATCCTCCTGAGGAGAGAGGAGGCAGGCCGTTGTGGGAAGCAATTAAGGAGCGCCGTAGCGTCAGGAATTTTAGTGGAGAACCCATGGAAAAAACCCATCTTTCTCAGCTCCTCTGGGCATCTCAAGGAATCACGGCTGAATACTCGGGCTATGAGCTCAGGACGGCACCTTCTGCCGGGGCCCTCTACCCGGTTGAGACCTACCTTTCCGTCCAGAATGTGGAGGGAATCAAACCTGGCCTTTATCACTATGGTGTGCTTCACCACGAGCTCCGCCAGCTCCAGCTAGGAAATTTCGGCTCGCCCCTTGCTCAAGCTGCTCTGGACCAAGAATTTATGACTAAAGCCGGGGTGGTTTTCATCTGGACAGGGATTTTCGAGAGGTCAAAATGGAAGTACAACCAGAGAGCTTACCGGTACGTGTATCTCGATGCCGGACATATTGCTCAGAATGTCGCCTTGGCAGCCGTGGCCTTAGGACTGGGAAGCTGTCCGATCGGCGCTCTTTACGATGAAGAGGTAAACTCCATCCTCGAAACCGAAGGAGAGCAGGAGAGCATTCTCTATATGACTGCTATCGGCCGTCCTTTTTAATCTGGCTCATTTCTCCATTTCGGGCCCGAAAAAATAAAAGGACCTTGGGAGTCAAAGACAGCTTAGATTGATGATTTTAAGGGTAAAAATGCAGGTTTAAGAGTAATAAATAGGTATCAGTGGGGCCTATCTCGTTGATAAGAAAAGAGATTGCTTGGCCCGACCCCCTAAAGGAGGAAAAAATGAAGAAATACTTAATCATAGGAGTTATGTTTATCCTTGTCTTCGGCCTAATCCTATTGGGCTTTGGAGACGCCGAAACACAGGAACAAAATCCCTGGGAGTGGAGACTGGAAAAAGTAAAATCCATGGTGGAGAAGGTGCGGGCTGGAAAAGACCTTACTCCCTCGAGTTGGCCAGATGGGGCTAAGGTCGCTGTTGGCCTATCCTTCGATTTTGATGCGGGGCAAACGCCCTCAGAGACAAAACCGTCTCTCCGGGCATTTTTTCCCAGGGAGAATATTCCGCTCGAGTGGCTATCCCCAGGATATTGGCTCTTTTAGACCGATACAAGATACCTGCTTCTTTCTTTGTCCCGGCAGTGAGCGCCCTCCTTCATGAAGAAGAAATCAAAGCCATCCTGGCCAAAGAGCGCCATGAGATCGGGATGCACGGCTGGATTCACGAACGAAACTCTCTTCTTTCTGAGGAGGAAGAAAGAGAACTGATGCAGAGATCTTACGATACCCTCCAGAAACTGACAGGAAAGGCTCCGGCTGGAATACGTACTCCTTCCTGGGACTTCAGCCTTTCGACCCTAAAAATCATCAAGGAGCTTGGCCTGCTTTATGACAGCAGCCTCATGGCTGATGACCGGCCTTATGAAATTCTCGAAGATGGCCAGCCCACCGGGGTTGTTGAGCTTCCAGTCGAATGGCTTCTAGATGATTATCCCTATTTCGGTTTTTCCAGGTATGCAAGTATCCGCCCTCACATCGCTCCCCAGGATGTCTTTTCCATCTGGGCGGCTGAATTCGACAAAGCCTTTCAAGAAGGGACCTTCTTCATCTTAACCATGCATCCCAAAATCATCGGCCACCGCAGCCGGATCGTCATGCTGGAAAAACTCATCCAGCATATCCTGGCTTACGAGAAGGTCTGGTTTGCCACTCATGAAGATATCGCCCGTTTGGTCAGCCAGAACACACAGAAATTAAGACTTCCCTAAAAGGACAAAGCTAAGATATCGTTTAAGGACGGAAGACTATTTTTCGGCAGGTTTTTCTTCAGGAATGAGCCCCACCTTCTGCCGAATCTCTTTATCCAGCTTACCAGCGAGTTCTTCATTTTCCTTAAGGAGCTTTTTGACAGCTTCTCTGCCCTGACCAAGCCGCTCTCCTCCGTAAGAGTACCAGGTTCCGCTTTTTTCTATGAGCCCCACATCTACACCACAATCGACCAAATCTCCTTCCCTGGAAATCCCTACTCCATAAATAATATCGAATTGAGCATCTCTAAAAGGAGGAGCCAATTTGTTTTTGACGATCTTCACCTTCACCCGGTTTCCGATGATTTTGTCTCCTTCCTTTAAAGACGCAATCCTCCTGATATCAATCCTCATCGAAGAGTAAAACTTCAAAGCTCTTCCTCCGGTAGTTGTTTCTGGACTCCCTAAGAAAAAGCCGATTTTCTCTCTAATCTGGTTGACAAAGATGAAACAGGTTTTAGAACGGCTGACAATAGCTGTCAATTTTCTCAAGGCTTGAGACATGAGCCGGGCTTGAAGTCCCATGTGGGCATCTCCCATCTCTCCCTCCAGCTCAGCTTTAGGAACAAGGGCAGCAACGGAATCAACTCCAATGACATCCACGGCTCCGCTTCTCACCAGGACCTCGGCGATCTCCAGTGCCTGCTCTCCATAATCAGGCTGTGAAATGAGAAGGCTATCCACATCCACCCCAACACTGGCTGCATAGCTGGGGTCCATGGCATGTTCGGCATCGATGAAGGCCGCCTGACCCCCCTGTTTCTGGGCCTCGGCAATGACATGAAGAACCAGTGTTGTCTTTCCTGTGGCTTCAGGGCCAAACACTTCCACCACTCTTCCTCGGGGGAATCCACCTATCCCTAAACTCAAGTCAAAAGCAATGGAGCCGGTCGGAATGGCTGGCACCTTGACCGCTGCCCCCTTCTGCCCCAGCTTCATCACAGCTCCTTTGCCAAATTGCTTTTCTATCTGCGAAAGAGCAGCATCAATGGCTCGATCTCTCGAAGCTTCTTTTTGTTCTTTGACTTCCTCCTTCATTTTTACCTCCTCAAGGCCAAATCTTTACTGGCTTTCAAGCGAAACTCGACTTCTTTGAATCGATTTATATTCTAAGTCTTTGTCTCTTCTATCTAAAATTTGTCTTGACAGCTTCTCACTTCTCGTAATCGTAGAATCCTTTACCAGTCTTACGGCCCAGAAAACCAGCATCAACCATTTTTTTGAGCAGAGGACACGGTCTGTATTTCGAATCCTTAAAGCCTTCATACAGAACTTCCATGATATGAAGGCAGACATCCAGGCCGATAAGATCAGCCAGAGCGAGAGGACCCATAGGATGGTTCATGCCCAGCTTCATCACCGTATCGATAGCTTCAGCAGTCCCCACTCCTTCCATCAAAGCATAGACAGCCTCATTAATCATAGGAAGCAAGATCCGGTTAGCTATAAATCCTGGAAAATCATTGGCCTCTACGGGAACCTTCCCCATTTTTTCAGTAAGCGTTTTGACTTGATTGAACGTGTCCTCGGAAGTGGCCATGCCTTTTATCAGTTCTACCAGAGCCATCAAAGGGACTGGATTCATAAAATGCATCCCCATAAATTTCTCAGGCCGGCTGGTCAAAGAGGCCAATCGAGTAATGGAGATGGAGGAGGTGTTAGAAGTCAGGATAGCTTCAGGAGGAAGAAGACCATCGATTTCCTCAAGAACCTTCTTTTTTACTTCAAAATCCTCGAACACAGCTTCGATGGCGATCTGAACCTCTCTGAGGTCAGCCAAATTCATGGTGGTTTTTATTCGGCTCAATATCTTTTCTTTATCCTCTTCAACCTTGCCTTTTTCAATGAGCTTGGATAAGCTCGTGTCCATCGTTTTCAATGATTTCTGGAGAAATTCTTCCTTTACGTCCCCAAGAACGACCTCGAAGCCTGAGGCGGCTGCAACCTGGGCGATTCCGGTTCCCATGGTCCCTGCTCCTACGATTCCAATTTTTTCGATATTCATCACTTCTCCTTCTTTAAACCATCTCCACGGCCATGGCCACAGCGTCTCCTCCTCCCAGACAGAGCGCTGCCACTCCCTTTTTCATCTTTCTGTGTTTCAAAGCATAAAGCAAAGTGGTTAGAATCCTGGCCCCAGTGGCACCTACTGGGTGGCCTAGCGCTACAGCGCCACCGTGGACATTGACTTTTTCTCTATCCAATCCCAGCTCTTTTATCAAAACAACCAACTGGGAAGAAAAGGCCTCGTTAATCTCGAAAAGATCTACTTCTTCAATTTTCCAACCCACATTGCCTAGGAGCTTCTCTATGGCTTCCTTGGGAGCATACATGACCATAGAGGGTTCGACGCCGTTAGTGGCAGTGCCCAAAATCCGAACCAGAGGATTTAATCCTTTGTCTTTTATCGCTTCTTCAGAAGCCATCACCACGGCCGCACCTCCATCATTTAAAGTAGACGCATTCCCAGCCGTAACTGTCCCATCTTTCTTGAAAACAGGCTTCAACTTTGCCAACTTCTCCAAAGTCGTGTCCTCACGAGGTCCTTCATCCACCTCAAAAACTACGGGCTCTCCTTTTTTCTGGGGAATTTCAACCGGGACAATCTCATCCTTGAAATAGCCTTTCTTGATGGCGTGAACCGCTTTCATATGACTCCTGTAGGCGTATTGATCCTGTTCTTCCCGGGAAGCGCCGAATTTTTCAGCCACGATTTCTCCAGTCATTCCCATATGTATATCATCGAAGGCACACCAAAGACCATCCAGGATCATGGAGTCTTTCAACTTTAAGTCTCCGAATTTCACTCCTTCTCTCACCCGCCAGAGGAGATGAGGCGCTTTGCTCATACTCTCCATTCCTCCAGCGATAACGATGTTTTTTTCTTCCAGTTGGATAACCTGAGCAGCCAAGGCCACGGCTTTCAGGGCCGAACCGCAGACCTTGTTCACCGCAAAACAGCTCACCGTATAGGGAATCCCTCCCTTGACAGCGGCTTGCTTGGCAGGAGCCTGTCCAATCCCTGCGGAAACCACATTACCCAAGATGACTTCCTCTACATCTTCTCCCTTAAGCCCAGCTCTCTTGATGGCTTCTTTGATCGCAAAACCGCCCAATTCAGGTGCTGTGAAATCCTTAAGTGTCCCTAAGAAATTACCTATAGCTGTCCGGGCAGCCGCGACGATAAAAACATCTCTCAATTCACACATTCATGATTCCTTTCGTTGAATTCTTGTATAAATGCACCTCACTTTTATCACAATTCAGAGATGGTGTAAACCCGCCTCTGACCTCTGTTTTTCTCCATTCTCAAGGGGAATCGATGCCTAAGATTTGTAAGAAGAAATCACGCCTTTCTACAAAGACCCAAAAGGAAAATGAAACTAGAAGACAATCAAATCAAACTCAGGAAAGCCCGGTGATCTCTCCCTCCTCATTAAGGTCTATCCTCTCAGCCGCCGGCGACTTGGGAAGCCCGGGCATGGTCATGATATCACCGCAGGAGACAACCACAAAGCCGGCGCCAGAACTTAAAGTAGCGTCGGTAACGATAAGCGTAAAATCCCGTGGCCTTCCCAGAGCCTCATCGTCGTCAGAGAGGGAATACTGAGTTTTAGCGATGCAAACCGGGAGATGTCCGAATCCATTCTTCTCTATCCTCAGGATTCTTCTTTTTATTTTTCCCTCCATGGCCACGGCATCGGCTCCGTAGATTTTCTTGGCTACTGTCTCAATTTTCCCCAGGAGGGAAATCTCAGGTGGATAAAGAAATTCAAAGTTGTTCTCATCCTTCTTCATAGCTCTGATGAGCTCTTTAGCTAATTCCGTTCCTCCCTTTCCTCCCTCTGCCCAGACATTGCTCAGGGCCACTCTTGCCTTTTCCTCATGGCATAACTGAATGAACCTCTCCACTTCCTCCTTTGTATCCGAGGAAAAATGGTTCAAAGCCACAACAAAGGGAACGCCGAATATCCTGAGGTTTTCAATGTGCTTCTTTAGGTTGGGAAATCCTTTTTCCACCGCCTCAACGTTTTCTTCCTGAACCTCATCCAGCTTGACTCCTCCGTGGAGCTTCAGAGCACGAATGGTGGCCACCAGAACGCAGGCAGCCGGAGGAGGGATATGGCCTGTTCTGACCACGATATCGAAGAATTTTTCTGCTCCGAGGTCAGAAGCAAAACCTGTCTCTGTCACCACAAAATCGGCCAACCCCAAGGCCATCTTGGTGGCTATGATAGAATTGGTTCCATGGGCAATATTGGCAAAGGGTCCGCCGTGAATCAGGGCTGGTGTTCCTTCTAGCGTCTGGACCAGGTTTGGCTTGAGAGCATCTTTAAGCAGAGCGGCCATAGCTCCCACCGCGTTCAGGTCGCGAGCGAATACGGGCTCTTTATCAGGTGAATAGCCGATAAAGATATTGCCCAGCCTATCTTTCAAGTCATTCAAATCCTTGGCCAAACATAAAATGGCCATGATTTCAGAAGCAGCCGTGATGTCAAAACCTGTTTCCCGAGCCAAGCCTCGGAGAGGTCCTCCTATGCCGACCACGACTTCTCGGAGCACCCGATCATCCATATCCATAACCCTCTTCCAGGAAATAGTCCGACTATCCAACAATCCGCAGGCTCCATCAAAATGGAGGCGATTGTCAACCACGGCCGCCAGCAGGTTATGGGAAGCTGTCACTGCATGGATATCACCTGTAAAATGGAGGTTGATCTCTGCTCGAGGAGCAACCTGGGCATGGCCCCCTCCTGTAGCTCCTCCCTTCATCCCGAACACAGGCCCAAGGGAAGGTTCCCTGAGTGCCACGGCAGTCTTTTTCCCTAGCTGGCTCATAGCATCAGCCAGCCCGATAGAGGTCGTGGTCTTTCCCTCTCCAGCTGGAGTGGGAGTCATGGCTGTGACCATGATCAATTTTCCCTCCTGGGCTCCCTTTTTAGAGCCTTCAACCTGCAGGATCTTGGCCTTGTACAGACCGTATTTCTCCAAACTCTCTTTATTGATGCCAAGCTTTTCAGCGATGTCCTCGATGGGTTTGAGTTTGATTTTACTCGCAATCTCCCTGTCGTCTACCATAGAAACCTCCTCCTCGAGAGTTTACCTTTAATGCTCCTTTTAAATCAAGCCCGGCCCTTCATAGTCAATCTCCTTTTTTTAAATTGTGGAACATCGCTTCAAATTCCTCGATCAATCCCTCATCAGCAAAGCTAAAGTAACGGTTGTCGCCGATAATGATATGATCCAGGGCTTTTATCTGCATGATATTGGCGGCGAGAACTAACTCTCTCGTAATCGCCTTGTCACTCTCAGAAGGCTCTGGGTCGCCGGAGGGATGGTTGTGAACAAAAATCAAAGAAGATGCTTCGTACCTTAAAGCTTCTTTGATTATTTCTCTGGGATAAACGGCACTCGAGTCCACTGTTCCTTCTACAACAGTTTTTTCTTCCAGAATCTGATTCTTTGTGTCAAGAAAAATGACCTTGAATTTTTCTTTTTTTGCATCACGAAGAGAATGGTAAAGGTAATCAAAAACCTCCCGGGAGCAGCGGCACACGGGCCGGCTCATCATCCGAGACTTGAGAAAGCAGCGTGACACTTCCTGCACAAACCTAAGGCCGAATATATTATGGGGACCAAGGCCTTCGATCTCCTGCAGCCTTTCCTCCGAAGCCTCCAGGACTCCTCCCAAAGTTTTAAATCTTCTTAAAGCTTCTTTGGCTTGCTGCTTACAATCCCTCCGCGGGGTACCGAGACTCAAGAGAAGCTCTACGATCTCATAGTCCAACAATCCATCCAATCCCCCGTTCAAGAACCTCTCTCTAAGGCGCCTCCTGTGGCCCAGACTCTTAGAATTAAGGCGATTTCTCTCGGGTGGAGGATGACTTTTCACGACCAATACATATGACGAAGGAAAAGAGAAAAATATCACAGCCTATTCGGTTTCTGCGAGGCCCAGCCCTTTTCATTCGCTTCCTTGACTCCAAGACATTGAAAGCTCGATATACAGTTGGATAACAAAACAGAAAGGATAACTAACCGGGGAGGTCCGGAAATCTGTGTTTAGTTCTTCTTAATAGAGAAAAACTTTATTCTATAGAGCCTGTCGACTTCCTTTATTTTCAGTCTTAAGATATAGATGAGAACAAATATGGACAGCCACATCCAACCCACAAACACATAAATGGCTGTTCCTTCTTTGATATTCTTCGGGGAAGGAACGATCTTCTCCTCCTCAGCTTCGGTTTGAGGCGCAGTTTCTTGCTGTTCCTGTACTGACTGTGGGTCTTCACTCGCCATTTGCTCACCAAATCCTGAGTTCAGCCATAAAGGAGTAAAAAAGCAGGCCAGCAACAGAAGAAGGACAGTCATCTTGCTTCTCATCATAAAAGACTCCAGACCGTCATAGCCACTGCAAAGACAATAACTACATAAGCGACAACGGTAATGATCTTGCCCTTCCTCTCTGTTGGCTTATTATCGATGAAAGGGAGGAAAAAGAACAGAACAAAAGCCACAGCGATCATGAGCACAGCCACGGTATCACCGTTTATGAATAGTATTTTAGCCGGAAAGATTTTCAAGACCTGGAACAAGAAAAGAAAATACCACTCCGGCTTGATTCCTTCAGGCGCAGGAGCCATCAGATCCGCGGCTTTATCCAGAGAAGGCGGCAGAAAAATGGCCACAGTCACCAGAATCCCAACCAGCACTAACCAGACAATCATCTCGCGGTAAACAAAGTTCGGCCAGAAAGGAAGTGACCTTACCTTTTTTCCCTTATTTTCAAAAGCAAGGGGAAGGCTCATGCCCTGTTTCTGGATGAAATAGATATGAAAGGCCAGAAGGATGAAAATAAAAACAGGAAGGATACAGACATGAAAGCCAAAAAAACGGGTGAGAGTATCACCGGTGACGTCTTCGCCTCCCCGCAACAGCTTGGTGATCCAGATTCCCACCACTGGAATGGAGCGAGGAATATCGGTCCCCACTTTGGTGGCCGAAAGAGAAAGGTCATCCCAGGGCAGAAGATAGCCTGTAAACCCAAAGACCAAGGAAATTAGCAGAAGAAAAACCCCGCTCATCCAGGTGGCCTCTCTCGGTTTGCGATAAGATTTGGCAATCCAGATGCTGAAAAGATGAATGAAAACGATGGCTATCATGAAAGAAGCTGACCAGAAGTGGACTGACCTGATAATCCAGCCGAGGGGAGCTTCGGTCATTATCCGAGCAATGCTTTTGTTTGCCTCTTCTAGGGTAGGCTTATAATAGAAAACCAGCATAAACCCGGTAATGACCTGGATGCCAAACAAGAGCAGTATAGTGCTTCCGGTATAATACCAAATCGAGTGCCTGTGCTGCGGGACTTCTTTTTCTCTCAAGAATTTGAATATTGCACTAAGACCAAAACGATCATCAAACCAGGCTTGAATTTCGGCTGCTATCTTTTTGAGATTCACTCGACTCCTTCTCTTTTGACGATTATATTTTCCCCTTCTCTTTCGATGATTAGTTGGCGGAGGGGGCGGGGAGGAGGACCTCCGATATTCAGACCATTCTCGTCATACCAGCCCTCGTGGCAGGCACAAAAAAACTTCTTCTGCTCGGCAAGATAGACAACGTTACAATCCAGGTGGGTACAGACAGCCACAAAGGCCAGGTAGGCTCCATCATCTTCCTTTTTGATAAGGCCGGGCTTGCTTCCCCAAGGAAAATTTCTGACAGAATTGGGGCCCATGTCTTCATAATCCGAAAAAGGAAGAATAACCTTATCCGGCTCTCTGTAAGGAGGGAAAATGAACTTCACGACAGGATATAGAAAAGAGGCTGCCAGAGCCCCCAGCCATCCTCCCAAGAGACCGTTAAGGAACTGGCGCCGGGAGAAAAGAGAATGTTTTAATTTCATTTATTTAATCTAAGAATTCTTTTGATCTTTTCTACGACCAATTTCCTCCTCAGGGCTTCAATTCCATCAGCGGGCCTCACATCTTTGGGACAAACCTCATTGCACTTGAATATTGTATCACAACCCCAGGCTCCCCCTTCTGTATTTACTCGCGACCAGTTCGAAAAAGGCCTCTTATCTCTTGGGTCCTTCACCAAGCGGTAAAGCTTGGCCAGGGCAGCCGGTCCCAGGTATCGCTCATCCCTTGAAACCACTGGACAGACGCTATAGCAGCACCCACACAAGATGCAATTGATATACTGGAGTATCTTCTCCATCTCTTCCTCTTCAATCCTATGGCCTCTTTCTAATATCTCTTTTTGAGGATGAAGAAAGGGCTCAATTTTATGCAGAGCTTCCCAGAAAGGTTCCATGTCCACTACCAGGTCTTTCTGAATTTTCAGGTTAGGCATAGGCTCGATGATGATCCGGTCTGATTCAAGAGACTCAACCATGGTCCGGCAGGCCAAGTCAAACTTTCCGTTAATCACCATGCCGCAGGAACCGCAAATGGCCTCCCGGCAGCTATACCGGAAGGATAGAGTGCAGTCCTGTTCATTCCGGATATTCATCAGGGCTTCCAGGACCGATTTTGACTCTTCGGTCGAGTAGAGAAATTCCTGAAAATAAGGGGATTTATCCTGCGGGGGATCATACCTTAAAATCTCAAAAATATATTCCATCTCAGTATTCTCTTGCTTTTGGCTTGTATTTGCTCGCATCAACTTCTTGGTAGCTGATCAGGGGCTGACCATCCTTCTGGGTAACTATTGTATGCTTCAGCCATTCCTTATCATTCCGTTCTTTGAAATCCAGCCGGTAATGGGAACCTCGGGTTTCCTCCCGGTTTAAAGCACCCAGGGCAATAACTTCGGCCAAATCGAGCATCGACTCAAACTCTAGAATGTTGACCAGTTCCTGACTGAATCGCAGGCACTGGCCGGATAGATGAACTCGATGGTATTGTTCCTTCAATTCATGAATCTTGTCCAGGGCCTCTTCGAGGTTCTTTTTTTCCCTGAAAAGCCCAACATTATCACTCATGACCTCCTTCAACCTATTCAACAGAAGATGGATTTTAAGGGCAGAATCCTTCTTTTCCCAACCCTCAATCCTCTTTTTCAATTCCAAAGCCTCATCAAGGAGTATTTTTTCCTCCAGTCCTGTGTCTCCGCTTCCCCTAACATAAATCGAGGCCTCTTCCCCGGCGATTTTACCGAAGACAACTGTATCCAGGAGCGAGTTGCCCCCCAGGCGGTTCGCTCCATGAATGCTCACACAGGCACATTCTCCAGCAGCAAAGAAGCCCTGAATGATGGAGGCACATTTCAGGTTAACATCTATTCCTCCCATGGAATAATGCTGGGCAGGCTGGATGGGAATCGGGCTCTCGATAGGGTCAAGGCCAGCGAAATTTATACATATTTCACGTATACCGGGAAGTCTTTTTTTTATTTTGGCTTCCCCCAGGTGTCTTAAGTCAAGCTGAACGTATTCATTCTCGAATCCATTCCCCTTATCGATCTCAGTCTGAATGGCTCGGGCCACGATGTCCCGGGGAGCGAGCTCCATGGTTGAGGGAGCATAATCTTCCATGAATCTTTTGCTCTTGTTGTTGACCAAATAGCCTCCCTCGCCTCTTGCTCCTTCAGTGATCAATATATTCTTGTCATAGAGGGAGGTGGGATGAAACTGAACAAATTCCATATCTTTCAACGGAACTCCGGCTTGGTAAGCGATCCCGATCCCGCTGCCATGATTGATATAAGCGTTTGTGGTCTTCAAATAAACTCGACCATAACCACCAGTGGCAAAAATGACAGCCCGAGCCCTGACAGGCATGATTTGGCCGGTAGTCAGGTCATAGATGACGACCCCAGCGCATTTCCCTTCCCTGACTACGAGCTTGGTCACCAGCCATTCATTGTAGAACTTAACCTGTTTTCTTACCGATTGTTCAAAAAGAGTGTGAAGGATGACGAGCCCAGTCCTGTCCGCTGCATAACAGGTCCGAGGAAAGCCGGCCCCCCCAAAAGGTCGTTGGGCAATCACTCCCCCCGGAAAGCGACTGAAAGGAACTCCGAAATATTCCAGCTCGTAGATGGCAGGGATGGCTTTCTGGCACATCAACTCAGCCACTTTCTGATCAGCCAAATAATCGCTTCCTTTGATCGTGTCAAGGGCATGCCGCTCCCAGCTGTCATCTTTCCCCTCTGGATTGTTTCCCAGGGCTGCATTTATTCCCCCTTGAGCAGCTACCGAATGGGAACGGAGAGGATGAACTTTGGAAACGACAGCCACATTCAGCTTGGGGTCGCTGTTCAAGGCAGCAGCCAAACCGGCTAATCCTCCCCCGACGACGAGGATATCGTGTTCAATCATCTAATAATTCCTGGTGAAGTAAAGTACGAGTAAAGAAGCGCTTATGACCAGGCTGAGGAGAGTGAAGATCCAGAATAGCAATTTTTCTTTCCGCACTCCAAGGTCGATGACGACGGTTCTCAAGCCATAAAAGGCATGAAACACGATCAGGACAATGAGAAGAGTGTCCGAAAGAGGATTGGTATGGAGCACCAGAGCCCAGTCTGGTTTTTGGGCTTTGGTCATTAAGAAGAAAGACGTTACAAACTTAAGGCCAAGGAGGAGGATAAGAAGCAATCCGCTGAGGCGGTGAAATATCCAAACAAACATGGATTTCTCTCCTTAGGCTAAGGATATACTATTAAAAGAAAGTCTCTACGGATTGTCAAGAAAAAAGCGAGACAAGTCTTTTATGAAGAAACGCTTAATGAAGAAAAAAGAGTCTAGATTAGTCTTGGATGTCATTGCTTGAATTTAAAAAATCATAAAAGTTATCACGGCCTGATCCTATTGAATTTCTCTGAGCTTTTTCTCTTTTCATTTTGATGAGGATATGATACCTAATAATAGAACATTTAAAGTGTGAAAAAGAGCTCCATCCTGGGCCAGAGGATCTAACACCTAATATGAAAAACATTTACGTTCGCCTCATAGAGTTGCTGAAAGGAGGAAAGCAGCTCGCTCTGTCTACTATCATCCAGACGAAAGGCTCAACTCCTCAGGTCCCAGGAGCTTCAGCCTTGTTTTCCGCAGCGGGACGCCTCGAAGGCACGCTGGGCGGAGGGCTGTTGGAATTCGAAGCGGAGAAAGAAACTCTCCAGTCTATCAAAGAAAATGCTTCTCGTCTCTCCGATTTTTACCTTAAGGAGGATATATCTTCGAAAGAAGGAGCCATCTGTGGAGGAGAAGCAAAAATCCTGATCGACACTTCTCCTGAGGAGCACCGGGGTCCATTCCAGGAGCTAAAACAATCCCTTTTTCACCGCAAGCCAGGTGTCTTAGCCACTTTCATAGACCTGATATCTGCCGAGAAAATATCTCTTCTTCGTGAATGGATAGAGAGAAAAGAGAAACAGGATATAGCCCTGAAAAGTCCTTTTTCTCCCTTCCGAGAGGAAATCGGAAAAGCCTTCTCAGAGGGAAAGCCCAGTTTATTAAGAACCTGGATCAAAAGAGCTACGGGCCAGGCGAAGGAGAGCTTGCTTTTCTTAGAGCCCATTTCTCCTCTGCCTCAACTTGTCATTGCCGGAGCTGGTCATATCGGTCAAGCTTTAGCCCGCCTCGGGAATTTCCTGAATTTCGAGGTCACGGTCATCGACGACCGACCTGAATACGCCAATAAAAAATTGCTTCCCGAGGCTGATCATATCCTCGTCGAGGAAATCGGAAAGGCTGTCCAGAATTTTTCTATCTCTGGCGATACTTACTTAGTGATTGTGACTCGCGGGCATCGCCACGACGGAGAAGCTCTCCGCCAGTGCATAGCTTCCCAGGCAGCCTACGTCGGCATGATAGGGAGCCGACGGAAAATCAAGCTCATGCGCCAGAAATTTCTGGAGAAAGGATGGGCCACTTCTAATCAATTTGACCGGGTTAAGGCCCCTGTCGGCCTCGATATCCAGTCTAAAACTGTAGAAGAGATCGCCATCAGCATTGCTGCTCAGCTCGTTTTGGTTCGCAGCCAGGCCCAAGAAAAAAAAGGACCAAGAGATTAAGATGATATGGGCTATGATACTTGCCGCAGGAGAATCCACTCGGGTGGGAAAGCCTAAACTTCTACTTCCCTTCGGGGAAAAAACCATAATCGAAACGATCATCGGCCAAGCCATCGCTTCAAGAGCGGATAAGACCTTGGTCGTCCTTGGTTCAGGCTGGGAAAAAATAGCAGAGAAAATCAAGAAATTTGACCTGAAAACCACTGTGAACCCTAATTTTAAAAAGGGGATGCTTTCCTCTGTCCAGAGGGGATTCAAAGCGCTTCCTGAAAACACTCGAGCCGTTCTGGTCTTGCTCGGTGATCAACCTGCTGTTTCGGCTGCCATCATCGACCAAATCATCGAGGCCTACCAGAGGACAAATAAGGGGATTGTGCTTCCTGTCTACAAGAAGGAACGAGGGCACCCAGTCCTAATCGACCTGAAATACAAAGGCGAGGTGGAAGGTCTCAGTCACGAAATCGGGCTTCGTGGTCTGGTCTACAGCCATCCCGAGGATATCATGGAAATAGAAGTCAACACAGCGAGCATTCTCAGGGATATTGATTACCTGGAGGATTACCAGAAAGAGCTAACCAAGGACAAAGAGTAATCCAGGATACGAGCACCAACCCAAAAAGTTTTAATAATAATCTTTGAAGCATCTAATTCCCTAGAATCCCTTTCATTTCCCCGAAAAAATTAATCATTCCTGAATAATAATTATTAAAAGATTAGAGTCTATAGTTTAAAATAAGATACTTAGGCTCTAGCTGCGAGGTTGAATTGATTTTAATGGAAGATTTTCTTCTTTCCTCCGTCTAAATATTGTACAGAGGTAAAGAAGAATCGAAGATGAATGGAAGAAAAGGTTC
The DNA here is from genome assembly GCA_011772495.1 of Candidatus Aminicenantota bacterium. Lineage (GTDB taxonomy): Bacteria > Acidobacteriota > Aminicenantia > Aminicenantales > Aminicenantaceae > WVZL01. The sequence continues at coordinate 313,150 of WVZL01000016.1, forward strand.
TTGTTCAACGGAGTAAGGAAGGAGATCAAGAGGCTTTCTCTGTTCTGGTCAACAAGTACAAAACAAAGGTGTTCAGATTGGCTTTCAGTTTAACCCAAGACCGAGACATCGCCGATGACCTGGCTCAAGAGGCTTTCATCAGGGCCTATCTGTCCCTCCCTAAATTTCAGCAGAAGTCAGAATTTGGCACCTGGCTCTACAGAATTACGGTGAATCATACTATGGATTATCTAAGAAAAAAGACGAGAAGGAAAGAAGTCTCCCTCGAGGATTTCGCCATTTCTCAGGAGGAAGAAACTCTCACCCCTGAAAAGCATGAAGAAGAAGAACAAAAAAGAATCATCCTCTACAGAAGCCTCGAGAAGCTTCCTGAAAAATACAGATTGATTTTAACTTTGAGAGATAGGCAGGGATTCTCCTATAAAGAAATTGCCAAAATCTTGAAGATTTCTCCTGGCACAGTTGACTCCCGTCTTCACCGGGCCAGGGAATTACTCACGAAAAAAATAAGTTCTTTCTTGGAAAGGAGGCAACCATGAAATGCAAAGAGGTAGAGAAACTTCTTTCTCGACACTTTGATAGTATCCTAACTTCAGAAGAGAAAGATAATCTCGAAATCCATCTGAAGAGTTGTTCGTCCTGCCAAGCCAAAAGGCGAGAATACGAGACTATCCTCGAAACCTTAAGAAAAGAAGAATTCCCCGAGCTCAAGCCTTACTTCTGGGAACGACTGCAGCCTAAATTAAAAGAAAAATTTCTTCCCTTAACACTCTGGAAGCAGTGGAGCATCAGAGCCATTCCCATATCCCTCCTAGTCATCTTGCTGCTGGCAACAGCTTTATTGATTTTTCTCCCCGAGAAAAAAGTCGAGCTGAGTCAGACAGAGGCTCTTCTTCTCCGTGAGCTGAACCCCCTGCAGGAAGCAAACACCTTGTTGGAGGAGAGAAATATCGAAAACCAAAACATGATGCTAATTTTTACTTCCCTGGAAGAGGAAAACACAGAGAGGAGATATGAGCCATGAAAAATAACACAAAATTCTGGATTGTGTTTTCTCTTATCATCGTCTTTGCTGTCGGAGTTGTCGGTGGAATTTTCTTGGAAAGGTTTGTCCTTGACAAGAAAACAGAAAGATACCCCAGGAGTAGGCGGCATATTCGTTTTCCCAGCCTTGAAACGATGGCCCAGGAATTGGAGCTGAGCGCTGAACAGCAGGAAAAGATAAGGGAGATTTTTAAGAAGAATGAAGAAAGTTTCAAAGGACTGAGGCGCCAAATGCATGAAAGCCTTTCCACCATGAGAACTCAGCTCAAGGATGAGATAAAAAGTGTCTTGAACGAAGAGCAGGATCGTAAATTCGAAATCATGGTAGAAAAATACCTGTCTCAGAGGAGAGATGAACAAGAAAAAAGAAAAAAATACTCGAAAAAATCCAAGCGAGATAAAGGAGCACTGAAATGAAAAAGAAAATCATAATCGGTGCTGTCATCTTAGTTGTCATTGTAGGAATTGTTTTAGGTTTCACCGTTTTTAACCGTAGCAATAATAATAACGAACAATATAAGAAAGAAGCAGTCAACAGAGGGGACATCGAAGCCCTGGTCATCACCACCGGATCCCTAAACCCGGTGACCATTGTTGAAGTCGGCAGCCAAGTCTCAGGAAGAATTTCCAGACTCTATGCTGACTTCAATTCAGAGGTTAAAGAAGGCCAAGTGATCGCTGAACTTGACCAATCTCTGTTCTTGACTCGAGTGCAGCAGAGTAAAGCCAATCATGAAAGCGCCAAGGCTTCACTCGAAAAAGCCAAAGTCACTCTAGAGAATATGAAGAGAAAATACGACCGCGCCCTGGACCTTTTAAAAAAGGAGCTGATATCTTTTGAAGAAAAAGAGACTGCAGAAACTCAATACTATACGGCCAAGGCTGATGTGCAGTCCTCAGAAGCACGGCTGGAGCAGGCCAAATCTCAGTTAGACTCGAGTAATGTGGACTTAGCCTATACCATCATCAAATCACCTATAGACGGAATCGTCATCTCACGAGATGTTAACGTAGGCCAAACTGTGGCCGCCAGTTTTCAGGCTCCGGTCCTCTTTCAAATTGCCAATGATTTGAGCAAAATGCAGGTGGAATGTAGCGTGGATGAGGCCGATATCGGAAAAATCAAAGAAGGCCAAAAGGTTAAGTTTACGGTGGATGCTTTCCCTAACGATGCTTTTGCTGGGAAAGTCACCCAGGTGAGATACTCTCCTGAAGTTATCCAGAATGTCGTCACCTACACGACTATTGTTGAAGTGGATAATCCTGAGATGAAACTAAGACCTGGCATGACAGCCACAGTTTCAGTTGTAACCGGAGAAGCAAAGAATGCTTTGAGAGTCCCGAATGCGGCCTTACGGTTTAATCCCCAGTTGTCTCCTGAAGAAATGAGAAAGATTTACGATGAAATGCGTCAGGAAATGATGGCCCGAAGAGGAGGAACAGCCCCCTCAGGACGGTCGAATGGCGAAAGAAGCTCGCAAACAGAAGGAGGCCCAAGTTCCCAAAGAAGAAGTCAATCCCCTGGAGGAATGGGTTCTGCTGAGGCCGGGGGCAGGATGAGCCAGTTTTCTCGAATCTGGATAGAAGATGATAAAGGAAGACTCCGTCCGATCTTCGTAAAACAGGGAGTCACAGATAACACCTATACAGAGATCGTCTGGGGAAACCTGAAGGAAGGCCAACAGGTCATCACCGGCGAAATCGGCAGCTCCAGGGTTCGATTTAGAGGAGGAATGCCGTTCATGAGACGGCGCTAAGAGCATCTTCTCGTCAAGCCTGAGAAAAGGAATAGGATATGGATAACAACAAAATCATCCGAATGGAAAATATCACCAGGGTCTACAAGGTCGGCGAAACAGAGGTCAAGGCCTTAAGAGGTGTTTCCTACAGTATTCAACAGGGCGATCTGGTAGCCATCATGGGCCCTTCTGGTTCGGGAAAATCCACCCTCATGAACATCATCGGCTGCTTGGACAAGCCCACTGAGGGAAAATATTTCCTGGAAAATCAGGAAGTCTCGACCTTTGACAAGAACAAACTGGCTCATATCCGGAACAAAAACATTGGTTTTGTCTTCCAGAATTTTAATCTTCTCGCCCGCACTACAGCTTTAGAAAACACGGAACTGCCGCTTTTGTATTCGAACGTATCCCGCAAGAATGCTAAAGAGTTAGCATTGCAGGCCCTTTCTTCAGTCGGTCTGGAAGGCCGCGAGCTCCATCGGACAAACCAGCTTTCAGGGGGAGAAATGCAGCGAGTCGCCATCGCCCGGGCCTTGGTAAACAGCCCTTCTATCCTTCTGGCAGACGAACCGACGGGAAATTTAGATACCAAAACAGGGAAAGAAATAATAGAACTCTTCGGCAAGCTAAACCAGGAAAAGAATATCACTGTTATTCTGGTTACCCACGACCCTGATGTCTCCAGTGCGGCTCACAAAAGAGTCCATCTCAGAGATGGGCAGATCGAAGAAGAAGAAAAGGAGTGAACAATGAACCTGCTCAGGACGATTCCAGTCTCCTTAAGAGCCTTGAGCCGGAACAAGATGCGCACTTTTCTGACCGCCTTAGGTATTATTATCGGAGTCGGGGCTGTAATATCCATGATCAGTATAGGGCAGGGGGCAAAGAGAGCAGTCGAAGCTAGATTCAATTCCATGGGAACTAACCTCCTCTTTGTTCATGCCGGAAGCCGTTCCTACCGAGGCCGTCATGGTGGTGGGGGAACATATCAAAACCTTACTCCAGATGACGCCAAAGCCATACAGGAACAGGCTGATGCTGTGAAATATGTGTCACCCAACGTCTCGACTCGAGCTCAGGTCATCTACGGAAATAAGAATTGGAATACCTCTATCCAAGGTGTTGGTGCGAAGTATCTGGAAATCAGAAACTGGGAACTCGAAGATGGAATCTTCTTTGATGAAAATATGGTTAAAATAGGTGCCAAGGTTTGCATATTAGGCAGCGAAGTGAACGAGAATATTTTCGAGGGCGCAGATTCGATAGGACACATTATCAGAATCAAGAAAATTCCTTTCCGAGTGATCGGTGTTTTTAAATCGAGAGGTGAATCTGGGGGGTGGTTTAACAGGGACGATATGATCGCCATTCCTTATACCACTGCCCAAAGGAGAATCACCGGAAGGACTGACAGGATTGGGAGCATAGATGTCTCAGCCGTATCCATGGTCAGATCCGTAGAAGCCCAGGAGCAAATCGAGGAGATCCTCCGGATTCGACATAAGATTGCTCCCGGAGCAGAAGATGATTTTCACATCGGCAATATGTCGGAAATAGCCGAAGGCGCTGCCGAGTCTACCAAAATCCTCACTATACTTCTCGGAGGAATAGCCTCTGTCTCCCTATTGGTTGGAGGCATAGGAATAATGAATATTATGCTGGTCTCGGTAACCGAACGCATCAGAGAAATCGGTATCAGGATGTCCGTAGGAGCCCGGGAAAAGGATATTCTTTTCCAGTTCCTGACTGAAGCGATTGTTTTAAGCGTGATGGGGGGCTTCATCGGAATCGGTGTCGGAGTGGGCACCTCCAAACTCATCTCCCACTTTGCTGGCTGGCAGACTCTTATTTCTGCTGGTTCCATCATGCTGGCTTTCCTGTTTGCTGGCTCGGTGGGGATCTTTTTTGGGTACTATCCTGCTCGAAAAGCTTCCAAGCTCGACCCGATCGAAGCTTTGCGTTATGAATAAAGGTCATTATTGATCATACATTCAAGGAGGAAAAAATGGTCAAACGTGTTACAGGAACTATAACAGTTCTGCTTCTTCTGATGGCCACAGGATCGCTGGCTCAACAAGAGGAAAGAACAACGGCTCTTTCCCTGGAAGACTGCATCCTGAAAGCTATGAAAAACAACATCAGTGTCGCCGTCGAAGTTCTAAACCCCGAACTCTCTGATATCTCAGTCTCTCAGGCCAGGGAAAAATTCATGCCCAATCTTTCCCTTAACTACAATAAAAGGGACACCAATTCAGCCTCCTATTCGTTCCTTGACGCTGCTGAACAGGTATCCACTACATATAATGACTATTCATTTGAGTTCTCACAACTCATTCCTACAGGAGGCAGCTTATTAATCTCTCTCGATGGCTACAAGAACGAAACCAACAGAAGCTTCCAGACAATAAATCCTCGCTACGGAACCACCCTGACTTTCAATTTCACCCAGCCTCTTCTGAAAGATTTTGGATTCAATGCTAGCCGGAGAGAAATCATCGTTGCCCAGAACAACAGTGACATTTCAGAAAATACTTTTAAAAAAGTTCTGCAGGATACGATTTATAACGTGGAGCAGGCTTACTGGAATCTGGTTTACAGCATTGAAAACCTTAAAGTCCGAAGACAATCATTAGAACTCGCTCGAGACTTGTTGGAGAGAAACAAAAGAGCTGTCGAAGTGGGTTCTCTGGCACCTATAGAGATATTGAGTGCCCAGGCCGATGTGGCTACCCGGGAGGCGGATATCTTTGAGGCCGAAGCCTTAGTCAAGAATAATGAGGATCTTTTGAAGACAATCATCAACCTTTCTGCTGAAGAAGAGGCGGCCGATTTGGTGCAAATAATCCCCGAGGAGAGACCAGACTATAAAAAAACGGAATTAAGACTCGAAGAGGTGAATCTCGAGGAAGTTCTCCTTACAGCCTTGAAAAACCGCCCTGATCTGAAGGCCACGAGGATAGATCTGAAGAACAAGGAATTCGATCTAAGCTACACCAGGAATCAACTTCTTCCAGACCTAAGCCTCCAAGCCTCTTACTGGAGTCCAGGCATAACAGGAGACCAAATTCTGTATGGTCCAGAAGGTGTCTTCGGGCCTCCGATCGGGACCATCCCGGGTACGCCCTCAGATGCCTTAAGGGATGCCATTAATTTTAGGTACAAAAACTGGACAATCGGATTAACATTAAATATTCCGCTCAACAGCATAGTCTCGCGGGCGGCCTATGCCCAGGCAAGGGTTAACCTGGATCAGGCCGTGCTGCGCATCAAGGACCAGGAACAGCAAATTTTCCTGGAGATAAAGACCGCTGTAAGGGCCGTGCAAACAAATTTCAAACGTGCTCAGGCCTATACAGTTGCCCGCGAGCTCGCTGAAGAAAAACTGGAAGCTGAGGAAGAAAAACTCAAAGTGGGGCTCAGCACCAACTATTTTGTCCTTCAATATCAAAGAGACCTAGCCACAGCCCAAACCCAGGAACTCAGAGCCATCGTTGATTATATCCTCTCCTTAGCTTTCTTGAGCAAAGCTTCAGGGGTAAGCCTCGAAGATAAAAATATCGAGATTTCCGAAATTCTAGGAGATTAATTATTCTGATGATATAAATATTTAATTAAAAATTAGGAAAGTGCTACTTTATATATTCTTGGCGGAATCCAATCAGACGTGGATGGTTCAAAAGTCAAGCGGAAAAGAGTCTGACACCTTGAAGGAGTAAGATCATGAAAAAAAAGGCCCGCTGGATATCCTGGATATCTGTGATCGTTATCGTGCTCGGCCTTATCGGCTGGCAGGTTTTCCGAAGAGTTTCAAAACCACAGAAAAAATCTACGCCGGAGTACATGTCAATCCCGGTAGCTGTGGAGGTCACTGCTGTCCAGAAGAAAACAATCCGTGATCTCGGTTCATTCACCGGGACTCTGTTCCCGAAGTCACAGTTCATAGTGGCCCCTAAAATCTCAGGGCGACTGGTAAAACTCATGGTTCACATCGGAGACAGGGTCAAACGGAACCAGTTGATAGCTCTCCTCGATGATGAAGAGTATGCCCAGCAGGTTGTGCAGGCTCAAGCCGACTTGCAGGTTGCTCAGGCAAACCTTGAAGAAGCTCTTAGCTCTTTAGAAATTGCCAAGCGCGGGTTGGAGAGGTCGAAGACGCTTCACGAGAGAGGGATAGCCTCGGATTCTGAACTGGATGCTGCCCAGGCCGCTTACCAGGGCCAAGACGCCAAGTATAAGGTTTCTGTGGCCCAGGTTGCGCATAAGGAAGCAGCCTTGAAGGCAGCACAGGTTCGCCTGTCCTACACAAGAATCAGTACTTCATGGGAAAACGGATCCGTATACAGAGTTGTCGGAGAACGTTTTGTTGATGAAGGGGCCATGCTGACTTCCAACACTCCCATCCTCTCCATACTCGAGATACAACCCATAATCGCTGCCATCCATCTTACGGATAAGGACTATTTCCGAGTAAAGAGGGGCCAAACAGCGATCGTAACCAGTCACGCCTTTCCGGGTAGAGAATTCAACGGAAAGATTGCGCGTATAGCACCGTTGCTGAAGGAAACCTCCCGTGAGGCAAGGATCGAGATCGAGATTCCCAATCCGGTCCAGCTTCTTAAGCCCGGAATGTTTATAAACGCCCAAATTGAATTCACCATTCAAGACAGTGCCACGGTGGTTCCTGTGAGTGCCCTGGTAAAGCGCCAGAATAAACAGGGCATTTTCCTGGCGGACACGCAAAACCTGAATGCCCGGTTTGTCCCTCTTACTCTTGGCATTGTCAGCGGCGAATGGGCTGAGGTGTTAGAACCTTCCTCCCTTTCAGGATTTGTTGTCACCTTGGGTCAGCACCTTCTTGGTAACGGACGTCCTATTACTCTGCCTCCAGACTGGGAAAAAATCCCCGTTGCCAACACATCAGATTCTCAGCCTTCAAGCAAGGGCCAGCAGCCCCGATCCGGAGATAAGAAATGAAGTTATCTGAATTCTCAGTCAAACACCCTATTTTTACTATCATGTTGACTTTGATCGTGATTGTTCTGGGCGCAGTATCCTTCAGCCGCCTGCCCATCGACCTATTGCCGGACATTACCTATCCAACCCTCAGCATCCAAACTTCTTACGCCAACGCAAGCCCTGAAGAGATGGAAGAATTGATCACCCGTCCAGTAGAAGGGGCCTTGAGCGCGGTTCCTGGAGTAGAAAATGTGTTTTCGACTTCAACGGAAGGCAGCAGCAGTGTCCGGGTGACCTTCTCCTGGGGCACAGACCTGGATGCTGCCGCCAATGATATACGTGACCGCCTAGACCGGGTCATACCTATATTCCCAGAAGATGCAGAAAGACCCAGGTTGTTTAAATTTGATCTGGCCAATTTTCCCATTCTTATCCTCGGAGCCTCGAGCGATCTGGACCCCATACAAATGCGCCGTATCCTGGATGATCAGATCAAGTACCGCTTGGAGCGTGTTCCTGGAGTGGCTTCGGTTGCCATATGGGGCGGTCTCCAACGGGAAATACACGTCAATCTCTACCCAGACAAAATCAAATCAATCGGCCTTCCCCTTGATTACATACTTAGCAAAATAAGGTCAGAGAATGTCGACGTACCTGCCGGTACGATAGAACGAGGAAACTTCGAGGTCCTGATCCGTATACCAGGAATATACTCCAGCTTGGAAGAACTCCAAAATACGGTCATTGCCATCCGCGAAGGCGTCTCTATCCAACTCAAGGAGATCGCCAGCGTTGAAGATACCTTTCAAAAAGTCAGACGGATTGTCCGGATTAACGGGCAACCTGGAATTCGACTGTCTGTTAGTAAGCAGTCGGGTGAGAACACAGTTGATATAGCCAAAGGAGTGCTTCATGAGATCGACAGGATTCGAGAGGATATTCCACAAATCCAATTGACTACCATGATAGATACCTCGGAATACATCCAAAACTCGATCAGTAATGTCGGGCGCGCGGCCCTATTCGGAGGTTTATTAGCCATTTTGGTATTGTTGATATTTCTCCGCAACTTTCGCAGCACGACCGTTATCGCGGCCGCCATACCGATCTCTATCATAGCCACCTTCGCCCTGATATATTTCGGAGGATTCACCTTAAACATCATGACTCTAGGTGGTCTTGCTCTTGGCATTGGCATGCTGGTAGACAACGCCATTGTCGTGCTGGAGAACATCTATCGCCTGCACCAGTCTGGAGACCCTCCTCTCAAAGCAGCCGTCAACGGCAGCTCGGAAGTTACCTCGGCCATCATCGCGAGTACTCTCACCACCATGGCCGTCTTTCTACCCATGGTCTTCGTCCGCGGCATGGCCGGTGTTATGTTCAAACAGCTGGCTTATGTCGTCAGCTTCGCCCTCCTCTGTTCCCTTGTGGTGGCTCTAACCCTTATTCCGATGCTCTCCAGTAGAATCATTCACACGACAAACATCCAGCCTTCAACCAGAAATACATGGAGGCACAGAATCCTAATGTCCACTCAGCAATTTTTTACGCGAATGGAAAACGGGTACAAGAAACTTATTCATTACGCTCTGAATCATCGCCTGCTTGTCCTGGGAATAGCTGCTTCGCTTTTCGTCGGAAGCCTAGCGATGGTGAGGCTGGTTGGTAATGAGTTCATGCCGGCTGCGGACGAAGGGGAAGTTCGGGTCACGGTGGAGATGGACGTGGGGACTCGACTGGGAGTCATGGATGAGAAATTTAAGACCATTGCCTCTATCATAAGAGAAGAAGTTCCCGAACTCGAAAGCATGGTGGAAAGCCTCGGAGGTTCGAGCTGGCGAGGAACAGGATCCCACCGAGGAAGTTTCAGGATATCCCTCAAGCCTGAATCCGAGAGGTCTAGGTCTAGCGAAGAAGTTTCGGACGCACTTCGCCTCAAACTCCTCGAGATTCCAGGAGTAACCGTCCGAACACGGCCCGGGCAAGGACTTTTCCTCATGCGCATGGGCTCGAGTGACGCAGACAGGGTGCAAATCGAGATAAGAGGGTACGACCTGCAAACCGCCAATCAGCTTGCTCGACAGGTGAAACAGGTTGTCGAGAATGCCAGAGGTGTCACTGATGCCAGGTTGAGTCGAGAGACCGGCACCCCGGAGGAACTTATCATTATTGACCGGCAGAAGGCTGCCGACATGAAACTCACGGTCTCTCAGATTGCCAACACGATCCAGACCATCCTCACCGGCACCCATGCCAGTAACTTTCGTGAAGCCGGAAAAGAGTACTGGATTCGCGTCAAAGTCAAAGATTCAGAACAGATGAACCTCGATGACCTCTTGGATTTGACACTCACCAACACAGATGGGTTGCCTGTTGTCTTGCGCAACGTGGTGCTGGTCCGTCCACAGAGCGGCCCGGTCCGCATCGAACGCAAGGATCAGGAGCGCATTATTAATGTTTATGCAGATATCAGCGGACGGGATATGGGGTCTATTCTAGCCGATGTTCGCGAAGGCCTTCGATCGATCCCGGTCCCCAGGGATTTCAGCATCATTTTTGCCGGCGATTATGAAGAGCAGCAGAAAGCATTCCGGGAGCTGTTGCTAAGTCTTGTCTTGGCTCTGGCTCTCGTTTACATGATAATGGCCTCTCTGTATGAATCCATTCGTGATCCTTTCGTGGTCATGTTCTCGGTTCCTCTGGCTGCCATCGGTGTCATCTTAATCTTGTTCCTCACCAACACAACCTTCAATGTTCAGTCTTACATAGGATGCATCATGCTGGGAGGGATCGTGGTTAACAATGCCATTTTACTAGTGGATCATACCAACCTCCTCCGACGACGTGATGGAATGCCCCTTCGGGAAGCCATTGAGGAGGCAGGCCGAAGACGTCTTCGACCGATCTTGATGACAGCCACCACCACGATCATGGGACTTCTTCCCCTCGCCATAGGGGTTTCTGCCGGAGGAGCCGCTCAAGCTCCCATGGCTCGAGCTGTTATCGGAGGCCTTTTAAGCTCAACCCTCATAACTCTGGTGATCGTTCCCGTCGTCTACTCTATCTTCGAAGGAAAGCTAAGGAGGAAGAAAGCCTGAAGTCGAGAATGATGGATCGTTGCTCTGATAAAGTAAGAAAGTAAGGCTTCAAAATTAAGACTTGATTCCCTATAATGTGATATTTAAAAATGAAAACTAAGATAAAGCTTCCTCCGAGCGTAATCATTATTGCGCTCATCTTCTTTGTTTTTAATCTCTTTTCTTATTCTCAAGAGAACGAGGAAAATTACCGTTTAAAAATACCAGAATTTCCCTATCCACCCAAAATCGACGGGAAACTCGAAAATCCTCTTTGGAATAACGGTGTGGTCGTCGAAGCCTTTACCCAGTATGAACCTCAAGAAGGTTCAGAGCCTTCGGAAAAAACAGTCGCTTATCTTGGATATGATAAGAATTACCTCTATATTGCCTTTCGATGTTTTGACTCAAACCCCAAGGCTGTCAGAGCTTGCCTGACCCAAAGAGACAAAGTATTCGGGGATGACGAAATGACCATCTATCTCGATACTTTCAATGACAAGAAAAGAGCCTTTGTCTTCCAGGTCAACCCCTGCGGCGTCCAAGTGGACGGGATTTACACCGAAACCCGGCGACGAGGACGCGGCCGAGGATTTTGGGGGTTTGACCGCAACTGGGATACTTTTTTTCTCTCCGATGCCCAACTTGACGACCAAGGATATACCGTGGAATTAGCCATTCCCTTCAAAAGCCTGAGATTCCCCAACTCCCCCACTCAAAAATGGGGCATGCAGATTATGAGGACGATCAGGAGGAAAAACGAGGAAATTTACTGGCATCCCCGCTCCCGCGATGTCAACGGCTTTTTGATCCAGTCCGGTTCCATCGAGATAGATGGGTTCATCGAGAAGGGAAAAAACCTTGAAGTGATGCCTGTCTTTACGGGCTTAAAAGAGGATGATCAAGAATTCAGCCCAGAATTCGGTTTGAACGCCAAATACGGCATCACATCTGATCTAACATCAGATATCACTTTCAACCCAGACTTCAGCCAGATAGAAGCGGATATGCCGCAGATCGATGTCAATCAGAGATATGCCCTCTACTACCCAGAAAAAAGACCATTCTTTCTAGAAGGAAAGGATTTTTTCGATACTCCCTTCGAATTGATCTACACCCGAAAGATTGTCAATCCCCAGTGGGGAGTTAAGCTCACCGGAAAGGTGGGAAAAACAACGATCGGATTCCTGAGTGCCTTTGACGAAAATCCGCCGGATATCGAGATTTGGGAGGAAGAGGAAGAAGAAGAGGAAGAAGAAGAGGAAGAAGAGAATCCTTATAGTGCCCTGACCAATGTTTTCCGCTTGAAAAGAGACCTCTACTCAGAGTCTCATATCGGCTTTATCGCTACGGATAAAGAAATGGGCTTATCATGGAACTCTCTCGGCAGCAGTTACAACAGAGTTGCCGGTGTTGACGGCCATTTCAAATTCTTAAATTACTACCGATTTTCCTTTCAAATCCTGGGTTCTCAAACCCGCACCGAGGCAGAAAAAACAGGTTTTGTCCCGGCCATGAAGTTTAACCTGAGTCAGAGGTCGCGTCATTTAAGCTTCTCCGTCGACTGGACAAGTATTCGTCCTGACTTCGAGTCATCCCTGGGCTTTTTTCGCCGCAAGGATATCAAATCCCTCAACACCCGGATCGGGTATGCCTTTCTCCCTCAGAACGAATACATCGTGGACATCCGCCCCACTCTCGAATACCGGAGAATCTATGACTTTAACAACACTCTCACGGATGAAGAATTAAGTTTCCGGGTCTTCGTCAGCGGCTGGAGAAAGTCGCATATCTGGGCGAGTTTTTCCACCGAACTGGAAAGATACGAAGGAATAGACTTCCATAAAAAGGGATTTCGGGCTAGTTTTCAATCTGAACCGCTCTCTTGGCTGAGCGGAGAGATTTCTTATTCGTTCGGCGACGCCATCTATTATGATGATCCCTATTTAGGCTACAAGACTTCCGTTGGTCTCGAACTCACTCTGAGGCCCCTGACAAACCTTCGCCTCTATTATGAACTCAAGAATGATAATTTCTTCAAAAAAAAGAGCGGAGAAAAGGAATACCATATCAACATCATCAGCCAACGGATCAATTATCAAATTTCCCGCACCTTATCTCTGCGTCTCATCACCGATTTTAATGACTATGATGATGAGCTCTACAACAGCTTTCTCTTGAGTTGGGAGTTAAGGCCCGGGACAGTCTTTTACATCGGCATGGATGACAATCAAGAGAAAGATGAATCAGGAATTTACAGGGGTGTTGGACGCTATTACTTCATAAAATTCTCTTATTGGTGGCGGATATAAGAAAGGCGAAAATGTCTCCTTCCATTAATCTCTTGGTTCGTTACAATATAAGTGGCTTCATGAAATACAAGATATGCTGTTTCACTCTCCTTGTCTTTTCCCTTTTGGCCGTGAGCTTCTCCGGAGAGAAAAAGGATTTCACACTCGAGGAAATCATAAGTCTTGGCTTGAAAAATAATCCTTCACTCCTGGCCAAGATACAAGAAGTCGAGGCCAAAAGAGCTGCCTTCCGAGCCTCCAAACTCTTCTTCAATCCAGAAATCGAATACAACAGGGGAAGAGGTAAGCTTAATGATACTGAGGAAAAAGTCAACACCGAAGGATTTTCCATCACTCAACCTCTCGAAAACCCCCTTAAGAGAAAATATCGAATAAAAATGTTCGAAAAAGACTGGCAGGCCGCAGAATCCTCGCTGGATTTTTCCAGGTTGGAGATCATCTGGGAGATAAAGATACTCTTCTTCAAGATCCTTCTTCATAAAGGCAATGAAGAATTAACCTTGAAGAATTTCAATTCCCTGAAAGAAATCCATCAACTCATCCTGAAAAGGGCCCAATTGGGAGAGGTCAGGGAACTGGAGGCGATAAAACTTTACGTGGAAACCCTCAAGGCCCAGAACGAGTTGAATAAAGTACGAACAGGATTAACACTAGCTAAAGAAGAATTGAACAAGTTCTTAGGAGACTCTCTCCCTCCAGATTTTATTATCCTGGGAAAATTAAGCTTCAAAGTCTTACCTCTCGAAGAAAAATCTCTCATCGAGAAAGCCCTTCTTTCTCATCCCCTAGTCAAAAAAAAAGAAAAAGAACTGGAAGGCGCTCAGAGCAACTTGAGTTATACCAAGTGGCAGAGAATTCCAGACCCTAGTATATCTGGATTCACATACAAAGAAATAGACGGCCAAAATACGGGCTTAGGAATCTCCGTGGAGATTCCTCTCTGGAACTTTAAATCAAAAGAAATCGCCGAAGCAACCAGCTTGGTCTTGAAACAAGAGGCAGAACAAAAGGCTTTGAGGATGGAATTGAGAACAGAAATAAAGGCTAAGTTAAATCAGCTCCGATTATCAGAACAGACACTCAAACTTTTCCAGAGCGGACTCCTGAAAGAAGCCGAAGAAAGTCTTAAAATCGCTGAGGTCAGTTACAAACAGGGGGAAATCTCTTTGATCGACTATCTAGATTCTCAGAGAACGTATTACAGCATTCTCAAAGATTATAAAGACTCGCAGTTTGATTGGAATGTCAACAGAGCTTCTTTAGAAAAATCTATCGGAGAAGAAATCCAATGAAAAAATGCATCATTCTAATGACTCTTCTCATCTTTGCTTTTTGTGGGAGGGGAGAAAAACAGATCTCATCCCCTTCTGGAGAACATGAGCACCAAGGTCAAGCACTCGAGCCTGCGCATGAACATGAAGGCGAAGAGCCTGTAGATCATAAACATCAAGAATTAGAGGTTTCTCCAGAAAAACAGGTAGAATGGGGAATCGAGATCGGTGAAGCCTCTGAATTCGCAGTCTCTTCTAGAATTAATCTTCCTGGGATTCTTACCCTTAATCAGAATCAAACGGCCCATATTTCTTCTTTTGCTGAAGGAAAAGTCCTTTCCGTAGCAGCTGATCTGGGACACCGCGTAGGTAAGGGCCAAATCCTGTTGACCTTGAATTCCCCCGAATTTGCTAAAGCTCAGTCGGACTTCCTGCAGGCGCGGGCCAAGTTTATCCTCAGCCGCAAAGAATACGAGAGGGCCAAGATGCTCCTCGAGGAAAAAGCCATCGAACAGAAAGAATACCAGAGGCGTGAATCTGAGTACGAGAAAGCCATGACCGAAACCGGTGTGTTGGGATCCAACCTTCACTCCTTTGGTCTTGGCCATGATCAAATAGATAAACTCATAGAGAAGTGTGAATCTTTAGACCCTGATGGGTATCTATGTGAAGTCACCAATCCTAACTTGAACATTTTTTCTCCTATTAGAGGAAAAGTCATTTTTCGAGATGTCATAGTCGGAGAACACATCGAGCCCAAGAAAGTCCTTTTTACTGTTTCTGACCTCAGCACATTATGGGCTCTGCTAGATGCATACGAGAAAGATTTGGCCGTCATAGACAAAAAAAGCAAAGTCGCCATTAAATCCTCCATCTATCCTGAAAAAGAATTTGAAGGGAAAATCATCTACATCAGCGACATGATTGACGAGAAACTGAGAACAGCAAAAATCCGGGTTGAAGTCGAAAACAGAGACTCCCTCCTTAAACCCAATATGTATATCCAGGGAATCATAGAAAACGAAGTAGCTTCTAAAAATATGCTAGCCATACCAGAAGAGGCCGTCCAAAATCTGGATGGAGAAAAAATCGTTTTTATTCAAGAGGAGGAAAATGTTTTTGCCGTGCACCACGTCGAGTTGGGAGAAAAAATCGGAAACAGGATCATCATAACCAGTGGTCTGGAACCAGGAGAGAAAATAGTCATCAGGGGAGCATTCAGCTTAAAGACTGAGCTGACCAAAGAAGCCTTCGGCCAAGCCCATGTGCATTGATGAAAATGGATATTCCATGAGAGTTTCTCTCAGAATTTTCGAGGAGTAGCCAAATTCCATGATCCCAAAGATCATAGACTTTTCCTTGAAGCAAAGACTGTTCATCGTGCTGGCAATCATAGTGGTGGCCCTGTTAGGCGTGCTCGCCTTCCAGAGCCTACCCATAGATGTCTTCCCGGATCCTTCCCCCCCTCTTGTCCAAATCTACACCGAAGCCGAAGGCATGGCTCCAGAGGAAATAGAGAGGCTGATTTCCTACCCCATCGAGTCAACCATGTTCGGGCTGCCCCGAATAAAGAATATCCGCTCTTTTTCAACCTTTTCCTTATCCCTTGTCAATGTCTATTTTGAAGATAAAACCGATATCTACTGGGCCAGGCAGCTCGTATCCCAGCGCCTGGATGAGGTCATCGATAGCATTCCTGAGCAGGCCCACCATCCTGTCCTAGGCCCTGTTGCTACCGGACTCGGGCTAGTCTATCTTTATTATTTAGAGGGCGAGAATTACTCACCCCTCGAGCTCAGGACGATCCAAGATTGGCTCATAAAATATGAATTAAAATCTGTGCCTGAAGTCTCTCAAGTCCTAAGCATCGGAGGAGATGTCAAACAATTCCAGATTCTCCTCAGCCCCCACTCTCTTCTCAAGTATAACCTGACCATCTCAGATGTGGCCGAAAAAGTCAGGAAGAACAATCAAAACGTAGGAGCCAGCTTTATCACCAAAGGAAAGGAAGAATATATCGTTCGAAGCATCGGACTCGTCCAGAGGATCCAAGACCTGGAAAACATCGTTATCGCCAGTCACCAGGGAAGCCCTATCTATTTAAGGGATATCGCCTCAGTTGAAATACTGCCAGCCATCAGAAGAGGAGCTGCTCTGGCTAACGGCGAAGGAGAAAAGGTGGTTGGCATGGTCCTCAAGCTCTTCGGCTCCAATACTGCCAGGGTCATCAAGGCCACCGAAGAAAGAATCACCGAGATAAATAAAACTCTCCCTCCAGGTGTAAGAATCGTTCCTTTCTACAACCAAGCCTCACTCGTAAAAAAATGCTTTTCCACCGTCACCATCAATTTGATATTAGGTATAACTCTGGTCATCATCGTCCTTTTTCTCTTTATGGGAAATTTTCCCTCAGCCCTGATAGCTGTGTTATCTCTTCCTTTTTCCATTCTCTTTTCTTTTATCATGATGCAACGCATAAACCTTACGGCGGATCTGATATCTTTCGGAGGATTCGCTGTCGGCATTGGCTTGATTGCCGATGCAGCCATCATTTTTGTGGAGAATGTCCACCGTCATATTCAGATGGGCTACGAGGAAAAAATCCAGGCTATCACTTCAGCTGGAAAAGAAGTCGGCCGCCCTCTCTTCTTCGCCATCGCCATCATCATCTTGGTTTTTCTTCCCATCTTTACTCTTCAGGGAGTAGAGGGAATCATGTTTCGCCCGATGGGATATACCATCTCCCTCGCCTTGGCAGGTTCTCTGGTATTCGCGCTAGTCGTTGTCCCTGCCCTCTCTCATTTCTTTTTGAGGAAAAAGAAGGAGATAACAAGAGAACCATTCCTGATAAGAAATATAAAAAAAGCATATATCCAGTTCTTTGAATTATGCCGCGAACACCGCAAAAAAGTATTCCTCATCACTATTCTCGTGTTTGTCATCGGCCTGGTATTAATCCCCTTCTTAGGAAGAGAATACATTCCCTATCTAGAAGAGGGAACGCTTCATCTTAGAGTCATTCTTGACCCAAATATAAGTCTGCAAGAAACTGTTTCTCTGGCGACATCTGTAGAGAAAACTTTGATAGGTATCCCTGAAGTAACAGGTGTTTTAAGTCGAATCGGACGAGGAGAAGTCGGAAGCCACGCCCATTTTGTAAACGATGCTGAAATACTCATCCAGCTCAAACCCATCCAAAAATGGAAACACTTTAAGAATAGAAATGAACTCATCCACGAAATTGAGCATCGACTAGAAAAATATCCTGGATTAAGCCTCAGCATGACCCAACCCATTGCCCACAATCTCGACGAGCTCATCACAGGAGCAAGGGCGCAGCTGGCCTTAAGAGTTTACGGAGAAGACTTCGAGATTCTCAAAGAAAAATCCACAGAGATAAAGGAGATCATCTCTTCCTTAAAGGGAGCAGCCGATGTCCAAGTGGAGCAATTCACGGGTCAAAACCACGTCCAGATCATTCTCAAAAGAGAGAGAATTGCTCGCTACGGAGTGAATATCAGCGATATTCAGGAAACTGTCGAGGCTGCTGTAGGAGGGAGTACTCTAGGGCAGGTTTATGAGGGACAGAAAAAATTCGACATTTTCCTCCGGTTTGAGCCTGAGTTCCGGAAGGATATCGAGCAGATCGAAAATCTTCTCATCCGGCTTCCTCAGGGAGGTCAAATTCCTCTCCAGCACCTGGCTTCGGTGGAAGAAGTTTCGGGTCCTCGCCTTATTAATCGAGAATACAACAAAAGGTTTATCACCATTCAATGTAACATTCGAGGCCGAGACATCGGGAGATTTGTGGATGAAGCCCAGAAGAAAATCGAGGAAAGCGTTCAGCTTCCTCCCGAATATTTTCTAAAATGGGGTGGACAGTTCGAATTGCAGTATAGAGCGTACCTGCGCCTGACGATCATCTCTCCGATCACGCTGGCTTTGGTCGCAATCCTGCTCTTTACCATCTTCTATTCCTTCCGGGAAGTCTTCATAATCATGATCATAATTCCTCTGGCCTTAACTGGCGGAATCATAGCCTTAAAAATTTCGGGTCTCTACTTGAGCGTTCCAGCTTCTATCGGATTCATTGCTATCTTCGGCATAGCTCTAGAAGATGGCCTGGTCCTTATTTCTTACTTCCGCCGACTTCTCTCTCAAGGAACGCCTATGGAAGAAGCTATCATCCAAGGCATTAGCACCAAGATAAGACCCGTTTTGATGACAACCTTTACCACCATCTTCGGTGTTCTGCCTCTGTTACTGGCCCAGGGTCCAGGAGCAGAAATCCAGCGGCCTCTGGCAACGGTTGTCGTCGGCGGGCTTTTCACTTCGACTCTGGTCACTCTTATCGTTCTTCCTCTTGTTTATCCAATCCTCAGGAAAGACAAAATCAGGTCATGAAGGCTCCTTGGAATAAGATAATACTTTTTTTCATTATCATCTTCCTTGTCTCTTCCTGCTCTGTCCCTCCCAGCGGAATCATCATTCTCTGTGCCGGTGACAGCATAACAGAAGCGGATTACCCTTATTTCCTCCATAAGATCCTGAAAAAAGAGGGAATAATGGCCAAAGTGCTTAATTACGGGCAAATCGGATTTACCTCTGGCGAATACTTGGATTTTCTGAGGAATGATCAAAACACACTGGCCTCAGAGCAGCCAGATTTTATCCTGCTCCAATTGGGGACGAATGATGTGAGATTTGACCATGACTCGACATCAGGAGAAGAATTCTACTCGAACATGAAAGAAATCATAAAAATTTTCAGGGGCTTCAGGAATCGCTCAGGGAAAAAATCAGAAATTCTCCTGGCTACGATTCCTCCGATTCCTGAAGGAAGCCTTTTTCCCTTCACCTCAGAGTCACAAACCAGAGTCACCAAAGAGATAAATCCCTATCTTAAAAAAATTTCTGATGAGGAAAAGGTTATTCTGGTGGATAACTACACTCCCTTTGTCCAATCCCCTCACCTCCTTCCTGAAGTCCACCCCAGCCGAGAAGGATACAGACACTTAGCCCAAAACTGGTATGATGCCTTAAAGCCCCTATTATCCACTAAAGCCCAACAATAAAGGAAGAAAGGCTCAATTTTTTTACGTGCCTGGCCTGTCTTTTCTGTCCAGAAAAAATAGAAGGGTCCCCTGCTTTTCTTAGACAACTAAACCATCCCCAACCTTCTGAAAATACTCAGAATACGGCCAAAAGACAACTTCTCAGGTCTATCAAAGATGATCAATTCTTGATTTTTTCCTAATTCTTCTTGCATTTTGATGATAATAGTGATATCATCATAATCAAAGCTAATCTATTTCAAACATCCGGTTTCATTCTTGGAGTAAGAACTATGAACAGGAAGCTTTTCAGACCCAATTTCTCTGAAATCAAAGAAAAAATGCACAAAGAATCTCAGAAAAAGAAATTACATCCTCAATCCGAAACTTTTGCTGAAAATTACTACTATCTCAAGCAGATGAATAAGAAGACCCCCATGGCCATTGTTTTTCAAGATGGACAAGTTTTAGAAGGATACATTGAGTGGTACGACAAGAACTGTATAAAGCTCAACCGTGAAGATGCCCCTAATCTGCTGGTCTATAAGAACAGCATCAAATATCTCTATAAGCTCAATGAGTCTAAAGAGGGTAAGCAAACAACAAAAAGTAAAAAATGACTCTTCCCAAGATAGGGATATCTCTTGGGGACCCAGGAGGAATCGGGCCTGAAGTCACCCTGAAAGCCCTCGCTTCCAGAAACTTACTACCCAAGGCTCAGTACGTCCTTTTTGGCAGTTCCCTCATAGTCCAGGAAGAAAAGAAGTCTCTGTCTTCCACCTTGAATGTCCAAGCTCTGAAAAAATTGAAGAGTACCAGCTCTCCTTGGCTCTCCCTAGTTGAAGTGAAAAATCCTTTATCTTCACTGCAAAAAGGGTCTCCTTCCAAAGAGAACGGGGAAGCGTCTTTTCATTTTTTTCAAGAAGCAGTTAAGGCTGCCCAGAAGGGAAATATCCAATCTCTAGTGACCGCTCCCATTTCAAAAAAATCCTGGGAATTGGCTGGCTTGAAATGGCGTGGTCATACGGATTACCTGCGCCGGATCTATCCTCAAGCGATTATGTCTTTTTGGTCATCAAATATAAAAGTCGCTCTTTTCAGCTCCCATCTCCCTCTCAAAAAAGCGTTAGAGAAAATCAAGAAAAAAAATCTCCTGGATTTTTTTCTCTCCGTCCATCAATGCCTGGAGAGAATTCAGCCAGGAAAATATCACCTCCTTGTGGCTGGTCTGAATCCTCATGCCGGAGAAGAAGGATTCCTGGGTTCTGAAGAAACTCAAGAGATCATCCCAGCTGTTAAAAAAGCCCAAGAAAAAGGAATAAAAATCAGCGGGCCTTATGCTCCTGATGTTATCTTCCGTGAGTCCTTGAACAAGCCCGATGAGATCGTCATTGCCCTCTACCACGACCAGGGACTCATCCCTTTCAAGCTCGAAGCCTTTGAAAAAGGCGTCAACCTGACTTTAGGCCTTCCCTTTGTGCGAACTTCTCCTGATCACGGTACAGCCTTTGATATTGCCGGCCGCGGAAAAGCCAATCCTCAAAGCATGATCGAGGCCCTAAACCTGGCCTATGACCTATCTTCATCTTTTCGCCCTACTTCTTAAGAATATCTTTCCATCCTTTTCTGGACTGCTGCTCGGCTTTTATTTCTCTAGATTCGTTGTCTTTTCAATCCCTAGAGAAGTGATCTTCCCTGTCTCAAAGGAAGACGTTTTCTCTGAACAGCGGATAAATGAAAGAGGAGAGGACTTAGAGATCAAAAAGACTCTTGTTCTTCTTTCCTGTATTTATCCCGAGTCTCCAGAACCTGCCGAAAAGCTTTCACGACTCCTGGATGGAACTGCTTCCCTGATTCTTTTTCAATCTCTTCAAAGGCTTTCCAGGGCGGCTTTCCTGCTCGGTAGGGTCTGTCCGTTATGATGGCGTCATAAGCGTCAGCAACAGCGATGATGGCTGCTCCAATGGGAATAGACTCCCTCTCTTCAGACGAATATTTTTTGGGTTCGAAAAAGTATTTATGATGGGCATTGACAATCGGCACTGCATCTTTTAACACCCCTCCGACTAAGGACAATATTTGAGCTCCCTTTTTGGTATGAGAAGCCATGAGCTCTTTCTCGTCCATGGAAAGAGAAGCGGCCTTTTGGACCACCTCCATGCTTATCTCAGTCTTTCCGATGTCATGCAGGAGCGCAGCAGCTTTTATGTTTTCTATCTCAAATTTTGATAATCCCATGACTTTAGCCATATCTTCTGCCAGATAAGCCACCCGTATCGAGTGTCCTTTCGTGTACCTGTCAGTAGATTCCAGGTATTTGGCTAAAATCTCCAAGATTCCGATATAAGCAGCCTTTAGATCTTTGATACGTTTCTCCTTTTCTTCGTATAAATATCCTAAGGCAGCGCTGGTCAAGATCAAAAAAGAACTCCAGGCCGTAAGGCTCACAAACACGTAGATTTTATTGACTTCGACTTTAAAGAAAGAAGAAGGGAATATCACAAAAAAACAGATGACCACCAGGATGCAGAAAAAAGCACTCAAAACGGCCATCCTTTTCCCTAAATAATAACCAGCGATGATGATCGGGAGGTAAAAAAAGTTCAAGAATCCGATCTTGTAGGGAACAAAATAATTAATGGCTCCAATCCCTAGCAATATTGATAGAACAAGAATCTTCTCGAAATGCCTAAAAAAGAACACTTTGACTTTTTCCATGATTCAGCCTATTCGAAAACCAACGATCTTTATTTCCCGCGGTCAAATATAGCTGAAGAGAAGAAATGAGTCAATATTCAGAAAACAGCCTGCCTAAAATCTCCGCTGATTGACCTCTAATTCCTAGAAAAACTCGTACGGAAAGCCAACTCCAAGAGCCAAACCGCCTCCATCCGGCTGGCTTTTGAACTATCGCCACTTTTTCTTTATTTCCGCCCTAAGCTCTCGCTCGAGATCCCTCTCTTTGATTGCTTCCTTCTTCTGGTAAGCTCTCTTCCCCTTGGCAAGAGCGATCTCAACCTTTACTTTCCCTTTATCATTAATCAAGACTTTGGTCGGAACAAGAGTAAACCCCTTTTCTTTGGTCTTTCCTATCAATCTCTTTATCTGCCGCCTATGCAGAAGCAGCTTCCGGTCTCTCTGGGGCTCATGATTGAACCTGTTCGCCGGCGCATAGGGACTGATGTTGCAATTAAGAAGGTAAACCTCTCCTCCTTTAATCTCAGCATAACCTTCCTTCAAGCTGATCTTTCCCTCTCTTATAGATTTAACCTCGCTTCCCAAAAGGGAAATGCCGGCCTCATAACTATCGAAGATTTCATAATTATGATAAGCCTTCTTATTCGTCGCGATGACCCTCATTTGAAGACCCTTCCTTTATCGCTTTTAAAACGACTCTGACTAGGCTTATATGACGCTTATGCATCCGTTCCACAATGAATTCATGCTGCCTGTATTCTAAAACATCCTTCACCTGAGGAATTTTCCCGAATTCATACAGAAAAAAACCAGCCAAGGTTGTATACTCTACCTTTTCAGGGAGATCCAAGGGAAGTCTCTGGTTGATGTCTTTGACAGGCACATTACCTCTGATCAAATAAACATTTTTGCCTGCTTTGATTAGCCAATCCTCAGCTTGGGCATCATACTCATCCTGAATCTCTCCCACAATCTCTTCGATGATATCTTCGAGAGTGATGATTCCCTCCATGTTCCCAAATTCATCCACCACAAAAGCAAGATGAACCGTATTCTCCATCATTTGGAGTAGGGCTTTTTCTGCGGAAGCTGACTCGGGTACAAAAAATGGCTTTCGTAAAAGGCTATATATATTAAACTCTTTATTATCAATCAGATAAGGAATGATGTCCCTGGTATGAATCCAGCCTTCGATATTATCTAGCGTTCCCTGATAAACCGGAAGTCTTGAAAACTCTATTGAAAGGACCTCCTCTTTGATTTTTTCAAAAGACAGGCCTATTTCCAGGGCTTTGACCTGAGGCCGAGGCACCATAATTTCTTTTACGGGCCGTGCCCCGATGTCAAGGACTCCTGAAATCATCTTCCTTCTTAAAGAAGACATTCCATCTTTTATTCTCCCCGCAGTTAATAAAACTTTGACCTCTTCTTCTGTCAACATGCTGGGCGGGGTCTCTCTCTTTTTCCGAGAGAACCGGAAAAATATTCTGGAAAGAAAGGTAAAGATTTTGACTAAAGGATAAAAGACAACCACAAAAAATCTTACCGGATGAGCAAACAGGAAAGAAACTTTCAACGGATTGTGAGCGGCGTAGGTTTTGGGGGTGATTTCGGCCAACAGAAGTATTAAAAGAGTGGTGGCCAACGTGGCCAAAAAAATAGCCTGATTCTTGTTGGGAATAAAAGAGAGAAAAATATAGGTGGCCACAGAAGCTGCCGCAACATTTACCAAGGTATTTCCGACTAGGATGGTTGCCAGAAGATTATCAACCCGGGCCAACAATCTCTTGACAAGCTTGGCTCTTTTAGAACCTTTCTTTTCCCGATGGTCAAGCTTGTAGGGGCTCGACGCGAGGAAGGCTGTTTCAGAAGAAGAAAAGAAGGCACTGAGCAGAAGAAAAAGGACAAACAGGATGAGGCTAGGGAGAATCATCAGGAGTTAAGATTCTAGGCTAGGCTTAACGTCTCTAAAGCAGTAAGAAAGGTTGTCCAAAACTTTCTGTTCGATAATCGAAGAGGAGCTGGAGGAAACTTCTGCAATTTCTGAGACAATGAGTTCTTTTGCCTTCTCCATCATTTTTTTCTCCCGGAAAGAAAGAGGTTTGATCAAATTGAGATAGTATAGTCGTTTCAAGACAAAAGCGACATTGCGCGTCAATCCAGATTTCATAAGGCTTAAATTCTCCTTGTATCTTCCTTTCCAGTTCATCGTTACCTCAACAGTTCCGTTTCTCATATAATCGAACATATCCTCGATCAACTCCGGCGAGATGGGTTTGCGAATGCCAATTTCTTCCGTACTGGTGGAAGGGACTAAAACCAAAGTGTCATTGGCGAGAAGCCTCAGATGATATATTTTAAATTTTTCCCCGAAATAATCTTCTAATTGAATGTCTTCAATGATACCAAGCCCCTGATTGGGATATACAATTTTATCCCCAATCTTGAATAAGTCCATTTTGGATTGTTTCATTATAGAGAAAAACAACAAGAGAGTCAAACAAACAATACCATATATTCGGAAAAGGAATTCAAGCTTGACAGATAAAAACAGGTTTTATAACATACTTCTTACTCGATAAGAAAGAAAATGAAAAGAACATTCCAGCCAAACAAAAGAAAGAGAAAGAAAAATCATGGTTTTCTAGTCAGGATGAGAACTAAGGGCGGCCAACGCATCATCAAGAACAGAAGACAGAAGGGAAGAAAAAGAATGGCTGGTTGATGAAAGAAGCTTACGGTCCTCAAGAGAGGATAAGAAATAAACGAGACTTTTTATTCCTTTTTAAAGATGGTAAAAGATATAAAGATAAATACTTTAATCTAATCTATTTTCCCAATAGCTTTAGCTTTTCCCGAATGGCTGTCATAGTCAGTAAAGAAGTTGGCAATGCTGTTTTCAGGAACAAAATGAAGAGATGGATGAGAGATTTGTTTCGGAGACACAAAGAATACCTGAAACCTAATCTTGATATTCTCATTATCATAAAAAAAGAGATTCAAGAAGCGTCTTGGACGAATCTGCGCCAGAATTATCTCCGAGCAGTCAAATCCATTGGTGAAGAACCATCCTGATGAGAAACATCGCCTTATCTTTGATAAAAGGCTACAAAATATTTATCTCTCCCCTTTTAGGTAATCATTGCCGTTTTCATCCCAGCTGTTCTGACTACACTTACCAGGCTATAAAGAAACACGGTTTATTTAAAGGAGCCTGTCTTGGAGGAAAAAGGCTCTTGAAATGCCACCCTTTTCACCCCGGAGGGGTGGATCTTGTTCCTTAAGAGGTTTTCAAATGGAAAAAAGATTACTAATAGCCATAGTCCTTTCTTTCTTGGTTTTACTCCTCTATCAAATTCTCTTTGTGAAGAAAAAGCCCCTACCAGAATCACTCCCAGAGTCCGCCCGAGAGGAAATCATTGTTAAGAAAGATACAGCTCCTCCTCCGTTAGAAGCTCCAGCCCAGGAGCAGCTCAGACGAGAAGAGAAAGAAATTCTGCCGACTTCTGAAGAGGTCGAAAAAGAAATCCGAGTTGAAACCTCCCTGTACGAGGCTGTCTGGAGCAACAGAGGTGGAGTTTTAAAAAGCTGGAAACTCAAAGAGCACCAAGACGAGGAAAAAAACAACTTAGAACTTGTCTCCTATCTCTCTGCAGAAACAGATACTTTTCCTTTCTCTCTGGGGACTGAGGATCCGGCTTTCGATAGAGTTATCAACACGTCCCTCTATGAGTCTACGGTCTCCAGGCTCGATCTGAGAGAAGGTCGGAGTGGAGAAATGCGGTTTGAATATGCAGATGAACAGGGAAACTTCGTCGAGAAAACCTTTATCTTTCAAGATGGACAATATCACTTCGACACCAAGATAAAACTCATAAAAAACAGGCAAGAAATTGAACCTCGGCTCATCTGGGGACCGAGTTTCAGTAATCCCTCTCTAACAGAACAGAAACAAAGGTTTGGCGTTCGGATAGGGATAGCTGTTAAGATCGCTGATAAAGTGTACCGGAATGACGAAAGCAAATTCAAGCCGGAGCTCAGGGAATTTAGCTATGCCGAATGGGCAGCCTATGAAAATAATTATTTTGCCGCCCTCTTCTTCATCCCTCCTCAGAAGTACAACGTCGAGTTTATCAGAAAAGGAGAAGAGGCGACTCCCCAATACTTTCTCTCAATGACCTCTCCCCAGAAGATTTACCTTGGCCCCAAAGAAATGGAGCGCCTCACAGCCCTCGGGTTCGAGGCCAAAAAACTTATCAAATTTGGACTCTTTGGCTTCATAGCCGAAATTCTTCTCAAAGGGATGAAGTTCATCCATAAAGCCGTTCCAAACTGGGGAGTGACGATAATCATCATGACTCTCATCGTCAAAATCATATTTTTTCCTCTTACTTACAGCAGTACGCGTTCGATGGCCAGAATGCAGGAACTCCAGCCCAAGATTAAAGCTCTGCGTGCCAAGTATAAAAAGGCCAAACAAGATATCGCCCAGCGCCGTAAGATGAATGAAGAAATGATGCGGCTGTACAAGGAACACGGCATCAATCCAGCAGGAGGATGCTTGCCCATGCTCATTCAATTGCCTGTCTTTTGGGGCTTTTTCCGGCTCCTTGTGATCGCTATCGAATTCAGACACAGCCCTTTTTTTCTCTGGATAAAAGACCTTTCTGTGAAAGATCCCTATTATGTAACTCCAATTTTAATGGGCGTCACCCAGTACATCAGCCAGAAAATGACCCCTACCTCTGCAGATCCGACTCAGGCCAGGATGATGCTCATCATGCCCGTGATCATGACCATCTTATTCATGAATTTCCAAAGCGGCCTTGTTCTCTATTGGTTAACCAATAACATTCTTCAGATCGGCCAGCAAGCCATAATGAATCGGATATCGAAAAAGAAGAAAAGAGAAGCTCATGGAAAAAGAAGAAAAAAATAACCAGGAACAAGAATTCAAAGGAAAAAACTTAGAAGAAGTCATCAGCCATGCTGAACATGTTCTCAAGCTGCCAAGAGAAGAAATCAATTATGAAATTGTGGCCGAAAAAACCAAGCTTTTTGGAATCAAGAGCAAAGAAATCGTTATTCGCGCTTGGCCGAAGACGAAAGCCGAAGAAGACCCCGTGGCCGAATTTCTGGACAAATTGATCAACCTTATTCCCCTAAGCCTGAATTTTCACATAAAGAAGAAAAATGATATCACTCATGTGATTTTTGAGGGAAAAGATAAGCATCTTCTCCTTCGGAGAGAGGCAGCGCTTCTTTTAGCTCTTCAGCATATCCTCAATAAAATCTACACTCATAAAATCCAAGTCGATTGTGACTTTTACCGCAAAAGGAAGGAAAGAAAACTAAAGGAATACGCTCAGAGCGTTGCTCAACATGTCTCAGAGACTGGAAAAAACGAAATACTGGAGATGATGAATCCCTACGAAAGGCGGATTATCCACCTAGCTGTAAACCAGATCCCTGGTATTTCTAGTGAAAGCATAGGCGAGGGATTTCTAAAAAGAGTAAAAATCTATCCAGTACCAGAAGCGGCGAAGTAATCCTTTCCTTCGCGTCCTTTTATTTCATTGAATCTTATCTCTCTACTAAATGATATTAATTATATCGGAATACTAGAAATTAGACCTTGGACAGCTTTTATTATCAATCGTTGCTCCAGGGATGAAAAAGCAACCAGCGCTACAATAATGGCTGAGCCCGATCCCTAGGTCAAGCCCCAAGGCTTGCCCCTGGTTGGTCAAATCTGCTCCCGCGCGGGATGAGCTGAACCCTCTTTACAGTTCCCCCAATAAAATTTAATATATTATAGCCATGTTTGAAGATACAATCATT
Source organism: Candidatus Aminicenantota bacterium (assembly GCA_011772495.1). GTDB lineage: Bacteria > Acidobacteriota > Aminicenantia > Aminicenantales > Aminicenantaceae > WVZL01. Next base: position 341,147 of record WVZL01000016.1, read on the forward strand.
TCCATCTCTACCCCTATTGGATTCGGAGGCCTGGGCATCATCCGTCTCAGTGGGAATAATTCTTTAAGCATCGCCAAAAAAATATTTAAACCCAAAAAGGGCAGGCAAGTTCAACCTCGCCGTTCTGTTTTTGGTCATCTCTACAATTTTGAACAGAAAGAATATTTTGAAGAGGCTTATCTAACCTTTTTCCCCAAGCCTCGCACCTACACCCGAGAAAACATGGTGGAAATAAGCTGCCATGGCAGCCCGGTCATCCTGGAGGAAGCCATTCGATTGGGTATCAAAGCTGGAGCTCGGCCCGCCAACCCTGGAGAATTCACACTTCGGGCTTATCTAAGCGGAAGGATCGATCTTCTCCAGGCTGAGGCTGTCAACGATTTAATACGAGCCTCATCCCTTAGACAGGCAAGACTTTCTTTCAACCAGGTTGAAGGCAAACTCTCCAGTAAGATGGCTTCTCTCCGGGCCAAGGTTGTCCATCTCTTAGCTCGAATCGAAGCCAGCCTTGAATTTCCCGACGAAGGCCTGCGAGCTTCCCCCAAGCAAACAGAAAAAACCTTAGAAAACCTAGTCTTCTTCCTTCGGCAGCTCATACGGAGCTACGATATCGGAAAATCTCTTGTTGAAGGCATCACTCTGGCTATCACAGGAAGAGCCAATGTCGGTAAATCCACTCTTTTCAATTCTCTCCTCGAGAGGGACAGGGCCATTGTCACTCCCTATCCGGGGACAACAAGAGACTATTTAAAGGAAAGCATCAGAATAAATGAGGCCATCTTCACCTTGATTGACATGGCAGGAATCGAGCGCTCCTCCCATCCAGCAGAGAAAGAAGGTGTAAGAAAAGGGAAAAGGATCGCCGAAAAAGCAGAGGGAGTACTTCTGCTTCTGGACAGCTCGAGAAGAGAAAGCCCAGAAGATTTTAGACTTATCGAAAAATTCAAAACGAAGAAAACCCTCCTCCTTTTCAATAAAATGGACCTTCCCCAGAAGATGAATAAAACCAAGCTCAAGGGGAAAACAGAACAAATACCGGCCCTGGATATATCTGCCCTCAAGGGAACGAACCTGAATAAGCTGAAGAAAATGATCTCTGAATTCTTCCTTCCCACTCAGGAAGAAAGCGAAGATATCATCCTCCACTTAAGACAAAAGCTTCTTCTTGAAGACATCGAAGCCTGTTTGATCAAAGGACAACATCTCCTCAAGGAAGGCTATCCTGAAGAAATCTACGTCGAAGAAATACGGAAAGCCGTTCCCTTGATTGGACAACTCACTGGGGAAATTCGTTCGGATGAAATCATCGAGGATATATTCCGCCGCTTCTGTGTGGGAAAATAAAATGAATTTCAGGAATGATTACGACGTCATTGTTGTCGGTGCAGGACATGCCGGCTGTGAAGCTGCCCATGCTTCTAGCCGTATGGGGCTTCAGACCTGCCTCGTCACCATCCACCTAGAGACTATCGCTCAAATGTCCTGCAATCCCGCCATCGGAGGACTGGCTAAGGGCCATCTCGTTAGAGAAATAGATGCTTTGGGTGGTCTCATGGGCCTCTTAGCCGATGAGACAGGCATTCAATTCAGACTCCTCAACCGAAGCCGGGGAGGTGCTGTTCAAGCTCCCCGTGCGCAATCTGACAAGGCTCAGTACCGGCTGACCATGAAAAATTGGTTAGAAAACACTCCCAATTTAACTCTTTTCCAAGGAATAGTCACCGAAGTCCTTACCAAGAATGGTCAGGCTCGAGGAATCAAGACCATAGATGGATATGAATTATTGGGCAAAACAATTATTCTTACACCAGGAACTTTCTTGAACGGCCTTATTCATATCGGCCTGAATTCTTACCCGGCAGGCAGAGCTAACGAGCCTCCTTCTCCAGATCTCAGCGAAAACTTAAAGAAATTAGGCCTCAAGTTGATCAGATTGAAGACAGGAACTCCAATGAGGCTCGATAAAAACACCATCGACTGGAGCTCTTTTAGCCCTCAGCCTGGGGATAAAAACCCGGTTCCCTTCTCATTTTGGACTCAAAAAAAACTGGAAAACAAAATCTTGTGTCATATCGGCTACACAACTCAGAAAACCCATGACATCATCAGCCAGAACTTGGATAAATCTCCTCTGTACAGCGGCCAAATCACCGGAATCGGGCCTCGCTACTGCCCTTCCATAGAGGACAAAGTGGTCAAATTCCCTCAGCGCCAGCGGCACCAGTTCTTTCTTGAGCCTGAAGGACTAGACACCTCTGAAATCTATGTCAATGGTATCTCCTCCAGCCTGCCTTACCAGGTTCAAGAGGAAATGCTCAAGAGTATCCCAGGCCTGGACCAAGCACGAATCTTAAGACCAGCCTATGGTATTGAATACGATGCCGTGGCTCCTACCCAGCTCCATCTGACTCTAGAAACCAGAAGGATCGAAAACCTATACCTAGCCGGACAAATCAACGGGACTTCTGGCTACGAAGAAGCGGCTGCTCAAGGCCTGATGGCTGGGATCAATGCAGCTTTGAAAATACTAAAGAAAAAACCTTTCCAGCTTCTCCGAAACGAAGCTTACATAGGCGTCCTCATCGATGATCTGATATCAAAGGGCGTCGAAGAGCCTTATCGTCTCTTCACTTCCCGGGCTGAATACCGACTTCTTCTTCGAATCGATAATGCGGATAAAAGGCTGGTCCCTTATGGATACAAATTGGGATTGGTCAAAGAAAACGAGTACGAAGTCTACTTGAAAAAACAGGAACGGGTCAACAAGATCATGATCTTCCTTCAGCAGGAAAAGATAAAAACTGAAAAGAAGGAAAAAATCACTCTCAAGGACTTCTTAAAAAAACCTGATGTGAGACTCGAAAATATGGTAGAATATAAAGAATTTCGGACAGGTTTGACCGACGAAGACATGAGAAATATCGAATCAGAAGTGAAGTACGAGGGCTACTTGAAAAAACAAGAGAAGGAAATTGCCAGCCTCAAGAAGACAGACAGGGTAAAGATACCAGAAAACCTGAATTTCGGTAAAATTCCGGGGTTAACAAGAGAAGTTGTGGAAAGGCTGGAAAGCCTCAGGCCCAAGACACTGGGAAGAGCAAAGCAAATCCCGGGCATGACTCCCGCCGCGATCCATAACCTCCACATCTATTTGAAGCTCCATAAGAGAAAAAACTAGAATCATGTTCCACGTGAAACATTAAAAGATGAAAAATCGAATCATTGCGATAGCTAATCATAAGGGAGGCGTGGGGAAGACCACTACCGCCATAAACCTTTCCTCTTCGCTAGCTCTTAAAAACAAGAAGGTCCTTGTTATCGATCTCGATTCTCAGGGCATGACCACCTCCGGACTGGGCAAGACAAAGGACAAGAAAAAAGGAATTTATCAGGTCATAATGAATGGACAAAGGATGGAGCAGTGTATTTATGCCACCCAGCAAAAAAACCTCTTCCTCTGTCCTGCCTCACACGAACTTGAGGGAGCTGAGGCAGAACTTTTTCCGTTAATGGGGCGAGAGAAAAGACTCCGAGAAGCATTGAAACGAAGAAATATTTACTTTGATTTTATTTTCATAGATTGCCCTCCCTCCTTGGGATTATTGACTATCAACGCCCTCACAGCTGCTGACTCTATCCTTATCCCTGTTCAATGCGAGTTTTTCTGCATGGAAGGCATCCCCAATCTCTTTCGCACTCTGGATGAAGTCCGCACCTACCTGAATCCCTCCCTGCGAATAGAAGGAATTCTTCTAACCATGCACGATGAAAGAACAAACCTTTCAAAGCAAGTGGTAGAGGAGATGAGAGGTTCTCTCAAGGGCATTATCTACGATACTATCATTCCCCGAACAGTAAAACTTGCTGAGGCTCCAAGTTTTGGCAAGCCTGCTGTCATCTATGATATTCAATCAAAGGGCGCCCAGGCCTACTTAAATTTAGCTGAGGAGATTCTGAGTAGATGAAAAGAAAAGCGCTAGGCAAAGGATTAAAGGCATTTTTGCCCGAGGAACTCGGCATTTTAAAAGAAGAAAGATACGCTGACCTTGAAATTGACCAGCTTAAGCCGAATCCTCTTCAACCTCGTCTGAAGTTCGATCCTGCATCTATACAGGAATTGGCCCAATCCATCAAGTCTTCGGGTCTTATCCAGCCTCTCATCGTCGCTCCCGAAGGAGACGGTTTTAAAATCATCGTCGGTGAACGCAGATGGCGGGCTGCTCAAAAAATCGGACTTAAGAAAGTACCTGTTCTCATCCGGACTATTCCAAAAGAGCAGGAGCTGGAGGTCTCCCTTATAGAAAACCTCCAGAGGGAAGAATTGAACCCGATAGAGATCGCTCATGCCTACCAGAAACTGATCCAGGAACTCCAGTATACTCAACAGCAAATAGCCGAAAAGGTGGGAAAAGACAGGACTTCGGTCACAAATTATCTGCGTCTTCTTAAGCTCCCAGAAGAAATCCAGCAGGAATTGGCCGAAAATAAAATTTCCATGGGGCATGCCAGAGCCCTGTTGGCCATAAAAGATCCTGAGCAGCAAAAACACGTCTGCCGCCTGATCATTCAAAAGAACCTCTCTGTTCGCGAAGCGGAAAAAATGATAAGCAAGCCTCGAATGAAGCCAAAGAAAGAGAGAGCTCTTGACCCGGATCTGCTAGCTCTCCAGGAAGAGTTACTCAAACTTCTGGGGACTAAAGTCATACTCCAGGGAAATCAAAACAAAGGAGCGTTGAAAATATATTATTATTCTCTGGATGACCTTAACAGGATCTATGAACTTATCAAAGGAGTTGCATCATGAAAGAGAAGAATCTAGAAATGAAGGAAGCGAAGATCACTGGCTTCTTTAACAAGGACTCAGAATTCAAGGGAGATTTATCCTTCAAAGGCTCTTTCCGTATCGACGGCAAGTTTAAAGGCACCATCAATTCCGATTCTGTACTCGTGGTGGGCGAAACAGGAAAAGTAGAAGCCGACATAAAAGTGGGCTACCTCATTAATAATGGTCATATCAAGGGAAACATCCAAGCTCACGAGAAAGTCGAAATCAACGCAAAGGGAAAAGTGACCGGGAGTATCACTGCACCCAAGCTGGTGATTGAAGAGGGCGCCTACCTAGAAGCCAATTGTCAAACAGCAGAAAAGATCATACAACCTCCGCTGGAAAAAAAGATTGATCTCGTGAACAAGCCATGAAGCAGGCCACAGGGATTATTCCCGCCAGGTTCCACTCTCAGCGTTTTCCCGGCAAGCCTTTAGCTCTCATCCAGGGAAAACCGATGATTGAGAGAGTTTTTGAGAGAGCCACGACAGCTAAGTTCCTAGAACAAATCATCGTAGCGACTGATGATGAGAGAATTGCCCAAGCTGCCAAAAAAATTGGTGCTGAGGTTCGAATGACGTCTCCTCATCATAATTCTGGAACAGAGAGAGTGGCTGAAGTTGCCAATAAATTGAAAACCCCTCTTATCATTAATATACAAGGAGACGAACCTCTAGTAAGTGGGCAAATGATAGACACCTTGGTTTTAGCCCTCCAGGATGAGTTCATTCCCATGGTTTCTCTGATGGCCAGAACCCAAAACCTCAACCTTCTTCGCGATACCAACGCAGTCAAGGTTGTTATCGATAAAGATAGCTTTGCGCTTTATTTCTCCCGCTCTCCGCTGCCTTTCCAGGCCTCAGACTTCCTTTACCAGCATATCGGAATCTACGGCTACCAAAGAGACTTTCTTTTGAACTATGTTCGCCTTAAGCCCTCAAGGCTAGAAAAAACCGAAAACTTGGAACAGCTCAGAGCTTTAGAACATGGCTACAGGATAAAGATGATCGAAACACAATCTCCCACCTTGAGTGTGGATATCCCTAACGATATAATCAAACTTGAAGAATTCTTAAAGAAGAGAAGCTCATGACGAAATTCATTTTCATAACCGGAGGAGTGCTTTCTGCCCTGGGCAAGGGAATTGCTGCCTCTTCAATAGGAAGGCTCATGGAGAGCCATGGATACAAAATCACACTCCAAAAATACGACCCCTACCTGAACGTCGATCCCGGCACTATGAATCCCTTTCAACATGGAGAAGTCTACGTCACTGACGACGGGGCAGAGACAGACCTCGATTTAGGTCATTATGAACGTTTTACCTCTACCAAAACCTCCCAGTCCCATAACTGGACAGCAGGAAAAATTTACGAGTCTATCATCAAAAAAGAACGCCAAGGTGAATTTCTTGGCAAGACCGTGCAAGTCATTCCCCATGTCACGGATGAGATAAAAAAGGCCTTCTCTACTGTAGCCGAGGAGAACGACATCGTTATAGCTGAAATCGGGGGCACTGTGGGAGACATCGAGGGTCAGCCTTTTCTGGAATCTATCCGGCAGATGAGACTCGAATTGGGAAAGGAGAACACCCTTTTCATCCACCTGACACTGGTGCCCTTTATCAAGACTTCTGGGGAATTAAAAACCAAGCCTACTCAACACAGCGTCCGTGAACTCAGAGCCATCGGTATTCAGCCGGACATCATCCTCTGCCGGACAGAAAGACCGCTCAACCAAGACATCAAGGCCAAAATATCTCTTTTTACCAACGTTCCCTTAGAAGCCGTGATTACAGCCCAAGACGTGAAGAATATTTACGAGATTCCTCTCCTCTATGCCAGGGAAGAGCTGGATACAATCATCCTCAAGTATCTGAACCTTGATAAGAAGAAAAGAAAATTGAGCAGCTGGAAGGATCTCATCACCAGGATGAATAATCCTGAAGATGAAGTCGAAATCTCTCTGGTCGGCAAGTACGCAGGGCTTCAAGACTCCTACATCAGTCTAAAAGAAGCTTTAATTCATGGAGGCATAAAACATCGGCTCAAAGTCAACATTTCCTGGATAGAAGCTGAAGACCTAGAAAAGGGAAAGCTCGAGGACATCCTAGGCCAACATGACGGAATTCTTGTCCCTGGAGGTTTTGGAGTGAGGGGAATCGAAGGCAAGATTAAGGCTGTGACTTATGCCAGGGAGAAAAAGATTCCTTACTTTGGCATTTGCCTGGGCATGCAGTGCGCTACTATTGAATTTGCTCGTAAAATCGCCAACTTATCTCGGGCTAACAGCACCGAGTTCGATCCGAAAACACCCCATAAATTATTCTTCAAATGGAGAGAACTCAAAGGAATTGACAAGATGGGCGGAACGATGAGATTGGGAAGTTATTCCTGCCGCCTCCAGAAAAATTCTTTTGCTTATAAATCATACCGTAAGGAGGCTATTTCTGAACGTCACCGCCACCGGTATGAATTCAATCCTGAATACGAAAAAACACTTACCCAGGCTGGCCTTTGTTTCTCAGGGAAAAATCCAGATTACGACCTGGTCGAAATCATAGAGATCAAGAATCATCCTTGGTTCCTTGGCTGCCAGTTCCATCCAGAGTTTAAATCAAAACCTCTGGAGCCTCATCCTTTATTCAAATCCTTTATCGGAGCAAGTTATGCCTATCGCCTCAAGAGAAATAAAAATAAGCCCTAAGGTTAAAATCGGAGGTGTACAGCCCCTTTTCCTGATAGGGGGGCCCTGCGTCATCGAAAGTGAGAAACACACTCTTTTCTTAGCCAAGGAAATCAAGAAAATATGCCAGGAGCATCAAATTCCGTTTATTTTTAAAGCCTCTTATGATAAAGCCAACCGCTCTTCTATCAAATCCTACCGGGGGCCTGGCCTGGAAACAGGATTGGAAATACTCCAGACTGTAAAAACAGAATGCAGTGTTCCTGTCCTCTCCGATGTCCATGAGACCAGTCAAATCGAGAAAGCCGCTCAAGTCCTGGATGTCATTCAGATTCCGGCTTTTCTTTGTCGCCAAACAGATTTGATCCTGGAGGCAGCCCGTACTCAAAAAACCATAAACCTCAAAAAGGGACAATTTTTATCTCCTCAAGAAATGAAAACCGTAACAGAAAAAGTTCTCAGCCAGAATAACGAGAATATCATCCTCACCGACAGGGGCACCTGCTTTGGCTACCACAACTTAGTTTTTGACATTCGTTCCATCCCGACCATGAAGGAATGGGGTTTCCCGGTTGTTATCGATGCCTCGCACAACGTTCAGCGCCCGGGAGGTGAAAAAACCTCTTCTGGAGGCGAGGCAGAATTCATTCCCTACATCGCCAGAGCAGCCGTCAGCGCCGGCGCGGACGGAGTCTTTCTTGAGGTTCACGAGAATCCTTCGGCTGCCCTTTCGGATAAGCATAACTCATTGAAAATAAATAAATTAAATAGCCTCTTGGGCAGCCTGCTGCGGATAAAAAAGGCAGTAGACGGGATTAATGATCTCGATTAAAGGAAAACAGAAGTCATGACCAAAGATGAGAAAGAAATCATTCAGATAGGACAAGAGGTCCTGGATACAGAAGCCAAGGCTGTTTCAACTCTGATTCCCAAGCTGGATCAGAATTTTTCCAGAGCTGTCGAACTCCTTTCCCAAGAGAAAATCAGGGTCATTGTTATAGGAATGGGAAAGTCTGGCCTGATCGGACGCAAGATTGCCGCCACTCTGACCAGTTGTGGAACCCCAGCGGCCTTTATTCATCCTGCTGACGCAGGCCATGGCGACCTGGGTATGATCTTAAAGGATGATGTCATCATCGCCATATCCTATAGTGGTGAAACAAGAGAAATCTGTGACCTGTTGGAGTTCATCAAAAGAATAGGAATAAAACTCATCAGCATCACTGGAAATAAGAAATCGAAATTGGCCAAACACAGTGATATTGTCCTGGACGCCAGCGTAGAAAAAGAAGCTGGGCTTTCTGGTCTTGTCCCTACAGCCAGTTCAACTGCAGCCCTGGCTCTGGGAGATGCCCTCGCTATTGCTCTGATGGAAAAAAAGGGATTTGGAGAACAGGACTTTGCTTTTGTTCACCCCAAGGGACAGATCGGCAAGAAACTACTTAAGATCAAAGAGTTAATGCATAGGGACAGAGAAATACCTCGAGTTTTGGGCCAGACATCTATGCGAGATGTCCTTGAAGAAATGACCCAGAAAAAATTAGGAATGACTTGTGTCGTCGATAAAGAAGAAAGACTTTTGGGAATCATAACCGATGGCGACCTGCGAAGAATGCTAATCAAGCATAAGGGTGTCCTGCTCAAGAAAACGGCCCGAGAGTGCATGACAAGAAATCCCATTACGATTGGACAAGAAGATTTGGCAACCAAGGCCCTTAATATCATGGAAAAGAATAAGATTACCTCCTTGATTATTAAGAATAAGGAAGAAAAAATAGAAGGCATCATCCACCTCCATGATTTATGGCGCACTGAAATGTTCTAATGTTCTGATGAAATACAAGGAACGAGCCCAAAAAATTAAAATGATTGTCATGGATGTCGATGGTACCCTTACTGACGGCTCCCTTCTCATCATGCCTGACGGGGAAGAACTTAAGTCTTATAACGTCAAGGATGGAACTGGAATCCTGCTGGCCGGTTTGGCTGGATTGAAGACGGCTATTATTACAGGCAAAAGATCAAGATCGCTGGAAAAAAGAGCTGAAAAATTACAAATCAACGAGGTTCACCAGGGCATCCTCGATAAAAAAAGAGTTCTTCTTGAAATTCTGGACAGAGATAATTTAAAAAAAGAGCAGATCGCTTACATCGGAGATGACCTGGGTGACCTTGAGGTCATCAAAGCTGTAGGTCTGGCCGCGGCGGTGGCTGATGCTCATCCTGTGATTAAAAAACACAGCCATTTCCTCTGCAGCAAAGCAGGAGGAAAAGGAGCTGTCCGGGAATTTATCGAATTTATCCTCGAGGCTCAGGATAAATGGGAAGTCTTATCCAACAAGTTCAAAGAATTAGCCAAGCGAAGTTTTAAAAATAAAAGGTAAAAGAGAACAGGAAAAGCCCATCGAGCAAGAAGTCGAGGCTGGAGAACGGACTAGGCACTTCATTGATTTGAATAGATCAAAGTCAAATCTGGAAACTCTGCTTACAGGAGGAAGGCCGTGGAACTGAAACCTGAGATTTTTAGAGAGTATGACATCAGAGGAATAGTGGACAAAGATTTAAACCCGGAGAGGGTTGAGTTATTGGGGAAAGGAATCGGAACCTATTTTCGCCAAAAGGGGAAAAAAGAAGTCGTCCTGGGCAAGGACTGTCGACTCAGCTCTCAACCCTACTCTGAAGCTCTCATAAAGGGACTGCATGCGACCGGATGCCAGGTTGTCGATCTCGGTATCGTACCCACTCCTCTCCTCTATTTCACAATTTATTACAAAGAAAAGGAAGCCGGAGTGATGATCACCGGCTCTCATAATCCTCCTGAGTATAACGGCTTTAAGATCATGGTCGGAGAGGAAACCCTTTACGGCGAGGAAATTCAAAAAATATACCAGATCATTAAGAACAAGAATTTTTTTGAAGAACAAGAAGATACGAAAAGCTCCTATGACATCAAGCCCGAATATATTGATTATGTTACCAAGAATGTTAGCTTTGATAAGACACTAAAGGTCGTACTCGATGCCGGGAACGGAACAGCAGGTGTGATAGCTTCGCCTATTTTTAAAAAGCTAGGATGCGATGTCATAGAACTCTACTGCGAGATGGACGGCACGTTCCCCAATCATCATCCTGATCCCACCATTCCCGAAGCTCTAGAAGACTTGATCAAAACAGTCACCGAATCCCAAGCCGACGTGGGCGTAGCCTATGATGGAGACGGAGACAGAATCGGCGTCATTGATGACCTGGGGAATATACTCTGGGGAGACCAGCTCATGGTTTTTTTCAGTCAAGATATCCTCTCCTCAAACCCGGGAGCCACCATCATTTCTGAAGTCAAGGCATCCAAAGTCCTTTATGAAGAAATCGAAAAACTGGGAGGACGTCCGATCATGTGGAAAACCGGCCACTCCCTGATGAAGAAAAAAATCAAGGAGGAAAAGGCTTTCCTGGCTGGAGAAATGAGCGGGCACATCTTCTTTGCCGATCGTTATTTTGGTTTTGATGACGCCATATATTCATCGGCTCGCCTGATAGAATTCCTCTCTCGCCGAGAAGAAAAACTTTCCCAGCTGCTTTCCAAGCTTCCTCATACCTACCATACTCCTGAGATCAGAATTTATGCCTCTGACGAGGTCAAGTTCAAGATCGTTGAAGAAGTGAAAAAAGAGCTCGCCCTCTCCCATCCCATAATCGATATTGACGGCGTGAGGGCTATTTTTCCCAAGGGTTGGGGTCTGGTTCGAGCCTCCAACACCCAGGAAGTCTTGGTCCTCCGTTATGAAGGTGATACCAAAGAAGACCTGGAAGCCATCAAAAGTGAAATCAGCCAGGTCGTAGAAAAGGTTATAGAAAGGCTAGATAATTCTTGAAATTTTATGAGATTGTCCTCTTGGGAATAATTCAGGGACTGACTGAATTCTTTCCCATAAGCAGCTCAGGCCATCTCGTACTCCTCCAAAACCTCTTCGGCCTGCGCGAGCCTCAGCTCTTAGTCGATGTCACGCTTCATTCTGGAACTCTACTCTCGCTCTTGGTTTTTCTCCGACGAGAATTGATCGAGCTTGCTCAGAGCCTGGGACGTCTCTGTTGGCGTCCCAAAGAAAACATCGGCGACCCTAAGATAAGGCTTCTATTCTTCTTGTTTCTTGCCTCTCTGCCCATCTTTTTCGTGGGGTATTTTTTCCACGACTTTATTGAATCTCTCTTCGGTTCCCTGTGGACCGTCGGCGCAGCCTTACTTATCACTGGAGGTTTTCTTCTTCTGACCAAGCTGGCTCGAGAAAAGCAGAAGAGCAATATTTCTCATCCTCTCCTCATCGGTATTCTGCAGGCATTCGCCCTGGTCCCGGGTTTCTCTCGTTCAGGATTAACTATCGGAGGGGCTCTTCTCCTGGGGTGGAAAAGAAAGGAAGCTGCCCAATTCTCTTTCCTCCTCTCCATCCCTGCTATCGTGGGCGCAACTCTTTATCAGCTTAGCAACATCGAATCCACTCCCCAATCCTGGACCCTAGTTTTGGTGGGAGTCATCGTGGCTGCGGTGTTTGGATTCATCGCTTTGACCTTTCTGGTCAAGGTGATCATGAAGGGCAAATTCTCTTCATTTTCCTATTACTGCTTTTTGGTCGGACTCATCGCTCTTTTGGTGTCTTTTCTTTAAAATGAATAAGCGAGGTTAAAATGCAAATACAAGCCGTCATCATGGCTGGCGGAGTAGGCAGCCGGTTCTGGCCGTTAAGCCGCCAGAAAATCCCAAAGCAATTCCTCCCCATTATCAGTGAAAAAACCATGATCGAAGAGACTGTACTCCGTCTTCTCCCCCTCCTCTCTCCACACAATATCTACACTGTGGCCAATCTCGAACACACTCAAACCATAAGGAAGCTCCTCCCTAAACTGCCAGCAGAAAATTTATTGGTGGAACCTCAAGGAAAAAACACAGCCCCTTCCCTGATACTGGCCACAGCCAAGATTTATCTCCAGAACCCTGAAGCAGTGGTGGCTGCCTTGCCTGCAGACCATCTCCTGAAGGACTCATCCCTCTTCCTGAAGAAATTAGAGGCCGCTGCTTCCCTAGCCTCCCAAAAGTTTCTCATCACCTTCGGAATTCCTCCGACTTATCCCGCCACTGGATACGGATATATCCATTTCTCAAAGGCTAATCCCCATCAAATCCAGGGAGAATCCTTTTATACGGTGAAGGAATTCAAGGAAAAACCAGGGTATGAGCAAGCCAAACAATTCCTGGAGTCCGGAAACTACTACTGGAATTCCGGAATGTTTCTCTGGCAGGCTAGGGTTTTCGCCCAGAAACTCGAAAATCATGCCCCGTCCATTTTCTCTTACTGGAAAAGGATGCTTGATGCTTTGAAAAATGAAAAGGACAGGGAGATAAAATCCATTTTCGAAGAAATCCCCGCCCTATCTATCGATTACGCCTTGATGGAAAAAGCAAGAGAAGGAGTGCTGGTCTGTCCGGGAAACTTCGGCTGGTCAGATGTGGGGGCCTGGTCCTCCTTAATGGATATCTGGCCCAAGGACAAAAACGGGAATGTCATCAAAGGAGATGGCATTGTCTACAATGCCCGCAACTGCCTCTCTTATTCTCCTCACAAATTGACCGCTCTTATCGGAGTCGAAGACATCATTGTCGTGGATACCGGCGACGCTCTCCTAGTCTGTCATCGAGATCAAGACCAGAAAGTCAAGGATATAGTTGATTCCATCAAAAAAAAGGGGAAAAAAGAATATTTATAAGCTAAGAATTGACTTTTCCTTGCCTTTATTCTTTATTTATTGCCTCCTGCTTTAAAAAACACCAAAGTTAAGGAGCTCAGCCATGGATCGAAGAGAATTTTTCAAGTTCGGCCTAGGAGGTGCAGCCCTGGCCGCAGGCGGGAGTCTAACTCCTGCTGAGGCATCCTCCAGTCAAAAAAGAGTTCCTCAAGGTCATCCCTGGTGGGTCAAGACCCTGGAGAAATCGAAACTCGCCATCGACAACGCGGTCTATTCCAGGTATAAATCCCAAAATAATGTCTTCGGGTCTTTTGCCAGATATTACGGCCAAGAAAAAATGAAAGAGCTTTACCGAAACAGCCAAGAGAAAACAGCTAAATACTACCAGGAAAAACGCCCGGGCTACAAGCTCGAGGACAGAGCCTTGGCCGATGCCTCCTGGGTCATCTCCCGCCTGGGGGGATTGAACAGAGGCACGCGCTCCTGGAATCGAAAATTCATCAGGACACCAGAGGAACGGGGAATCGATAAATACCAGGGAACTCCAGAAGCGGCTGCCCGACTCATCAAAGCAGCAGCCCGCTATTTCGGGGCGGCCACGACAGGAATAGCCATTCTCGACCGAAGGCATATCTGTTCTGAGGAAAGAGACAAAAAAATCGTGTTCGAGAATGTGCATGAGCCTTATGGAGATGAGGAGAAACTCGTCATCCCGGATAAATGCACCTATGCCATAGCCGTGAGCATTCTTATGCCCATAGATAACATCCAGTGTTCGCCGACTGCTATCAGCAGCGCTGGTTCTGCGATGGGATACAGCCGGGCCGAATTCCTGGTTGCCGGGCTGGCTGAATTCATCCGGGGCTTGGGCTATACAGCTATTCCCAGTGTGAATGATCTGGGCTCAAGTGTGGCTATCGCCTTGGATGCGGGACTGGGAGAGCTGGGACGGACAAATCGCTTGATTTCGCCAGAATATGGTCCGATGGTTCGATTGGCTAAAATCTTGACCGATCTCCCCTTAGCTACAGATAGGCCGATAGACTTTGGCCTGCAGGAATTCTGCCAAACATGTAAGCGCTGCGCTGAAGCCTGTCCCTCTGGTTGCCTTTCTTTTAAAGACGAACCAGATTTTGAAGTCTGTGGGGAGTGGAACAATCCCGGCCACCAGGCGTGGTTCGAGAACGCGCCCAAATGTCTCGCTTACTGGCGAGAATCGACCTCAGGCTGCAGTATATGCATTGCAGTCTGTCCCTGGTCGAAAAAAGACAAGACCATGATTCATCAGCTAGTCAAGACGACCAGTGCCAGGATGCCCTTTCTGGCGGGATTCTTTACTGCCATGGATGAAGCCTTTGGCTACGGAAGGCAAAAGAGGGCTGATCAGTGGTGGAAGCTCAATCTTCCCGAATACGGGATCGACACCACTCAAGGAAAAGGATAAGCCGCGATGACCGAGAAAAAAATACACTCGACTTTTAAGATCAGGAAAAGGCCTTGGTATGCCTGGTTACTATGGTTTCTCTGGCTCTTATGGATTATCTTCTGGGCCGAAGTCTCGATCGGCTCCTGGAAGGAAACAGAGCCGAGGGCTTTTACCATCGCTATCGCTATTTTTGCAGTGAGTTTTCTCGGTGGGGTACTGATCTGGCTAAAAGGCACCCTTAAATCAAGAAAGCTAAAAAGTTAATCTCGCCCGAATTCCAGGATCGAAATTTGCTCAATCAGGGAATAATACCGTCCCCTTTCTGCCTTAACACTTCTGCCTGCCCTCCCAGAAGGGCGGTTTTCCTTTCCCCAGAGTTAAAGTCGAAAAAATGGGCTTCTGATCTCTTTACGTGTTCTTACTGTTCTTTTGGTTGCGGAGGAGAGGGAATCGTGATATCGATGACATTAACCGGACCCAGTGCGGAGAGAGGCTTGTCAAAATCTTCCTTTTTCCCGACGACCAGAATCTGAACTTTATCCGTACGGAGATATTCCTTGGCCACTCTCAAAACATCGGCCTTGGTGACTTTTTCTACTTTAGCCTTTATCTTTTCCATAAAATCAAGAGGATAGTTGTAATAAGCATAGGTCATGGTGCGGCGGACAATCTTGTCCTTGCTGTCAAAATTGAACACAAATGTATTCAGGTACTCGTCCTTAGCCCGGGCCAGTTCATCATCGGTGACTTCTTCTTCGGTGATCCGCTTCATCTGCTTAAGCATTAGATCTATGGCATAAACAGTCGACTCGGATTTGGTTTGAGCTCCGTTGCTGAAGATCCCAGGATACTGGTAAGAAGCCCCGTAGTATCCCCAAACAGCATAGGCCAGACCCTCGTCGGTGCGGATTTTCTTAAACATCCTGTCCCAAGAAAGAATGCTGTTCATCACGTTCAAGGCTGGAAAATCAGGATTGCTCCTTAAACCCCCGATGTGACCGATCATGATGTTGGATTGGTTGACATCTGGTTTGTCGATGAGATTGACAGTGTATTTATACTGATATTTAACTGTAGGTACGGCGGGGATATTCAGTTTGGCCGATTTCCATTTTCCCAAGGTATTTCTTATCTTAGACGTCATGGATTTGGCGTCAAAATCTCCCCAAACGGCCATGATGGTGTTGTTAGGATAGAAATATCTTTTGTAAAAATCTACGATATCCTCTCTAGTCACGGCTGCTATGGTGGCGTACTCAGGATGGCGAGCATAAGGATTGTCTCTCCCATAAATTAATTTTCCGAATTCTCGGTTGGCAATCTGCATGATTTCATCATTGCGGCGGGAAATGACAGAGCTCTGCATGATTTTTTCCAGGCGGATTTTATCCTCTGCAAAGGCAGGGTTCATCAAGATATCAGTCAAAATCTTCAGGGCCTTGTCTATGTCTTCTTTCAGAACAGAAACCATGATATAGCCGTTATCTCGACTCATATAGGTCTCAATAGTGGCGGCCATAGTCTCCAATTCCTGGTCGATTTCGTCTCCGGTTTGAAAGGTAGTCCCTCCGGTCCGGAGAGCCTGGGCAGTAAGGGAGGCTAGCCCGATTTTTGAGGCGGGTTCGTATACAGATCCCGTATGAACCATGGCCCTTAGATCTATGGTGGGATACTCATGATCCTCTACCAAGAAAAGCTTCAGACCGTTTTTCAATTCAACAGTCTCAACCTTTGGCATTTTGATGGGATTCAGAGGCCCAAAGACAAACTTATCCTTAGGGCCCTTCTGAGCAAAGACAGAACTCACGCCCAAAAAAATTAAAATAAAGAAAACCGTGAAATTAGTTATCTTCTGTTTTTTCATTGTGCTTTCCTTTCCCTCGAAAAAATATTGCCTGCTCATTTTCTTCCAGCTCATTTTTCAGGGACAATCTCGCCGATTGTCCTGTGTTTCTTGATCAAATAGGTATTGGCAACCCGCTTTACATCTTCTTCAGTGATGGCTCTGATGTCTTTAACCTGGTCAAAAGTCAACTTCCAATCTCCGAGCACCACATCGGCATAAGTCAGAAGAGCAGCCATGCGGCTGTTCGATTTCATCCGGTTCAGGATGTTTTTTTCAGCATTCCTCTTGAATTTGGTCAATTCTTCTGAAGTTACAGATTCTTCCTTGATTCGAGCAATCTCTTTATCGATGAGCTCCAGACACTCCGCCGAGGTGTGGTCTTTGGCAGGAAAGGCAAAAAAGGCAACCAAATTAGGAAACTTATCGTCTGGAAACCCGTTGAAACTCCCGGTCTGAATAGCAACCTTTTTCTCTTTAATCAAGACCTGGTAAAGCCTTGAAGAACGTCCCTGACCCAAGATATTAGCCAAGGCCTCCAAAGCTGCATCATCTTGGTGGCGGGCATCTGGACGGTGATAGCCTCCGACTATAAGGGGCTGGGATCTAGCCTCTACTATGACTCGCCTTTCTCCCCATTGTTCAGGTTCTTCTGTCCTCACAGGCTCTGGCTTGGGGCTGCTCGGAATACGTCCAAAATACAATTCAGCCATTTCAAAAACTTCTTCGGGATTGACATCGCCCACAATCCCGACTGTCAAATTGCTGGGACCATAATATTTTTTAAAGTACTCCTCGACATCCTTCCGAGTAATGTTCTGTAAATCCGACATGTGGCCGATCACTGAATGACTATAGGGATGCGCTTTAAAGGCAGTGGCGAAAAAATCTTCGATGAGTTTTCCCATGGGGCGAGTTTCCAAGCCAAGCCTTCTCTCTTCCATAACCACATCCCTTTCTTTGAAAAATTCGCGGAAAACAGGATTGAGGAAGCGGTCTGAGGTCATGGCCATCCAGAATTCCAGCTTGTTCGAGGGAAGGCTGTCGATGTACTGGGTGGCATCATTACTGGTGTAGGCGTTGAGTCCACGGTCGCCTTCTTTGCTCATCATATCAAAAAATTCATCGGTGGCCACGTATTCCTTGGCCTTCAAGCGCAAGGACTCAAATTGCTCCTCCATCTCCTTGAGCTTCGCCTCATCTGGTTTGACTTTGGATTTCTCCTTCTTGATCTCATCGTACAGGGCATCCAGTTCATTAAGCACTTTTATTTCTGCCTCGTAGTCTGTGGTCCCTACAACCTTGGAACCCTTGAAGGCCATGTGTTCCAGCAGATGAGAGATCCCGGTTATCCCGTACGATTCATTAGCACTCCCAACATCCGCATACACATGGAACGATACGACCGGAGCATCATGGCGTTCGAGAACGATGAATTTCATCTCGTTCTTAAGAGTGTGGACTTTGACCTGGTTCTTTACAGCCTCGAAAGTCTGAGCCAGGGAAAAACAGGTGAAGACAGCGATGAAAACCAGGAAAAGAATGAGCTTGCGATAAAATTCTTTCTTGCAGTGCATGCTCTTAACCTCCTTTTTGATTTATTATTGCTTTTAAAATCACTATATTAGTCGAAAAAAGTCACCCATGGTCGTCTGTTCCAGATGTCTTTCCTGTTAATGATGGGTATTGAAAAAATATATTTTAATACTCCTGACTTTTTATCGCAAACAAAATTTCCCCTCTCTATTCTTTGGTTTTTTTCAGTCCCAGCTCTTCAAGCTGCTTTGACCCGACTCCAGCCGGAGCACCGGTCAGCAGGCACAGGGCGCTAGTAGTCTTGGGGAAAGGAATGACGTCACGGATAGACGCTTCGCCGGCCAGAATCATGACGATCCGGTCAAATCCAAAAGCAATCCCGCCGTGGGGAGGTGCTCCATACAGCAGGGCTTCCAGGAAAAATCCAAATTTCTCCTCGACCTCTTTATGGCTCAAGCCAAGGATCTTGAATATCTTGTTTTGTAAATCGACGTTATGGATTCGCTGCGAGCCGCCTCCAATCTCAATCCCGTTTAAGATGAGGTCATAAGCTTTGGCCCTGACTTTGAGGGGCTCCTTTTCCAGGAAGGAAAGGTCATCCTCATGGGGAGAAGTGAAGGGATGATGCACAGAGAGGGGGCGGTTTTCCTCTTCGCTCCATTCAAAAAGCGGAAAATCTGTCACCCAGGCAAATCGAAAGGAATCGCGATCAGGCTTTTCCTGTTGAACCAGCTCTCTTCTTATCTCGCCCAGAACTCTTAAAGCGATATCCTTTTTGTCGGCGACCAGGAGGGCCAATCCTTTTTCTCCGCCCTCAAGCCCTTTCCAGATCAGGCTGAGATGATCCTGGGGAATATTTAGAGGAGACTTCAGCGCCTCGATCCTCTTTATCCAGATTATTCCTTTTCCTCCCAGACTCTTGGCCTTCTGATCAATCTCCGCGAGCTGGCTTCGGGAGAGGTCATCTCCACGCTCCAGGAAAAATCCTTTCAAAACACCCCCCGA
>WVZL01000038.1 GCA_011772495.1 Candidatus Aminicenantota bacterium
AAGTCGACCTCGAGAAACTCGAATCCGAACCGGACGTTACCCCAAGACCCGGCCTCCCTCTGAGCAAGATACAAATGATTTCCGCACTGTTGTTGAGGGAATACCTTTCTATCATTAAAGACCAATTGGACCGATCCCAAATAGGCTCGAAAAGGACCAAGATCAGGTCACGAATTGAAAAGATAGCCAAGACATGCGGCCTTTCTTATATTGAGCTCGCAATTTGGTATATAGATTTGTTGTGGTTTCGGTGGGGGGTTCCCGAGGCAAAATACCTATTTGAAGAAGTATTCTACGACGATTTCATTGGACACGAAGAGGCGGAGATCGTGATTCCACTATATACACTGGTTTTCGAAGAGGTCGAAGATATCGTGGCGATAGAAACCCTTGAGAGCCTTTTGAAATTTTCCAAAGCGACCAAAGAGGACGTTGAAGATGTAATGCGTGAATACCAAATATGGGATTTTGACAAGCGCTTTCCCCTCAAACGAATTCGGGAGATATACCGACATTCCGAAGTCAATCCTCTGCTCATAATCGGAGAGACGGGGACCAGTAAAGGGCTATTAGCCAGGGCGATGCACAAAATGAGTACAAGGAGGAAGAAAGAATACATCCCGATAAACTGCGCTGCAATTCCTGAGACTATGCTTGAATCTGAACTTTTCGGTTTTGAAAGGGGTGCGTTTACAGATGCCAAGGAAAGGAAAAAGGGATTATTCGAGATTGCAAATAAAGGAACAATTTTTCTGGATGAAATTGGCAAGATGCCCCAACGGCTGCAGGCCAAACTGTTAACGGTTATAGAGAGCCAAGAGTTCTATCGAATCGGGGGGAAAGAACCTATTAGAATTGATGTCCGTTTTATCGCTGCCGCACAGCCAAGTAATATCGAGAAAAATGACATCCTTCCGGATCTGAAATTTCGGCTAGGATTCCCAGATGTGATCAAGATGCCAAATTTGAAAGAAAGATTGAGTGAATTTCCAGGAGCAGCTATCGGAAGCTCTCTGCAGAGGATTTTGAAGAAAATGAATTTGAGAGAAGATATGTTTATACACGAAGATGCCTTCGCCATGTTGATAATTCATGAATACCCGGGCAACTTTAGGGAGCTGGAAAATATTCTGAGAGGTGCGGTGTTGTCGGCAATAGGAAATAAAAGAAACGAGATATTGCCGGAGGATCTCCGGGTCTTTATGGAAAAGCATAGTAACCACCAAGATAAAGCCCAGGCCTTGGGTAAAGAATTTCGGGTCGGCCTAGGGGATATAAAACTGAGAGATATAATTGATTATGCAGATAGCGTGGCGGCTGAAATTGTGGAGGAAAAAGTAAGGACAATACTCAGCAGGGGTAGGGACTTAAAATCAGCCCTTAGAGATGAGGGATTGCCGGAGAAAAAGTACCAAAACTTCTTAAAGAAGGTTAATAGAATCACAAAAAAATCTCTAAAGGAATTAAGTCGAGCGGAGGCTTCAGGCTTATCGTAAAGATTGCCTTATACGTTCTGTTGCCTGAATGTCACTGTCGATGGTTTTTGATGTACCCCCTTAATATTGGGCG
>WVZL01000028.1:0-36767 GCA_011772495.1 Candidatus Aminicenantota bacterium
CATCGATCCTGTGCGATAAACCCGCATTTCTGATGTTTTCTCTAGCTATTTGACAGACCAGCTCAATATCCAGTATGCAAGCTCGAAGATTCGGATTCGCTTTGGCCAAGGCTATAGACATGACTCCCGAACCACCACCAACATCCAGAATGGCCTGTGCCTTGGACAAATCCAAGTATTTGGCCAAAGCCTCAGCATCAGCCTTATGGTAATGGAAAAGCATCTGGGTGAAATCTCTTGCCTCTTCTGGATGCTTCCTCATTGACTCCACATAATTTTGCTTCTTTCTTTTTCTAATCGTCCAAGTGTCTTTGCCTGTTCTAAGGATTTTTTCCAACACAGTGAAGGCTTCAAACACCTCCACTCCCTCGGCTGAAAACTGTCTGGTCCAGTAAATAGGCCTCTCGCGAACAAAATATTTGTCGGCTAAGGTCGAATTCCAGTACAGGTCTTCTTTCTTCCGAAGTAAACCCATTGAAACTAGAGCGTCAAGGAAGAAGAGTAAGTACCTTTGATGGATCTTCAATTTCTTTCCAATCCTGGCAGCCGATAGCATTTTGCCATGAAGTTCTCGGAAAAGCTGCAGTCGTTCAGCGGTGATGGTAAGCCTTGAGGCCATGAAGGCCGTTTCAAGATCCATCTTCGCTAGAATCTTGCGCGGGAGTTTATCAAGAGTAAGCCGTTCCATTGTTGCCTCCTGGATATCTGAAAACCCGAATCAGATTTTTTTCTTGATTCTCGCCTTAATCTCTTGAAAAACTTTTATCACAGGCAAAACTTGAGGTCAAATTTTTCAAATCCAGACCAAGGCCAGGATGCGAGTTCTCTTCTTTGGTCTTCCTGAGCGAAACGATAAGTATCTTCAGAAAATCCGAGTATATAAGGAGCAGCAGTGAGGGTATCCAGAAGAAGAAAATGGGGACGATTATTCTAGCTCGAAGTTGACTTGAGATTTATTTCAAGCGGTACATCTCGACAGCTTATTCTAAAACCCGGCATTCATTAGAATGGCAATTTTACCCCCAAAAATGCACTTCTAAGCCTTAATTTCAAGGTGAAAAAGAGGATTATTTATTTAAAAACAGCCATTTGGCTTGGTCTGACCCCCTTTGACCTGGAGAGTTAGATATCATAAAATATCAAACTCAATACGCAATAAAAAAAAATTCAGGAAATCAGACAACTTTTTTTTTAATGATTGAGGAGAAATGATGACAGACTGGAATAAAATCCGAAGAGATTTCCCGATAACCAAGAATTCGGCTTATTTCCAGAGCGCAGCCATGTCTCCCCTGCCCACTCCTGTTTTCGAAGCCATCCAGGAAGAATACCGTAAACTCCACTTAGGCGGAGATATAAAATGGATGGAAGACCTGGAAAGATTTAAAAACTTGTGCACAAACTTAGCAGGACTCATGAACACTGAACCAGACAATGTGACCTTTGTCCCGAACACTTCCCTGGCGATGTCCCTGCTGGCTCTATCTTTCCAGAATCAATTCAAAAAGCCCTTTAACATAATTTCCATGAAGGACGAGTTTCCTGCCTCGACCATCGGTTTTGAATACCTGAATATCATGATGAAGTATGTCGAGCCTGTAGAGGGGCGCTATCCGATCGATTCCATTATCGAAATGATGGACGAACAGACTGTGGCCGTCGTGACCTCCCAAATCCAGTACGCTACTGGATTCCATCAGGATCTCTTCACCCTTGGACATGAACTCCACCAGCGGGGAGTTCTCTTCATCGTCAACGCCACCCAGGCCTTCCCGTTCTTTCCGGTGGATGTGATAGCCTCGAATATTGATGTTCTTTCCGCCTCTCTTCATAAATGGGGATTGACCGGACACATCGGCTCAATGTTTTTTACATCTCCGTCGTTCCGAGAAAGATTTCCATCTCCATTGACAGGATGGCTTTCGGTGGATACCAAAGGAAAAGGCATTATCCACACCGGAAAAAACACACCCTTCTGCCTACACGAATCGGCTCACTGTTATAACTTCGGCACCTTTAACCTTCAGCCCCTTCTGGCCTTTCAAAAGGCACTGGACTATATCCAGGAAATCGGTCTCCAGAACATCCAGCAGAGGATCATGGAGCTAACAGAATATCTTATCCAAGGATTAAGGGATCTGAATGTCACCATCCTCTCCCCTGTTTCCAGGAAGGAAGAGCGGTCCGCGATTGTGACCTTTACTCTCGGCGATAAAAATGAAACCTGTGTTAAGAGACTTGCTGAAAACAATATCTACGTGTCTCCCCGGGATGGGAATATCAGAGTCTCAGTGAACATTTTCAACAACTTGGCTGATATAGACTGTCTGCTGGAAGTATTGAGAGATTTAAACATTTAGAATCTAATAGAATCCAAACGAATCCATCAAAAGGAGGAACACTTTGAAATACCGGAAATTCGGAAGAAAGGACTGGGAGGTAAGTGAGATGGGCTATGGCATGTGGGGAATGGGCGGCTGGACCGGCTCGGATGATGAGGAATCCTTCCAGTCTCTTCAGCGGGCCTTGGAATTGGGTTGCAATTTCTTCGATACAGCTTGGGCCTACGGGGAAGGGCGAAGCGAAAGGCTGCTCGGCCGGCTGGTAAAGGCCAATCCCGAGAAGAAAATCTACACAGCCACCAAGGTTCCGCCTAAAAATTTCAAATGGCCCAGCCTCAGGGAATACACCCTGGACGACTGTTTTCCTCCAGACCATATCGAAGAATACATACATAAAAGCTTGGAGAACGCTGGTCTTGAAAGCTTTGACCTGATTCAATTTCACACTTGGGAAGATGGCTGGGCCGAGGATGACCGTTGGGCTCGAAAGATAGACGATCTCCGCCAGCACGGATTGATCGAGGCTGTGGGCATCAGTCTAAACCGCTGGGAAGCATGGAATGGAATAAAGGCTGTCCAAAGCGGCCTGGTCGATGCAGTCCAGGTCATCTATAACATCTTCGATCAGAATCCAGAGGATGAGCTATTCCCAGCCTGTGCGGAAAAAGACGTGGCTGTGATTGCCCGGGTTCCCTTTGATGAAGGAACATTGACCGGCACTTTGACCAAAGAAAGCACCTGGCCGGAAGGCGACTGGCGCAACACCTACTTTGTCCCTGAAAACCTGATCCCCAGCGTGGAACGGGCAGACGCTTTAAAGGATTTGTTGCCAGCTGGTATGACCATGCCTGAGATGGCCCTGCGCTTCATCCTCAACAATCCTACAGTCAGCACTATTATCCCGGGCATGCGAAAGCTTCAACATGTGGAATCCAACATGTCAGCCAGCGATGCTGGCCCGCTTCCGAATGACCTTCACACCGCGCTCCGCGCCCACTGCTGGGACCGACAGCCGGCCAAATGGTCACAATAAAAACAAATAAAATACACATGGAAGGAGATTCACAATGAAACTGAATATATATAGATTTGGGTTGATATTCGTGGCCTCTATTCTCCTGGCTTCTGTTTGCTTAGCCCAGATAGAGCTGAAACCCGAGGGTTATTTTGAGACACCAGGATTTGTCTTTCTGGTCTACCACAACGATTATCTGGTAGGAAAAAGAGGCGGCCTTCAAATGTTTCTCCACGACAAACGTGTTGCTGATGCCGGTGAAATTATCTGCCTGACAACCGAGGGAAGACCGTTAGGCTTCGATACTAAAGAAACAGGAAAAAGGACAGTTGAGATGGAAAAAAACTCATCCATTGTCCCAGAGAAAATAAAGCCACTGGGTATCATCTATAAACTCATCTGCAGTACAGATGGCGATTCGATCCTGGTCAAAGTTCATCTAGATAAACCCATCGATTGGAAAAAGGTTTCTCAATTCATGCTCAAGCTGGAGATTTATCCCAAGGAATATCGTTACAAGACCTACAGAGGCGGCCCATTTACGGGTTACTTCCCTGAAAGATACATGGGCAAGATGATGCTGGTACCTTTAGCCAAGGAAATCTCGATTGCTCCCGAAGACGACCTGAGAGCCTTCACCATCACTTCAGAAGATGCGAACCTCGGCCTCATCGACGGCAGAGGCCAAGGAAATATCAATGGCTTCTTTATCTTTGCAGCACTCCCTCCTGGATCGCCTCAACAGCAGTTTTCCATGAAGATAACACCAAGAATTGATCCTCGATGGCAGAGGGAACCAGTTATTCAGGTCTCGCAGGTTGGATACCATCTTGCCCAGAAAAAGATAGCCGTCCTTGAGCTTGATCCTCGCACTACAGATCCAAAGGAAATGAAGATCGTTCGCCTTGAGAAAGACGGTAATAAAAAGCTGACCAAGGCCGCAAAACCAGTCAAATGGGGACCTCTGTTTAATTACGACTATTACTTGTTCGACTTCACAGAGGTCAAGACTCCGGGACAGTATTATCTCATTTACGGCAGCCAGCAAGTTGGGCCGATAGCCATAGGCCGTGATGTGTACAAAGAAGCCTGGCAGCCCACCATGGATGTCTTTTTCCCGGTCCAGATGTGTCATGTGGAAATCAGGCAGGGAGAAAAGGTCTGGCACGGCGCCTGTCACCTTGACGACGGGCTTCAGGCCCCTCTAAACCAGGTCCACTTCGACAGCTACCGGCAAAAAGATGAAACAGAAACGCAATTCAAGCCTAACGAGCACATACCCGGTCTTGACTGGGGTGGATGGCACGATGCAGGAGACAACGATTTGCCTTTTGGCAGCATCTGCCAGACCGTCCTCTGGATGGCTCTCGCTCAGGAAGAATTCGGAACGAGCAGAGACATGACTTCTATTATCAGAGACCAGCGGAGGGTAAACCTATTCCAGCCAGATGGGAAGAACGACATGCTTCAGCAGATATCCTTTGGAATGGAAAACCTGTTGGCCCTCTACCGAGCCGCAGGACATATCTGCCCTGGCATAATCGAAAACAAAATTCAGGATTATATCGTAGTTGGCGACCCGGTGAATATCACCGACGGGCTCGTCTATGACCCGACACTGAAACCAACAGAGCAAAAAGGGGGGCGCTCCGGAAAGTTCGACGATAGGTGGGTGTTCACCAACAGGAATACAGGCGGACAATACCAGTTTGCTCAGGTTGCTGCTCTAGCCTCACGCGTCCTCAAAGCGTACGATAGCAAGCTAGCAGAAGAATGCCTGCAGGCTGCTCAAGATGTCTGGGAGTATGAGCAGACCCATGAGCCTGTTCATTTCGAAGTTTGCTACCAGCCTCTAGAGGATGAATACCACTCCTGGGAGATGGCCGCAGCAGCAGAACTCTTCCTGACGACCGGGGAGGCCAAATACAAGAAAAGACTCCTGGAACTCATTCCCTATATCAAGGCCAGACCTGCTTCTCATTTTTGGTGGTCGGGTCTAACGTTGGCTCGAGTTATGCCCAAGATCGAAAACAGCCAGTTTAAGAAGGCTGTGGTCGAGAAAGCCAAGGAACTCATAAAACATATGGAAAAAGAAGTCTCCAAAAGCCCCTACCGAGTGTATTTCGAGTTTAAAGTCTGGGGAAATAATTGGGATGTCTTACAACTCGGAGCCCGGTCTTATTATTTTACCAAGCACTTCCCAGAGATTTTCGATGAAGAATTCCTCTTTTCAGCTTTGAACTACAATTTTGGCTGCCACCCAGCTTCCAACCACTCGTATGTTTCCGGTGTCGGTGTGAATTCGGCCACGGTGGGGTATGGGTTTAACAGGTCAGAATGGACCTACATTCCGGGCGGTGTGGTTTCAGGAGCTTCTTTCATCCGGCCCAAGTTCATAGAGTACCGCTCTAACACCTGGGACTGGTATGAGACAGAATACGTGATCGGAGGCTCAGCCGCCTATGTCTTCGCTGTCCTGGCCGCTGACCACCTACTTAATAAAAAAGACAAATAATAAAATAAAATAAAAAATAAAATAAAATGGGGACGGTTCTATTTTATTAAAAAAAAGAATCAGGCTTTATTATAAATTGATGCCCCAGAACATCAGAAGAAGTCCAGGTCTTGTAATAATGATAAAGCTTGACCGCTGGTAAAAAAATAGAACCGTCCCCTATTGTTTAAATCAGGAATATTTTGCCATGGGAAGAACTAAATGTATAGAATCGCTAAGATGGGGGTTTGATTGCTCTATTTCGACTTCTCATGTAGGGATTGAACGAGCTTTTTGATGTCTTCTTGGTCAGGATTAAGCTCCAATGACCTCTGCCAGATCTCTAAGGCTTCCTTCTTATCCCCCAATTGATAGTGACAGGAGCCCACTAAATTCAATATCTCCAGATTGGCTCCAAAGTGAGAAAGATATCTCTCATAAAAAGAGAGGGCTTCTTGATAAAGTCCCAGAGCATGTGTCGATTTCCCCAGGAAATACAAGACACCCTCGCTCTCTTCCTCGCTGTCCAGGAAAGGCGCAAGTACTTCTCCTACTTTCTGGTATTCTCTGTTTATGAAAAGGACCTGAGCATAACCCAAGCCATATTTCAATTGACTTGGATTCTGATGATAAGCTCTTTCTAGCAGAGAGCTCGCTTCGGTGATGTTACCTTTATTCAGATACTGGATGCCTAAGGTGTAGGTGTATTCTTCAAGGCGCGAAACAGGCATGACTTTGGAGATAACCAGAGGCCTCGGCAAATCAACCACTGAAGAAATTTCAAAACGGTCTGTTTCAAAAAGAAGCTCGTTCCCTTCTTTATCCAGAACAGAGACTCTAGCGGTGTAAAAACCGGGAGAGAAATTGGCCAGAGACTGAGCTTCGACAAAATTCATATCTGTTTGATATTCACTGATCGTCTTTGTTCTAGAAAATAATTCTTTTCTGTCTTTAAAGAAACTCAGTTTGATCGTTCCTTGAGATTTTGACTCCTGGCCCAATCCAAGAACCTGGAAGAAAATAAACAAGGTGTCTTTGGCATTAAAGACTCTTCTGGACTGGCATAATAATTGGCTATCGCCTATCTTGAAGGGAATGATTTCTTGGCCTGCATCTTCACTCCTTTTGGCCTGATAACTCAAGATCAAGGCGCTCATCCGAGGCTCTGAAATTTCTTGAGGAATGGCGATGTCTTTCTCCAGAGAAGCAAATTCCTTGGAAACTCTATTCTTGATGAGAACATCAAATTTGTAGTTTCCTGGTGCCAGTGGGAACATGTCCTGCAGGGAGAAAGATTTGCTCTGTATCTCTTCTAGCTGCTCCCGATCCATGTTCAACGGAAATTCCTTGCTGTATTGAAATATCGTCTTTCCGCTCGTATCCGTTACCCGTCCGTTAAGCTCAAAATGAGCACTGTATCTGCCTTGATAGAGGTCAACAGAAAGCTTTTGGGGCTCGACAGCATAATGGACCAGGAATAAACCTGAATCATCTTTCATCACTTTGACCAGATGATCGCTGCCGATATAATTCGCCGTGTATTCCACCTCAACCCAATCTTTATACTTCAGAATTGCGGTGGCGTATTTATCTTCGACTTTTTTCTGGGGAGAAGAAAAAACAGCGCTGAATAATGTATCTGAAGCCAGGGAAACAAGACCGGGAACACCCCTCTCGCCTGGAATGAGAGAGAGGGTTTGATGGGCTAGATTAGGCTCTAATTCCTCTAGCGCATTATAGGCTTCCTTAATATCGCGGAAGTTTTTCTGGTAATCGAAATCGGCGATCAAGCTCTGTGGTCCGTGGTCTGAGGGAGAATATAAAATATATTCTCCAGTCCCGTATTCTTTGAAGAAGATGATATTAAAGGATGTAGGAAGCCCTAAATTGGGATCGCCGTGGTAAAACCAGATTTGAGTCGGATAGACATTCATCACATTTTCAAAGTATTCAATGCTTTTTGGCGGACCTAAGACAATGTAAACTCTCCCTTGATCTGTCATCCATCCAGGTTTAGGAGTGCCTCGGCCGAAGAACTCATTGGCATAGCCCAGCCTCCGATAATGTTCATCTTTGAACTCATTCTGAGGACTACCAGAGGTAGGATCTCTCTGCTTCCAGAAAGCCTCTATGAAAATCTCTCTCTCCCTGTCGTTCTCGAGCTGAAGAAAAACATCCTTCTCTTTAGGGGTAATGATGTAGACGACCTCCTCTTCTATCCATTTCTTGTATTTTTCAGGAAGCTTGGCTCTTTTTTCCTTGGCAGCAGACAGTGGCATGAGTAATAAAATCATCAAGGCTAGAATCGTAGCGTTATTCTTCATTATGTCTCTCAGCATGCAATCTGTTTTACCATTATATCATTTATACTGGAAGCACTCATCCCTGTTTTCATCAAAAGAAAGAAAAGTGAAAAAAATAGAACCGTCCCCTATTTTTTTAATTCAAGACTTAAATAAAATCTATCCTTCAATAGTCTTGATTCTGGAGACCTGACCCCTTGATTTCGTTTTTTATAGCTTGCGAGAGAAGTGGCGATAGAGCAAGTAGGTGGAGACGAAGGAAATGATGAGAATGATTAGAGGAAACAAGATCCCGAGCATGGCTAGTCCTTTTTGTCCTTGTGTTTCTTCTTGTATGAATAATAAGCTAACAAGAGTCCCAGGAAAGAAAAAAAGTAGGCAACAGACATTCCTATGACCACGGCAAGACTTTGACTCATTTATTCCTCCCACCTGGCAATTTTTTCTAAATCTTCGAGATATTTCTTCTGCTTGATCTCATAATCTTCTGATATCGCCTTAAGCTTGGGATCAATGATCTTGATCATGATCACCAGCAATACTATACTCACGCCCAGTATTACCCAGCCGTACCAGAGCAAAAGCAGACTAAAGGCCACTCCCAGAGCCACCAAGACATAGACTAAGGGCGAGATTATGAAAGTCAGATAATCCTCTTTGGTCCAGCGGTCAGCCTCTTGAGCCGTCCATTCCTTTTTTATCCAGCTCATTTTTTCCCTCCTTCACTCTGTGTTTTTACGACTTGCAGCAAACCTCTTCTCTCGGCTTCCCTGTGTACCGGCTTCCACCAACCCAAGGGCCTGGACATGACATAATATTTAACCAGCCGGTCCATATCCTCGTGAGGAGTAAGAAATGTAACGGGGATATAAATCAGAGCTCCCAGAACCATCATGATCCAGAACTGGAGATAATCCGGAAGCACCGGGATAAGGCGAAACTCTGGCAGCACCCAGACTACCAGCCAGCTGAATCCTAGATTGGCTATCCAGGAGGAAAGGTATCCCCAGGCATTGAAGCGCCACCATATGACTTGAAGAATATTAGGAAGCCAGATACCGGCAGCCATGATCCAGAGAGCAAAAATGAGCCACTGGGTTATCTCCTGCATCATCAGACCGTAAAGGAAAGAACCCAGGAGAAGTATAAGCGTGGAGATTCTTCCCACCCAGACCAGCTCTTTTTCGCTCGCCTTGGGCTTGAGATAATGGTGGTAGAGATCTCTGGTGGCATAGGAAGCTCCGAGATTAAGGTGGGTGGAGATCGTCGAGAGGTGAATGGCCACGATAGCGGCAAAGAAAAAACCCAGCAGCCCCACAGGCAGGTATTCGAACCCCAGCCGAAACCAGGCCATCTCGTATTCTGCGGTGGAGGTGATATTCGGATACAGGGTAAAAAAGGCCAGAATGGCCACTGCCCAGAGAGAGTTTCGCACCACGATCAAAGCCGACCCCCACCAGATACTGTAGCTGGCATCGCGGACTGTTCGAGCCGACTGAATACGCTGCGCTTCAGGGTACCAGTCGATGGCTGTGCCCATGCCAAATCCGCCGATAACGGCAATGACCAGCATGGTCAGGAACCAAACCAAAGGAAAATCTCCGGATGCCCATCCTGAAAAAGCAAAAGGATTCAGCCGCCAGCTCTGTCCCAATGATTCCAGTTTCATCATGATTCTCTGGGGGCCGCCAGCAGCAACGATTCCCCATATCGAAACCAGCACGATGACCGAAAAGGCAATCACACCCTGCTGGAAATCAGCCATGACCACTCCCCAATAGCCGGCTGCCAGAACATAGATGGCGCAGAGCGAAGAAAACAGTACTAACCCGATCCATTCAGGCCAGCCAAAGAGATAACGACAGAGCTTTCCCATGGCGATTCCGACCCAGCCCAAGACAAACATGTTCATGAAAACCTGCCAGCCAGCTATCCAGCCGCGCAACAGTTCTGCCCCTAAGCCAGAAAAGCGCAGAGTCTGCCATTCGGCTTGAGTGTAGGCTAAGGAGCGACGGAAGATGCGGCTGGAGGCAAAAGCGGAGATGGCACACCAGGCTGAAAAGAAAGTATACCAGATGCCGCGGAGGCCATATTTATAAATAACTCCGCTGACCCACATAGGTGTATCTGTTGCCGAATGGGTGGCATAGACAGAGGCGGCAGGCAACCACCAGGGCAAACCCCGGCCAGCCAGGAAAAAATCGGCCATGGACCTTTTTCCTAGCCTGTAGAACAGAACTCCGCAGACAACCATGAGAACGATGAATATGACTAGCCAAAACCAATCTAAGAAGCCAAAAACGACCATGGATAACCTCTTTCATGGACAAAGGGGACAAGCATATCATTCACCACTATTTCGTTAATCCAAGAAGTGTGAAAAAAGAGTCGGCTGTTTGATTTACCAAATACGAGAGATTGAAATTAACAGTGATATTAATAAAGAAAAGCCCCTTCCTTTTGTCTTTTAATAGAATTGTAATTTTGCCTAAACAAACTTGTGACTTCTTGCCAGGAAAGAGCCTGGAGGGCACTGCCCTCCAGGCTCTGAATTCAACTTTCTTTACTAAAACTGAAAACTGAGACTCAGCCTGATTTTGCGGGATGGAAAAGTGAGACCCGAAACTCGACCGAGAACTGGTTCATGTGCACCACCGTACCCAGCGTTGGTCACTGCGTCTTCATTGAACACGTTCAAGACATCAAGGGCTGCCCGGATGACACCATAGTCCCCGAGAGCAAAGCCTTTGTCGAGGCGGAGATCCACAACTGTCTCTGAAGGAAGATACCACGGATCATTGGGGTCGATGGCGACGATATGACTACCACCCGTGGTGATCACACCTCCAGGAGGCTGTGACCATTGTGAGGAAGTAGGTATCACTTGTAAAGGCCAGAGAGGACGTCCTGAGTTGTACCGCAAGCGAAGACCAATATCTGCTTCGACGTAGGGAACTCTGTAGGAACCTGAGAGCTTGAATTCCCACACCGGGGTATGCGGCAAAGGCCCTTCCATGGTGTTGATAGTCTGGTTCATACCTGATAACCAGTTGGTATCGAAAATCATCGGGCCTTCGACGTTGAAATCCTGACGGATTGACCTGGCTGCCATGCCGTCGGAATCCGACCAGAGCAGAGAGGCGAGCATCTGCCAGCGGTTGGAGAAGCGTTTCTTCAAGGTTAGCTGCACGCCGTGAAAGATCCGACGCGGCTTTTTCCCGTCGATGTCCGGCATATTTCTCACTTCCCGGTCCGTATGGGTACCAATCCAACCTATATCACCACCGTCTACGACGCCGTCTCCGTTGTAATCAATCCATGGGATTCCCCAAAGATCAACCTGTTCGCCATAGTCAGTTTCAAAAGCCACCCTCTCATACTGGAATTCCTGCCCTGTCTCGCGGTTCAAAGGCCACTGGACCAAGATGTTTGAAGTGTGCTTGTAGATGTAAGTGAGACTGGCTGAAAAGTCTGCGAAGAGCTCTCTTTCCAGGTTCACGGTGATCTGGTCAGTGTATTGTGCTTTTAGGTCATCGGCAACATAGAGCCGCCAGGAATAATCTACAGGTTCAATCGCTGGTAGCCACGAAGGTCTAAGGCTGTCGTCACGGTATTGGTCACCGTAAAGATACCTGGTAGCCTCGTCCACTTCACCCGGGTCCACATAGTTGTTGCCGTTTAAATCGACGAGCTCAAAAGGAATATTATAGTAAATCCAATGGTATTCTGCCTCTGGCATATCAGGACCGAACCGCCTTAAGTATTCCGTGTTAAGCGGCATGAAGTAGCGGCCATAATTCGCCCGGAAGACAGTCTTCATATCGCTAGTTAGGGCATAAGTGATTCCGATACGGGGGGCAAAGGTCGTCAAATCGAAGACGTTATCCGTACCCTCACGGTCGCGGATGACCGGCGGCGGGTCATTTATCCCCTCTGGAGTCGATGGATTCTCGTAGACTTTTCCCTCGCCGTATTTGGCGGTCATTCTGTCGTAACGTAGCCCAATGTTGAAGGTCAGGCGCTTGGTAGGGGACCACTGGTCATCGATGAAAAGACCCAGATTATCACTCGTCCGAACAGTCAGGAAAGGATTGAGCCAAGTCTGCCTGTTGTACATCACCAGTCCGGTGGCACCGTACCAGGACTTCATATAGTTGATGTTCTGAGTCCAGGGAGCAGGATAGGCAAAGTTAGCATAGCCCTGGAAGTATCCACCCAACCAGTTTCCTCTTCCGATGGTGTACTGGGCACCGAACTTAATGTCATGCTCTCCCAGAAAATCTTCAGCATAGTGGGATACATCGGCCTGAACAGTGTGTCGACTGGACTTCTGAGCTTCCACATAGGGAAAATTGCCATTAACACCGACGACATTCCATTTCCACCAGTTGATGTATCCAGGATTGTCAGGAGCATCATCTGGAATAAAGGGCTGGTCATCCCTCCAGAAGCCCATGTACTTAGCCGTGAGGATGGTCTTTCCAGTGGCGAGCCACTGCCACTGTGAAGAAATCGCGTGGGTTATAGCGCCTTGACCATAGGTCATGGTCGCATCCCAGTGCGGGTGCCAGGTCCAACCATCGCCATCATTGTTCTCATAGTGATAAGCAACCCAGGCTCTGTGGTTTGTCAAGGGCTCGGCTGTGATCTTGATATCGCCGAACCGTCCCCAGGAGCGGTCTAATACCGGCCAGAAAGGCGTCTTGGTTTCAGATTTAATGTAATCAGCACCAGCATAAAACCAGACCTTATCCTTGATGATCGGGCCTCCGAGGGTGAAGTTGCCTTCATACTCCTGCTCTTGATACCTGATAATATCATCTCCGGCAGGAATGAACAGTCGCTCTTCACCCCAGCTGCCGATATCAGTTTCTGTAGTAGGAAGAGTATCAAATTCATCTCTTCCTGGTTGGTTAACTGCCGCTTTGCCTAAAATGGTGTACAAGGCAATATTGCCGTGGAATTCGTTGCTTCCTGATTTGGTCAAAACATCGATCGCCACTCCAGTAAAGTTTCCGTATTCGGCCTTGGAACCTAAGGCTATCACCCGGACTTCTTCGATGGCATTGTAATTGACTTTGACCAGAGAACCTGCCGCAGCCAAGCGAGGATTGGTGGTGTTGACTCCGTTGATCAAGAAGACATTTTCGTTCGACTGGCTACCGTAGGCAGTGGGACTAGGAAGCCAAGAAGAATCTTTGCCTTGGGGAGCCATCCCGGGCGTTGTAAGAGAAAGGTCATAGAAGGCATCTCGGCCGGTAGGCAATTTATCCAACATTTCGTCCATGATGTTAGTGGCAATCGTAGATGATTTCGAATCGACAACTGGACTGGCTCCTATGACTGTTATTTGTTCTTCGATAGCACCTGGTTCCATAATGAGGTCGATGGTGATGGCCACTCCAGCAGAAATGATGACGTCCTCCTGGATGACTGATTTAAAACCTTCAAGAGTGGCCTTTATGGTGTATCTCCCTACAGGTAAATTGAGGAAGACATATACTCCTTTACCAGAGGTGACAGTAGAGCGTGCGCCTGTAATGAGGGCTTCACCCGTAGCTTCTACGGTAACTCCAGGCAAGAACTCTCCTGTGTCATCGGTAATCGTACCGGTCAGTTTTCCGAAAAAGACTGTTTGGCTGTAGGCAGAATGGTTGGACAAGAAGGCGAGCGTGAGCGCAAAGAGACTCAGGATTAGGAGGCTCTTTTTTAATTTGTGCATCTGGTTCCTCCTTTTTTAATCATTTTTTCTCATTACCCTATTCCTTCCTTGTTTTACGGAAGAAACAACATATGCCTTTTGCTTTAACCACACCCTTATTATCACCTCCTAAATATAAAATTTAAAAATATTCCATCAGGGCAGTCCAAGCTCTTGAGTCAGCAACAGTGCAGCAGCCCCCAGAGTCACTATATCAGGCCCAAGGCTGGTCATCTGAATATTAGTCTCGTCAGCCAGTGCCGTCAGGGAACGCCGGTTCACCTCTCTCTTGATGGGATCCAGTAAGGCCTGGCCAAAACTGGCCGCGCTCCCGGCAATCACGATATACTGGATATTCAAAATGCTCACTAAGTTAGCCACCGCCATCCCTAAGTAGCGCCCTGCCTCATCAACTATTTTATGCAACTCTTCGTCGCCATCCATCAGCGCCTTCGAGACAACATCAATATCGATTTCCTCTGGTCTTGTAAAAAACCGATGGAGAGCTGAGCGAGAGCTATTTTTTGCAATGTCCTGAG
The DNA here is from genome assembly GCA_011772495.1 of Candidatus Aminicenantota bacterium. Classification (GTDB taxonomy): domain Bacteria; phylum Acidobacteriota; class Aminicenantia; order Aminicenantales; family Aminicenantaceae; genus WVZL01. The sequence continues at coordinate 14,395 of WVZL01000028.1, forward strand.
CACGCGTTACGATGGCCTGGCTGGAGGTTACTGTTTCCAGGCAACCGTAATGTCCACACCGGCAGAGTTGGCCATCTTCTACAGTCACGACATGGCCAAGTTCGCCAGCGCCAAAGTTTTCCCCGAAGTAGAGTTGTCGGTTGAGTATGATACCAGCGCCGATTCCTCGACCTATCTTAATGACAATCAAGTTGGATATCTCTTTGCTATCTCCAAAAGTGAACTCAGCCAGCGCAGCAACTTGACTGTCGTTGGCGACATAAACCGGAAAATCGTACCGTTCTTCTAATAAATCTCTTAAAGATAGGTCGTGCCAGCTGAGATTGACAGCATTGCGCACGATTCCTTTTTTGGCATCTATCAATCCGGGCGTACCAATACCGATCCCCAGCAAAGGACTATCAGCATAGGAGACCAATTTGTCAATCAATTCATAAACCAGGTCTAGGGCATTTTCCCCATTCCGCCCATCTATGGGCAAGCTAAAACGATGTCTGATTTCACCGCGGAGGTTAACTAAAGCGCCCCTGAACTCGATGTCTGCAAGGTCAATTCCTATCAGATAACGGGAATTTTCCGCCATATCTAGTAGAATAGGGGGTTTGCCTCCCCTTGATGGACCAAGCCCCACTTCTGCCACGAGTCCATCGTTTATCAATTGAGCGACGGCATCCGAAACAGTTGCCCGGGTCAACCCAGTCGCTCGTGCTATATCAGCCCGGCTGATTTCCCTCCCATAATAGATAGTTTTAAGAATAAGGCGGGTATTGTGAGCTCTGGTTTGCTGACGAGTAGCCTTTTTCATGGGAATGACGCCCAATCAGGCAAGAAACTTTGTAAGTTCAGTAAACTAACAAATCTTTATTAATATAATAAAATCACGTTGTCAATATTTTAATCAAATATTTTTTAAAAAATAAACCATCCAAGCTTTTTCTTTTATCATTATGGAAAAAGCACCAATAAAAAGAAAGCTGACTCAAGAAAATGAAAATTTATAAGAAAATAGAACCGTCCCCTATTTGGAACCGTCCCCTATTTGTCCCCTATTTGGCCTCTATTTATTGTTCTTCCAATAGCTGTTTTAATTTCCCGATCAAATCTTCGAGAAATTTGATTTTTTCCTGGTCTGAATTCCTTTGTTTTGCTTTTTCCAGATATTCTATCGCTTGGGCATAATCTCCTTGATGGATACGGCACCGGCCAGCCATCTCCAGAATTTCAGCATCATCGGGATTGATTACCAAAGCTCTCTCCAAATAACTCGACGCCTCAGGAATTCGATTCAGCTCAAAAAGGATAAGCCCAATGTTGTATAAGCTGTCTACACGTTTTGGTTCGAGTTCCAGGGCTTTCTCATAATACTGGATGGCTTTCTCTAATTCTTTCTGTTCCTTTGAAATCAGACCAAGGTGGTGATAGGCTCCGGCAAATTTGGGGAATAACACCAAGGTTCGGGTCAAGGCTTTGGCAGCCTCGGGCAGCATCCCTTTTTTCAGATAACTGATGCCAAGCAGATAATAAGCATTGGCATCCTCAGGATTATCCTCTATCATCTTTTTTAATATAGTTATGGCTCCTTCAAAATCTCCCTGCTGGACTTTTGCGGTGGCTTCATTAAATTCGGCCTGCGCTTGCTTGGCGCGCTCGACTCTCAGAATCTGCTCTTCGGAGACCATAACAATCGTCTCTATTTCTACTTTTTGTATTCGATCTTGAGGAGACGCAAAATTCCACTCTGCCGTGACCGTTTTATATCCCTCTTTTTTAATGGTTGCCTGGTAGATTCCATGGGGAATGCCGACCAGCTTAAAATCTCCTTTTTTGTTCGTGATAACCTTGTAACTCCGGCTTGTGTTAGTGTCCTGCAGGCGTATTTCTACTTTCGCAAGAGGTTTATTATCTGTATCCACCACCTTCCCGTAGACGTAGTATTCCCGGTACTGGCTGAAACCGGGTGCAGTAAAAACCAAGCAGAAGAAAAGTAATAAAATTCCTGGCAACAAAAATGATTTAACTCGCATATGAATTCTCCTATTTTGACCTGTAAGAATTTGCCTTTCTTAAGGCTTCCTCGACCTTCTGGGGCTGATTCTTCCTGGTGTAAATATCAGCCAACAGAAAATAGCCGAGAGCTTTCATATCAGAAGACTTAGCTAAAGGCAAGCCCTTCTCGACGAGCTCTAGAGCTCGATCTATATCAGGGGATTCATAGAGCAGTCCCCGGGCAAAGAAAAGGTATCCTTCAGCCGCCTCAGGAGCGATACGGATGACTTCTTGCATCTGTTCCATATACCCTTTTCTGTCGCCTAGTTTGAACAAGATTTTCCCGAGATTGAAACGAGCTTTGTAGTGGTCAGGATAATAGGCTACTTCTTTTAAATAAAATCCCCTAGCCGTCTCCAAATCGCCCTGTTCTTCATGGAGAAGAGCTAAATGGTAGTGAGCTAAAGGAAACTTGGGATATTCTTCTAAGACCCCTTCAAGAAAGACTTCTGCTCTATCATAGCTTTTTAGACTCACCAGGCACGCCGCTAAGTTCAAGCGAGTTTGGGCTAACTTGGGCTGAATCTCAACAGCTTTTTCCAGGTAAGGAAGAGCTTGAGAGTGGTCATTTTCTCCCATATAAATCTCACCCATGATCGTATAGGCTTGGGTGTTTTGCTCATCGATGGAAACTGTCTGCTTGCAGAGAGCAATGACGTCCTCTTTCTTTCCTTCTTCCAGCAATACATTGGCCAAGCCGATCAGGGCCTGAACGCTTTTCGGGTCGTTTTTCAAGATAAAATCATACTGCTCTTTGGCTTCTTCTTTTCGGTCGAGTTCAAAATAGCTTGTCGCCAATAACAATCTGGCTTGAGGAATCAAAGGCTCCTCCCTAAGGACAGATTCCAGAATCCTTACGCCCTGATCATATTCTTCTTTATTGATCAACTCACCAGCCTGCTGGACTGACACGTAGATGCGCAGCTTATCTTTCGGGTCAGCCAACTCCTCTCCCTTTCCAGAAGAGGGTTTCCTGGCTACCGGGGCTCCGATATAACCGAGAGCTGCGAGGCGTTGGACAGTTTCATTGTCCAGGTTGGCGGCTTCAGGTTTGGGAGCTTCCAAACTCGACTGCTCGATTATCCTGTACAGGGCTTCTTTCAGTTCTCTGGCTATCTTTGGAAATCTATTCCTCAAGTTGTTGAATTCCTGGGGATCCTGCACCAGGTCATACAGCTCAGGACGAGGAGCATCGATGTATTTATACTGGGAATTTCGAAGGCAGTGCAAAGCACTCCATCCGAAAAGAATGTTGGGGGAGAGCGATTCGCCGTAGGCATAATAATCTTTGCTTTGGACAGGGTCAAAAATCATGGCTAACAAGGATTCTCCTTGGTTTTCTTCGGGGACCGGAATCCCGGCCATTTCGAGCAAAGTAGGATAAAGATCTATGGTCCTCACCTGGGATGTCTGGCGGATGCCCTGGAAATCATCAAAAGGCGTAACGATGACAAAGGGCACCTGAACCGCATAGTCATAGATATAATATCCATGGGTCGATTCACCGTGTTCGCCCAGACCTTCGCCGTGGTCCCCCATGATGAAGATTATTGTGTTTCTGTCCAATCCATTCTCAACAAGCCAATCCACACACCGCCCGACCTGCTCATCAGTAAAAGCAATTTCTCCATCATACAGCCCGGCAATACTGGTGTTATATTCAGAGAAGTAGGGCTCAGGAGGTTCATAAGGAGTATGGGGATCATAGAGATGAACCCAGGCCAAGAACGGATTTTCTTTCTGAGTTTCCAGCCAGGATAAGGCAGCGTCGACGACCTCGTTTCCTGGGCGCTGGACAAGCCCCAGGTCGAGCTGTTTATATTTCTTCAAGTCAAACTGATCGTCATAATGATGGAAACCCTGTTTCAGACCCCAGCGGCCATCGAGCACGAAAGCTCCGATAAAGGCTCCGCACTGGTACCCTTGCTGGGAAAACAGCTCAGCCAGCGTTAAATGCGTCTCGGAAAGAGCTGTGTTGCCGTTGACCCTCACTCCGTGAAAGGTGGGGTACAGACCAGTCATTATCGAAGCATGGGAAGGCAGAGTCAAGGGAGAAGAAGCCGTGCATTGTTCAAACAAGATTCCCTGGCGGGCCAAGGAATCAAGATGTGGAGTTTTCACCCCAGAATAGCCGTAGCAGGCTAAGCGATCTGCTCTAGTCGTATCCAGGGTGATGAGAACAATATTGGGTTTCTCGATTCCCTGCTTGGCTAAAAGGGCGGCAAATTTCTTGGCGGGATCTTCCTTAGGGCGTAAAACTAAAAAGAGAATGATCGCTAGAGCGATCACGGCCACGCATATACCGATCAGATAATAAATTCTTGGCTTCTTCATTTTCAATTTAGTATAAGACGAAGAGTTTAAATACCTGAGAAATTATTATAGAACACCCAGCCGGCTATTGGCTACTTTTGTTTAAAGCCTCCAGTACAGCCCAGATGGCTCCAGGTCTCATGTATTTCATGGCTCGGAACAACTTCTCACCGTATTTAGTGACAGGATTATTCCATTCAAACTCATCTGGATTGCAGTAAGCTTCGGGTGTTTTGAAAAAGTATCCCTGGCCATAGTGGCTGTAGACTGTATAGAAGACACCATAAGCGGTATGCATTCCTTCTTCAATCAACCCATGAAGAATACAATTGGAGGCAAAAGCATAAGTTGTCCCGGTCCAGACTTCATCTCCCTGCTGGCTGAAGAGCTGCTTCCCTTGCGCGTTCCGGCCGTTAACAGCCCCCATCAATCCCGCGCCAAACCCGAGCACGTTCTTCTGGTATACGGTTTTCAGGGTTCTCTTCGCCTGTTCGAGAGGAATAATTTGCTCGCTTTCTTCCGCTTCCATACCCAAAATCTTTGCATACCAGAGTCCGAAGAGCTGGTCAGTCATGATATCATCAGCGTGAGCGTCGATATTGAAATATCCTCCTTCTTCATTCCACAGCTTCGGCAAGGCATTCCGGCCCGCGTCAAACCAGGACTTATACTTCTCGATTATCTCATCCACCTGCATTTCTTCTAGCCCATGGATTTCCTGCTCGATCAACATCTGCCCCATCTTCCAGGTCGATTTCAGAGCGGCCAGCCAGAGCATACTCACAAAGGCGCTCTCCCCCTTCATCTTCCAGGTGTCATAAGTCTGGTCAGGGATTCCTTCGTTCAAAGGAATATGACTCTCTGGGTCACCAAACCTCTTTTCTAGAGTATCCAGGGCCAGCACCGAAGATTTAAAGATTTTTTTCAGGAAATCATAATCCTTGGAACCAGTGTAGAGAAAATCCCTGAAGCCCCGCAAAGGGAATTTCGGGTTCAAGTCTTTCCAGACATTCCCGTTCTGCCAGTTAAAGGCATTGACTATGACCCAGGGCTGGTTCCGGGGCGAGCCGATATCATGGGGAACCATCCCGTAGTCCTTGTTCGTATTCCAGTAATAGTGCATCTTATCTTCGGGAACTTCACCGGGCATGACCTCTGGATAAATATACACTTTATAGGTTGGGTCTTCCCAGGCGACAGTCTTGGCAAAAAATCGCATGTTGTTCAGCTCCAGTTCTGGCCACAGCTTCAGGAGATGCCAGGAAGAATAGGCATCCACATCAAAAGTTCCGTACATGAGGTAGTCTATGCTTTCCAGGTAAGTATGCAGGTTGGCAAAGGCATCCCAGACACTCGTTTCCGCTAAAATGTAGAGCTCGTTGAAAAGGGCCTGTTTGAACCAATCTGGCAACCGGGGATTCTCGATGATGTTTTGCTGCCAGTCGTCTATGGTTTTCTCCCATTCCTGATACTTATCCAGAGCTTCGCTGGCTATCGTGAAGGCGTTATCCCCGTCTGCTCCGAAAAATTCGGTGTATCTTTTCCTGTATTTGACTCCCTTCTCAAACTCATAAAAAGGAAGATCCCAGGTTATAACAACCGGAAACTCCAGACGTTCCTTTGGTCCTAGAGTTAATTTCACAGCGATGGCCGCAGCTAAAGTCTCTTTCCCCTTGCCCGTCCTCGAATCCTGAGAATTGGAAAGAGTCCCGTCAGCGGAGAAGGTTTTCCAGATTTCTTCCCCACTTCCCTGAGGGTCAAAATCAGTGTGATAATAGACCTTTGCTTTTCCTGGGATTTCCTGGGCAGCAATGCACATGGTCCCGGTCATGGCGTTGCCGCGTTTGATGTCCATTTTCTCATTGCGGAAGAGAATCCCTTTCTTGTTTCCATCCTGGACAAATTGATTGAGATTCCCAGCGCTTTTTCTATCCCATGCAAAATCTGTAGAAACTTGGAGGTTCTTGACTTTGGCTTCCCAGCCGACCATGTTCTGCCAGGTCAGCATGACGCTGACTTCAGCAGCTTTTCTGTCTGGATTCTCGACAATCCATTTATAAACGGCGACAGGATAACTGGTCTCTTTATAATTATGAGGAATGACAGGTGAATACTGAGTCACAGCTATCTTCACCGGAAGCTCTATGTTTTTTTCATAGGAAAATCCAGACTTGGGAAAAAGGGCATAATAGCTTCCCTTTCCCTCCGGATAATTCCACTTCCAGCTCTGGAGTTGTTCTGAAGGAGGCTCATCAGTGGAAAGGGTGTGGACAATGGATTGATCCCCTTTCTTCATGAAAACATGGAATTGGTTAGCCCAGAGGGTATCGTCCACCATCCAGCCTGACTTGAGAAACCAGTATCTGAAATTGCCGCTGATGGTCCATTCATACGACCCTGCTCCGATTCCTCCTACCGGGCAGGCACTTCCTTCGGCTGTGGCATCAATATTTTCAGGAGCTTTGGTGTGTCCAAAATCAGTAAGCTTATATCCTATAGGGCGGTCAAAAGCACATTGGGGAAAATTGCCCAGGTTTGCTTTGGTATAATTCAATCGATCTAGAATATAACGAATAATTGTATTATCTGATCTCAATCCGCTCGCTTTGGCTCTCTGTATTAATTTATCCAGGCGCTCTGCTATCTCTTTACCTTGGTCATCACATATCCCCTTCTCCATCAATAGCTGCAGGTACTGGCTCTTGACCTTCTTCTTGATCGCTTCCGACCCGAATAGATCAGGCTGAGAGCAAAGCATAAGCAGAAATATCAGAATGAGAGAAGTGATGATTCGTGGGAAAAGAAAAGAAAAAATTTTTTGATTCTCAGTTTTCATAGCAACCTCCTCAAATTTGAGCAAAGCCAAATATATGAATTCAGAAGCGCGAAGTCAAAATATTAAGGTTTGAAGACCGAGCGTCCTTTTAAGTAAGTCTCAAGCACCTTGAATTCCTTATCAAAGACGACGAGATTGGCGTATTTTCCCTCTTGAATGCTCCCCATTTCATGCTCGAGGCCGATAACTCGACAAGGATTCAACGAAGTCATGTTCACGGCCTGATTTACAGCGATCCCAGTCCATTCTAAAGCATTCTTCACTGCCCTGTTCAGCGTCAATACGCTCCCGGCTAGGGTCCTGCTCTTTCTTAGGCGGGCCTCGTATCCCTTCAGTTCAATCTCTTGGTTCCCCATTTGATAAATCCCATCGTCCAAGCCGGCAGCCTTTATAGAGTCTGTGATCAGACAAATTTTATCGGGACCTTTGGCTGCCAAAGCCAATCTCAGCGCAGAAGGATAAATATGAAGCCCGTCGGCAATGACCTCAGCGGTGACCTCAGGAGAATCGAGAACAGCGCCGATGACTCCAGGGCTCCGGTGGTGATAACCGCTCATGGCGTTGAAGAGATGGGTGGCATGACTGATCCCGTCTTCAAAACTTTCAAGCGCCTCCTCGTAGGTCGCGTCTGAGTGGCCGATGGAAACAACAGCGCCCTTTTCGATCAAAGGCTTGATAAAGCTTCTGTTGTTGCTGACTTCAGGGGCCAAGGAGATGAGGGTTTTTAAACCACTTAAGGCTTTGATGAGAACCTGAATTTCCTCCTGACTCATTTCCCTGATGAAATCCGGATCTTGGGCTCCTTTTCTCTGCGGACTCGAGTACGGCCCCTCGATATGAACGCCCAGGATTTCAGAGGGCAATTGGATTTGCCTGGCATTCTTTACGGCTTCCACAGCTTTCAGCATGGAGTCCAGGGAAGCTGACATGATCGTGCCCAGAAACCCGGTGACTCCGTGGCGAGCTTGGTAAGAACATATCTGTTCCAGGCTATTGACCTCACCGTCCATGACATCTTTTCCTAGGGCACCATGATGGTGTAAATCCACAAGACCAGGTGAAACGAAATTATCTTTATAATCCATGAGGCTGACATCTTTCTCTTCGAGTGGGCTTTCTCCTGAATGGACGGTTGAGATCTTTTCCCCCTCTATGAGGACCACTCCTCCAGATAGGACTTTATCCTCGAGGATAACGTTTCCTTTAAGGGCGGTTTTCTGCATCTGGAAATCTTTGTCTAAGGCTTTTTCTCCACTTTCTTTTCAACCGGCAGCTTCCGGTAATCCGTTAATTGTATATGACGTTTCTGGACGATATTCTTGATTCGCCTGCTGGTGAGAGCCTTGGTGACAGCGGCCCGATTGGCAGCCACATTCGGCAGTCCTTCAGGATTCGTATCCTTCAAAGCTCTCTCTTCAGGCGTGTCAAGACCGGGATGGACAACCAGCAGCCAGAGGCCTGGACCCAGCTGTTCCAATTTCTCAGCCAAGGCTTTCCCTTTCTGGTCAGGAAGGACTTCGTAAATGCTTAAAATCTTTTCTCCAGATTCCTGCGATAACGGCAGGTTATAGTCTTTGGCAATCTGCCAGACGACCTCATGGAGCTCTGGAGAGCTCTCCAAGGTGTCCATATGGGTATCGATGTACTGGACATCTATCTTGCGTTTCAGGGCCAACTCCAGCTGGGCGCGCAATTCTTTATCCAATTCTTCTGGTGAGGGATTGGCAGCTAAAGATGCCTCGGCAGTCGGATAAAAATACCCATCTTCATCGACCAAACTTGAAACTTCAGTCACAGGGAGAATGGGTTTCCATCTGTAATCCTGCCATTCAGCATTCATGGTCAAATGGACACCCACACACCACTCCGGATGCTCAAGGCACATTCGGGCTGCTTCTTCGAACCAGGGAGACGGCACTATGATGGAAGCGCAGGTCAATATTCCTTCTTGAAAACATTTCTCAAAGGCAAGATTGGCGGCATGAGTCATCCCCATATCGTCGCCCCGCACGATGAGATAGGCAGGCTCTTCGCTTATTTCTGGAGGCGGAGCACATCTCACCCAAAAAAGACTCGCCATAATGAGCAAAACAAGGACTTTCATTGCTTTTTTCATCGTTAAAAATTCCTTTCTGTTCGTTTCATTCAGTTTTTTAAACTCATTGCTGATGGCTCGGTTCATGTCCGAGAAGTGCGATGATGCTTCAGAACTCTCATGATCACCAACTGGAGAATAATGATCATACTGCAATTGACAACCGGGATGAATAATCCCTGCCTGATTCCATAGGCTTGAGCGAGCTTTCCTGTCAGCCAGGGCGAGGTCATTCCTCCAGCCAGGGCAATAACAAATATAACACTAAAGGCAGTGCCAGTGAAAGAAGGAAAAGCTTCTCCCACCACAGCTAGAGTGGTGGGAAATATGGCTGCAAATCCCAAACCTATCAATACGGCTCCCAGAGTTGCTACAGTCCTTGAAGGAGAGGATACGATCATCACCGCCGCGATCAAGGAGAGGAGAGCACTCAAAAAGACCAGTTTCTCGTTCTTCAAGATTTTCACTATTCGACTCGATAACAGACGACCGCCCATGATAGCTCCCCAATAGCCAGCTAGAATTATAGAAGCTGTCATAGGAGTCAGACCAAAATACTCATTTAAATAGGTAGAAATCCAGCCCCCTACCGTAAACTCATTTCCTGACTGGAAGAATAGCAGAAATCCGCACAACCAAAGGAGGGGATGCTTAACGACTTTTGAGACTTGGCTCAGAGGGAATCCCTGCTCAAGCTTGGGCTTGGGGAAGGCAAATATGGAAAACAAAAGGAAAGGTACAAGGCTCAACAAAAAGGCCAACAGAAGGATGTTTGCCAGCCCGATACTCCCGAGCAGAATTCCGATCAGGAAGGGAATTGTCAGAGCACCGAAGCCAAAAAATATGCCCAGTAGATTCAAGGCCGAGCTTCTCTTGTCCGGATGAATGTCACTGGTCAAGACATTTGTCCCGCCATTCAGACCGCCCCCTCCAAAGCCGATGATGACCGAGGCTAAAACAACCATCGAATAGGTCGAGGCATAGGTGAATACCAAAAGAGAAGCGGCCACGAGAAGAGAACAGATCATCAGGAATATCTTGAACCCGAATCGATCAACGACCGGACCGAAGATAACAGACATGACCAGCATGGCCAGGTTCATGTACAAGAAGAGTTTGCCAGCTTCACCTTTGCTGAATTGAATCCTTTCAAACAGGGAAGGCAGGATAGCTCCTAGAATAGCCATGACGATTCCGAAAACGAACATCCCTGCACAGGCTGAGGACATGAGTTTGGCTGTGCTGACTTGTCCTTGACTCTCTTGATTATTCATGCTCCAAAAACCTCATTTTAAAAGAACCAAGGGGACGGTTCTATTTTTTGCAGTTTCTTCTCAATCTCTTTTGGCAATTGAGAAAAAATAGAACCGTCCCCCATTTTCTTATTTTATTCATATCATTTCATCGAGCGGCTGTAATAAAACTTGGTAAAGGCTTGATAGACCTTTTGCAGGTGGTCTTTTTCAACTCCTTTAACGTTGGGAGAAACAAAGGTGGGAGGAAGCTTGCCTTTCTTGGCCAGGATGGAGCCAATCTCGGCTACCAGGGACATGGCTATGGAGACAGCTGTCACAGTAGAACCAGCCGCCACTTTCTCAATTTGACCGACATCAACCAAAGCATCCTCAGGTGGAACACCATTATCAATGGCGATATCAGCAATATCGGGAAGCATCTTGCCAGAAGGATGAGTCCTGGGAGCAATCTTGGCGTTCTCAAGAGAAGAAACACAGATGACTTTCAACCCCTTCTCTTTGGCTTCCAGGGCGACTTCAATCGGAGCAGTATTCAGTCCTCCATGTGAAAACACCAGCATACAATCCCGCGGCTCCAAGGGATAACTCTGCAAAAAAACTTCAGCGTATCCTTCCTGTCTCTCCAGCCATAAGAGCTCCCGTGCCCCTCCTGGACCGATGACATTAAACCACATCAATCTCGGGTCATAGAGCGGAAAAAATCCGATAAAGCTTCCATACCTGGGGAAAATATCAAGAACAGGTATGGCGGAATGACCACTCCCGAACATATAGATCCTGCCCCCTTTCTCTACCGCTTCAGCCATGATTCCTGCCGCTTTTTTTATTTTTTCTATTTCTTTGGTTTTGATTCTCTCCAGGATCTCTTGAATACGGTTCAAATAATCAATAGCTGCCATGGCCAATCTCCTTTTAGATTTTCTTGCCTCAAAAAAAGCTTTATTCCTGAATCAAGATCAATGATATCCGTTCATTCTTCTACTCTACCTGATCCCAGGCTAGTTTTCCGGCTCCGTAAAGTCCAGCATCCTCTCCCAGGCTGGATAACTCAATCCTCACCTTCTGAGCTGCCAAGGGCTGAGCCCATTTCTTAAACTCGTTCCTTACAGGCTCAAGAAACACCTGTCCTGCCTGGAAGAGGCCGCCTCCCAGGACCACCATCTCTGGATTCAGGATACTGACGATATTGGCAATCCCCATGCCCAGAAATCTTATGGCGGAATCAATGACTTTGTTGGCTACTGGATCGTTCTGCTGGGCTGCCTCAACAACTGTTTCGGCGGTGATATTCTCGATGTTTCCCTTCACCATTCCTGTCAGGAGCGAGGATTCTCCAGCCCTTACGAACTCTCTGGCCTTTCTGGCCACTGAATTCCCGGAAGCTTCAGCCTCAAAGCAGCCGATCTCTGAGTACTTGTCTTTTAATTCTGGACTCAGGGCAAACCAACCCACAGCCCCTGAAATGTCCTCGCTGCCGTGGCAGAGTCTTCCTTCTATGATTAGGCCCGCGCCGATTCCTGTTCCCACAGCTAAAAAGACGACATTCTCCAGGCCTTTGGCTATCCCCTGCCACTGCTCGCCTGACACGTAGGCACTGCGGTCACTTTCCAGGGTCAAGGGAAGCTTCACCTTCTCCTGCACCTTCTCTCGAAGAGGGAATTCCTCCCAGCCAGGAATATTGGGAGCCCAGACCCGGCCGGTTCTATGAAAAACCACCCCCGGGATGTCAATTCCTATGGCCGCTAATTCTCCCTTTTCTGAGCGAGCGCACTCTTCTAGGGCAATGATGATGCCGATGATCTGCTCGGCAGGCTTTTCTGCTCTCGAACTATCGATGGCGACCTTGCCTTTACCAAGCATATTCCCTTCTGGAGTGAATAGGGCTGAAGAAATCTTGGTCCCCCCTACATCAACAGCGCCGCAAAATCTTTTCTTTTTCTCTTCCATATCAACCTCTACAACTATATCTTATCCAGGTTCTTTTTAAATCCTTAATTTACATTCTATAATAGACTCTCTCAATAATTAGCACCTAAAATGTTAATAAAATGGCATCATATGAATTTTCGTCAACTAACGAGTTTTGTGAATGAATCTGAAGGAATGGAGGAAGCGACTTTGAAGATTTAGCCTTTCCGAGCCGTTCTTCGAGGGAATCCGACAGTGTCGGATCCGAGGACTGTGTGAGCACGGGGTGAGCCATCAAGCGGTGTCTAGAACAGCTGAGGGAGATGGAGCGGGAGAAAGAAAAACGAGCGGAGTTCCGCAGGACCGAGAAGGTTGGGGAGGAAATGGCGCTAAAAATCTGAACGGAGCGAAAGCATTCCTTCAGATTCATCTGTACTCTTTCACTCCTTTTCCAAAGCTACAACCCAGACTTCTTTAGGCTCTAAAACCTTTTTCATGACGACTCGATTGTCTTGGACGAGAAGGGAAATGACCTGCTTTGATTCCAGATCTCTGGCTGAATAATTCTTGCTTCGAGCTGAAATCGCAAATTTCGCTTCAGTCTTCTTGTCCCCTCGATTAAAGGCAAAGAAAACCTTGAAGTCTTTTCCCTCCAGGGTTCTGGCATCCACAAAAACATCTTGTTCCGAAGAGGTCACTTTGACCTGGGTAGGTATTTCGAGCCACTGGGCCAATCCGGCGAAAAATTTTGCGTTGGCAGGATTTTTGAAATGATGATAAGCAGACCCGATGAAGGAACCGACGATGATCGCCTTGCCTTTTCCGTAGAGAGCATAGACAATGGCTGGTTTTCCGTTCTCGAATTCAGCCAAGACCTGACTTCGGTCGTTGATCAATTCAAATCCTTCCTCGAAAAAAAGAGCGTCCAAAGCATCTCCTTCTTTCAGAAGAGGAAGTGATTCGTGAGAGGCGTTTATCTTGATCTTCGAGGTCTTCGGCAGCGGCATGAGATAAGACTCTCGGCAGCCAAAGACTTCATGCAGCCCTCCCCCGGGAATGATATCGCTGGAGAAGCCCCGTTCATCATTCCATCCACACCGCGCTTCAGCCACCATAACACCTCCAGCTTTTACATAACTAATAAGGGCTTTGATATGGGGTTGGGACATCATCACTGGATAAGGGACGACCAGTAGCTTATACTGGTTCAGTCTGCCAGGGACAAGATCCATGACATGGAGAAAGTCCACTATCATGTTCTGTTCGTAAAAAGCCCTGTATACTCCTTGGAGAGATTCACTCAGGTTGTTGTAGCCGATGGGCTGCCCCTCACCCGTGTACTGCTGCTGGCCACCCACCATATGGGATAAAGGATTGTAGAGAATGGCAATCTCTGCTTTCGGAGGCTGACCGCGGAGAAACAACTCCTTATTTTCGGTGATGACTTTAGCCACTTGACCAGCCACACGGGCTCTCTCAGTGACTTTTCCGTCCAATTCAACCAGTCCGTAGCCACCAGATTCATAGCCTGAGATCATGGGATAATAGGCATAGATGTTGATCCCCTTAGCTCCGTAAGCCACTGCAGTCCAGATCCAATCTCGAAGGTCCTCTCCTACCACTGGAACACTCATCTTCAGGCCAAAGACGCCGTAGCCTGCCTGCAACTCTCCCACATAAAAGCCGCCGTTCTTTAGGCCCATGGAGCGGGCAAAATCATGTCCAGATGCCCTGAAGAAAGCGGGCCAGGGTTTGATCGTCCAGGCGTGTTTGGGATAGATCGAAACACCATAATAATCCACGCTATCTGCCATCAGGCGGTCATCAGGAGTTCCATTCCAATTCGGCTTGGAAAACAAACCGGGAATAGCTGAATGGCTGGTGATCACACTTTGAGGGACCACTGATCTTACTGCCTCCGCCTTTAGAGCTAGGTCTTGAGCCAATTTATCGACGATGAAATTTTTCCAGTCAATATAATCCGTATAGGTAAGAATCGTCCCGAATCGAGGGGGCTCTACCTCCTTCCAATCTTGAAAAGTGCGGTACCAGGCTTCATTCAAATTATCCAGGGTATGATATTTTTTCTGGAGCCATTCGCGAAAACGGGCCATAGTGGAATGGCAGTAACAGAACTGCATATAGGCAGCATTCCCCAAATGATAAACTTCAGCCCAGTTGATGATATGAGGTTCACTCCATAAGTCCCATCCGTAAAAAGCTGGCTTGTCCTTCACGGCTTTGGCTGCTTCAGAAAAGAATCTTAAAATCTTCTTTCTCACCTCGAGATGGTCAAAACAAAACCCGGGCGACGCCTGGGATTCCACAGCCAGGCTGTTACTGGCAACAAATTTTGCATCAGGGTGTTTGAGCCCAACCCAATCAGGAGCAGAATCGATGTAGACCTGAACGATAACTCTCAAGCCAACCTCTCCTGCTAAATCCGCAAGAGTCTCAAGGGTCCGGAAATCATACTTTCCCTCTTGCTTCTCATTGGCAGTCCATTCCACCCAGCAGCGAACCGTATTGAAACCCAAGTCTTTGATCTGCTCCAGGTCTTTTCTCCAGAGATGGATTTTCTTAGGAGTCACAGTTTCCAGCATAGGTGCCCTGGCCTTGCCTCCAGCATACCAGACAGAAACTGGATAATGGTCTCTTGTCTTCTCAGAGGAAAGGACTTCATCGAAAGAAAAACCCAGGAGCATAAAAATCCCCAGGAGCAGATAAGCGAATAAGTGATTTTGTCGGAACACATTCCTGTTTATTCTCATTCTATTTTTTCCTCCTAAATTATTCTAACCATATTATTTTTTTATCAGACTCTATGTTATAGCTCAACAATTCGGCAACACTTTTTGGGTGTCATAACCGAATTTCTATCTTCGTTGAGAAGCTTTTTTCTTGATCTTAAATTCTTCTCCTACCACCTCTAGCAACAAGGAAGAACCTTGATAATAATCCTCGCTAATTTCCCAAACGATCACGCCGGCGACCTCTTTTTCTTTGACGTATCTGCATTTAAGGGCCACAGATTGTTCGTCATCGAAGCAAATGATCTCGGTATTTTCAGGATTCCGGATGTAAGGGACCTTGGCACAATCGTCCCAGATACGAGACCATCCAGCGTTCATAAGATTCAGTATCTCCTTGTATCCGTATTGTTGACTTTTCTGGAATCTCTGGTATAAGCCGCTGCAGTCGAAAGACCGGCCATAAAAGGGTATTCCCAGCAATAACTTTTCTTTAGGGACCTGGCGGCTCAGGTAATACTCATAGCTGTCATCTGCAGAGCCGCAGGGATCATTGTTGCAGGTGTAAAGAGGAGAATTATGACCTGAGTGGTCGCTCCACTCGCCGTGGAAGTCATAGGTCATGCAGCCCACATAGTCAAAATATTCCATCACCTCTTCGAAATTTATCCATCGGGCCCAGTAATCACCAGCCGGGGTGGCCGTAGTCAAGAGGAGAGGAGGATTCTGCTCTTTCAGCGCAGCCGAGAGCTCTTTGGCCAGGTAGACAAAATTTTGCTCTTCCTCAGGATTGGAAGGATACTCCCAGTCTATATCAACGCCATCATAGTTGTTGGTCAAGCAGAATTCGAGTACCTGGTTGATGAACCTCTCTCTGTTGCCTGCGACAGAGGCCATCCCAGGAAATCCTTCGCAATTTCCCCATCCTCCTATACTCATGATGACCTTGACATTGTTAGCATGGGCAGTCTCGACCAATTCAGGATAGACATAATCTTCCTCCACGATCAGATTGCCATCAGAATCTGGTTTAGTAAACGCGTGAGCAAGAAAGGTTAAGTATTTGTACTGGATTTTACTGCAATCAAAGGTGTCTTTTTCCCAGGAAGGATAGTATCCGATCACTACTTTAGATAGATTTTCCTCCACAGGAGAGGTGTTAATGATAAGGCCTTTACATAATATAAGGCTGAAGATGATTATCAACCCCAGGATGATTCTAGACTTCCAGCCTCTACTCATTCTTCCTCCTTCTCAATCTTAGAATTCGCTTGGCAACTCTCTATCCTTCCAGTTTACCCGGCTCTAATAAAGGTGCAATTCTCCAAATATCATTTATCCAGCGCTGGCTGCTGCTTCCATCAGCAGGAAAAAGGCCTGACCTTCGGTGGCCGTTCCAGGCAATTCAAAGGTTGGCGCCCCGCAAACGTCCTGAACCAATCCATACTCATCCACTTTCTCATGCGCCGCCTTTCTCATCCTCTCTGCATGTTTACTGTAGGAGGGATCTAACCACCCTCCCTGGAGACCACGGTATATGGAGTAAGCAAGCATTTGAGCCAGATTCGCCTCCACAAAGGTCTTCGGATTGTCCACCACATCGTGGAAAAGCCCATCCTGGCGTTGGAAAGCGAGGCAGCCATCGATGACATCTCTTACATACCCAATAAGTCGTTTTTTCTCCTCTGTCATTTTCTTGGGCAGTGCTTTTATTACTCTGGACATGCCGGCAGCAGCCCAGCCGTTGCCCACTCCCCAGAAATCCTTTCGCTCAAAATCATTAATACTATCGTCCCAAATGTGAGAGAAGAGCTTTTTCTCTGGATTCCACAGCAGTTTCCTGAATCCCTCGATCTGCTTCAATGCCTCATCGGGATGACCGGCCACAGCGATGAAAGGAGGCGCCATGTACATGGAGTCAATCCACACCTGTGGTTTATTTGCAATATGGTACAAGGTGCCCTCTTTTGTCTTGGGCGCTTTGTGCAACAGATAATCAAGCATTCCCTCAGCCGCTTTTTGAAGGGAGGGATCACCCGTAATCTTTGCAGCATACAGAACAGGCTCGCCGTTGGCGGCAGGATCGGTCACACCTTGATTGGCGCTTATAACAGCCAACCGACCATCCTCAAGCTGCCTCAGAGCAGCCTCCTTGGCCATCAGAATGACCAGCTCTGTTTCCTCCATTTCCAGCAGAGCCTGGGCAGCCACGCCCTGCTCCCACGCATGCCTCTGCATGGTCAACATGGCCAGTTTTACTTTTTCGATTCTCTCCTTCACATTTTTGGCAGCGCCTTGCCCAGGAATTCCCCTATCCAAAAAAACAAAGCTCGCTCCAGTCGCAGCTCCGTATGACAGCGATGTCTTTAAAAATTTTCTTCTTTCCATGTTCTCCTCACTCTACGTATTTGGCAAAATACAAAATAATCCAGACAATTGTCAACGGGATACAACACCCTACTCCCCATTTCATTGATTTTCTTAGTAAAATAAATAACCTTATGCAAGCTCGAATTAAGTGTCTTGTGCCCTGAAATAGACTTGATTTCTAGTCATAACCAACTTAATATAATTGAATAATCGACAAAATTTAGCGATGTAACTGGATCATCGAAATGGAAATCATCATCAAAGAGGATTATGACCAAATCTGCGAAGAGGCCGTCACGATCATCCACCAAACCTGGAAAAAGAAAAACGATTTAGTTCTTGGACTGCCTACGGGTAGGACTCCTCTCGGAGTATACAACCGGCTCATCGAATTAAACCAAAACCAGGAAATCGACTTTTCTCGGGTCGTCGCTTTTAGTCTAGATGAATATTTGGGGCTGAACAAGGATCATCCGCAAAGCTTTGCCTATTACATGGAGAAGAATTTTTACCGGCACATCAATATCAAGAAAGAAAACATCTTTCGCCTGGAAGGAACTCCGAAAGATGTTGACCGCCACTGCCAGGAATATGAAGAGAAGATCAAATCTCAAGGAGGACTCGACGTTCTGATTCTGGGTATCGGAAGAAATGGCCACATCGGATTTAATGAACCGAGCTCTTCGTTATCCTCACGAACCAGAGTCAAAACCTTGGCTGAGGAAACCGTCGAGGTCAATTCTCGCTTCTTCGAGAACAAGGACGAAGTCCCACGCTTTTGTTTGACCATGGGGATCGGCACTATCATGGAATCGAAGATGATCATCCTCCTGGCTTCGGGCGAAGACAAAAGCGAAGCCGTACAGAAAAGCATGGAAGGTCCGGTCACAGCCTCAGTGCCAGCTTCGATCCTCCAGCTTCATCCTCAAGCCAAAATTATTATCGACCAGAAAGCGGCCTCGCGACTCATCAGGAGAGATTATTACCAGTGGGTATACAGGAATAAAGAGAGAGTCTCTGATTTTTTAGAAAGAAAAAAAACGATCTCCGATTAAGCGGGGTGGCCGTCAGTGTAGCCTGGCTGCATCCAGGCTAGGTTTCGTCCTTCAAAGAAGGGCTTCAGGTCTGCCTGGATTTTCTTCATTTCTTCTGGCTTCATCTTCTTGAAACTCTTCAACAAGGCAATGTTCTTCTTCAAGACTTCAAGGCTGTCCGTGCCGATGACTGCGCAGTGAACATGGGGAAGGCTTAAAGCATAGCGAATCAACTCTTCGGCTGAAAGCCCTTCGACCGTCTCTCTCGGCCGGATGACCTTCATTGCCAGAATCCCCATCTTCTTTCTCGCTGCAGCCGGAATGGCTTCTTTCTCAAAATCACCTATGCGTTCTGCATAATGATTGAGAGCGATAATCATGGTGTCAAAGTCATAGCGGTTGGCCATGGCCATCATCGATTCTGCAGATAGGTGGCCTGAATAACCGATGAACCGAGTCACCTTTTCGTCTTTTAATTTATTGAGGGCTTTGAGCACGCCATCCTTGGCGCCGATTTTCTCTACATTTTCCAAGGACTGGACGTTGTGAATCTGGTAGAGGTCCAGATGGTCGGTCTGCAGGCGTTTCAAGCTTTCCTCCAGATGACGCATAGCACCGTCATAGGTTCGTTCCCCTACTTTGGAGGCCAGGAAGACTTTTTTCCGGCGGTTTTTTAAAACCAAGCCATAGCGTTCTTCGCTGACCACACCCTCGTACACATAATCATGGGCTGTGTCCCAGTAATAAAGGCCGTTGTCGAGAGCATGGTTCAACAGTTCGATGCTCTTTTCTGGGTCTTTGATCGTGCAAAATCGGCTGCCCCCACCTATGGCGATGAGGGGAACAATCACCCCTGTCTTGCCCAACATGCGGGTAGGCAGACCTTTGGCGTCAAAGGCCCGCTTCTTTTTGGCTGAGAATAGATCTCGAGAGGATATGGCCCCGAGGGCAGCGGCTGTGGTCAAACATTTTTTAAAGAAATCACGGCGTTTGATAATGTTGTCTTCCACAGCAGGTCTCCTTATTAAAAATGTTTAGGTTAATCTTAATGCATTCAGGAGTGAAAAATAAAGAGAATTTCCTGGCTCTCTCTCTAAATTTTTAAGCAACATTCAATTTTTCCTAACGGATTAATCCTTACCTTTATATATTTTTCCCCACAGCTTAATATCGTCAAAGCTTCCCGTGTCATCAAAAGAGCCTAGACCTACCTGTCCATGACCTAATGTTTTATCCACGGCCGTTAAGATTGGGCTTGTCATGTCATCCATGTAGACCATGATCTTCCCTGTCTCTGCATTACAGGTGACTTTAAAATCGTGAAACCTTAAATCATTCATCCGGGCCGTGGAATGACCGGGTGGTTCGCGGTTGATCTTTACCCGATCACGGCCGTTTACCAACCCGATGATATTATGCAACTCGTCACTGACTGCCGAAAAGTGGACATAATAGAAATGGGTGGGATCCTGGTAATGAAAAATGACATCCACATCACGATGCATGTTAGCCGGGTCTGCATGGCATTTGATTCGTCCCGTAAAGACAAAGCTGGTCACATCGAAGTCCTTTAAGATCGCACGCGAAGTCGGTGCCCTGACTTTACCCGGAAGGCCGGGCGCTGTAAGACGATAGACCAGAGAACCTTCCTCTTCGGCCACCTCCCAGTGATCCAGGATGTCGGGGTGCCATCCTTTAGCATCGCCATCCTCAAAATCATCGCTGACCAAGAGAGGGAGATCTTTCAATGACTCTGATGGTACCGTCTCAATCGTCTCAGAATCAATGCAAAGAAAAAAAAACATCAACGCTCCCAGGAGAGCCACCAAAGTAACTGAGTGTCTGACCATCACTGACTCCTTTAAAGGATCTCTCTTTCTAGACTTTTAGCTGTATTTACGAGCTTACGGATAGCGGGAACGATCATGATCACCAGCTCATACTCTGGCCTTTTCGGACGTTCTAGAAGAGAAGATGCGTTTTCCACCCAAGCCTGCTGAGGCGGCTTCTTGCTCTCCAGATAATCCAGGGCCTGGAGCCCAGCCTCAGCCAACGAAGTTAAGTCCTCTGAGAGGGGAAGTATCTCCTTAAGGAGAAGAGACACCTCCAAGATGGGTTTCAATTTGGAGTGATTGTCCCGCCATTCGATCAGCCACTCCCTTATGATCTCTTTATTGGTCTTGTATTGAGGAGCGTCAGCCAGCATTTCATCAACCAGGTTGCGGAATTTCCTGGCTCTATGGCTTTCAGGACGAGCCGCATCGACCAGGCGGTTTAAAGGTGTCATCTGGGTGTATACATGAGTGTTTCCCCGTGTGTAGAACTTAACTGGCTCTACGATATCAGCCAGGACCTTAAGGGGATCAAGGTGGTATTTTCCCGATAAGCGCTCCAGCATCTTCGGATAACTGGACCGATGAGTAATTCCCAGCTGTTCCAAGCCTTGGCTTATAACCTCGAGGCGGCGGTACATGTCCTCAACATCTTGGACCTCCTGCGGAGACCAGAACCGCTCGGCGATACAGGCTGTTCTCGGCCAGATACGGGAATCAATGTTTTCAGGGGTGACATACTCAGCCCACATGCAGGCCTCGCCACCCAGAATTCGGACTCTTTCCTCTGGGTTTAAGTTGGCTGCTTCTTTGCCCAGGGGATCGACCTGGTAGTGCTGAGATGCTGACAGAATGTGATCCAAGTAGTAGCCATGGGATAGAATCCCCATGTATCCTTGACGGGCAGATTTGGCTAAAGACTCTTGCCCCCGCCAGCTCTGCACGACGATGTCCTGGGGAAGGTCTGGATGGAAGATTTCGTCCCATCCCACCATCTTTTTTCCGTGTTTTTTGAGGATCGCTTGAATCCTTTGATTGAAGTAGGCTTGAAGGTCATGATTATCCTTCATATTATTTTTACGCTTGAAGGCCGCAATACTGGGATTGGTGTTCCAATGTGCGCCATTGACTTCGTCGCCGCCAATATGAAAGTACTCGTCAGGGAAGAGCTTCGTCATCTCACCCAGAAAGAAATCAAGGAAAGTGTAAACTTCTTCCCGGGTAGGATCCATACAGGGATCATGAATGCCCCAATAACGCTCGATCGAATACAGACCTTGAATACTGGCCAACCCAGGATAACCCACGAACCAGGACGTGCTGTGACCGGGCATGTCAAACTCGGGAACTACCCGGATCCCACGGTCACGGGCGTAGCCTAAGATCTCTTTTATCTGCTCTTGGGTGTAGTAGTTCCCGTCTGAACCCATCTCATGAAGCTTGGGAAAGTTCTTGCTTTCCACCCGAAATCCCTGGTCTTCTGAAAGGTGCCAGTGAAGGACATTCAGTTTCACCGCGGCCATGGCATCTAGATTGCGCTTGATAACCTCAGGAGGCATCCAGTGCCGACAGACATCTATCAGCAATCCTCTCCAGGGAAAACGAGGTTGGTCCTGGATCATAACCGCCGGTATATGAAATCCCTCTGAATCTCTGCCCACCAGCTGGAGCAAGGTTTCGATTCCTCTCAGAACGCCAACTGGGGTAGAAGCGCTGAGATGACCTCGGGCAGGATTGACTTCAAGAGCATAGGATTCGTCCTCGTTCAGGGATTGGACTTTTTCCCCTGGACCTCGACAACTTATCTGAAGAATAGCCTTAGAAGCATCCTTTTCTACCTCCACGGCCAGAGTCATACCAGTCTGCACGCTCAACCGCTTTATCATTCTGTGCACGGCTCTTTCCAAGCGCGGTTCTTGGTGGCCAGCCAATG
>WVZL01000028.1:36783-51763 GCA_011772495.1 Candidatus Aminicenantota bacterium
GAAAAAGAAGGCTAAAACGAAAATCAATGATAAAAGGCTAAATCTCTTCATAGGTGCCATCTTCCCTTCCTTTCGATTGAATCTAATGATAAGCAGGAAAGAACGTTCTTTCCTCAAGGGCTTTTTCCTATTATTAAGTATTCCAGGCATTCTTTTGTTTTCGTTCTTGACCTTTTATAGCAAAGGAAAATTCAAATATCAAATTTCATTTCCAAGATTTTGCTGATTGAAATTCTCGTACATGTTTCCCACAGAGAAGTCCTGAAGAAAATACTTGTCTATCAAATTCATTTTTTCTAATATCATTTTGATCACCAGAAATCGAGTTAATTTTTGATATTGATTTCCATGATTGCATAAAAGAGTGGAGAATTTATCATATGAATAAAAGAAAGAATAGAAAGGATTAAAAATGGATAAAGTATCAGAGATCGCTAAAATGATCGACCATTCTCTCCTTCATCCCACGCTAACCGATGAAGAATTGCGGGAAGGATGCGAGTTTGCTAAAAAACACAAAGTTGCTTCTGTCTGTATCAAACCCTATGCTGTCAGGTCAACAGCAGCTTTACTCAAAGGTTCGGATGTCCGGGTCGGCACAGTAGTCGGCTTTCCTCATGGAAACAGCCTCCCTGAATTGAAAGCCAATGAAGCTGAGCTGGCCTGTCAAGAGGGGGCTGTTGAATTGGATATGGTCGTCAATATCGGAAAAGTGTTAAGCGAGAAATGGGATTATATCGAGGCAGAAATCAAGGCTGTGAATGATGTGGCCAATAAATATGAAGCTATATTGAAAGTCATTTTTGAGAATGATTTTCTCCCCGAAGACAAATATAAAATTAAACTCTGCGAGATTTGCAGCAAAGTAAAGGTTGCCTTTGTGAAGACCTCAACAGGTTATGGTTTCGTGAAAGGAGATGATAATAAATATTCCTATAAGGGAGCAACCGACCATGACCTCGAATTGATGAGAAAGCATTGTTCGCCAGAGGTCCAGGTCAAGGCAGCCGGCGGCCTGCGCACCCTTGATGATGTTCTTAGAGTCAAAGAAATGGGAGTTACCAGAATAGGGGCCTCGGCCACAGAAGCCATCCTTAGAGAAGCCAAAAGGAGATTTCGAGAATAAGAAATCAATAGATTCGTTGAAAAGAACGGTAGGAGATAAAAGTTATAAATATTAATGAAATGTTCTGATTTTCTCTTTATGCTAATGTCCCGTAATCAAAAGACTTGACGATTCAGACGACCTCTCTCCAATTTACTTTTTCACCGTCTTGTCCAACCTTTTTCCCAGCTTCTTATACAGGCTACGCCTGGCATCTTTATCCATGTCCAGTATCTTTTTCGCCTGAGCAGCAACGGATTCAGCTACCCGCCTCGGGACCACCACCACCCCATCACCATCGGCAACCACCACATCACCAGGACAGACCAGCACGCCACCGATAGATACAGGCCGGTTGATTGACTCCAGCATATTGCGGCCAGGCCGCATCCCACGCCCTAGACCACGAAAATAGAGTGGAACTTGCTCGATGGCTATTTCATCCGTATCTCGAGCGTGCGCATCAGTCACCACCCCTAGCGCTCCTCTGGCATACCAGTCTAGGATGTTATAGGAGCCTATGGAACCAATATCAGCTTCTTCGACATCATCAATAACGATGACGTGGCCTGGTTTGATGATAGAGACGAATGCTTCCGACGAATAAGTCTCATAGAAGTGACCTTCCCAAGACTCAAAGTCTTCCTTGGCTTCAGGTCGGTTAGGAAGGTTCGAAGGCACGTAACGTACGGTCAGCGCGATCCCGCGGAATTGATGCCTCAAGGTTTTCAGGTCCTTCCAGGCAGCCTGAATCTCTGGATTGACCAGCCCCACATCCTGAAGTCCAATCCTATCTAAGGCATCCTTCACATCAGCCACCCGCAATCCATCATAAAGTTTCAGAATCTCGGTGTTTTCTTCTTGAGAATAAGCAGGCACCTGAATAAAATTCACGCCCTTTTCGAGCTGCTCTGGGTCGGCTCTTTGGGAATAGACAACCAGGGGGCATATCATAAGGATACACAATATCTTAGGGATCATGTTTGTTCCTCCTTCAATGTTCCTCAAAGCTTATATCATGAGAAAAAGTCGGGGTCAAATCGAGTGAAGTTAAAGCGAGGAAGAGTGCCCGGTGCTGGACTCTAACCAGTTTGGACGTTTGTCAAGATAAATTATGAGATTTCAAATATTCAGTTCTTGAGACATTAATAAATTCCTTTTATAATACAAGGAAAAATATCTGGGAGAAGAAATGGGAAACATAAAAATATGTTTAGGATTAGTTTTTTGTTTATTGATTATTCTATTCAGGCCTGGATTATGCGAAGCAGAAAAATCTAAATTGAGAGTTACAGTTGAGCAAGCCGAAATTCGATTGAAGCCGGATTCAGGTAGCATGACGATAAATAAAGCACCCGCAGGAGCAATTTTAGACTCAGATGAACAGGTTGGAGAGTGGTTTAAGGTGAGCCTGCCTCCAGATAAGAAAGGAATCGTTATAACTGGTTTTATTCATTCTAGTGAAGTTGAAGTTATCACTGAAAAATCAGTTGAAAAAAAACTAGCTTCTTCGCCTCCTTCTACCCCGCCGCCTCCATCTACCCAGACCCCTCCCCCTGCTCAACATCGTGCCTCTCAGCCCACTGCCATGAAATTCGATATAAGATTCTGGGGAGGAATGAATTATCTTATAGCTGGAGATGTAAACGATGGCGTCAAAGGTTTTATCGATGAGGTTCACGATGATGAATTCGTTTTTCTGTCAGTGGAGGGTGAGGCTAAAGACCTTCACCTTGGTTTTGATTTTGCTGCAGATCTCATCTTTCATTTTAATCCTCAGGTTGGAATCGGAATCGGAGCTGGCTATATTCAAGGAACCCAAGCGAGTGATTTTACCTTTACTAATGGTGTTGAAGGAATCTTCACCAATAAACCCAAAATGAGTGCCATTCCCCTCAGATTAGGAATATTTTTTGCTGCTCCCCTGGATGAGATATTAAGCTTCTCGTTCAATGGAGGAGTTGGAATCTATCTTGCCAATTATTCTTTAGATATCTGGTTTGAAGAAAATGGATACTGGGAGGATGTACATCAAGAAGCGACAGCGGCAGGTCTTGGATTTCACGCTGGGATGGGATTTGAATTCAATCTAGCGCCGAATGTTGCTTTTTTTATCGAAGGCCAGGGCAGGTATGCAAAAATTAGTGGCTTTGAAGGAACCTTTGAATATGACGACAGCGGAGGAGGACCACTATACGTAGAAAAAGGCAAGCTTTATTATTATGAAAACAACATAATGGGGAAAACCTACCCAAGAATATCTATCAGCGAAGATGAACCCTCTGCCTCTTGGGTCAGCAATGTAAGAGAAGCCAATGTTGATTTCAGTGGTTTTAATGTTGTAGCTGGAATAAAATTGAAATTCTGATTTTCAGACGAGCTTTGGAGGGATTTCAGGTCCCTCTAGTCGCCTGCCAGACTAGGAGACCGCAGCTGTCCGGTTTCGTTCGCCTTAATTTTCACTCATACCGCAGGGAATCGGCAGGATTAGCAAGGGCAGCCTTGAAAGACTGAAAACTGACCGTCAGCAAAGCGATTCCCAAAACTAAAAAGCCAGACAAGAGAAAAGTCACGATATCGATTTTGATACGATAGGCAAAATTTTGCAGCCATTTATTCATGGCAAAATAAGCTACGGGCCAGGCGATGCCATTCGCCAGCAGCACCCATTTAGTGAACTGTTTGGATAGCATGACGACAATTCCCGCCACCGAAGCTCCGCATACTTTGCGGATACCAATTTCTTTGGTCCGACTTTCTGCAGTAAAAGACGCCAACCCCAATAATCCCAGGCAGGCGATGAACAGTCCCAGAAGAGTAAAGATTCCGAATATCCTGCCGACCCGTTCATCAGCCCGGTACTGGCGATCAAAATCCGTATCCAGAAAAAAATGCTCGAAGGGATGCCCAGGAAAGGTAGCCTGCCATTGGGACTCGACAAAAGCCAGTACTTCTTTCAGGTTCGTGATATTTATGGATAAAGTGATATACCTAAAGGTCCAGGGAAGAAATTCCATAACTAGAGGCTCCACCTCATTCTGCAGTCCGCGATAATGAAAATTCTTGGTAACCCCAATGATCGGATTTACACGCACTCCATGTCCTGTTCTTAGGCGCTTTCCGAGCGCTTCTTCAGGATGGCTCCAGCCTAAGGCTTTGACAGCCGCCTCATTGATGAGAAAAGCTCCCATGAAATCTGTCTTCGTCCCTTTTTGAAAGGCTCGTCCAGCTACCATTTCAATCCCATAGTCAGGAATAAAATCATCGTCAAAATAAAGATGAAACATCGATTGGTTCCTATCATCCTCCTCTCCGACCAATTTAATGCTAAAATTAGACACTCCTCGTCCTGGAACGCTGGAGGAAACCGTGGCCCCGTTTATGGATGGATGTTTGGAAAACAAATCTTTTATAGTTTTATAATTCTCCTGGATAATAATCCCTCCTCGCAGAGGAAGAACGAGCTTCTGTTCTTTTTCGAAGCCTAAATACTGATTCTTCAGGAAGTTGAACTGTCTGTACATGAGCAGAGTCCCGATAATCAGAACAACAGAGATAGCGAACTGGACAACCACCAGAACAGTACGCAGGCTGACGCTACGAGTACCAACCGTCGTGGCTCCTTTCAGAGTGACAACGGGCCTGAAGGCAGACAGCACAAACGCTGGATACAGGCCTGCGATTAATCCAATCAGAATCCCACCCCCGATCAGTATAAAAAGCATGCCTGGATTTAAAAGCTCATTGAAACTAAGAAGGGTACCGGCTAAATTATGCAAAATGGGAATCGAAAACTTGACTATGACCATCGCCAGGCCCAAGGAAAAAAATACTACCAGTAATGATTCTCCTAAGAATTGACTGATCAACTGAGGCCTTTGCGCGCCTACAACCTTGCGCAATCCCACTTCTTTGGCCCTGTTCGCTGCGCGTGCAGTGGAGAGATTCATGAAGTTCAGGCAGGCGATAAGGAGAATGAAAAGGCCCACCATAGAAAAAATATAGATATATACAGGATTCCCTGGAGGCTCGATTTCATAACGGAGACGAGAGTGGAGATGCAGGCTGGAAAGCGGCTGCAGGAAGTAATGATAGGTTGTTCCCCAGATTGAAAGCTGTTCCCCAACATATTTATCCGCCAAGCGGCTGACTTGTTGAGAAAACTCTTCCATATCTACATTTGGCTTAACTTTTAAATATGTAAAAAACATAGTGGAATACCAGTTGGACATCTCATTCCAATCAGAAAGCGTTTTCATGGAAACCATAAAATCGTATTTCAGATGGGTATTTTCCGGAGAATTGGTCACGACTCCTGTTATTTCATAAGCTTCTTGATTTATCTCCAGAGTTTTTCCTACGACATTTGCTTGGCCGAAATACTTCTGAGCCATTCTTTGTGAAATCACCAGAGTTTGAGGACGAATCAAGGCTTCTTGGGAATTTCCCTGAATAAATGGGATGGTCAAGATATCAAACAGTTCCTGGTCTGCATACATGAAGCGATCTTCATAAAAGACTATATCACCTCGTTTGACCAGCCGGCTACGAGCAGGAATAATCCGGGCTGAATTTTCGACTTGGGGAAAATCACCCTTTAGAGTAGGTGCAACCATAGGCGAAATTGGAGCAAAAACCCGATTTGCGGTTTGGGTGCGAATATCCTGAACGATCCGATAAATCCTTTCCGTATCCTTATGGTAGGTGTCATAACTCAATTCATGACGCACATAGATAAGGATGAGAAGACAACAGGCCATCCCGATAGCGAACCCAGCTATGTTGATAAAAGAATACCCTTTGTGTCTTTTGATAGTCCTCCAGGCGACTCTTAAATAATTCATGAACATGATACACCCCCAAAAAATGAAGTCCTTCAGGAAGGCAGGAATCGAAAGGAGAAGATGTCGCCAGTACCAAAACCAGGCGCGTAAGCAACCCTTTGACCCGGCAATCCCTGCAAATTCCTCATCAAAATCACCCAGCAGAGAGAATTCATCCTCCTGCCGCGCTAAAATTCTGAGAAACCATCCCCCAATCCTGGGTGGATTCAGCTTGATATGTTTCATTGATTGTCCAAATCAAAAACAAATTTCGATAGCCCTGCCCATAACCTTTTGTTCACTTCATAGGCGCTTTTCAGGGCCTTCAATCCTTCAGGGGACAGGGTGTAATAAATCCTTTTCCGCCCTCTCCTCTCCACGGTGGGCTCTCCTGAGCGCTTGATGACATAGTTTTTCTTAGTCAATTGTTTGAGGGCGCTATACAAGTTACCGTAAGTAAAATCCTTCCCTATGATCTCTGAGGCATGCTGACGAATTTTAACTCCATAGGCAGTCTCGTTGAGCCGCCAGATGGAGAGGAGAAGAATTTCCTCGATTTTGGTAAGGTCTTTCATATCAATGTAATTTTACTGAATTTCAGTATATAAGACGCAAGCCAGATCAAATTGGTTGACATAAACAGAAAAAAATTTGGATGAGTAGTTTCCGTTCCCATCTAGGGAATGTCTTTCTGAATTCCCATCACCTTCCCTTTCTGAACAGAAAGCTATTATAGCCTCACCTCGTCAATGCCGAGGCGTGGTTGCGTCTTTCCGTGTGATTGTATAAGACCGCCTGATGAAAGACAGCTGGGCATGATGAATCCTGCCTTCCTCATCCCGGGTGAATATCAATGTCCAGGGCGCCTGCTTGAAATAAAAGAAGTCCTTGGCCACAGGATAGATCTCATCGGGTCCGAATTCCATGATTTTAAGCCGATCGCCTTCTCTCCAGATTTCAAGAATCAAATAGTCCCCGACATAATATTTTCCGGTATATCCATCCAATTCTTTGGGAGTGAGCACGATGGGATTTGGCTTTTTGAAATAAAGGTACTGAGGTGTCCTGCCCATATTGTCTTTCTCAGTCATGGACAGGCCCCTTTTCTTGAGCAACTCTATGATGTTGTCGTGTCCGCTTCGGAAGGCATAATGCATGGGAGTCCAGCCTTCATTGGTCTTAATTGTCGGATCTGAGCCTTGATCGAGAAGGTATTCAACCAACCGGATACATCCCCGCCAGATGGCAGTATGCAATTCTGTCATGCCCCACTTATTCCTGTTGTTGAGTTTAGCTCCTCTTTCAACCATCAGTTTGATGATCTCGACGTTGTCATGATGCGCAGCCCAATTGACTGGTGACCCACCATCTCCGCCTATGACATTCAGGTCTGCTCCTTTTCCGATCAAATACTTGACGATATTCCAATGGGCACGCATGCAGGCCCAATGCAACGGTGTGTAATTGTCCTGGTCCGTCGCATTCAGTCTGGAAGGATCCTGTGCCAGTATCGTTTTTACAGTTTGCAAATCTCCTTTTTTCGCGGCCTCCACGATCGGTTCCGTTGACGCGATAATGGTCAGGTGAATAATAAGTATCATAATTAATACGACTCTTTTCATGTCTTTTTCCTCCTCGCTGTTTTATGGAAACAGAAAATTAAATCGTTTTTGTTCTAGACATCGCCTAATGAAAAAAGCCTTTCTCTTAAACATACAGTGGCTTCTCTCCATAAAACGATAATATGAATCATTCAGTTTATACATCGCTCGAATAGATCCCACCTCTCAGGTTTAGTTCGCGTCAAAGAGGAGTATCTACTTGGTTTCTTCCTTCGGCTTAAGCTCCATGCCGAGTTGCCGCGCTAAGCCTAGCTGATCATCTTCTTGCCATTCTTCTAAAACTTTTCCATTTTCAAGGCGCATTATGGTTATCAGACTAAACTCAAACTTTTTCTCAGTCGCTGGAAGGCCCTGAACGCCTCCTTTGTAAGTGCCATTCGCGATAATCCTGCATATGACTTTGTCTCCTGCAGCAATGATATCTTTAATGTTCCAAGTGAATTCAGAGAAAGCCTCTGCCGAAGCCTTATAGTTTTCTATAAGTTTCTCGCGGGAGGTGGATTCGGGATATCCTGATGGATTGTAGATCGCATAGTCAGGCGATAATAATTCCTTAAAAGCCTCAAAATCTGCCCTATTTAACGTTTCAACGTAGCGTTTAACTAGTGCTCTGTTTTGCTCCTCAGTTTCTGCCTGGGCTTTGAAAGCTTCAAGCTCTGCCATTGCTTCTTTGTCCTGGCAGCCAACCATAAAGCACAAAATCAGAGCCAAGGGAATAGCCAAGAGTGGTTTTTTCATCTCGCCCTCCTTATTTTTAATGTGAGAATAAGATTTTATTTGACAATGTCTATCAACTCTCATTTTTGTTATTCTGAATTATTTCTTTTCGAGCTTTTCCAACATCTCTTTGGCATTATTGTTGTCGGGATTGAGCTCGAGGGATTTCTTATAATTCTTGATCGCCCTTTCGGTATCTCCGCTGTTCATATACGCTTCGGCCAGGCTGTCATATACATTGGCAGACCCGGAGTGCAGTTCCACATTCAGTTTGAAAACCTCTATTGCATCTTTATTTCTTCCAGCCCTCATCAGTCTGTATCCCATGGCATTGAATTCCCTTTCCTCAAAATAAAGCTCACTGTGGGGATTGGATCTTATCTCTTTATATTTTTTCAACCCGGCCTGGATACCGTTTTTCCTGATCTCCTGTTCGATACGATATGCTGCTGAACCGCTGATCATTCTCTCCACCATGTTCAGCCGTTGTTGTATCATGGCGACATCGGTATCTCGAATATTCAGAAAGGCCCTGTAGTGCTCTCTTGCTTTCTCAAGATCACCCATCCCTCTATAGGTTTCGCCGAGCTGCCAGAATGCATTCAATGATTTGGGATAAAGGCTCAACTGGTATTCAAACAGCTCGATGGCTTCTTTTATCTTTCCCTGTCGGCTCAATTTATCGCCTTCAAATGTTAGCGCCAGCGAAGGAGGATCCACTGCAAAGCTGTATTCCTCCGACAGCTTTTCATAATAATCAATAATGTCCTTCACGGTGTTTGTCTGGAAATCCTCCGGCAGTTTATGCCCGGCAAACAATTGCCTCAGCCCTTCTCTAAAAGGAAGAGGGGCTATGAAATAACCCGATGGTTCCCTGAATTCCACTCTAAAACGGAATCCCTCTGGCTTTTCGGATTCAAGAAGTCTAGCGAGACTTTCTGCGTATTCCAGGTCCTGGGGACGCTCATTCTTTTCACATTTTATATAAAGGAAATTCTTGAAAGATTTTCTATTCTTAAAAAACGCCTCAGTCCTGGGATAAAGAAATTCTGAATTCTCAGGATTCATGAAAGGGTTTTCTGATAGGACGGCGTTGAAAAATTCGGGTTTGGTAATGAGTGCATACAGACAAAAAACGGCGCCGGCCTGAGGCCCTGCCAGTATCCTGAAATCCTTTGTCCTGTAGCTTCTATCAACATAAGGAATCAACTCTTCCTCAAAAAAACTTATGAAATTATCTGCCCCTCCGCTATCATCGCGTCCCCTGATTTTTGCTGGCAGATTATCCCTGTAACGGTTGGTGTTGGCCACACCGATGATAATCAAAGGCGGAATCTCCCCGGTTGAGCCCAGCTTCTCACTGATAATGACGGCTTCCGCAAAATAGTCATTTATGTCCTGCCCGTACAAAAGGTACAAGACAGGATATGCCAGTTGGGTATTCTCGTACTCACTGGGAAGATGGATCAGGAGAAGCCTGTCTTCTTTTATGAGATGAGAATGAATCATTTTGTATTTACCGATGACGATATCGTCTCCATCCTTCTGGGCAAAACACAACTTCTGCCCGGAATAAAAGAATATTAGCGATATTAATCCAATCATAAAATTGATCTTGAAATTTTTCATCGTAACCTCCTCAATTTATCTCAATTCATCCGGTCTTAATTCTTCAATGATTCTTGTATCCATCCAATAGATATCTTCATCTGCATTTATAAAGACAATTTTTCCGTATTGACATCTCTTTATATAAATTTATGTCTAGTCCAAGAAAACCATAACCTATCCATACCATCAAATGAACTGGTTAAATGAATGGACTAAAAACAAAAAAACAATGCTATCGACCAGTCTTGACTTTAAGGATAAAAATGTAATCCTTCGGCAAGAACGTTTCTATCCGTACGATTTCAAAACCCGCTTCTTCGGCCGCTTTTTCAACTCTTTCTTTGATGGTTGGACTATTCGGATCTATCTTTTCTCCAGCGAACTCCCTTTCCAAGTCAATTTCTGAATCGATCGGGTCGACGATTACCAAAGGCGCACCAGGCTTAAGGCCAGGTTTTAGATTTTTGAATAGAGGACCGGGATTGTCTAAACCATGAAATACCCAAACCATAAATGCCATATCCAAAGATTTTTTAGGAAAGAGCGGGTCATTTTCTTTTCCAAGAATTGTTTCAATGTTAACGATGTTTTCTTGCTGACATCGTTGTCGCAGGATGGAAAGAGCATTTTCATCGATATCGTTAGCGAAAATCTTACCCTTGGGTCCTACCCGGCCAGCCAGGTGGACTGTGTAACGGCCACGACCTGCTCCAATTTCACCGATAGTCATCCCCGGTTTAACTCCGATCGCGTCCATAACTTTTTCCGGTGGTTGAAGCTTCTCAGCTATACTTTTCTCCCATTCTAAGTGGCGTTCGTACTCAACTTCCGGAGGGATTTCATGTCTCTTTGATATCCTGTTTGTTATTTTCCAGCCCTCTGTAAATTTAAGAACAGAAAGGAAATCCGTATAATCTTGAACTTTATTGTTATAAATTTTAACTTTTGCAACGGCAGCGTTTCCTTCAAGCCCTATCACCTCTATTTCCGCGGTTGTTCTGTTATTCCAATCTGGCCGGAGCCATTCTTGACGATTTAACAAAATTATCCATTGCTTCAAAGTCGTTGTGAACAACCTACCATGATGCATGTTTTGCCAAGCGAAACTCTCATGAAATCCTTTTTTTAAGACGTCAATATCAATATTATTATGAGCAGCTCCTACGTAGCATTCTTCGATGAGTTTGACTATGGCTTCTTTTTCCTCCTCAATTGTCTGAGCGAAACATTGCGCGATAAAAAATAACGCTAGTCCTGCCAAAATAATGAATCTTTTAATTTTCATTTTGTATCCTCCTCATAGATCCGTTAAAAACGTGAATGTAACTCTCCTCCGAATGTCATCCCTAATTCATCGTCTTTCTCTTAAGCATACTACTGCCATTGTCTTTTTCTCAATGATTTTTTCTCGAATGGAAAATCTAGAAAACCCCATAATACTCAAATCCAATGCATTGATACGGAATCCTGATAAAAAAGTTATGGGACAAAGGAGTCCCCTCTTTTGCTGACAATGTCTGGCGTTTATTATTAGGCAAAAAACGTTTTAATCCTAAGGACTTTTAGGTTCCCAAAATAAGTCTAAACAGAAGAAAAATGCCTGTTATCGCTTGTTTGCGTTTGTTTAATAATGGTTCAATATAGGCTCGGTCCTCGAATTGGCAAAAAAATAGCCAGAGGGGAGTCCTCAGAAATATTCCCTTTCTCCTCGGCTGCCATCAGGTGTTCCCGCTACCGAGGCTTCAGAACGCGGGTAAGCCGGCGAGTAGTTCTCCGGTCTTCAAGTAATGGTTCATCGCCGTTTCCCAGGCTTGCATCGATGTCCGATAGCTCTCTTCAGTGAAAGTTTGCAAGACCCGATCCCCCTTGCGGCTCAGGGCCGTGTAGCTGTAGCTGATGGTTGCGCAGGTCGTTTTGTCGGTGAGCGGTTCCAGCGAGATACGCAGCTTCACAATCGCGATCCCCGGTGAGTGTTTGACCATCTCGACCATCCCTATTTCGGGCTCGTGGCGAGTTACGATCCACACCGACTCGACTTTCTCGTCATGGGTTATGAATACGCAATCTGGTTCAACGACTCCCGTCTCGGAGTAGACCACGGAGGGATTCCAACCCTCGCACCACTCGGTCTCTTTGACCGGGCAGTAGAGCGGAAAGATTTCCTCAGGCGTTCCCTCTATAGTCTGCTCATAGCTGCGCGTAATCCGACTTGGCCTTACGACCTTCATCTCGTTTCCCTTCTCATTCGTCCGGATCCTCCAACTGGCACTATGATGACTCGGGATCCTCTGACAACCGGTGGCTGGCCCGAGCATCCAGCTCAAGTCCATAGACGCGCTTCAGATCGGCGATGACCTTTAGCGATTCGTCACTGAATGGTGACTTGCCTTCAAAGGCATGGAGTACAATGCCTTCAAGCAGGTCACCCAGCGATATGTCGTAGTACTCGCCCAGCGCTTTAAGGACTTTGACTAGTCGCCTTTCCATGCGAACCCCTGTCTGCACGCGCTTGATGACATACTTGTCTCCCGCGGGTGGATGTTTCTTGGGCATCATCGCCTCCGTCTGTTTGTGCATAAGTGTGGTGCACTAATGCCATTCCACGAGTTCGATGAGATTGCCCGCGGGATCGTGGAACATGACCCACCGTGAACTTGGAGCACCTGACTCTTCAATACCCCAAGGTAGCTCTATCTTCGCAGCTAGTAGTGCCTTTATGGACAGGTCGAGGTCAGGGACAGTGAGGGCAAACATCGGCCAGCGCCGCTTTGGATCGCGAGGTTGCTCAAGCCGCCCCTCCATGATCACTAAGAAGGTGCCATCGGTATCAAAGACGTAGTGATCTGTGCTTCCGCTGATAAGCCTAAGTCCCAGGACGTCTTCGTAGAACTTGGCTGTTGGCTTGATATTCTCGGCCTCAGCCCATACTGTCAGAACCGCTACCTGATTCGTTGGTCTTGTGTGCGCTGTCTGATGCCTCTTGTACGAACTCCGCGAGTGGGCGTCCTGTTGCACGAGCACTCCGTGGGGACCGTAGCTCCCCTGTGAGCGGTCGAATCCATTTAGGGGAGGGACAGCCAACCACACTAGCGCGAGAACAATCATCAGGTGTCTCATTTGAACCTCCTTTGTATTTGCTCGCCCGCGTCTGGAGGACTTTGGCGAGCCGTGTATCCATGCGAACCCGGTCTGCACGTGCTCAAAGACGAGCTCTCCGGGTGCATGTTCTTGCGCGCCATAACTTCCATCTATATGCTACCATGTTACCAAGGTAACAAGCAAAAGTCAAGCGTGGTCTTCCAGGTCAGGGAAGAAGCACCCGCGTCAGCGCAGGCCGGGTGTCTGATTATAAGGAGTGGGATCTTATGATACCGGTGACATCCCGTTCCAATTGGGGTACTGGCAGTTGGATTAGTACTTGGGATCAGAGTTTTAAAAAATGAGCATATTGGAAAATGGTATTTGATGGTGTCTAGTCCTCCATAATGAATGATTTCCACTTGGACTAGACCTCCCCCCGCGTATCAGCTGTGTGTCAGAAAATGAGTAAATCTGCCTAACTATGGATATAGATGATAGAACGGAAGACAAGGCTAAACAAACGGTATATCAGGGGAAAGCCAGGATTATTAGAGTGCCGAGGGCCGGACTCGAACCGGCAAAGAAATGCACCTCAGGAACATCTTAAGTCTTAAGACTCTTTTTGCAAAAGCTAGAACTCTTTGCAGACATTCTTGTTTAATTATTCCTATGTCTTTCGTATAATCATTTTTCTATTTCCGACTATACAATTGGAGGACAGGGTCATATAGACTATAATATGATTAATTCGATTTTCTTATTCAAAATTTGGAGGAATCAATGAAAAAAAAATGTCTAGTTATTCTCTCACTTACTATTATTATCTCAGCAACCACAACATTAATCGCTCATGATTTATGGCTGGTGCCCCAAAAATTCAGTATTAATCCCGGAGATTCGCTGACTATATTTGCCAACACAGGAATGGATTTCCCGAACAGTCTCAGTGCAGTAACTCCAGATAGGGTCGACCAATTCATTTTGGCAGGAAAATCAATAAAAGAATATGTTTCCGATTTAAAAGTGCAAGGCAATTCACTAGTCACCAAATACACTTTCGAGAGAACAGGTACCTATGTTGTCGGAGCAGCTTTGAAGCCCAAAGAGATTAAACTCACGGCAGAGGAATTCAACGATTATTTACTCCATGACGGCCTTCCCGATATTTACGAGCTCAGGAAAAAAGAAGGAATTCTTGACAAGGCCGCGGTTGAGCACTATTCCAAATATCCAAAGACGATTGTACAGGTCGGAAAAATACTGGATAAAACATCGATAAAACCCTTAGGATTTCCAATTGAAATCATTCCTAGAGTGAATCCGTATGAGTTGAAGTTAGGAGATGATCTGGAAGTTACAGTCTTATTCCAAGGGAAGCCTTTATCAAATGCAGAAATTGCTTGGAGCTATCCTGGAAGAGGTGAAGAATTTGCAGGCTCAAAAAAGACAGATGAGAACGGGCTGGCCGCTATACCTCTGGTCAAAGCCGGACCGTATGTCATCAGACTAACGCACATGGAGTGGGTCAAGAAAGAAACGCATGAATGGGAGAGCTACTGGACTTCCTTGACTTTTGAAGTTTCACCAAAATAAGAACATACAGAAAGGCAAGATATAGGCCTGTACTAACTTTTCTATATTTTCCAGCTTGGCAGTTCTGATTTTAAAGTGAACGGATAACAAGGGGAGTGCCGAGGGCCGGATTCGAACCGGCACGTAGGCTAACCTACGAGGGATTTTAAGTCCCTTGCGTCCATTTATATCAAAATAGACAATAATCCATTTCACAAATATTACACAAAAAATGTTGAAATGCGTTGAAAATAATAGAATGGTGCTGAAAACTAAAAATCGTATAAATCACCATAAATATGGGGAAATCTCTGGTACGCCCGGACAGATTCGAACTACTGACCTACCGATTCATGTTCAAAGGATCGGGCAAATGTGATCCATCTCATTGAATGATAATAGAAGGTTTACGTCCTCAACTGCCATGGAATCGTTTTTAGAAAGCGTGA
>WVZL01000027.1 GCA_011772495.1 Candidatus Aminicenantota bacterium
GGCCAGTGGCTTCGGGGAGTAAGGATGTTGGTGAAGACCATCGAAGGGCCGCAGAAGACATCATCCTCAAGAGTGACTCCATCATAGACAGAAACATTATTCTGAATCTTGACGTTGTTGCCGATAGTTACATTGGGGCCGATGACAACATTCTGTCCGATGTTGCATTTTTTCCCGATCTTCGAATTCTTCAAGACATGAGAGAAATGCCATATTTTCGTTCTCTCGCCAATCTCCACCTTTTCATCAACAAAAGAACTCGGGTGAACAAAATAATTCTTCTCTTCCTCTTTATTTAACTTGTGAATCTTTCCACTTTCCTTTAAGGATCCCTGGCAGGCTTCCAGAATTTCAAGAACCTGCAATCCTTTCTTTCCGTCTGTTTTCGGTGTCTTCCTGG
Source organism: Candidatus Aminicenantota bacterium (assembly GCA_011772495.1). Classification (GTDB taxonomy): domain Bacteria; phylum Acidobacteriota; class Aminicenantia; order Aminicenantales; family Aminicenantaceae; genus WVZL01. The sequence goes on from WVZL01000027.1 coordinate 401, forward strand.
AGGTGATACATTCAATAAAATGCTCGCACTCCTTCTTGAGCGGCTCTTCCATTTCCAGCTTTATGGGCTGAGCCTCCTCAGGTCGAGGAACCGGAACTCTATCAATCCAGTCGATCTTGTGACTGTATTCGAACAGCTTTTCTTCAGGGCTAACATCGTCAAACATGATCATCTTCTTATCACCGATGATGACCAGTTTCTGTTCCTTGTAAGGATGGAGCCAGGAAACGAAGACATGAGCCTTGGCGCCGCTCGGAAAATCAAGATTGGTCACCGTGACATCGGTTATATTAGGATGTAGATAGTTTCCTCCGTGAGCCCAGACCTCTACTGGCATCTCATTCAAAAGATAAAGGATGACCGATATATCANNTTTCTTCAGTCCTGAATTTTCCCAGGTTTAATCGATTGGAGTAGATATAATTGATTTTCCCAAGTTCACCCTGGTCGATCATTTCTTTTAATTTCACTATGGCTGGATGGTACTCAAGAATATGTCCGACCAGTAAAATCCTGTCTTTCTCTTTGGCCAGCGAAACAATCTCTTCTCCTTCTCTATAGTGCAAGGCTATCGGCTTCTCCACAAAGACATCTTTGTCTGCCTCGAGTGCTTCTTTAGCTAAAGAATAATGAGTAGCAGCAGGTGTGGAGATGACTACGGCTTCGATTTCTGGTTTCTGCAATAACTTCTTATANNTAACTTCTTATAGTCGCTATAAAGGGTCAAATCAGCGTATTTTTCCTGGAATGACTTCAACGTTTTCTCATCCACATCGCAAATCGCTGCCAGAGAGTTCAATTCATGGAAATTGCGAACTAAATTTTTCCCCCAATAACCGCAGCCTATAACAGCTATGTTTGTTTTCATTTCTCTGTGCTCCTCAAAAGTCTTTTATAACCTTATAAATCAAAAAAAGATAGGCTACCGCCGTTAGTGATTCTCCGGTCTTCCTGCATTTTTCAGTCAATCTGCTTCCGCTCTACGACTGAGTTCTGCTCTGCTTCTCTTTCTGCTCAGCCTAT
>WVZL01000011.1 GCA_011772495.1 Candidatus Aminicenantota bacterium
CCAAAAAAGGACAGATCATTTTCGTCGATAATCCCGGTATACACAAGCCTCTGCATAAACTGAACCGAAGAATGATGAATTTTGTCTACTCCTCCCTGGAAACCTGCGACCTCATCAATTTAATCATCGACGCGACCCTGAGATTCGGACACGGAGACCAATTCGTCATCGAGACCTTGAAAGATATTTCCACTCCCAAATTTCTGCTTATCAATAAAGTGGACATCATCAAGAAAGAAAAAATTCTCCTTTTCATCGAAAAATACAAAGAACTCCTCGAATTCAAAGAAATCATCCCCATCTCAGCCCTTCGCGGGACGAATCTGGACACCCTGGAGGATAAGATCTATGAATATCTCCCCCAGGCTCAACATATCTTCCCGGATGATGAAATCTCAGACCAATCTCAGAGGTTCCTTTTGTCAGAGATTATCAGAGAGAAAATGCTGGCCCATGTCGAACAAGAACTTCCCTTTGTCACCGCAGTTTATATCGAAAAAATCGAGGACCACTACAAGGGGGTGGGGCCTCCATCTTCCTCCTCCGTTGAGTCAGCAGAGAAGAAGCTGGTGAAGTATATTCAAGCCAACATCTTTGTCGAGAAAGACACCCACCGCCGCATCATCATCGGCCGTCACGCTCAGATGATCAAAACTATCGGCATCGAAGCCCGACAAGAAATCGAAAAGATTCTGGGCTCCAAGGTCTTTCTCGATCTTCAAGTCAAGGTCAGGGAAAAATGGCGTGACTCACCTAAAGTGTTGGATTTAATCGAAGACCAAGACTAAAAAAATAAACAGGGGATAAACAGGGGACGGTTCTATTTTTTCACAGGTTTCCTCACTTCACTCGGTTGCTCGTTGAGAAAAAATAGAACCGTCCCCTTTGTTTTACTGTAACCTTTCTCCACAACTTAAGTCTTTACTAGTGAACGCATCCAGCTATGAGGAGGAAAGAATGAAAAGAGCATTATTGAGCCTGGGAATTCTATTATGTTTTCTCGCCGCTCCTTTGATTGCCCAAGACACCATCGAGGGTAAATGGAAAGCCAAGGTCAAAAAAGACAGGATCCGCCTGCAGATGGCCATCCCGGATGAAGAGGACTTTTTTAATGAATGGAATTATTGCGCCTATTATAAGAAAAATGACTTTACAGGTCTGGAATGGGAAAAGGAGCATACGTTTAAGTTAATCCGTGAGGCAGGAACAGTTTCTTTCCAGGGCAAATTCTCAGGAAATACCGGTTCTGGTGATCTCGTTTTCCAGCCCGAGAAAAAATTTGAAAATTTTCTCAGCAGCAAAGGCTTTGAAGGCATCAGTGTA
>WVZL01000043.1 GCA_011772495.1 Candidatus Aminicenantota bacterium
AGTCAGGTGGGGCATTGAGTAAGATCGTTCTTGTGGGAGATATCCACGAAGGCATTAATTTTGGCTTCAATATAGATGCCGAGACGGGAATAAGCAGAAGAGCCCTGGATATTCACAATAACTTCGCGGAAACAGCCAAATATGCCATTGAAAATAATGCCCAGCTTTTCGTTGTTCTTGGAGATATGTTCGATAGAACCCATGTTAGCCCAACTTTTAGAGAATTGATAAGACGTGATGTCATCGAACCTTTGGAGAAGGATGGAATAGAGGTATGGATTTTGGCTGGAAATCATGATCAGCCTCACGGCGAGAAAAAAGGCACCTCAATAGACGATTTTCGCGGTTACGGGAATGTTAAGGTGTTTCGAAAGCCAAGCGTGGAAAAGATGGAGATAGAGGGAAAGAGCATCGGCTTTATTATCGTGCCATATTTACATCCTGAGCAGATAGCTAGGCTTGTGGAGGAAAAAGAAGGCACAGAGGTAAGCAGAGAGCAGATGTTTTTGATCGGGCAAAGATTATTGAAGCAGTGGATATCAAACCGCTGTGAAGAGCTTGATACAGACTTAAAAATCATGTTCGGGCATTACTACTTAGAGGGAGCGAAGCTTAGAGAAACTTCTTGCCCTGAAGTATTGCCCGGAGAATTCTCATTCACAAGGGATATGATCCCTGAGGCTTTGGATTTGGCTGTGTTTGGACATGTGCATCTACATCAGGTTATTGGCTCTAAGCCAGAATTCGTATATACTGGGGCTATAGAGCGAATAGATTGGGGGGAGAGAGAGGACAAAAAAGGTTTTGTTGTGATCTCACCTGAATCAGAGAAACTCTGGGAATTTCAGGAATTGCCGGTCAGGGAAATGGTGATGATAAACCTGGAGATTAAGGCTGAGGAGGAAGCCACTCAAAAAATACTGGATGCGATACCCGAAGAAGTCAAAGAAAAAATGCTACGTTTAGAAATCGGATTGGATGAGGGTCTAAGGGAGCGCATCTCAGAATCTCGTATTTCTGAGAAGTTGAAAGGTTCGTTTTACTACGATGTGAAATGGAAGGAACTTGTAACAGAGAAAATAGGTTATGTTGAATTCACAATGAATCCATATCAACTGCTTCGAACCTTTTTAAAGACGAATTACGGGGAGCATCCAAAGTATGAAGAGATACTCAAGGAGGGGGAAAGTATCTTAAACGAGGTGCTGGGATGAAGACCTTGGAGGATTTCATTACAGATCGGGGCATCCCAACGCAACCTCTAGAGGAGGAAAGCGCTGAGACGGAGATTATCGTCAAGCCAACTGAAGGTTTCATAATCAAAGAAATCGAGATGAAAGGTTTTATGAGGTACGTAGAAAAAACTGATCCAAAAATTACTTTTCCAAACAAATTTACGGTTATAACTGGCAAAACCGGAAGTGGAAAGACCTCTATATTGGATGCGATTACCTTTGCTCTCTATAAAAGGACATCTAGAACAGATATTCAGAACATCAAAATCTCAGATATTTGTAGGCCAGGAGGATATGTTAAAGTTTCGTTCTTCCAGAATGGAGAGGAATACGGTGTGGAGAGAGGATTTACGTCATCTGGCTCGCCGTACTTGACATTGAGAAAGAACGGTAAGACCATCGAAGGTAACATAAAGGAACTGGAAAAGATAATTGAAGAGGTAATAGGTCTGGATTATGACGGATTTAGGAATTCCACATTCGTCAGGCAGGAGGAGATGAAGGAGTTGGGTGCGGATAGTGCTGCTAAGAGGCTGGAGATATTTCAAAAACTGTTCAGGCTAGAGACCTTTGAAAAGGCCCAGGTATTGGTATCTGAGAAATTTGATGTGATAAAGAGAAACATACGTGGTCTTGAAACTGAGATGAAAGTTAGAGACGAGCAGATTGCCAAGCTGCCTTCATTGGAGAAGGAACTGGACGAAAAGAGGAGTTTTATCATTGTAGAGAAGGAAAAACTGGATAAATTGAGTGAAAAGATGGAGAAACTGGGCAAAGAATTGAAAAAATCGGCAGAAAAACATGATGAGTTTTCAGCTTTAAAAGGTAAAGTGGATAGTATACAGGAAAGGGTGAAAAAGACGGAGAAAAGGCTTACAAAGGCCATGACAGACGCTAAAAAGGTCGAGCCTCTGAGAAAAGAAATTATAGCTCTTGATAAGGATACAAAGAATTATGAAGAACTACGGAGCGAGGGGGAGAGGCTGAGGGAGAAACAAAATAGCTACCAGACATTGAAAAGAGAATTGGGCAGAGATAAGGCATTGAAGGATTCTTTGATTAAAGAAAGAGACTCAGGGATCAATAGGCTGTCCAAGCGTATTGAGGAAAACGAAAAGAGGATTTCTAACCTATCCACAAAAATGGGAAAGGATGAGGCCTTCCAGATGCTGAGAATGGAGGGTTCCCTTTCAGAGAGGGTGGACAGAATAGGAAAGGAAATCCAATGGCTTAAGAAGAAGAAAGAACTCGTAAAGGAGCTAAAAAAGGAGAGAGGGGAGGCAGAAAAAGAACTTAAGGTTTTGATTAAGAAGACCAAGGACATCAACGAGGACTCATTTGTGCTCTCGGAGATAGAGGCGAGCATCGAGCAGATGAGGAAAGATATCGATGAGGTAAACGAAAATTACAGAAAAAAGATGAAGAAAGTAGAGGAAAAGATAGGGGAGGGGGAGAAGAACCTGAAAGAGCTGGGCTTCGAAGAGGAGCAGCGTAAGAAAATCACGGAAATAAGGGATAAAATAACGAAGATGCACAAAAAAAGGGAAGAACTGGAGATAAAACGTAAAAAGCTGGAAAGTATCGGTGATTTATCCAGTTTAGTCAACGACCTAAAATCGCAAAAACAGGGTATGGAGGAGGAGCTGAAAGAATTAAAGGAAAGATTATCGGAGCTGAAAAGCGAGGAGGAGAACTACCAGGAAGCCAAAAAGAGAAATGAGGAGATGCAGAAAGACAAGGAAAAATTGTTTGGCCTGATTTCCAGGGCTGAGGGAGAGATAAAACGCCTAGAAAATCAAATAGAGGATCTCCAAAGTCTCAAGAAACGAATGCAGGAGACAGAAAAGGAATTAAAAGAATTGAGGGAGAAAGGCGAGGTTTATTCCATTCTACGAGAGAAGGTGTTCCACAAAAGAGGTATTGTAATGTATGCAATAGATCAGCTCTTACCTCAGCTTTCTCTGGAAACCAGTGAGAATTTATCGGACATGACAGATGGAAGATTCTCCAAAGTAAAACTAAGCTCATATGTAGAGAACAACAGATACGGCATCAGAATAGAAGTTTCTGGTGCAGATGGAAAGTGGCATGATGTGCAGGAATTCAGTGGAGGGGAGAAGACCCAAATAAATGCGGCCCTGAGATTCGCCATAGCCAAAGAACTGGCGAGCATGCCTCAAGTGGGTAGGACCTATGGCAGGATGAAGACCCTTTTCATAGATGAAGGAGACTTAGGCTCTCTTGATACGGAAACTAGCAGGCAACTTTTCGTGAAGAAGCTCTTCGATATGGGGGAGTTCTTTGAAAAGATAATTCTCATCACGCATTTGAGTGAGGTAGCTGAAAAGTTTCCAAGAAGAATCATGGTGTATATGACACCAGAGGAAGAATCAAAAATCAAGGTGATGGCTTGAAAAACAAAGAAAATGATGGTATCGATAAACAGATCGCTTTCAATCTCGGTATAATTCAAAAATACCGGATGTTGCCAGATGCTGAAGAAAAGGGACTATGCGTAGATGTAAAGACTTTCTCTCTCTCAGGAGAGATCATGGATCTGATAGCGATTGACGGCTCGTATTCCTTCATTTTGAACCTCTCGAGCATGTGGCTGGCTGTGGTCAGGGTGGGTGCATTGCACTACAGATTCTCTGAGGAAAAAGGCTATGAGTTAATAGATTCGAGAGCAACAGAAAAACCCATATTGGTATCCACAAAGAAGGAAATAATGGCGAAAATGGGTAATACCTATGGTAAGCTCTTCGAGGCCACGAGATACGCTTCAGAGCAACATAGGGAGATGGTCAATCAACTTCGAAGGCTTATGGAGGAGGAGATGGCCTTCGAGCTGGCAAAGAAAAATAAAGATGTCATCATTGCCATGGACGGAACTTTAACCCCCCTTAAAGCCACCAATGTTTTAGAGAAGGCGTTGAATACATGCAATAAGAATAATAATATCCTTATAGGCGTGTCCAAAGATTCCTATACACATGCCTTCAAATCCTACAGGACAGATGNNTCAAATCCTACAGGACAGATGAGGAGGTACTTTCAAGATTGGGTTTTCAAGGAATGGGATTCACCCCTGCATCTTTGATGAGATCAGATAGGAAGGACAGCCTTCTCTATGATAAAATGCTAGGTGATGTCTACTTCGCAAAGCTGCACCCAGAGGCAAAGAAATGGTTCAGGATAGATGTGGGAACGTTCAAACAAGATCCTGAAAAAGTATTTTCACAGCTGGCGCATTATTCCAAATCTACGCTATGCCTTGGCTACATTTATCCTCTATTAGAGGCGCATAGGTATGTTGTTACAGTCAGGCAGTTCCATAACTTATACGAAGACATGATTCTCAGCATGGCCCATGACTTTGACATTTCATTGCAGGAGGCAATAAACGCGTTAACTCATCTTGAAGGTAATAGGAGAGGTGCGTTCCACGAATATCTTGATCAGATCAGTAGGGAAGTGTGAGTATGAAGGATCAAAAAGCATTTGGTATTGGGGAGGTCGTATCAGCAAGTGTTCTTAGTGGTTTAGAGGTCAAACTGGCCTTGGACAATCCAGAGGATCTGAGAATCGGCTACCCTGCGATAGTTGAGGGAAAAAAATACGATTTCTACTGCATGGTTCATGACATCATCAACGAGAAGATGGACATTGCGGAGAGGTTGGCTGGCTCCCAACTAAAGGAATCTGTGGTGCCAGTAACTTCAATGCATGAAGGTTACGGGGGGAAGATTTTTTATTCAAAGGCAAAGCTCAAGCCTATACAATTGATCGATAAGGATAGTGGAAAACTCACTGAGCCGGAAACGATACCTCCCTATTTTTCAGAGGCAAGACATGCCACAAAAAATGATGTGGAAAAGCTTTATAAAGTCACGCCAAACTCAGCGCCAATAGGCAGTCTAAGAGGTGTGGCGAAGTTCGATGTGAACATCGATTTTAGTAAGCTGGTAGAGAAACCTTTTGGTATATTTGGCAGAACTGGCTCGGGAAAGAGCATATTCAACAAGATACTTTGCACCTCTATTTTGGCTAGAAATAGGGCCAGTGTGCTGATATTTGACATGCATTCAGAGTATGGAATTTACTCGAAAACTGACAACACAGAAGGTTTGAAATTCTATTTCCCAGAGAAGGTGGAGATATTCTCATTGGATCCTGAAAACAAGGAGGGAAAGCCCTTTATAATCTCCCCACGAGAAATTCGACCTGCAGATATAATAGTGGCTTTTCAGGATCTATCTGGTGGAATGGTTGATGCGCTGTTCGCTGTGAACAGGCATAGAGGAGATTTAGACCTAATAACAGCCATTCAAAACGCAGATCCTGAAGACTTTAAAGAAGGGGAGTTACATCCAGCCTCTTTGAGCGCCTTGCAGAGGAGAATAACACGTATAGACAGGTTCAAGTTCATTCGGGAGACTGAGAAAGAGGCCTTCAATATTATTCAGGGCCTTGTTAAGGCTGGAAAGTCCATAGTCCTTGACTTTGGGAGGTACGGAACCAACCAGATGGCCTATCTATTCGTGGCGAACGTTTTGGCAAGAAGGTTCTTTGATTTGTATACAGAACATAATGAGGAATATCCACGTCTTGTGATTTTTCTTGAAGAGGCGCATAAATTCTTAGAACCGGGCATCGCATCCTTCACGATATTTGACAGGCTTGCAAGAGAAACAAGAAAGTTCAATCTCATCCTGGCTTTAATAGACCAGAGGCCGTCAAGGATAGATGATGAAGTGAGAAGCCAACTTGCGAATAGGCTGGTGCTATCTCTAAAAGAGCCTTCAGACGTAT
>WVZL01000015.1 GCA_011772495.1 Candidatus Aminicenantota bacterium
AGAGGAGAGATCGATCAGGCCTAGCCGAGGTTGAAGAAGCAACAGACCTGAGACCGCTATGGAAGACAATTCTTTATTTTGCTGCCATGATCGGAATACTCGTTTTCATCAACTGGGGAAAATCAGACCCAGCTTTACAGATCTGGTATTTCATCTACCAGGCAAAATGGTTTATCGGGGCTTTCTTGGCTATAGGGCTGGGCTGGATGATCATGACCTGGTTCAAGAAGGAGGAGCTCAAGGAGTGGACTTTATCAACCTGGATATTTACCAAACAGATCGTTCCCCTTCTCTTCGCAGGAGTCTTGATGGCTGGCTTTTTACTGGGAAGACCAGGCCAGGAAGGGCTGATCCCCAGTCATTGGGTAGCCAATATAGTCGGAGGAAATGGAGTGGGAGCGACTCTTTTCGCCTCAGTCGCAGGAGCTTTGATGTATTTTGCAACTCTTACTGAAATCCCGATTCTGGAAGGATTGCTAGGGGCTGGAATGGGGCAGGGACCAGCTCTGGCTTTGCTCTTGGCTGGGCCGGCTCTTTCCCTGCCGAATATGCTCGTTATCAGAAGCATTATCGGATCGAAAAAAACCCTGGCCTATATTCTGCTGGTGATTATCATGGCCACAGTCTCAGGTCTTATCTATGGAGCAATCGTAGCCTGATTCATGAATAAAAATTAAATGCATCTTTAAAGGAGAAAAAATGGAAATAAGAATCTTAGGGCCTGGTTGTCCCCGCTGCGATGAGGTCGAGAAGAGAACCATCAATGCTTTGGCAGAGCTAAACGTTGCCGCGGATGTGCAGAAAATAGCCGATTTGAAGACAATCTCTGAATACAAAATCATCGGAACTCCAGGACTCGTTATCAACGGAAAAGTGAAATGTTATGCCCGAATTCCCTCTCTTCAAGAGATCAAAAACTGGATTAGAGAAGAGACATAAACATTTGTTCATGCTCATAAAAAAGTCAAGGCCAAATCAAATTAAATGACAAGACTTCTAGAAAGCTTTTTTGGGATTCCAGGATAAAAGCACTCAAAAGAAAAAAGATATTTCCAATAGTTTAGGGTGGCAATCCCCTACATACAAAATTAGATAGAGAAAAGCTAGAAAGGAGACCAAATGAAAACAGGAAGTCAATATGAAAAAAAACTCTCTGTACTGGATAGATTCCTGACTCTTTGGATATTCATCGCTATCGGTATAGGTATCTTGATCGGATACTTTAGCCCTGGCGTAACACAATTCATCGCCAGTCTTCAGGTTGGGACAACGTCTGTCCCTATTGCAATAGGGCTAATATTGATGATGTATCCTCCCCTTGCCAAAGTGAAATATGAAGAAATGGGAAAAGTATTTCATAATAAAAAGCTCCTCGCTTTCTCATTAATCCAGAATTGGATAGTCGGGCCGTTGGTCATGTTTATCCTGGCCATAGTCTTCCTACGCAATCATCCCGAGTATATGATTGGAATCATCTTGGTTGGTCTTGCTCGTTGTATTGCTATGGTCATCGTGTGGAACGAACTCGCAGACGGTGATCGAGAACTTGCTGTTGGATTGGTCGCTTTCAACGCCATATTCCAGGTTTTATTCTATGCTGTTTATATTTATATTTTTATAACTGTTCTCCTCAATGCCTTAGGGCTTGTTAAAGGAATGGATGTGAGTGTTTCAATATTAGAGGCAGCTAAAACTGTTTTCATATACTTAGGCATACCCTTCATCGCTGGAATAACTACTCGATTCACACTCATAAAGCTTAAGAGCAAAGAATGGTATGAAAACGTGTTTGCACCCAAGATCAGCCCTATCACACTCTTTGCTTTATTATTCACCATTATCATCATGTTCTCACTAAAGGGGGAATACATCATTGAATTGCCTCTGGATGTGGTTAGGCTGGCTATACCTTTGGCCATATACTTTTTCTTCATGTGGTTCGTGACTTTCTTTATCGTGAGAAAAATAGGCGGCAACTATCCCCAAACTACGGCCGTATCTTTCACTGCCGCCAGCAACGATTTTGAGCTGGCCATTGCTGTTGCAGTAGCTATTTTTGGAATTCATTCTAATCAAGCTTTTGCAACAGTGATTGGGCCACTCATAGAAGTTCCTGTCCTCATAAGCCTGGTAAATGTTGCTTTGAAATTCAAAGTAAAATTTTTTAAGCCAGCCCGGACAGAAAAATAACTTCCCCCCATGTGATTCGATTCTTTCATTTCAGATTTGACAATAAAATCATATCATATAAACTAAAGAAAGGTCAGCTTGTAAATAACCAAGAAAGGCCAAAGACTAGTTTTAAGTCCATAAAGGAGATCTCAGGTTCATATGGAAGAAAATATACAGCAAAAGATAATTCAAATCTTAAACATGTTGAAAGAAATTGAAACAGCCTTAGGAGAGTTTTATGGCCGCTGCGCATTTCTTTTCCCAAAAGATGCACAGTTATGGCAAGAGCTAAAAGGCGATGAAATGAGGCACGCCGAACAAATAGACGAGGTTGTCGCGATGGTCGAAGAAAAAGCAGAGAAATTCCTGGCGGGAGAATTTAATCCGGTGGCGCTGAAAACCTATTTAGCAGGTATTAAAAACCAACGGGATAGACTAGAGAAAGGTGAGATAGGCAGAGATAAAGCCTTTTTCATTGCCCGAGATTATGAAAATACTCTAGTGGAGAAAAAGTTTCATCGAGCAGTTAAGAGCATCGACCCAGGATTTATGCACCTTACAGAACAAATCGAACAAGAGGAGAGAGAACATCTAGAAAAGCTTGACGATTATATAAAGTCAATCTCTATCAATTGAGTCAAACAAGAGGGGTCAGCTCTCAACCCTCAACATTTTAGATTTAGCGCCAGAAATCCTGATTCAGTTCATTACGAAGATTTTGAGGGCATCGAAAGTAAAGGCCTGACTCATTAAGACGTCAGAGACTAAAATGGAAGAAAGCACCTCCCAAAAGATTATCCAGCTCTTGGACTTGTTGAGAGAGGTAGAATCGGCCCTGGGAGATTTTTATAGTCGCTGTGCCTTTTTTTTCCCAGAAGACGAATCTCTATGGGAAGAGCTAAAAAGTGACGAAATAAAACATGCCGGACAGGTGGAAGAACTGACCATCATTTTCAATGAAAAAAAAGATCGATTCCGGTTAGGAGAATTCAACCCTGAGCCTCTGAAAACTTTTTTAGAGGATATTGAAGACCAAAGGGATAGCTTAGAGAAGGGAGAGTTGACTAGAGATAACGCACTCTTCGTTGCCCGAGATTACGAAGATAATCTGGTAGAAAATAAGTTTTTGAGGGCCATTGAGAGCGAGGAGCCGGAATTCATCCGCTTGACAGAGCAGATTGAACAAGAAGAGACAGAACATCTAGAAGAGCTCGAGGATTACATCAAAGCCATCTCTATCAATTGAGCTCAGCTATTTTTATGTTCCTGTTTTCCAACGTTATCCCCAAAGCCTTATCCAAACCAGCTAAAGAGAGATTATAATCGATAACAGCTCTAAGTTCAGCACTTTGGGCATCGGCCAGATCTCTTTGATACTGAAGGACGATATAGTTGGTCGTCAACCCCACCTTAAACTTCTTCTCCTCTGCCTCTAACTTCTCCTCTGCCAGCTCTCTGGCAACTCTATAAGCTTCAACCCTTTTATAATTGGTCTGCACAGCTCTGACTGCAGTCTTTATCTCCAAAAAAATCTGCTGTTCCTGGTTTTTTAGCCTGAGTACAGACTGGTCAAGGTCAGTCTTAGCCTGAGCATACTCAGCCCGGGAAAGAAAAGTGTTGAGCGGAATACTGAGCGTTACCCCCACAAACCAATTCTTATACCTGAAATTAAAAGTATCTTTTAAGGCCTCGGATGAGGTACCAGGAACGGTGTCAATCACAACTCCTGAGAGCGGATCATTATCCTGATAAAGAAGCTGGGTGCCTGATATCCCAGGGCTCCAGTATGATGCCCGGAGGCTTAAGTCTGGAAGCAGTTGGTTCTTGGCATAGCTCAGACTAATTTCCTTACTCTTGACGTCGATCTTGCTCGCCTTTAGATCTGGTCTGTTCTCTAGGGCAATGCGTAGCGCCTCTTCCAGAGTCACTTCCTTCTTCTCATAAGTTGGTTTATCAACCGGGACAACCTCAACATCTGCTTCTTCCTCCTCGGCAGCAAGGTTGATGATTGTCTTTAAGAGATCCTCGGAATTCTTGACCATGGCCTCAGCTTGGAGGATATCTGCTTCCCGGGTGGCAACTTCAGATTGAGCGCTCAAGATCTCTATGGGAGCGGTTGTTCCAATTTCGACCTCTCTTTTGTTCTTTGCCAGAAGATCTCGGGCCAATTCTAAAGACTGTCTTTTAACTTTAAGGTTTTCGATGTTATACACCAGATTCCAGTAGGCTTCTTCCACGTTATATATGGTGTCCAAGAGCACAGTCTTGAGCTGGTTCTCTGAAGCATCTCTGTTGTTTTGAGCGATGATGATTTCTTTCCGGCTAATCTTGAAGCCAAAATTTTTCAAAAGGGGTTGGGTAAAATTAAAGTACAGTGTGCTGCCGTAACGGGGATTAATAGTCTGGAATTTCCTGTTGGTTTCGTTCATGTAAGCATAGAGTGACACCGAGAGTTCTGCCCCCGTAGGGAGGAGTTGGACGAATTGAGCCGCATAATCATTAAACTGAGTCGTTATTTGCTCGGCAGCATCAATCCAGGAAAAAGAAGCTGAGTTTGTGTTTTCCGTCCCGTAGGCAAAAGACAGACTGGGGAAGAATTTCTCTCTTTCCTTGGATACAGAAATATCAGCCAGTTCTGGGTTTAACACTTCCACCGCCACACTTAGGTTATTCTTCATCGTTTTCAGGATACAGTCTTCGAGAGATAAAGATTTCTCCTTCTGCTGGGCCCAAATTCCATTGATCAAAAGCGGAATAAAAAAAAGATAAGCTATTTTTTTATGTTTCAGCATTAAAAACCTCCGATATGATAATCAGTTTTCAACTTTTTCCTTTCATTCAATTAACAATTGATATAAACATCTTAAATAAAGTGTCATCCCGAGGAACGAAGTGACGAGATGAACTCGTATAAAAAAGAAGAGAGATTGCCGCGCTTCGCTCGCAATGACAATGGAACAATTAATCGACTATCCAACCATCCAGAAGATTGACGATTCTTCTGCCATAAGACGCATTTTTCTCCGAATGAGTGACCTGAATGATGGTGGTCCCCTCCTCGTTCAATTCTTTGAATAATTCCATGATCTCCTGGCCTTCTTTGGTGTTTAGATTACCAGTGGGCTCATCGGCCAGGATGAGCTTAGGATTGGTGATAACAGCCCTGGCCACGGCAACCTTTTGCTGCTGCCCTCCAGATAATTGGTTGGGAAACAGGTCTTTCTTGGCTACGACCTGAAATCTGTCGAGCATTTCAGCCACTTTGCTCTTTCGCTCGGCTCCTTTGACTTTCTTGTAAAGTAGCGGAGTCTCCAGGTTTTCGTACACTGTGAGGTCATCGATGAGGTGATAGCTCTGGAAGACAAAACCGATGTGATTCTTATGGAGCTCGGAGAGCTGTTTTTCGGATAACCGGTGAACCTTCTGGTCAAAGAAATGATATTCCCCGCTGGAAGGAGTATCCAGCATTCCGAGTATATAGAGAAGGGTCGACTTTCCGGCACCGGACGGCCCCATGACAGTCATGAATTCCCCTTCTTTGACCTCGAGGTTAATGTCCCGCAAGGCGAATGTTTTCACGTAGCCTGATGAATAATACTTGGTGATGTCTACAAGTTTAATCATTCAATTCCTCCCTTCTTAAGCAACAGAAATCCTCTTCATTCATACCGCAAGGTATCCACCGGATTGGCTCGGGCAGCCTTTAGCGCCTGGAAACTGACCGTGAATAAAGAAACGAGGATGGCAACTCCGCCAGCCAGCAGAAACACCCATATTTGAATACTTATTCGGTAAGCAAAATATTGAAGGAAGCGGATCACTGCATAATAGGCCAAAGGCCAAGCAGCAATATTTGCCAGAGCAACCAAGCGCAGGAAATCTATGTTTATCAGCCGGATCAGACCGGGAACAGACGCACCCAATACTTTCCGGATGCCGATCTCTTTAGTTCGTTTTTCAACTGAGAAAGAGGCCAATCCGAACAGGCCGAGGCAAGAAATTAGAATCGCCCAAAAAGTTCCGTACCGAGTTACGGCAGCAAAATTATCCGTATTCCTGTAAACATTATTCATATCATCTTCCAGAAAGGTGAATTCAAAGGGATAGTCAAATTGAAATTCCCTCCAGGTTCTCTTAAGGGAATTGATAGATTCATTCAACCGGCTGCTGTTGACCCTTATCATGGTGTAATAAAACATACTCCGATCAATCTTCAGAAGTATAGGCTGCATGGGGGTAGTCAGGTCTCTAAAATTAAAATTCCTGATTATCCCCACAACCGTTCCCTGGTATTGAGGGATGATCTTGCCCTCTCGTTTGAAATACAACTCCATCTGCTGCCCCAGGCCGTCTTCCCACCCAAACACCTCCAAAGCGGCCTCATTCACTAGAATCGCCTGGGTGGCATCAGTCGAAATATCTTTGGAAAAATCTCTCCCTCTGGCCAGCTCTATCTCGAGCGTCCTGACATAATCATGGTCGACATAGATGATCCCCATGTCAATATCATCTGCATCTCTGGTTTTTACCTCAATACCGTTCTGAGAAGTTACTCCTGGCTCCATCGATGAGGCTGTAACTGCCAAGATATTCGGGTCCTGCAACCACTTGTTTTTTAATAATTCATACCTTTCCCGAACAGAGCGGTCACGAATGGGAATCGTGATAACCTGATTTTTATTAAAACCTAACTCCCTATTCTTAATAAAATTGATTTGCTGGAAGACAAAAACAGAGCTGGCGATTAAGGCAATGGACATCACGAACTGACCGACCACCAGTATTTTACGGATCAAGACAGCCGAGCCGCCACTCCGAAGTCTTCCTTTTAAGACTGAAACAGGCTTAAAAGAAGAAAGGAAAAGAGCTGGATAACTTCCGGCCAGAATCCCAACCACAAAAGCTGTCAAGAGCATTGTTAGAAGATATGCAGAGTTTTTTAGGAGATTAATCTTTAATTCTCCACCGATAAAATTGTTAAAGGTGGGGAGGAACAATTCGACCAGAAAGATCGCTAGAATCATGGCCAGGAAGCTGTTGACTAAAGATTCTCCGATAAACTGGCGCACGAGCTGAGGCCGCTGGGCACCGATCACCTTTCTCAGGCCGATCTCTTTAGCCCGGGAACCAGACCTGGCTGTGGAGAGGTTCATGAAATTGATGCAGGCGATCAGCAGTATGAAGGCCGAAATGATGGTTAGCACGAACAGGAATTGAGAATTTCCGCTTCGTCCGATATCTGGACCCGGCGAACGGAAATAAACATCTTCTAAAGGCAGCAGTTCATGACTGACAGCAGCAAAACTCCATTTGTCCACGTGTCTTTCCGAAAAATCCGGCAACAGCTGTTCGAGTTTCCCAGATTCATACCCTTCGGGTAAAAGAACATAGGTCCAGGTCGGACTGTCCCAGTGTTTGGTCATAAACCATTCCCCGGCTATGGCTCGCAGGCTCTGGTAGGAAGCGATAAAATCAAATTCAAGATGGGAATTTCGAGGCACTTCAGCCAGCACACCCGTGATTTTGAAATCAAATTTTTTGGCGTGGAGCTGATAAGTCAAAGTTTTATCAAGCGGGTTATCATCGCCGAAATATCTCTGGGCCGTCTCCTCGGTTATAACGACCGAAAAAGGATCTTCAAGAGCTGTATCAGAATCTCCCTGGTTGAGAGGAAAGTTGAAAACATCAAACACGGATTCATCGGCAAAGAAAAAATGACGCTCGATGAACCGCTTCTCCCCGTGGCCGATCAATTCCCCCCTGAAACAGGTGAACCTTACAGCCTTATCGATGCCGGAAAGGTTCTCCAGCATTAATGGTGCCAGAGGGGCACCCGTGTTCACCCTTCGATCTATGTCCTCACCCCGCATGTTGACCCGGACAACCTGATAAATATTTTTACGGTTTTCATGGAAATTGTCGTAACTGCGTTGGAACTGGATATAGAATATAATCAACAGAAAGCAGGCCATTCCTATGGAGAGGCCCAAGATGTTTATGAGAGAGTAGACTTTATGCCTTCTAAGATTTCGGAAGGCGACTTTCAGGTAATTTTTGAACATAAGCTACATTCTCATCTCTTTCTGTTTTTTTCGGAACATGATCGGGATGTTCTTATCCGTGGGCATACCGATTTCAATCAACTGCCAGTCTCTATCGTAATCTCTTATGACTTTCTTTATGACTTCAACCTTATCTGCTGTCTGGCCGTTATAATCTTCCCAATCTATGATTTCGACCCGGTAATGCAGTGTCCGCTTCTTTCCGTTGATCTTTACATCGATGTCTATGTTCTGCTCGGCCTCTAAAGTGGGTATTTGAAGAACGACTTCTCTCATTTTATCCTCCTTATGTTTTAATTGTTATTTCTAACATATTTTTATACTTCTCTCTATATTTATTCATACCTCAGTGAGTCCACAGGGTTGGCGATAGCGGCTTTTATGGCCTGATAGCTGACAGTGAGAATGGCAATCACCAGAGCCAAAGCTGCTGAAAAAATGAAAATCTCCAATCCAATATTTATCCGATAAGCAAAATTCTGAAGCCATTCATTCGCTACTAAATAGGCCACCGGCCAGGCAATAATGTTGGCAATGAGTATCCACTTTGTAAACTCTCTAGAAAGCAGCAGGATAATTCCCGAGACTTTTGCCCCCAACACTTTTCGGATACCGATCTCCTTCGTGCGCCGCTCGGTCATGAAGGAGGCCAGCCCAAAGAGTCCCAGACAGGCAATCAGTATGGCTACCGAAGTGAAATATTGAAAAACCTTTCCTATCGTCCGTTCTGTTTTATAAAAATTGTCGATCTTTTCATCCAGGAATTCATAGGTGAAAGGATAATGCTTCACGAACTTTTTCCAAGTCTTTTCTAAAAAAACTAAAGTTTCAGGCACATTCTTTGAACTGATCTTGGCCAAAACATGCGGAAAGTCATAAGAATGTCGAAAGACTAAAGGCTCTATAGGATTGTGGAGAGATGTCTGATGAAAGTCCTTGATGACGCCGATGATCGTGACTTCCCATTCCCGAAACCTTAGTCGCTTTCCCACTGGCGATTCCATTCCCATTGCCCTTACGGCAGCTTCATTGACAACGACAGCTTGGGTGACATCTGTAGGAAACTCTTTAGAAAAAAATCTGCCTTCTACCATTTCCAGGTTGAGTGTTTCTAGGTAGTCAGGATCGGCCATGGTCGAATAGAACCTGATTTCTTCTCCAGCGATTTTCCCATCCCAGTCTAGACCCGTGGCTCCCCAAGGCTCACGTCCAGGTGTTTCTGAATTGGCAATACTCAGAATATTCGGATTTTTCAGCAATTCATTCTTTAAGGCTTCATAATCCGCATGGGCAGTCCAGAATTCGAGTACATGGTCTTTGTCGAATCCTAAGTCTCTATTCTGGATGTAGTTTAACTGGCTGTAGATCACCATTGTCCCGATGAGGAGAATAATAGTTAAGGCAAACTGAAACACAACAAGTATCTTTCTCAAAGAGCCACTGGCCCTAGAGCTAAAATCTTTTTTCATGATGTTAACCGGCTGATAAGAAGAGAGAAACAGGGAAGGATAGCTGCCGGAGAAGAGGCCTGTCAAAAGAGCAATCGCTATCAATCCCAGCAGCAACTGGATATTTCCCGAAAAGTCCAAGTCCAGATGTTTGCCTGAAAGGCCATTAAGGAGTGGAAGCAAGAGTTCGACCAGAAGGAGAGCAAAAATGAGCGCAATAAATGCTAAAAGGATAGACTCGCCAAGAAACTGCTTAATGATATCCATTCTTTGAGCTCCAGCTATCTTTCTCATCCCAACCTCTTTAGCGCGGTTTGCCGATCGAGCTGTCGAAAGATTCATGAAATTGATGCAGGCGATCAGAAGGATACCCAAGGCTGTCATAGTAAAAATGAAAACATAAGCCATGCTGCCCTGATTATAATTATCGAGGTCGGCTTCAAAATCCGAACGAAGATGAACATCTGTCAATGGCTGCAGATAGACTTTTGTCGGGGACTTCGGAAGATGCTCTTTGATTATGCCGGAAATCTTTTCACTGACGTCCTCGGGGGAGCTTTTTTTGTGAAGCTGGATGTAGGTGTAAAAGCGAATGTCTTCCCAGTCTTTCAGATCCGTCTCCCAATGATACTCCATATTAATGATAGGGATGATACAATCAAAGTGAAGGTGAGAATTTTCTGGGATATTCCTAATAACACCAGTGACTTTAAAGTCTTTCCCGATACGTATAATTTTCCCCATGGGGTCTTCATGGCCGAAGTACTTTTTGGCCATGTTCTCGGAAATTACGATAGAGTACCGCTCGCTTAAGGCTGTCTTGGGGTCTCCCTTAAGGAAAGGGAAGGTGAACATCTCAAAAAAAGATGGGTCAGCCGTACCTAAATTATCATTAATGAAAGATTTATCTCCGGCCTGAACAAGCCAGCCAACAAAACCCTGGTATCTTATAAAATCAATGACTTCCGGATATTTCTCTTTAACAACAGGGCCAAGGGGATTAGGAGTCCTGGCATTATGAGTAATCTTGTCAGCCGTGTGAATCTCTGATATGACTCGGTAAATCTCATCTGCGTTCTCATGAAAGCGGTCATAGCTCAGTTCATCCTGAACCCATAAGAACAAGAGGATACAACAAGCCATGCCTACAGCCAGACCAGCCATGTTGATGAATGAATATCCTTTGTATTTTTTGATGTTTCTCAAAGCGATCTTTAGGTAATTTTTAAACATGCCTCTATCTCTATTGGTCCATTTTCGATTTATTTTCGGAGCTCTCTCTGATTTTCTCGCCTGTTAAAATCATTCATACCTCAAAGCATCCACAGGATTAGCTGTGGCTGCTCTAATGGCCTGATAACTCACTGTCAGCAGGGCTATAACCAAGATGAGCACACCAGACATAATGAATATCCAAAAACCTAGGCTTGCTCGATAGGCAAAATTTTGAAGCCATCTACTCATAAGATAATATGCAACTGGCCAGGCGATAACATTGGCCACCAGCACCCATTTGGTGAATTCTTTTGACAATAAGAAGACGACCTTGGATACCGAAGAACCAAGCACTTTCCGGATACCGATCTCCTTCGTGCGCCGCTCGGTCATGAAGGAGGCCAGCCCGAACAAGCCAAGGCACGAAATCACAATAGCCAGCAAGGCAAAATAACTGATGATTTTTCCCATAAGCCGTTCCCGATTATAAAGTCTGTCCAGTCTTTCAGCCATAAATTGATATCTTAAGGGATAAGCTGGACTAAATTTTGTGCCTACACTTTTCACATATTCTAGTGTTTCAGAGATATTACTCGGCGCAACCCGGACAAACAGGCAGCTCATCATACTTGCCCAGCCAGGATTCATCCAGAAGACAAACGGTGTTATCTCGTTATGAAGAGATTTGAAATGAAAGTTTTTCACTACACCGATGACTTTCCCTTCGTTTCGAAACACCGATAACCGCTTCCCAACTGGCGATTCCATACCCATAAGTTCTGCAGCTTCTTCATTAACAATATAGGCTCCTGAGACATCGCTCCCAAACTCCCGGGAAAATCCTCTCCCCTGAACCATCTCCATTTTGAGGGTTTCGAAATAGTCAAAATCGACAATATCCCAATTCATGGACACGCTTTCATCAGGGTTTTTTCCTTCCCAATCTAGAGCAGAAACGGTGGAGCCTATATTTGAGGGGACTTGTAGACTCCTGGTGACGCTGAGAATATTTGAATTTTTAAGCAGTTCATTCTTTACGGATTCGTATTTGGCAGTCAAATCTCTTTGCACATATATAAAAATCAATTGATTTGCGTCATAGCCCATGTCTCTGTTTTTCATGTAATTGAGTTGTCTGTAAATAATCGCCGTCCCTATGATAAGGAAGATCGAAAGCGCAAACTGGCTCACGACGAGTACCTTCCTGAACAGGGAACTTCCCGAACTCAAGGGCACGCTTCCTTTTAATACCTTCACCGGCTGGAGGGAGGACAGGAAAAGTGCAGGATAGCTTCCAGATACGACACCAGTGAAAACCGCAATACCCAAAAGCCCTAGAATGATAATGATATTGCTGGAAAATCCCAGCGCTAATTGCTTTCCTGAAAGATTATTAAAAACTGGGAGCAGGAGTTCAACGATCAGGAGCGCCAGAAAGAGGGCGATGAAGGACAAAAGTATGGATTCTCCGAAAAATTGCTTAATCAAGTCTGCCTTCCTAGCGCCCACCACCTTTCTCATGCCCACCTCGCCAGCTCTGGTAGCCGCCTTAGCAGTGCTCAAATTCATAAAATTGATACAGGCGATGATCAAGACAAAGAGAGCGACAGCGAGAAAGATATAGATGTAAGTAACAGGTCCTCCACCTTCCAAGCCGTAGAGATGGATTCTCGTTAAAGGCTGAAGGTTGAGTGTTGTGCTTTGAGTGGCAGGCGAAGGATCGTGTTTTTCTTTGATACTTGTAATCTTCTTCTCCGTCTCATAAGTCACAGCATTCTTGTTCAACAAGACATAGGTCTCCAAAGGATTTCCTCCCCAGTGGTCTGGTTCGGTCCAATCAGGTCCCCAGTAGAGAGGATACGGAATGAGAAAATCGAACTGGAGAGAAGAGTCGAGAGGCACCTCCTCGATCACACCTGTAACCTGGAGATCAACCTGATCATTCACATTCAAGGTCTTTCCCATGGGATCTTCACGACCAAAGTATTTTTGACTCATTTCTTCTGTAATCACGACGGAAAATTTATCGGAGAGGGCTGTCTTGGGATCTCCTTTTAAAAAGGGAAAGGAAAACATGCTCAAGAACGAAGCGTCCGCAAAGCCGAAACTATCCTCGGCAAAGCTTTTTTCTCCGTATTTTACGAGAAGTCCGTAATGGGTGGCATATCTTGAGGCAGCTACAACTTCAGGGCACTCCTCTGTCAAGACTCGGGAAAGAGGAAAGTATGATTCGGTGAACAAATTGGTTCGGCCGTCGGAGTACTGAACCTTAGTAAAAACTCTGTAGAGCTCATTCCGGTTTTCATGAAATTTGTCGTAGCTGAGTTCATCTTGAATCCACAAAAGGATGAGTATACAACAAGCCATTCCGATGGCGAGCCCAGCAATGTTGATGAATGAAAATCCTTTATGTTTTCCGATATTGCGGAATGCGATTTTCAGATAGCTCTTAAGCATAATTCCTCCAATACTGAAAGAATATAAACAAATGATTAATATCGATGCTTACAGTACGATAAGAGATCACTATACGTAGAGCCTCCAGAGGTAATTTTAAAGCAAAAATTATGCCATCATGGATTACAGGAGAGGCGGAAGAATAGGAAGGAATTTTGCCTGTAAAAGTGTTCGCTAGGGTAACAAAAGGTGTTCGACTATGGACACTAATCTAGGTTGATATATAGACAATGAGCCTTAGGATTTGATCTCTATTCATACCTTAGCGAATCCGCCGGATTGGCTACTGAAGCTTTAATGGATTGGTAGCTAATCGTCACGAGGGCAATGACAAGAGCCAGGAGGGTAGGAATAATAAAAACATCGGCTCCCATGTTTATCCTGTAGGCAAAATTCTGCAGCCATTTTTTCATGGCATAATAGGCAATGGGCCAGGCAATTATGTTGGCTAGGAGCACCCATTTTGTGAATTCCTTACAGAGGAGAAATATAATACCTGATGCCGAAGCACCCAGCACTTTGCGGATACCGATTTCTTTAGTGCGCTGTTCAGCCGTGAAAGAGGCTAAACCAAACAGCCCTAGACATGCTATAAGAATGGCCAGAATGGAAAACATAGCAAATATTTCCCCGGTCTTCTGTTCTTTCTTATAAAGACTGTTAAAGTCATCATCGATGAAAGAATACTCGAAGGGTTGCCCTCCAGATAACTTCTTCCATGTCTTTTCTATGGTGCTCAATGTTCCTTTGATATTATCGGGATGTATTTTAACAGAGGTGTAGTTCCCTTGCGGTCCTGTTAAAGGCCTTATAACCATAGGATAAATTTCATGATGTAAAGAGTGGAAATGAAAATCTTTTACAACGCCGATGATGGTAACAAATTCCCCTTTTTTTGCTCCCCCGAATTCTTTATAAAACCTCTTCCCGATGGGATCAGATAATCCAAGCTTCTTAACAGCAGCCTCGTTGATAACAACAGCCGTGGCGTCAGTGGCTATTTCTTTGGAGAAATATCTGCCCGCAACCATCTCAAGATTCAGCAATTCAACAAAATCATGATCACCAGACATCGTGTGCAAAACATATGCTTTTTTTGGTTCCCCTTCCAGCCGATGGTCATTGGGATCAAAATGCCTCCCCGGCAAGGAGCTAGTGTTTGAGATGCTGATTATACGGGAATGTCGCAGCAATTCCTGTTTGAATGTTTCCTTCTGCTGACCTAAAGCAGAGGCTCTATGAATGACAACTATCTGTTCCTTGTCAAATCCTAATTGAACATTCTTCACATATTTCAATTGATTATATATAGCAAAAGTACCAAGAAGAATGATCACGGAAATAGAAAATTGAAATATGACCAGCCCGCTTCTGAGCCAACCGCTTTTTGTGCCAGCCCGAAGTTTTCCTTTCAACACAACAGCAGGTTGGAAAGAAGAAAGGAAAAAGGCGGGATAACTCCCGGCTGTTATACCGACAAAAAGAGCAAGTCCAAAAAGACCTATTAAAATATACCAGTTGCTGAATAGATTAAGTTCTAATTGTTTGCTAGTAAGGTTTCTGAAAGCAGGCAATACAAGCTCAACAATTCCAATGGCAATTACAAGGGCAATAAGACTTAAGAGTATCGATTCGCATAGAAATTGTCGAACCAGCTGCGATTTACTGGAACCTGCTACTTTTCGTAGCCCTACTTCTTTAGAACGATTCGCCGAGCGTGCCGTCGATAAGTTCATGAAATTTACGCACGCTATAAGCAAAGTAAACAAGGCTATAGATGAAAAAACATAGACATAGGTAATATCACCCTTTGCTCTTCCTACATCTGGATTGAGGTGAATATCAAGCAGCGGCTGCAGCCAGTACCCGTAATACCGGTTTTCACCATCATAGTACTCCTCGATGCTTATACCCATTTCTTCCTTGAATTCGGGTCCATAATGTCTTTTGATAAAATCAGGGAATTTCTCTTCGAGTTGAGATGGAGGATATCTGTCTGGTAGCACTAAATAAGTGAAATAACAATGACCATCCCACTCTGGATCACGACTGAGTTCTTCTGATATGAGTGAGGCAATCATATTGAATTGAAAATGGGAATTCGAGGGGCAATTTTCCACAACACCTGTAATTTGGTACTCATCACTTTCAATTTTAATTGTTTTCCCCAGGGGGATTTCATCACCAAAATGTTTCTGGGCAGTATCTTCAGCGATAACAACGGTTCCAGGCTGAGTGAGTGCAGTTTTGGGATTGCCTATAATGAATGGAATCGTAAAAACATCAAAAATGCTGGAGTCTGCCCAAATAATGCCTTTTTCCATGAAATGCTTTTCATCATGACTAACTAGAAGATTTATGTCTTCATCCCAGAGATCGAGCCGTACTGCCTGCAATACCTCCGGAAATTCATCGATGAGTGCTTCAGCCATAGGGGGAGCTGTGAAGGCTTCCCTGGAATCGACAGTCGGGCCAAATTGAGTGCCCACTCTATAGATTCGCTTGGCTTTCTCGTGATGTCTGTCAAAACTCAACTCATCCTGAATCCAAAGAAGAATCAAGATACAGCAGACCATACCGATAGCCAGGCCAGCGATATTTATTAAAGAATAACCCTTTTGTCTTTTGATCTTTCGGAAGGCGATTTTGAAGTAATTCCAGAAAAGACTAGGTATCCAGCGGCTGTGCTCCCACGGTGGCCGCCTACTGAGTTGTCTTGTGTTCGTCTTGAAAAACTCAGCACCGATATTGTCTATTTGACCAAGGCACCTAACCGCTGCCTCAAAAGCTTCTTCTTTATTCTTGCCAAAATCAATTTGACGATCAATCTCATCTCGCAAATGCGATTCTAGCTCAGTGATATATCCATCCTCAAGTGCTTCATTCTTTCTTAATGTTTTCCGCCATTTCTTAATGGCCTGTTCCAGGTCAAACACTTTTACCTCCTAGTCACTGTCATTGCGAGCAAGTGCAGGGAGCGTGGCAATCCCAAAAATAAGAATAATTTTATCCTAGGAGATTGCCCGTCACTTTGTTCCTCGCAATAATAAAATAAATCACTCCTAGAAGAGGCAGCTTTATTCATACCTTAGCGAATCCACTGGATTGGACGTGGCCGCTTTTACTGCCTGGAAGCTGACTGTGAAGAGGGCGATGAGAAGAGCAAGCACTGCAGACAAGATAAATATTTCCAAGCCGATGTTCGCGCGGAAGGCGAAATTCTGAAGCCATTTATGGGCTGCGATATAGGCCAAAGGCCAGGCAACGATATTAGCAATCAGAATCCATCTGATGAATTCCTTAGATAGCAAGAAAACAATGCCAGACACTGGAGCCCCTAGAGTTTTTCGGATTCCGATTTCTTTCGTCCGCTGTTCAGCAATGAAGGCCGCCATTCCAAAAAGCCCCAGACAAGCGATGAATATTCCCAGGAAAGTGAAAATGCGAAAAATTCGGCCCAGCCGCTCTTCAAAGCTGTACTGCCTATTGAAATCTGTATCGACGAAGAAATACTCAAATACTTGATCAGGAAACAGTTCACGGTGCTTATCTTCAATAAAGGAGAGCGTTTGAGGGAGGTTTTCCGTGTTTACATTAAGAGTGATGTACCTGTACATAGACACGAAGCGCATAACCATCGGCTCGATAGCGTTCTGCAATCCGTACCAGTGAAAATCCTCCACCACACCTATGACTTTATATTTATTACGTCGGCTGCCGACGATAATCTGTCGGTCGACTGCTCCCACCAGAGAATCCCAGCCAAAAGACTTTAGGGCAGCCTCGTTGATGATAAAATTACCGCTCAATTTATCTGTCCTCATCTCCTTCTGGAAAGGCCTTCCGGCCAGCATCTTGATACCATACACAGAAATAAAATCCTGATCACAGCGAAGAATCATCGGTGCCTGACCATTTTCAGGTTCATCGCTGGAAGGATAAATCCAGAGGCGGTTAATTCCTCGCCCAGGTACGCCAGATGAAGCCGTGGCACTAGTTATGGAAGGGTTTCTAAGGAATTCCTCTTTCACAATGTCATAGTTATCCTTAATAATATCCCAACCGCTCAAAACAAGAACGAGTTTCTGTTCTTTATCGAATCCTAGGGGCTGGTTTCTCATATAATTGAGCTGGCGGTAGACGATGATTGTGGCAATGATCAAAGCAATAGATATGCCAAATTGCCCGACGACCAGGACTTTTCGCATGAGTGAACCACGTGAACCTGCCCTGAGGAAGCCTTTGAGGACAGAAACCGGTTGAAAGGCAGAGAGGAAAATCGCAGGATAAATACCGGCGGCAACGCCAACAAACAAAGCCAAGGCAATCGAGCCCAGAACTATCATCGGCTGGAAGAGTACAGATGAAGTGAACTTTGTACCAGCTAAATTGTTGTACAGCGAAAGCGTCAGATGGACTATCGTTAAGGCTACGATAAGCGAGATAAAAGAAGTGATTAATGATTCGCCCATAAACTGTCGGACAAGCTGACCACGCTTGGCACCTACCACTTTTCGGATCCCCACTTCACCGGAACGATTAGCGGAACGTGCGGTCGACAGATTCATGAAATTCATGCAGGCGATAAGCAGGATAAGAACGCCGACAACAGAAAAAATATAGATGTAGGTAAGATTCCGAGTCGGCTTCTTGCCTTCTGTTGTATAAGAATAAAGGTGAATATCTCTGACTGGCTGGAGAAAATTCGTGTAGACAGCTCCCATCTCCTTTAATTGTTCTCCGATATATTCATGCGGAACTTTGCTTATCTGCTTTTCAAACTCCTCTGTGCTAACTCCTGGCATCAGTTTAATATAAGTC
Organism: Candidatus Aminicenantota bacterium; assembly: GCA_011772495.1. Classification (GTDB taxonomy): domain Bacteria; phylum Acidobacteriota; class Aminicenantia; order Aminicenantales; family Aminicenantaceae; genus WVZL01. Next base: position 18,176 of record WVZL01000015.1, read on the forward strand.
AAAGCCGGAAAAGCCAGAGCATGCCACCCCCGCATCCAAGGAGGTTCATCGGTAATTTCATAGGAGAGAACTATTCTGAATTGTAAGTGGGTGTTCGGTGGAGGATTTTCGACGACTCCGGTGACCATAAAATCTTTTTCGTTGATCTTTAATGTTTTCCCTAATGGATTTTCTTCACTGAAGTATTTTTCAGTAAAGCTTTCTGTGAGAACAGCGGTGTTAGGACCATCGAGGGCAGTTGTCGGGTCTCCCTGGACAAAAGGGATGTGGAAAATTCTGAATAATTCTGAATCTGCTTTGTAGATATCTTCTTCTTTGAACATCTTATCGCCGTATTTTACAGTGGGTTGGCTAAAGGCAATACATACTCGCCCTGCGTTTCTGACCTGCGGATAATTTTCCTTCAAGGTGGGGCCCATCGGGATTAAATTAGAAACTTGAGCGCTTTTTCCGCTGTCACTCTCTCTCATTAGACCGACCCTGAATATTTGTTTGACATCAGGGTGATAGGCATCAAAGCTCAATTCCAGCCGGACGAAAAGAATGATGAATAGGCAACAGGCGATTCCCACTGCCAGACCGACGATGTTGATGAAGGAATATCCCTTGTGCCTTCTGATCTTCCGAAAAGCTATCTTGGTATAATTCCAAAAAAGTGCCGGCATAGGCCGGTTCGATTTCCACGATGGCAGCCCACTGAGCTGTCTCGTGTCCGTCTTGAAATATTCAGCACCAATGCCTTCTACATCACCAACTGCGGTAATAGCTTTTTCAAACGCTTCTTCTTCGCTCATGCCTTGGCTAGCCTGATTCTCAATTTCTTCCCTTAGATGCGACTCTAATTCTGTAATGTAACCGTCTTCTAGCGCCTCATTCTTTCTTAACTCTTTTCGCCATTGTTTGATGGCTTTTTCCAAATCAAACATTTTTATCTCCCTTAAGGGGACGGTTCTATTTTTTCAGAGCTGAGTTAATTCAAAAAAAAATACTCCAGCCTTGAAAAAATAGAACCGTCCCCTCTTTTTCATTCTTTTTTATCAATCGAAGGTGGGTAAGGGTTTCCATAACTTGGAAAGGGCAGCGTGAACGCTCAGCCATTGTTTTTTTTCAGTCTCGAGTTCTTCTTTTCCCAAATCAGTTATGAGGTAATATTTGCGAAGCCTTCCTTCATGAGAGGTTTTCCATTTGGACGATATGAACCCATCCTTCTCGAGACGGTGGAGAACAGGATAGAGCATGCCATCAGACCACTCGAGCTTGCCGCCAGATATTCTTTTTACACTTTGAATGATCTGATAGCCGTAATTCTCGCCGCTCAAAAGTATCGATAAAATTATAGGTTTTGTTGAAGCAGCCACCAAAGCTTTTGAAATCATTTTATACCTCGTATTCTTAGATACCTTGCACTATTAGGTATGCAATAATTATGCCATGATTGAACCAAAGAGGAGATGTGGAAGTGAATGATTCTAAGCCGTGTAAAACTGTTCGCTAGAGCGACAGCTATTGTTCAGTTCTGAACATAGCAAAATTCAAAAATGGAAAAATGGCTCACTGGAGACTAGCCAAAAAGTCAGGAGAAAGTTAGGGATCAGGTCTCCGTATCCAAGATTCACCCTGAATAATATTGGAATAAAATTGAAGGGGGAGTTGTCAAGAACCAAGTCTAGGAGTTTGATCCCTTTAGTTCTATTCGTATCTCAATGAATTGGCTGGGTTAGCCAGAGCAGCCTTTGTGGCTTGATAACAAACAGTCAAAAGCGCAATGATGAAAGCCAATCCTGCTGGCAGCAAAAATGACCAAAAGGAAATATTTGCATGGTAAGCATAACTTTGCAGCCATCTATTCATGGCATAATAGGCCACCGGCCAGGCGATGATATTGGCCCAGAGCACCCATTTTGAAAATTCCTTGGAAAGCAGCAAAACAATATTTGATACATTTGCCCCCAGTACCTTTCGAATGCCGATTTCTTTGGTGCGTTGCTCAGCCATAAAAGAAGCCAATCCGAACAGCCCCAGACAGGAAATAAATATGGCCAGGATAGAAAAATATTTTAAGATGGTTCCGATTCGCTGCTCAGATCTATACAAATCATCCAGGGCTTCATCGAGAAAACGATAATTAAATGGATAGCCAGGAGCAAATTTTTTCCAAATACTTTCAATATAGCCAATAGTCTTAGGAATATTATCGGACGTGAGCTTGGCGAACAGAATCCTGCAGATGGGGGGATTATAAACTAGAATCAAAGGATCAATCTCTTGATCAAGGGATCTGAAATGATAATTTTTCACAACTCCTATTATCTTGGCTGAAGAATCATCAATGGAGAGGGTCTTCCCAAGGGGTGACTGCATGCCCATTGCCTTGACCGCAGCTTCATTGACCATAACCCCATCTGTCGCGTCTGTCGGGAATTTCTTTGAATAGCTTCTTCCTTCAGCTATTTCCATGTCGAATGTCTTGAAATAGTCGTAATCTATGAAGACTGCCCTCATCAAAGTCTCTTCATCCGGGTTCTGACCCTCCCAACGCCACTTACTATTCGAGAAGAAGTATCCATAAGTAGGGACATTTGAGCTAGCTGTGACTCCTAAAATATTTGCATTCTGCGTTAATTCATTCTTCACAGCTTCAAATTTGTCTCGCACATCTCCCCTCATGTCCACATAAATCATGTGTTCCTTGTCATAACCTAGCTTCTGGTTCCGCATGAAATTAAGCTGGTTATAGACGATTGTCGTACAAATGATCAAAAGTACGGTGAGAGAAAACTGGGCTACTACCAGTATTTTTCGAAACACAGAACTTTTTGTTCCTGCCAGCAAAGATCCTTTCAGCACTCTAACGGGTTGAAAGGCTGAAAGGAAAAGAGCTGGATAGGTTCCGGATATAATCCCGGTAAGGAGCGCAATGCCCAAAAGCCCCAATAAAGCCCAAAGATTTCCGGTTATATCCAATGACAGTTCTTTTGCAGCCAAGTTATTGAAAACAGGAAGAAGGAGCTGGACGATAATCAAGGCAAAGAACAAGGCGATAAAGGCAAGCAAGATCGATTCGCCAAAGAACTGTTTGATTATGTCGGCTTTATAGGCGCCGGCCACCTTTCTCATTCCTACCTCTCGGGCTCGGTTTCCGGAGCGAGCTGTGGCCAGGTTCATGAAATTGATGCAGGCTATGAGTAGAATGAGAAAGGCAACTATAGAAAAAATAGTAACATAGGTGATATCGCCATGGGGCGCGTCGAATTCATAATTCGAATAAAGATGAATCCTGTATAGAGGCTGAAGGTTTAGCCTGGCATCTTTTTCTATCGTCGGCTTTTCGAATAAATGACCGGATATCTTCTGGATGACTTCTTGAGATGGAATGCCTTCTTGAAGCTGTACGTAGGTGCTAAATTGGCTGTTGCCCCATCGGTCCACGGTATAGTTGATTTCCCTGCCGAATATGAAAGGAATGAGAAAATCGAATTGCAAATGTGAATTGCTTGGAATTTTTTTCAAAACACCGGTGACTAAAAAATCATACTGATTATCCGCTTTGATGGTTTTTCCGATAGGATTCTTATTCCCAAAATATTTTTCGGACATTTCCTCGGTCAAGACTATGGAATGGGTGTCGGAGAGAGCTGTAGTAGGATTCCCTTCGACTAGCGGAAAGGTAAACATCTTAAATATAGAGCCATCGGCCATACCTACCGTCTCATCAAAACTTTTGTCATTGTAAGTCAGTCGAAATCCTCGACGTGTAAAGCGGGCAGCATTGATAATTTCAGGATAGTCTTTTTTTAGTGACGGGCCAAGGGGACCCTGAGTGATGGCCCAGGTCGTGCTGTGGTCGACAAAATTAACATCCTGTATGACCCGGTAAATGTCATTGCCATTTTCATGGAATCGGTCGTAGCTCAACTCGTCCTGGACCCATAAAAGTATCAGGATACAGCAGGCCATGCCGATAGCCAGACCTGCGATGTTGATAAAGGAAAAGCCCTTATGTCTCCTGATTATCCTTATAGCGATTTTTAAGTAGTTCTTAAACATGACTCCTCCTCAGATGAAGTGATCATGATGGCGGATACGAATCAACTACATAAAACTCCTAATATGCTGTTGCCTGTAAATCCTCACATAGTTATCCTAAAGCAAAAATTATGCCATTATTGGTTACAGGAGAGTCAGAAGAGAAGGAAGCTATTTTACCTATAAAAGTGTTCGCTGGGGTAACAAAAGGTGTTCAACCATGGACACCAATCTGGATTGATAAATAGATAAGGTGTCTTAATATTTCAGCTCTATTCGTTCATGAGTGTCATGGCGAGCGAAGTGCGGCAATCTCGTAAATAAAGAAACCTTTTTTGTGAGATTGCTTCATAGCTGCTCGCTTCGCCATGACGATCTACTGTATGAGATGGCCACACTCCCTTCGGTCGCTCGTCATTACGTTTTTATTCGTAACGTAGGGAATCTGCGGGATTGGCTATGGCTGCTCTTACAGATTGGAAGCTCACGGATAGGATGGCTACGAGCAAGGCAGTCACCATGGCTGCAGCGAAAACAAGAAATCCCAAACTCGTGCGGTAAGCGTAATTCTGGAGCCAGCCTCGCATCACAAAATAGGCCACAGGCCAGGCAATCGCATTGGCTACGATCACCAGCATTAAGAATTCCTTGCAGAGAAGCACTGTAATCTGGGAGACCCTAGCTCCCAGAACCTTACGAATGCCGATCTCTTTAGTCCTCTGTTCAGCGGTGAAAGAGGCCAGCCCAAAAAGACCGAGACAGGCGATAAACACAGCCAGGATCGAAAAATATTTGAGCAGGCTCCCCATTCTTTCTTCAGCTCTGTAATATCTGTCAAAATCCTCGTCCAGAAATCTGTACTCGAAGGGATAGCTGGGCATAATCTTCTGCCAAGTATCTTCTATAAAACTCAATGAAGCCGGTATGCTCTCGGGAGATATTCTGATAAGAGTAAAATAAAGTTTTTCCGGGGAATCAATGTATATGGCCAAGGGCTCTATCTTATTCCGGATGGATTGATAATGAAAATTCTTCATCACTCCGATTATCTTGCCATCTCTTCCGGCAAAAGAAAAATTCTCACCAACTACGGATTCTTTACCCATGATTTTTACGACCTCTTCATTGATGATAAAAGCTTCTGTCTTATCTGTTGCAAAGTCTTCAGAAAAACCTCTCCCTTCTTTCAATTCGATTCTTAAGGTCTCAATAAAATCAAAATCGACAGAATTCATTCCGATCAATACACTCTGCTCAGGATCTTTCCCGTCCCATTCTGCACCGCCGGAATTGCTCCCAATACTGGAAGGACTTTCTCTTGAAGCTGTAACACCCAGGATCCGAGAATCTTTCAATAACTCATTTTTGAGCGAACTATAAGATTTCCTTGTTTCCCCTCTCATAAGAAGAGTAACCAGGTGTTCCTTATCGTACCCGATTTCTCTGTTTTTCATGTATTTCAATTGACTATAAACAACTGCCGTTCCGATGATTAAAAAAACAGAAAGCGCAAACTGAATCACCACCAGTATCCTTCTGAAAAGAGAACTGGCGGTTCCTGATTTATGAGTCCCTTTTAGCACTTTGACCGGCTGAAAAGCAGATAGGAATAAAGCAGGATAACTCCCGGCGACAAGCCCTGTAAGCAGTGTAATAACGATCAAGCTGATGAGAATCGACAAATTCAAGGAGTCGGCTAAAGCCAATTCCTTGCCGGACAAGTTATTGAAGGCTGGAAACAAGAGGATAACTATAATAATCGCGAAAATGAGGGCGATAAAAGCGTATATGATCGATTCCCCATAAAACTGCCTAATGATATGTCCTTTAACTGCACCTACAACTTTTCTCATCCCGACTTCTTTAGCCCGGTTTGCAGAACGGGCAGTGGAGAGAGTCATGAAATTTATGCAGGCGATCAGGAGCACAAACAGGGCTATCACCGAGAAAATATAAACATATTTAACGGCCCCCATTTCTTTTCCGTAGCCACCATATGTGTGCAGATGGATGCCTGTATACGGAGCGAGTTCAAGTTCGGTCCTGGATGCGGGAACATGTTTCTTAATAAACCCGCGAATCTTATCATTGACCTGCTGGACAGGTGTGTTTTTTGGTAGCTGCACAAAGGTGAGGATTGAATTCGAACCCATGTTTTCATTAGCCATTCCTATTTTTCTTAGAAACTCATAGGGGATGATCATGTTGAACCGCAGATATGAATTATGAGGAACATTTTTCGTGACGCCTGTAACCTTAAAATCATACCTATTGCTGAGCGAAAGAACTTTCCCGATGGATTCCTCCCCAGAAAAATACTTCTCAGCCATTTTCTCTGTGATCACTATTGAATCGGGATCCTTGAGCGCCGTAGTGGGGTCGCCTTTAGTAAAAGGAAAGCTGAACATATGAAAGAAAGAGGGGTCAACAAAACAGATATCGTCCTCAAAAAAAGTTTTCTCCCCATAGCGCATCAGAATATTTCCTGACCAAATATACCGGGTCGCTTCCACTATTTCCGGGATATCCGTTTTGAGTGCCGGCGCCAGTGGATATGGCGTAACGTTGACATGGTATACTCCATCTGAATAATACTGGTTCTCTTCCACCCGGTAGACTTCGGAAGCGTTCTCATGGAATCTATCGTAGCTCAATTCATCCAGGACCCAGATCGTTATCAACAGGCAACAAGCCAAACCAATGGCCAGCCCGGTGATGTTGATAAAGGAATACCCTTTATGTCTTTTGATGTTTCGTAAAGCAATCTTTAAATAGTTCTTAAACATTTGGACGCTCCAATAGGTTGAATTTGAAAGAAAGGATGGAATTGACCTGACGATCTGGCTCCAATACCAGATGGAGGCGAAAAGAACGCCTCTTTCTATGGCAATCCCTGTATAAATCTCCTCAAAATCGCCGATCAAGGTATAGTGCTCGGTCTTGCTCAAAACCGCACAGAGCAACCAGTGTCCTACTCTTGAGGGCTTAATCTTTTTATCTTTCATATGTTTTTATCTGCCGAAAAGTTAAATCTGAATAGCCAGCCCACATGATCTCGTTGATTCTTTTGATCTCGTTCAAGGCTCTGATGCCCTTTTCTGTGAGCTGATAATACCTCTTGCTCAAGCCCCGTCTTTCTTCGGTTGCTTCACCGATGTAGGAGTGCAGGTAGCCTTTTCTAGTCAGCCTCTCCAGAGGGAAATAAACACCGCCCAAAGATAATTTTTTGGAGGTGATCTTTTGAATATGCTTGTAGATGGTTGTGCCGTAAGCATTGTCTTTGAGTTTCCAGACCGAAAGCAAGATCAATTCTTCCAGTTTAGTAAGCATTTCCATGGGATCTCCTCGCTTATTGGGCTGAACATATTCTCCGTAATCAAATACGCACGAAATCAGAAAAAGGTTGACTATTTTCTAAATTTTAGAAATTTTCGTTATAAAATAATCTAAATTACAGCCTCGTGCCTTTGAGGAGGATGAAATATATGATTAAAAGGATTTTAAGCGGGAAAATTTCTAAGTCTTGAACCTTAGTATCTCTATGCCCTTATAGACTATGCTTTGGCTTTACTTTGTACAACACCTGACCAAGGTAACCAGAATCACTGATCTCGGCAATATACAATCCTGGTTGAAGATAGGCCTGTCTTTTTAACATCGGCTCAGAGAGGTTATCCAGAAGCGCACTGGCTTCCCAATCCTTATTGTTAGCACTCAATAAGACTGGCATACCATCCTTGACTATCTTCTCCAAGATTTCTCTTAAACTCATGACTTCCTCTCTCGATTTGTGGATCTTGCCTATTTTTACCTCTATATATAATATACGTAATTCAGGCCGCTTTTGTTGCCTTTGTCCATCAATTTTAAATCTTGAATTCTTTCTGGATGTTTTCCGAGACAATGTGACCGTCAAAGAGATGAATGGTCCGATGGCCGTATTCAGCATAGGCAGGAGAGTGAGTGACCATGACTATCGTCGTTCCTGTCTCGTGCAGTTCACCGATGAGTCTCATCACTTCCTCACCATGAGCAGAATCCAGATTTCCTGTCGGTTCGTCGGCGAGTATCAGTTTTGGCCGAGCAACAATAGCCCTAGAAACAGCTACCCTCTGCTGCTGACCTCCGGATAGCTGCTGGGGAAAGTGATTCTTCCGCGCCATGAGTTCCATTTGCTCGAGGACCTCATGGACTCTTTTCTTGCGTTCCGAAGAAGAATAGCCAAGGTAAAGCAAGGGAAGCTCAACATTCTCATAAACGGTTAACTCGTCTATAAGGTTGAAGCTTTGGAATACAAACCCGATATTCGCTTTCCGGATGTTTGCCCGCTGGCGTTCGGAATACTTGCTGACTTCCTCGCCCATGAAATGATATTCTCCGGTTGTAGCCTTATCGATCATCCCGATAACATTGAGCAGGGTCGACTTCCCACAACCCGAGGGTCCCATGACCGCCACATATTCTCCTTCCTGGACCTCTAGGTTCACATTATTCAAGGCTGTTGTTTCTACTTCTTCAGTGGTGTAAATTTTCTTGAGGTCTTTTGTTTTTATCATTCTATTCCTCCTTAAGTTTTAACGCTCCTTATTTTCATTTCCTCACAGACGATTATTTTAAAACTAATCTTTCCATGTTTCCAAAATTTTCATAAGAGGAGGTGATGACCTTCTCTCCGGGAGCCAGGCCCTCGAGCACTTCATATACCTGGGGATTCTGTCTTCCGAGCCTTATCCTCCTTTTGCTGGCCAGGCTGCCAGATTCATCCACCACATAGGCCCAGTTTCCTCCTGTAGTCTGGTAAAATCCTCCTCTCGCTAGAAGGATGCCTTCGGATATATCGCCCAATTCCAATCTGATATGAAGAGTTTGTCCACGGGTTATGCCTTCGGGTTCCTCACCCACGAATTCTAAATCGACTTCGAATCGGTTATCTCTAACTTCAGGATATATTGTTTTGACGATGAGCTGGTAGGACTTTCCGGCAAAATCAAACTCCCCTGTTCTTCCCTTTTCAATTCGAGCGATATAGTGCTCATCGATACCGGCTCTAACTCTAAAACCTTCTAAGACGTCTATCTGCCCCAGCCGTTGGCCTTGGCTTTTGGCTTCTCCAAGCTCGGCATCCAAGGCAGTCAGATGACCAGAAACAGGTGCCCTGATCGTCAAATTCTCCTGTTTCTGTTTGACAATAACGAGGTTGTCCTGCATCCGCTGCAAAGAAGCCTCCAGGGCATCAATCTGAGATTGCCTGAACTCAAGGTCATTTTTCTGGCTTTCTATAGTCAATTCTTTTTTCTTAATCAGAAATTCATACTGATCCCTGGCCAACTCAAATTCATGTTTGGAGATCAAATCATCTTTAATCAACTCCTTGTACCTCTCATAGGTGCGTTTTTGCTGCTGGAGTTGATTTTCTATCTCGGCCAGCTGCTGGCTCAACTGGAGGCGGTACTGCTCCATGGAAAGACGGGTGTTGCGCAGGTTGTTGCTCTGTTGGAACAATTCTGCCTCTCTCCACATGATGTCGAGAAGCAGATTCGTGTTGGTTAATTTCAGGATTCTATCTCCCTTCTCGACAAAAGTCCCAGCTTCAAGATAGATTTCCTCTACTCTGCCGCCCTCAGCCGCATCTAGATAATGCTGATAGATAGGAAGAACATTCCCCATAACTGGAATGTATTCCTGGAATGGACCCCTCTCCACAGTTGAAATCGTGATCCGGTCTGTTCTTACGTTCAGAGTGGATTTCGTGAGTTTAAAACCGAGAAAATAGACCACCAGAAAAACAAATATGACGACTGAGCCGATCAAGGCTATTTTCTTGGGCGGCCACTTCTTCTTCTCGATCTTACGATCCATCCCCATTTTAAAGCTCCTTATCCAGTTCTCTCACCTCATTGCTGCCAGCGCTGTTTTTCAATCTTCTTTCATCCTAATAATAAATTTCTGAATTCAAAATTTTCTTTTTGCAATAAACGTGCCACCATTGAGTTCTACGAGATAAACCGCAGAACAGTTGCATCCAACCAGGAAAAAAGTGTTCGTTCGCAGACACATACTGTACGAAAATGAACATCTGAGGTATAATTGTATTCTTTAAATTTGATTATTTATTCTACTTTATTGGGATAAGAAATTCTATTGGATGAAAAACTCAAACAAAAGGCATATATTTTGCAGTAATCCAAAGCAAATGTTTCAAAGACAAAATGACACTCTGTTTGTTGATTCGATTACGGCTTGTCAGTCATTTGTCAGCTGGGTCCGCCAAGAAGCGGGCTAAGGATAAGAATATAAATGGAGAAACAGGATCATGACTAGTAAAAGAGGAAAAATACTCATCATCGATGATGATGAAGATATTCTGCAGGCCGCGCGCTTGCTTCTTAAACAACATGTGGCTCAAGTCCACACCGAAAAAAAGCCGGATACTATTCCCAGCCTTCTTAAAAACGAGAGCTATGATGTTATCTTTTTAGACATGAACTTTGCCAAAGGAGCTACCAGTGGTCAAGAAGGCTTTGACTGGCTCAACAAAATCCTAGAGATCGATCCTTCTTCAGTCGTGGTGTTGATCACAGCCTTCGGGGATGTAGAGATGGCTGTTCGAGCCATAAAAGAAGGGGCCACGGATTTCATTCTCAAACCCTGGCAGAATGAAAGGCTCATTGCTACACTTTCTGCAGCCATGAACCTCCGGTTATCTCGAATCGAAGCGAATTATCTACGCTCGAGACAGAAACAGCTCAGCGCTGATCTTGACCAGCCTTTCCATGATTTCCTAGGACAAAGCCGCCCCATGCAGGAGGTGTTTTCTGCCATCCAGAAAGTCGCCCAAACAGATGCCAACGTTTTGATTTTAGGAGAAAACGGGACAGGAAAAGAACTGGTTGCCCGCGAGCTTCACCGACAATCGACTCGGGCCGATGAAGTTTTTATTAGCGTCGATATGGGCGCCCTGAGCGAGACTCTTTTCGAGAGCGAACTCTTCGGTCATGTCAAGGGCGCCTTCACAGATGCCAAGGAAGACCGGGCCGGACGTTTTGAGATCGCTTCGGGAGGGACACTCTTTCTCGATGAGATCGGTAATCTCCCTTTAACTCTCCAGGCAAAACTCCTGACGGTTTTAGAAAATCGTCAGGTTATAAGACTTGGCTCGAACAAAGCTATTCCCATCGATGTCCGTCTCATTTGCGCGACCAACATGGCTATTTATGATATGGTGGCCCAGAACAGGTTCCGCCAAGACCTTCTCTACCGGGTAAACACGGTGGAAATCCATTTACCACCGCTACGGGAGCGGATTGAAGATATTCCGATTCTGGTAGAGCATTTTCTTAAGATATATAGTAAAAAGTATCATAAGCCTCTGAAAGGGTTGAGTTCAGCCACCATGAAGAGACTGGAAAAGTACCACTGGCCCGGAAATGTCAGGGAACTCCAGCATGCCCTGGAGCGAGCCATCATCATGAGTGATACCAAAGTCCTGCAGCCTTCTGATTTCTTGTTCCCCTCCCCAGAAATAAAGGGCGATGCTCTGACATTTGAAAGCTATAATCTTGAGGAAATCGAAAAATTGATCATCCACAAAGCGGTCAGCAAAAATAGAGGTAATGTCACTCACGCTGCCAAAGAGCTGGGACTCTCCAGAGCTTCTCTGTACCGAAGAATGGAAAAATATGGTCTATAAACGGTTTCGAGTCAATTCTATAATACGGATTTTGCTTCTAGGATTGACCCTCGCCGGATTCTTCTATATCCTTTTTAAAACAACTCTGTATGCTGCCCTGGTCATCATCGGCCTTTTGATCATATATCAAGTCTATTCGCTCATTCATTATATCGAAAAAACAAACAGGGACCTGACGATTTTTTTTGAAGCTATAAAGTACTCCGATTTCTCCCAGACATTCAAGGAACGCGGAATCGGTCCCTCTTTTGATTCTCTAAAAAAGGCCTTCAATGAGGTGATGAATGCCTTCCGAAAAACAAGAGCAGAAAAAGAAGAGCATTATCGCTATCTCCAGACTGTCGTTCAGCACGTGGGCATAGGCTTGATTGCTTTCCAGCCCAATGGTGAAGTTGAGCTCATCAACACAGCGGCCAAACGCCTGCTGAACGTCACCCAACTCAAAAACATAGAATCTCTAGAATCCTGGAGCAAACCATTGGTCAACACTCTTCTTCAATTGAGGCCAAAACAGAGAGCTCTGGTAAAAGTCGAAGACGAAAACGAACTGCTTCATTTAGCCCTTTATGCGACTGAATTTAAGCTTCGGGGGCAGAAGTTTTCTCTGGTTTCTATCCAGAATATTCACAGCGAATTAGAGGAGAGAGAAATCGAAGCCTGGCAAAAGCTGATCCGGGTTCTCACCCATGAAATCATGAATTCGATCACTCCTATATCATCGCTGGCTTCGACAATCAACGAATTGCTAAAGGAAAGTCTCAGGGCCCAACCTGCTGAAGAAAAAATGAAGACCGAATCCTTGTCCGATGTCCACCATGCTGTACAGACTATCCAGAAGCGAAGTCAGGGCTTGCTCCATTTTGTCGATGCTTACCGAAATCTGACTTTAATCCAGAAGCCCAATTTCCAAATCTTTTCGATTCATGAGCTCTTCGCTCGTGTCGAAAAACTCATGGAAGCCAACCTCAAAAAAAAGCCTATTCAACTTAAACTTCGGGTTGATCCCCAAAGTCTCGAATTAACCGCTGATCCTGAGCTCATCGAACAGGTAGTGATAAACCTCCTTCTCAATTCTCTCCATGCCGTGGAGGGACGAAAGAAGGCTAAAATTTATTTAGACGCTCGTATGGATGGAAGAGGAAGGGTTCTTATCCAGGTTAAGGACAATGGCCCTGGAATTCCCAAGGAGAACATCGAGAAGATATTTATTCCTTTCTTTTCCACCAAGGAAGGTGGCTCGGGTATCGGACTGAGTCTATCCCGTCAGATTATGCGCCTGCACCACGGTTCTATCAGCGCTCGTTCTAAGCCCAACGAAGAAACTGTGTTCACCCTGAGATTTTAAAAACATCCACTTAGCGTGGCCCGACCCTACCGGTGATAATCCACACATCTCGTCGGAGGTTATGAGTTTTGATTTTTTGAAAACCACAACTTTTTAGTGCTGCAGCCATTTCCTTTCTTGTCTCCACGCCAAACATTGAACCGACAAGGTGATACAGCAGTATATCCAGCGGATCTGTCTTATTCTCTGACAAGAAACGGTCTACCAAGATGATCTTCCCTTCAGGGGGCAGATTCCTATAAATCCTTCTTAAAAGCGCCTTAGGGATCGCGCCGATATCACAACAGAGAACTACATCATATCCTCGAGGGAGTTCCTTCCGGAAATCTCCTGCCACAACATCGATCCTGTGCGATAAACCCGCATTTCTGATGTTTTCTCTAGCTATTTGACAGACCGGCTCAATATCCAGTATGCAAGCTCGAAGATTCGGATTCGCTTTGGCTAAGGCTATGGACATGACTCCCGAACCACCACCA
>WVZL01000019.1:0-258 GCA_011772495.1 Candidatus Aminicenantota bacterium
ACTACCGGGGTATCTAATCCCGTTTGCTCCCCTAGCTTTCGTGTCTCAGTGTCAGGAATAGCTTAGAGAACCGCCTTCGCCTCTGGTGTTCCTCCCGATATCTACGCATTTCACCGCTCCACCGGGAATTCCGTTCTCCTCAACTATCCTCAAGCTGAACAGTTTCAAAGACAATTCCGAAGTTGAGCCTTGGGATTTCATCTTTGACTTGCTCAGCCACCTACACACCCTTTACGCCCAGTAATTCCGAGCAACGCT
>WVZL01000019.1:329-62785 GCA_011772495.1 Candidatus Aminicenantota bacterium
CTGCTGCCTCCCGTAGGAGTCTGGGCCGTGTCTCAGTCCCAGTGTGGCCGTACACCCTCTCAGGCCGGCTACCCATCATTACCTTGGTAGGCCATTACCCTACCAACAAGCTAATAGGCCGCGGGCTCATCCTCAAGCGCCCGAAGGCTTTGACTCTGAAAGCTTGTACTCCAGAGTGTCATGCGGTATTAGTCTCGCTTTCGCGAGGTTATTCCTCACTCGAGGGGAGATTACCCACGTGTTACTCACCCGTTCGCCACTCTTCTCGAGTAGCAAGCTACTCGAGAATCGTTCGACTTGCATGTGTTAGGCACGCCGCCAACGTTTACTCTGAGCCAGGATCAAACTCTCCAATTAATAAAGAACTCCGAAGAGTTCTTTTCGAATTAAATTGGCAAATTGGATCGACTAAGGATGCTCTGCTTTTTGTTTCAAAGAACTATTTCTTTCTATCCCGAGAAAGAAACTTGTACCCGTTATCCGGGCAAACTACAACATATCATACCTAAAGACGCACTTTAGGTATTGCCTCTCATATAATAGGAATATTTCCCCTAAATGTCAAGATTATTTAAGGTATTTAATTAAAAAAATAAAAGGGGTCAGGTCTTTACTTTCAATATTTCGCTATCTAGATCATATATTCATTAGAAAAAATGTTGAAAATTAAGACCTGACCTCTATTGTGATCCCGAAGGTAATGGAAACAGATGTTGACTTTAAAGATCTTGTATTCCCTCGCTTCTAAACAGGCGTTTACTCTTAACAATAAAATTTCCTCTTTTCCCCTGGGATAAAAGTCGTTTTTTTGGCATGCAACCTGCACTTATTTTCCTTAAGATCTCTATGAAGAAACAAGGGTTTAGCCTGTTGGAATTTCTCATTTCTTTTACCCTGCTGATATTTGTCATAACAGCCACAGCTCAGGTTATCATCCACTCTCTTTTTGCCAAAAGGCAGGCAGGAATCAACGCCAAGATCGCTGAACTGGCTGCCCTGAAGCTTGAATATTTCAAATCTCTCCCCTATGAAAGCATTGAACTCAGCCCAGGACAGCAGAGTGAATCTCTTCAGGAAAGCGTTTCTCTGCCAGTCTATACGAGAAGCTGGAAAATCCGGGATGTTTCGTTAAACCTGAAACGGGTTGAAATGGAAGTCTTATCCCAGGCTGAACCCCAGAAAAAAACAAGGCTGATCCTTTTCATTTCCCGAGAACTGGGTTTTTAGGCTCTTAAAAGGAGCCATACAGGCCAGGATGAATGGATTTTGCAAGGAACAGCAAGACAGGCTGACAAAAAAGGAAATAAACACCGCAACTAGAGAAAAAAGTGGAATTTAATAAAAAACGAGCCGAGAAAAGGCATCAACATCGGGAAAAAGGTATTTCCCTGGTGGAAAGTCTGCTCAGTTTATCTCTTTTTTTCCTTCTCTTTTTCTCCAGTTTGCAGTTTTTCGGGTTTGCCAGGAACTCTTTCTTCAAACTCAAAGAAACAGAGACAGCTAGAGAGGGAGCTCTCTTAGCTCTGGAAAAGATGAAAATCGACCTTCTCCAGGGAGGCTTGGGGCTCTTAGGGCCTTCAGAGCTGGGGCTGTGCAAGGGGATAGAGGAGAAAAACCTGAATTTAAGCATCCTAAGTAAGGAAAAAGACTTTCATCTGCTGGATAATATCGCTGCCGGCCAGGCTCAAATCTTCCTAGAAACCACCCAGGGGATGAAAAAAGGGAGGGAGATCAGTATTTTTGACTCTAAAAAAGGCGAAATCAAAGGCATTTCTTCACTGAAAGGCAATAGCATCACTCTCGACTCTCCCTTAAACTACAGCTTCTTGAAAGAAGAAACCCGTATCATTTTGCTTAAAAGGACTATGCTTTTCTTCGACGCCAAAAAGCAAATCATCAGAAGAAAAGTGAATAACAGCCCTTCCCAGCCCCTTCTTGAAGAGGTTGTCTCTTTCCAGTTCAGCTATTCAGAAGCTTCAAACCTGCTAAATTTACGCCTTTGCCTTAAACCTGAAAAGGAGAAAACATATGAAATTTCTGTCTTCCCTAAGAACATGGCTCTGGCTTCTTTCCGCTAATTTAAGGAAAAAAACTAATAAAGGAGCCCTGACCCTCCTGGCTGCTTTCGTCTTTTTCGTTTTCACAGCCATAGGGCTAAGCCTCATCTATCTCTCTCAGCTTCATCTGAGAATCAGCGCCTTCAAAAAGCACTGCACCCTCCTGGAATATTCCTCTGAAAACGGGATTAAACAGGGATTCAGTCAATTTCTGGCTTTGGTCTCTCAGGTGCCTTCTCCTTATGTGCTTTCCCCTGAAGAACTAAACCATCTCCGAGAAAATGCCCAAAAAGGGACAATACTTGAGGAATTCCTGGGCTTGAAACAGCCTCTATCGATTTCAGGAGATTGGGAAAACCTTAAATGGGAAAGCCACACTAATTGGCTTTTAAAAAATATCATAGAGAAGGAGGTCTATTTCAAAGCCATTCATGAGGTGTTTTTTAGCTCTGAAGGAATGATCGACAACTTCGAGCTGAAGAGAAAAACAAGACTTTCAGCCTCGCTGCATATTATCGGGGGGCAGATCCCTCTCTCGTTCTTCCCTTTTCTCATCGATAAAAAGCTAAAACCCGAAGAAAAATCCAATTTCTCCGATAAAAAGAGAATCGCCTTCTCTTCTCCCTCCCAGAGCCAACTTGGACCCAAGATCAGTTTTTCTGGAGAAAACCTAATTCCTGACCGAGCAGATGCTGCCCTGGCCAAGGCTTTACGAATGAAGCTTTTCAAACCGCAGAATCTTTCCACCGCCGATCTCAGAATCATCCTGGGCCTGGAGGAATCAGAAGAACCCGTTCCCGAAGGAGTCTATTTAATCAAGGATAACTCAGGACTGGGGGGAATCTATGTTCAGGGAAATGTGGAGGAGATGATTCTGGCCATCGAAGAGGAATTCCAGGTCATCTCTTTTCAAACTCAGCCAGGAACATGGATTCTGAAGTTCAGTCCTTCAAGAGGCAAGACTTTCTTCACTTCCCCTAGCGAGACCTTCGCCTACGACCTCATCCCCTTGGGACTCATTATCATCAACGGAAAAGTTAAATCTCTCGGTGGTGGTGTTGTCGACTCTTCTGGTGAAATCATCCTGGTGAAAGACGAAGAAGTCCCCTCTGTCCTGCAGGGAGCACAGCTCTCCATCATCTCCTCGGATAGAATAACCGTCTCTTCCCATCTTATCCTTCAAGGCGTGAAGTGGCAAGATGGGATTCCCTACGCCAAAGACTCTGATTCTCGACTGGCGATTTTTTCCACCGGGAAAGACTTCTGGGATGACACGATGAATGAAGGGGGGATCGTGGTCAAGGCAAGCTCTCCTGATAAGATTCAGCTTCAGGCTTCTCTCACCGCTGCGGGAAAGGGATTTGTTGTCGAAGGCGAAGGAAAAAAGGTACAGATCTTAGGAAGCCTTCAAGCCACAGATTATAGCGGCGGCAATAATTCTCTGACTCTGACTCTTGACGAACGGCTCCAGCCAGAAAACCATTTTCTTGAAAATGCTCCTCTTACCAGCAAGCCAGTTCTCTTTATCTCTTACTTCAAAGCCTTGGAGTGGGAGGAATTTTAGTTGAGAAGAGGATTTTCCCTGCTGGAAGTCATGATCTCCCTTTCCCTACTCGGTTTTTTGGCCTACATGGCCTCGACTTCATTCCTGAACCTGGCTCCGAAATACAGGCTCCAGAAGGCTGTCTGGGAGATAAACTCGCACCTGAATTTCCTCCGGTATAAGGCTCTCTTTGAAGGTGTGAAGACAAGAATGAAGTTTTACTCAACTGGCTATGCGATGGAAATCTATGATGAGATGGAGAAGAAATGGAAACTCGAAGAAAAACATTTCCTTGAGGGTGTCAGGCTGAGGTCAAACAATAATCCTTGTTTTCATCCCCGAGGCACTGTCTCTGGCCTGGCTTCGATCTTTATCTTCAATTCCTGGGGAAGGTATAAAATCACTCTAGCCTTATCAGGAAGGGTGAAGATTGCCAAGCTAAATTAGTTAATCTAGTTTGTCAAGTTTGTTTAGTTTATCGAGGATGCTTAGTTTTTCGAGTTTTTCTAGTTTGGTTAGTTATTCTAGTTTCTTTAGTTTTTCTAGTTTGTCTAGTTCATCTCGTTTGCTTAGCTCATCTTGTTTGTCTTGTTCTTCTGGTTCTTTGAATTCTAGGAAGAATATATTTTATTTCTTTTGAAACACTATTTTTCCATCGATAATCGTATAAAGAACCTCTGCTCCCAAGATCTCCTCCTCCGGAATCTTGATCAGGTTTCGGTCAAAGATGGTGATATCAGCTAGCTTGCCCTCCTCGAGAGAGCCCCGAATATCATCTTCAAAAACTGAATAGGCATTATTAATGGTATAAGCTTTCAGGGCTTCCTCAACCGATATTCTCTGTTCTGGAAACCAGCCTCCTTCCGGAGTGCCCTTCACAGTCTTGCGGCTCACAGCAGCATAGATCAGGTATTTTGGATGCATATGGTAGATGGCAGCACTGGTGCCAGGCCAATCAGAGCCGAAGCTCAGCAGGGCTCCATAATCCAGCAGGCTTTTGAAAGCATACGCTCCCTTGCACCGCTCATGACCGATTCTTTCTTCCATCCAGCGCATATCATCAGAAATATGGTAGGGATTCACTTCAGCGATCACGTTAAGAGCCTCGAATCGGGGAAAATCCTGAGGTCTGATCACCTGGGCATGGATGATCCTGAATCCTTTCAGATCGGCCCCCTCTTCTTTCAGCCTTTCGTATAAGTTAAGCATCTCAGCCACTCCCCTGGTTCCTATGGCATGGACATTAGGAATAAAACCTGCTTCCAAACCGACTTTGACCAGGTTATACATCTTCTCCATGTTGCCGACCTTGAACTCAGGGTCATCGGAAGTATGCTGCCGCCAGTGACCGTAATTATCAGGTTGATCATCGTAGGGTTCAAAGAAAAGAGCGCTATGGGTTCCCATGATTCCATCGATATAGCCTTTCAAAGCTCCGTAGCGAAGCCACCTGTCCTCTTTCTTGGTTTTCGGATGAAGGCCCATGGTCAGACCTTGAGCCTTCAACTCAGCTCCTCTAGAAAGGTCTGGTCTCAACCATACTCGGCAGGTCAACTCTCCCCTTTCCTGGAGTTCGATAAACCTTTGGGTCTGCTCGGGAGTGGCTATATCATGAATCTCAACAACACCTGCCTCTTTGAGAGCTTGGAGGGCAACCCGATTCTCATCGAGAAGCCTCTTATGAGATTTTGGCTTTCGAGCCCTTATAATCCTGTCAAAGGCTGGTGAAGGCCGGTTTATTATTCCTGTGGGCTGGCCATCACCACCGATTTCCATGCCTGCAAGCCTGGCTCTTTCCAAACCCGCAGCTCTGAGGGCAGCCGTGTTGGCCAGCCAAACCTTATAATCATAACGGCAGAGAAAACAGGGATGGTTGGGAGTTAGATCATCAATCATCCAGCGGTCTGGCTTCCAGGGCTCCTTTTTGTCCTTCTCTTCCTTTCCAGAATCACCTAGAGCCCACTCCTCATAGGCCCCCCAGAGTCCTCCGGTTATCCATTCTCCTTTTTCCAGGATTTCAACAACTCTGGTGATTTCCTCTCTCAGGCCCAATCCATCCGAGACTGTCATCAAATTGGCGTCGTTAATCAGTTCTCCAGCCCGGTTGAAATGAACATGGGCATCGATAATCCCGGGCACGACAAAACTGCCTTCCAAATCAATAACTTTTGTCCCCTCAGCGATATATCTTTTGGCCTGCCTATCTCTCTGGCATACTGCCTCTATAGTGCTTCCCTTGATGACCAAGGCACTGGCCTCAGGATTGTCTGGATTGACCGTATAAACATCTCCGTTGAGCAATACCAGGTCAGCGGGAGGGAATTCTTCCTGGGCACAATTTGAGGATGACAGTATGATCAGGGCTACAGAAAAAACAATAAGGAAAAAAACCCTTCTTTCGGCTCGCCTAAACATGATTCCTCCTAAATGTATTTTTCCGAAAAACAATATTACCCAAATTTTCTGATTTTCGCCAACCCTCTTTCCGGCCTTCTTGAGGAACTGTGTAAGCTTTGGGCGGAAAAACTGTCAAAAGCCTGGGCGGATAATAGAGAGATCCAGGCTAGCTTTAGCCTTGCCTTCCCTAACAAACATAACCTTCTATCTTCTTGTTCTTGATTTCTAGCTTGGCTCCTATGTGTCCTTCCTGAGTATAAAGTTGTTTTAGCTCATAACCATGATCTTTATCTTCAAATATGTAGGAACTTTCTTTTCCCAAGGTGAAAAGCTTGCCTTCGATCTCTTTTAAAAATTCGGGATGTAAATACAGGTTTATGCTGTCCCCTTGCTTAATTTTCTCGATTCCGAGGCTTCCCACGTACCTTTCAGCGGCTTCATTGAAATATTTTATCTTTCCTCTCTTATTGAAGACGATTATGGCCTGCTCAGCCTTTTCAACGACATCTTCCAACCCTTTAGTCACCAGATTCAAATCTCGAGACTGTTTCCAAAGACCTATCTCTCGGAAAGGGAAAAGAATCCTCAGGCCAAACCAGTACAGTGACCAGGCCACCAACTTGGGAATATTCTTCGTCTTACCTATTATATTGATGACTTTATTCTTGATCAGTTCAAATTTGGTTAGTGAAAGAGAGCTTACCTTTAATAGTTCTACTTCTCCAAATTTGTTGCAGATCTCTAAAACTTTCTCTTTCAGTTCCTCATTATAGACATGAATGTGGACGATATTGCTCACTGACGATAGAGGGCTTTCGATAGGATTGGGTAAAGCTTCTAACTTCTTGGCTAATTTTTCCCTTTGCCTTTTCTTCAAACCCTCCACTCTTATCTTCAAACAAAAACCAGGGTGCTTGGCCTCTTCAATCCTGTAAACCAGGCTGTATTTTTGGACACTGATTTTGTTTTTGAATTCTTCTATAAAATCCTCAATATCCCTCTCTTTTCCCAGTGCAGAAAGCCACCCTTCCAGAGTATACACAAAACCCAGGCCTCCAGCATCCACGATTCTCTTTTTCTTCAAGATCGGAATTTCCTGAACCTCAGGATTAAATAATTCCTTGACGGCAGCTATGTAGGCTTCTTTCAAGATTTCAGCGATGTCTTTCTCTTCCGGCAAATTCTCTCTTGCTTTGGCAGCCGATACCCGCATGACGCTCAAGATGGTACCTTCCTTGGGATACCTGAAGGAGAGATAAGCTGACTTTGTCCCTTCTTCAATGGCTTTCACAAAATTTTCAGCCTCAAGTCTTTTGGCTTCATTCTTGGAAAGACAGGAAGCGAAACCGGTCAAATAGGCCGCCACGGATGTCCCAGAAAAACCTGTCCCGTTTTCACAGGCTCGTGACGCAATGTCTGAAAAAGTTCTTCTGATTGAAGAGAAATCAACGCTTTTGGCAACATCACTCATGGTGAATGACAAGTTCTTTCCTGTGTCAGCATCAATGACAGGATAAATATTCAATCTGTTGAGGGTGCTTTCGTTTTTCCTCAACTTTTTGGCCACTCTCTCGAACATTTCAGCTATAACAAAACTGTCGATCTCTTTGTAGCCATGCTTTTTGACTGCCACTGAGATCGTGTAAGGCCCTGTATGTGAACCCACCAGGGGTCCCATCTGGAAGGATGATATTTCCTTTAGACGCCACTCAAACTTCTTTCGTATCAGCTCTTCCAGCTTTTTAGTCCTTCGTCGAGTTTCTTCGATGTCATAATTTATCCTCACTGAAATTTTCTCACCATACCCAGTCACTCTCTCCATTTCTGAAAGGATCCTGTTTTCCACTCTTTGTCTGGTTGCGGTTGCCAAAAGTTCTGGAACGCCCTCTTTTAAAGTAATGATCGAGGAGAAGCCCAAAAAATCCGAAATATAAGAGACAATTTTTTTTAGCCCCTGAACCCGGCCGCTTTTTCTCAGGTACCGCAAGCTATAGACGGCAACAAACAAATGGATATTCTTCCTGATCCTGTTCAAATGCCCAACAATCTCCTCTGCACTCTTACCATTTTCAGCCAGTCCGACGGCTTCCTTAACAACCAGATATTGGGCACTGAAAGCCAGCCTTGAATCTATGACTATTATTGTGTTCCCGACTTCAGCGCTCACCAATTCAGCCGCCCTTTCTACATTTTCAGTGATCTTGCTGAGCTCTTTAGGAAGATGTATACAAACCAGGTCTCTCTTCCTCTTGGAGGCTTTTTTTATAAAACTCCTCATTCTTTCGATCGAAATGGCGCCACTGGTCGGAATGTCTTCTTTTTTCTTGACCTTATTTATATACTTAAAGAATGAGTCTTTGCTCCTGAAAAGGCCTTCTTCGGAGTTTTCCTTCTGGTCAGAGGTTATGGCTACAATTCTTCCGTTCCTGTTGATGAGGTTGAAGGGGATGACAGTGACTTGGTGTCTTTTTATAAAATCATCTTCAAGATTTGAGGTTTCGTCAGCAACAATCCTGGTTAATCTCATCTTTGTCTTGAGATATCAAAAGGTTATTTTTCTATATTGTGCAGCGCGGATTTCGTCCGCTTGATTTCTTTATCGATATTAAAAATTTTTTTTCGAATATATCCCTGAAGATAGAAGATACTAACATACCGATAGGCTGTGAGATTCAGGCCGTAGAAATCCCCTTCCAGCACCTTCCTCTCTTCCAAAAGACATTCCAGGTATTTCTCTGCCTCTCTTCTGTCTCTAAAAGTCTTCTCTTCTTCCAGACAAGACTGGCCCCACTGGAATCCCTTTGGAGACAATTCCCTTTCTCCCCTTTCTTTCCGCTCAGGCAGTGATTTCGCACCCTTGGGAACACCCATAACAAGGAATCTCTTCGACATCGAAACCTTAGCCCTTTGATTGGCTCGAGAATTCTTTGCTTGGAAAAGAAGACTCTTTGCTCCTGCCTTTGTAGTCCCTGAGGCCTGAACAGGCCTTAAAGATACAAAGAGAAACAAAGCTATAAACAGAAATAATCCGACCATTAGTCCTATCCTTTTTTCAGACATCTTTATCCTTTCGTTTGAATTTTTGCTTACCTAAGCTAACTTTCTCGCTCAAGAAGACTTTGTTTTTAGGAGATAACCTGCCAAAAGAAGAATGAGTCCGATTATGATTAAAGACCACGAAAATCCCAAGCTCACCGTCTGAATTATTCTTAAGATGATCCCGATGACAATCAATATGATTCCCAGAGTCCTCATGACATTCCTCCGTTCTCTCCTGTCTCAATCCCCAGCCTTCAGGCTGGCTTCAATTGAAAAATGTACCAAGACTTCTATTTCCCGCATCATCTCTAGGACATTAATCAAAGGAAATGATTTCAGTTAGATGGACCAAACTCCGAGGGGATAGAAAAAGGCGAAATCGAATGATCATACCAGGAAAAATGTCCTCGTCCCTCCTGGTTCAAACTCTATCTTGACTAAATTCTAATTCCAATCCCGCTGATAGTCAAGGAGCATGTTGATGCCCTTAACTGGCTTCTTAATACTTTACCACAAAAGGCCTCCTGATCTTCAAGAAGATCAGCACGGACAAAAAACTGATTTACCTCCCCAGACAAAGGCTTTTACAAAAGAGTAAGATTCATTCAATACATCCAGGGAAAGGCTATGAATGAGAAGCCAGAGTTGCCATCACAATGACTCAGAAAGGCACGTCAATGAAATGAATTGAATCCAATTCCAGGACTGAAGGAAATCTTGCCTTCTGGTTCCCATCATCAACCCCCCTTCAGCTGACAACTGAGAACCTTTATTTGAGCTCTTTTTTTAGCCCAGCTTCATAAATTCACGAGTGGATGAGAAACTGCTCAATTCGCTTTGCGAGTCTTATTCTGTCTAGCACCTGCTGATCAGACTAAATTTAAAGCTCGCAACTATAAGATAAACATTTTTTTCTCAATGACCATTATCACCAAGGAAATGTCCTTTCTTTTCTCTTGATGTCCTATTTCTTCACGCGCATCGGCTTTTGTCTGACAAAACCAGATGATAATCTATTCGTGTTTTATTATGAAAAACCTAAACAGTCTTTTAAGATAATTTTGTTGACTTGAATCGTAATTTATATGAAAATATAAAAAGCTTTTAGAGGGTTTAGGTGAGGAACAAAAATATATTAGATTCCTGGAAAGACATTTCCAAGTACTTAGGCAGAGATATCAGGACCTGCTACCGGTGGGAAAAAGAGCTCGGATTGCCCATTCATCGAATAGACGATAAGTCCACCCGTTCCAAAGTCTTTGCCTATAAATCAGAAATCGACCAATGGCTCAGAGGAAGAGCAGCCAAGAAAATAATCAAGAAAAAACTGTTTCTGGAACACACCTGGGGAATTGTTGGTGTAGTATCTGGATTGATATTAGTTTCAGTTATCTTAGCCATTTTGTATTTAACTCTATTGGAACCATCCTTGATGTCTGAAAGCCCCTCTATAGCTGTTCTGCCTTTTAAAAACCAGGGATCTTCGGAGTCAGAACAATATCTCTCCCGAGGGATAACTAATGAGATCATCAAAAACCTGGTCAGGCTGAACAGACTGAATGTCATCCCGAGGTATTCGGCTCCTAAATATGATGATAGTTCAATAAGTCCTGAAAAACTGAATAGAGAATTAGGAGTAAGCTATATCCTCAAAGGAGAAATAGAAAAAGTTGGTAATAAAATTAATCTCACCGTTCAGCTTATCAGAACAAAGGACAATGCTAATATTTGGAGCACAGAGTTTGAAGAGCCGCTGGAAAATATTTTCTATGTCCAGAATGACATTTGCTCGAAAGTAATTGAAGTATTGAATACAAAAACAGAACAGAACCTTGCCACTTCAGTCAAAGCTGAAGCAACTCCTGAATATCCAGCTATTGATGATGACTTTAGGGAGAATAATAGCTTCAACAGACTGGATGAGGAAAATAACGATCCCTGGACATTTTACATCCAGGGCAAATACTACGCGGAAAGAGGGACTCAGGGGGACAACGAACTAGCTATTCAGCTTTTTTGCCGGGCCATCGAACTCGACAACAATTTTGCCCTGGCTTACATCGGATTAGCCAATTGTTATGTGAATTATGTAAATTACAACTGGAACTTTGATATAAGCTGGTTGAAAAAAGCCGAAGAACTGGTTAAGAAAGCTCACACCATAGAGCCTAACCTTCCCGAATATTACAGCACCTTAATCCAGATTTATTTGCTGAAAGACTCTTATTTCAACATGGACACCAAAAAAGCAGCTTTCGCCCTGGCCGAGGAAGGAATCAAAGACCATCCTCATCATGCTCGATTAAATTCCATTGTCGGATACTGTTACTACATGAAATTCGGGGAAGAAGGGAATGAAGCTGACTTTGAGAAGGCGATAGAATTCAAAGAAAAAAATTTCTGGCTGAACCCTTATGTTCTCGGTAATGTTGTCTATGCTGAGCTTTTGACTCTTGACAGAAAATTCAATGAAGCTATTGAAGTCTGCAACATCCTGAAAAAGCATGATTCTTCCCAGCTGGCAAAATTCAGATTAGGAGATGTCTATTATTATTCAGGAGATTTAGATAAAAGCGAAGCTTTGTTCCTTCAATTCGAGACTTCTTCCACAGAATTCAAGATTCCGTCTTTGTTCTATCTGGCTATGATTGCCGCTCAAAAAGAAGAAACCGAAAAGGCTCGCACATTAATCCAGAAAATCAATCTTTTGGCGCCAGAAAAATTTGAGATCTTCGACAATGAATTCAAATTAGCCTCTGCCTACATGGGACTGGGGGAAAAAGAAATGGGATATGAATACCTGGAATCCTTTTTCAACGACCCGATTACCAATAGAGATCGGTATATTTACATTAAATACATCGATTTAGATAAGAATTTCGACGATATCAGAGGAGAAGAAAGATTCAAGAAAATCCTACGAAGGAGATAAAGAATGGAAGAATATCTCAAGATTGATGTGACTCCTAATCTCCAAAAATGCCTGGAGGATTTAAAATCCGCCGTAGAATCTATGCCTGATGGCGATTTGAAAACCAGAGCAGAGGGCGCTTTGGATTACCTGGAAAGTACCTTTCAAGGAGAACCTCAGCCCGAAGCCGGAATGAGGTGTTTACCTAATAAACCTATAGTGATTTAATTTTTTAATCTTCTCGATCCTAGACACTTTTATATTTAATATCCATAATTATTCTAGATTCCCAATCTATAGGAAAATCTGAAGTCTATCTCTGACTGTCACCATTGAGTGCAATTTTATTCACACTTTTAATTAAATAAACAAAATCTATTCCCTGATTTATGCTCAAAGCAACAATATTGGCCTACCCAATATTGTCATAATTGGCTCTTTAAATTTATTCATTTATTGTTATATCATTAAGACAATTGGAGGCCCATGATGGTAAAGATCAACAAAGCATCAAACATACCTTATTATCTTCAATTAAAAAATCAGTTTAAAGAATTGATTCTCTCCGAAACTTACAAGCCGGATACAAAACTTCCTCCCACCAGGCAACTTGCTGAAAAGCTTAAAATTAACCGGAATACAGTACTGACAGCCTATGAAGAACTTGAAGCAGATGGATTGGTCCACTCTCATGTCGGCCAGGGAACTTTTGTCTCAGACATGAGCGAATACCTAAAGGAAAGAGAAAGAGACGTACAGAGAAAGTTCAATTGGACTAACTCTTTTTCTGCAGAATTGGACGAATCTGCCTTATCCTCTTTAGTCCAATTATACAGAAGCTGCATATCCAAGGCTAAAGTCTCGTTCGGCGGAGCTCATCCAGACGATATCCTCTATCCGATTGAGCTCGTAAAGAGATGTTTCAATTCAGTTCTGAGAGAAGAGGGAAGCGAAATACTCCGCTACGGACCGATTGAAGGCTATTATCCTCTAAGGGAATTTATGACCAAGTGGATAAAGAATAAAGGAATAGAAACATCGCCCGAAAATATCTTCATCACCAGCGGCTCCCAGCAGGCTCTGGAAATTGCTTCCAGAATCCTTATAGAAGCCGGGAATTATGTCATCACCGAAGAACCCACCTACACTGGAGCGCTGAGTATTTTCAACACACTCAGAGCCAGGATCATCGGTGTTCCCATGGAAAAAGATGGCCTTAACCTGGACGTGCTTGAAGATGCCCTTAAAAAATACAATCCCAAATTCATTTACACTATACCGAACTTTCAAAATCCGACCGGAATAACAATGAGCATCAATAAAAGGAAACGATTGATCTTACTCGCCGAAAAATATAATGTTCCTATCATCGAGGATGATGTCAGCGGCGACCTGAGGTTTGAGGGCGAGGACCTTCTAGCTCTCAAAGCTCTGGATAGGACCGATCAGGTCATCTATGTAAGCTCTTTGTCAAAAGAGCTCATACCTGGCTTTAGAGTTGGATGGGCAGTGCTCAATGAATCGGTAAGGGATAGATTCATAGCTCTCAAGCAAGTCGAAGATCTTACCACGAACACGATTTCCCAGGCTATCCTGTACAAATTCTGCTCCAGAGGGTACCTAAAGACTCACCTCAGGAAGGTTAGAAGGATATACAAGGAAAGAAGGGATACAATAATAAAAAGCATCAAAAAATATTTGCCTAAAAATATCGACCTGCTCAAACCACAGGGCGGGCTTTTGGTCTGGATCAGGTTTGCTCCAGAGGTGGACCTGACTCCCGTATTTGAAGCGTGTGTGAAAAATGGAGTCATCTTCAGCTTAGGCTCTCTCTTCTATGACTCAACGGACGGAAAAAATGAGCTGCGTCTTTCCTACGCAGCCAGTTCACCCAAAAAAATAGAGGAGGGAATAAAAATTTTGGGTGAAATCATATCAGAAACAATCGGAAAGAAGGAAAGCGAGGCCGAAGAATTAGAAATGCTTCCGATCCTTTGAATGGATTCGGGAACAAAATATCTTCAACTTTTGCTGAGGTGCAAAATGAATTTTGTTTACTTTAAAGGCAGCTTTGTCCCCTTGAAAGAAGCCAAAATAAGCATCCTCACCCATGCTTTTAATTACGGGACAGGAGTTTTTGAAGGCATCAAGGGTTACTACAATCAAAAACAAGATCAGCTTTATATTTTCAGAGTTGAAGAACACCTGGAGAGGATAAAGAAAAACTGCAGGATCATCAAAATCGACCTCGATAAACCTACCGCAGGTCTAAAAGAACTCGTGGTCGAGCTCGTCAGGAAGAATGAATTCAAGACTGATATCTACATCAGGCCTCTGGCCTATAAGTCTTCAGAGAAGGTCGGCGTGAAACTCCCGGATGAACACGATTTCTGCATCTTTGCGGTTCCGGTCTCCCATTATTTTAATCCAGACAAACCTATCAAGGCCTGCCT
This sequence comes from Candidatus Aminicenantota bacterium, assembly GCA_011772495.1. Classification (GTDB taxonomy): domain Bacteria; phylum Acidobacteriota; class Aminicenantia; order Aminicenantales; family Aminicenantaceae; genus WVZL01. Next base: position 14,730 of record WVZL01000019.1, read on the forward strand.
GAGCTCCTGGAGAAGAATCGAAGACAATGCAATCCCGGGAAGGGGCAAGATTACAGGAGCCTATGTCAATTCTGCTTTAGCAGGCCAGGAGGCCAGAGATAATGGATTCGACGAGGCCATATTCATGAATGAAGACGGTCACGTTTCCGAGGGTGCGGCCATGAATCTGTTCCTGGTAAGAAACGGAATGCTCCATACTCCCTCCTTGAGCCAGAATATCCTCGAGGGAATAACCAGGGATGCAGTCATGGAGATTGCCAGTGAAGAGTTGGGAATAGGAACTATGGAAAGAGCTATTGATAGAACCGAGCTTTACACAGCTGATGAAGTTTTCTTTTGTGGAACACTGGCTGAGATCGTGTCGGTGGGATCGATAGACCATAGACTAGTCGGCAGCGGAAAGAAGGGCAAAATCACCAGCGAAATCATGAAGTTCTTCTATAAGGTCGTGAACGGAGAGATAGACAAATACAGAAAATGGCTTACTCCGGTCTACTGAAGCTTGCCTGAAGCAATAAAATGAATAAAGATCTCTCTCTTTTTGTCAAGAAATTCAAGGTTCCCAAAAGCCTGGGCAACTCTATTAAAAGATTCTTGAATGAAGAAGAGCTAATCATCTTGAATCACCTGGCAGACAAGGAACGAAAACTCTCCCTTCTTAAATCGCAATTTTCTCCAGCTAAAATATCTCTAGTCGAATCTCTGCACAAGAAAGGCTACCTGATTAAAGTATCAAAAGATGGAGAGAATTATTATCGGAGCAATACCTTCGAACAGATCGTAAAAAGGTTCGTCAATCATGATCCAGAATACGAGGAGCTTCCCGAGGAGGAAAAAATCCATTTTCAGGAATTTATTTCTGGAATGTATCTAAAAAAGATGATGGCCAGCGAAAAGCCGGTTTATCGTGTCCTTCCGATCGAAGAAACAATCGAGGATAAAAGACAACTGATACCTTATCACCAGGCGATTCATTATCTCCAAAACTCATCTGAGTTGGCCGTAATTGACTGTATCTGCAGGACAACCTTTAGCAAATGTAATAAGCCTCGAAAAGTCTGTTTGGCTCTCGGTGAGCAGGCAACATTTTTCATCGAAAGGGGACTCGGAGAAAAAATAGACATTCAAGAAGGACTGGAAATTCTGGATATGGTCGAAAAAAAAGGACTTGTCCACTCGATCAATAACCAAGACGATCCAAATTTTCTCTGCAATTGTTGTGAATGCTGCTGCGTATTCGTCCAGGCGTTAAAAAAACGTGGAATTTTTACCTCTATGGGAGAGTCTGGATTTATGGCCTCCTTGGACAAGGAATTATGTGATCAATGTGCAATATGTCTTGATAAATGTATATTCGGAGCCATTTCAGATGAGGAAGGAAGTCTAGAATTCGATGAAGGCAAATGCTTTGGCTGCGGTCTCTGTGCTTATAACTGCCCTCAGAAGGCTGTCAAACTTGTCCTCAAGGAAAGCGATAATTGACGAAGGGGAAAACATTGAAAAAGGAGAAGGCAAATGAAAGGCAAGATTATCTCTATTCTCATTCTGGTCATTATCTTAATCATATTCCTTTTTTTTGCTTATAGTGGCGCTCCTTTTCATAAGAATTTTTTGACTCTAGCTATGTTAAATTCAACAGCGAGGTAAGACTATCATGGATATTTGCACAGACTTAAATTGCAGGACAGAAAGGATATGGAAAGAATTCTACGCAAAATTAAAATGGTTTGTTATTAAACATATATCAAATGTGGATACGGCTGAAGATATCCTCCAGAAAGTTTTCATAAAAGTCTATTCTCACCTAGATACTCTCAGAGAAGAGAAAAAATTACATAACTGGATATACAGGGTCACCCGAAATGCCATCATCGATCATTATCGTAGTCAAAAGCCGATAGTACAGCTTCCAGAAACACTGCCAGTTGTACAGGATTCAGTTGAAGACGAAGCGAAAAATGAATTCAATCAATGTATAAAGAATCTCGTTGACAGCCTTCCCGAGAAGCATAGGGAAGCTCTCATCCTTACGGAATACCAAGGATTGACCCGAAAAGAGATGGCGCGAAACCTTGGCCTCTCTATTTCTGGAGCAAAATCCAGAGTCCAGAGGGCGAAGAGGATGCTCAAAAACATACTGCTGGAGCGCTGCCAAAAAGAGCTTAGCCAGGCTGGAATATTCGTGAACTCCTGTCGCGACTGCAGACGCTGCTCTTAATAAGGACAACAAGGGCAATCATTCTGCGTCCTTTCTTGTAGATCCCCGTCTTTAAAATTGAGCAAGACATTAATTCAAGAATGGAGGTTTGCTATGCATCCCGAAAAAAAAGAAGCAGATGAATTGAGCTGTTCTCCCCTTGAGGCAAAGGAATCTCATAGGCGCAGGAGGGCTGATTTATGCTGTGTAATTCCCCTTGAAAAAACAAAAAAAAGAGCCGGCCTAACAATATACGGTTTGATGGGCAAGGTCCGGTTTTGACTGTCGCGAAAAAGGAGCAAAATTATTTTTATTATTTCTGTAGGAATACTAAACCTTTTTACCTCTTTGTACGTCTATATAAACCTAAGATGAAAATAACGATGAGGAGATAAGAATGAAATTCAAGGAAAAAATTATGATCTTCTTGGCGGCATTTCTTCTGTCTATGATCGGATTCAGCCTGATCATTTCTCCTTCCGCTCCTATACTTAAGGTGGGAAAAGAAGCCGGGTATGAAATCATCGAGAACTATCTGGCTAAGTAATATAGATCCAGGTTGAACAGATTAGAAATGCTCGACGCTATTTAATCAATTATAGAAGTATAGATTGTCCTTAATTTTTCTTAAACCTTAAATCATGGCCAGGAAATCATCCCAGGGAGTCGCTGGTAAGGTCTCGGTGGTGGAATGCCCATAAGAGCGGATGATCATGGCTGCCTTCATGACCTGCTTAGGATCCTCGGATTCGATAACATCAACAACATCGTAGCGGCCCATTGTGGAGTAACTCTCCTTCCACTTCACATCAGGACACTCGCTCTTGATTTTCGCAGATACAGTTTCGGCTATCTTTTTAAACTCAAAAGGGTCACTGAATGCCTGGGGAGAAATCCGGCTGAGAATAACATAGGTTGCCATCTTAGTTCTCCTTAGATTTATGGATGTATGACTGCACTAAACAAAATCTTTATCTCAGTTTGTTAATAACACAACTAAAATGATCGCTCAGGCCTTGTCACCTTAATTTTCTCTTCCAGCTCAACAGCACCGACAGACAATTTTACGGTATAGGTGCCGGACTTAACATATTCCTTTTCATCCGTCCTTAAATCCCAAACAATCCTGTTTAATCCTACATCTCCCATAGCCTTAAATTTTTTCACCAGCTTGCCCGATTCATCCGTTGCCACTAGAGAAACCTTCTGCGCTTTATTCAGAAAATAATAAATATACCCATCTTTTCCTCCCCACTGCCTCCATCGGGGTAGTCTAGCCGGACTTATCTTAAAAAGATGCGCTGCCTCAGCGAGGAATTTTTCGTCACATTTCTGAATATAGCTCACGTCCAGGGCCCACACACCGCGTCCATGGGTACCGATGACCATGATGTCGTCCCGGGGATGGATTCTGAGGTCATGGACAAATGTCGTGGGCAGATTATTCGCCAGCACCTGCCAGGACTTGCCGCCGTCTATTGAAACATAAACACCAAGGTCTGTACCCACATAAAGGACATTTTTGTTCTTCGGGTCTTCCCGGATGACATTGATGGGCCCACAGGGAATATTGCCGGTCATATCTTCCCAGGTTTTCCCGTAGTCAGTCGACTTCCACAGATAGGCAGCAAAGTCGTCGTGGCGCTTGCCGTTCTGCGACATGTAGACTGTCCCCTCATCATAAGCAGAAGCCTCAATTCGAGATACCCACTTCTTATAGGGCAGACCATCCATGATTTCGCTCCAGGCTACCCCCCCGTTCTTGGTGACATGAACTTTTCCATCATCGGTTCCGACGTATATCAACCCAAATTTAAGGGGCGACTCCGAGATGGCGAATATAGTTTGATACGGAATATCGCCCATCTTATCGGGGTCATTATAGGTAAGGTCAGGGCTGATCCTTTCCCAGGTGTCTCCCCTGTTCATCGACCGGAAGAGGTACTGCATGCCGTGATAAATAATCCTGGGATTATGAGGAGAGAGAATAAAGGGTGCTACCCATTGGCCGCGCAGCGGAGGTTCGCCTTTCTTGGCTCTGGGCACAATCCTCACCGTCTTCCACTCTCCAGTACTGTAATCCGACCTCTGTATCCTTCCGTAAAAACCCGCTGAAAAAACAATATTCGGATCATCAGGATCGATAGCATGGCTGCATCCTTCGCCGCCCGGAGCATCTTCAAATTCCACGGCCGGGATTAAGTCCCGTCCCTCTCTAAGCTCCACTATTCCCCGGCGGCTGCCATGGTCCTGAATGGAGCCGTAGACATGAAAGGGCTTATCCATATCATAGGCAATATTAAAAAACTGGACTGCTGGAAGGTTATCCGTAAAACTTCTCCATGTTTCGCCAAAGTCGTAAGAGACTGACACTCCGCCGTCATTGGCATTGAAAAGATATTTCGAATTATTTGGGTCGATCCACAAACCATGATGATCCCCATGCATCCCGTATAAGGGACGGAATGTTTTTCCTCCATCAGTTGACTGATTTAGAGCGAGCCCCATAACATAAACAGTGTTTTCATCGTTGGGGTCGACCCGCATCTGCCCGAAAACCCAGCCGTAGGTTGCAGAGAGGCGTTCCATATACTGATTAGACTGACTCACTTTCCTCCAGCTCTTTCCTTTGTCATCGGTTCGGTAGACTTCAGCACCTTTTATAGTCGCTGCCCTCGGCCGCCCGTAAGAATCAACCTCGCCTTCAGGAGGCTTGCGGGCGATCTCATAATTATCGACAAAGGCATACAGAACATTCGGATTGCTCCTGGCGATATCAATCCCTATCCTGCCTCGATATCTTGCTGGCGGAAGCCCCTCGTTTATCGGCACCCAGGTTTTACCTCCGTCAATAGTCTTATGAATCCCGCTTCCCGAATAACCAGGCTCATTACGCGGGTCATTCCAGCGTTTGCGTTTCCTCTGCCAGTTCGCCACGTAAAGCGTATCGCTGTCCGAGGGGTCCATAACGAGGTCGATGGCTCCTGTCTTTTCATCGATATAGAAGATTTTTTCCCATGTCTTGCCTCCATCAGTCGTCTTATAAACTCCGCGCTCTTCATTGTCCGTCCATTCGTGACCTGAAGCAGCCACATAGACAATATCCGGGTTTTCAGGGTGAATAACGATCCTGGGAATCGTATGAGTGCCGGCCAGCCCCATGTACTTCCAAGTTTTGCCCTCGTCTGTTGACTTATACACCCCTGCTCCTGCCATTGAGCTCCGGAAAATGTTGGCTTCTCCGAGTCCTATCCAGACGATTTTGTGGTCAGAGGGTGCGATGGTGACATCGCCAACCGAAGTTGACGGACCGTGCTTGAACACCTGCTCCCAGGTTGTGCCCTCGTTCACGGTTTTCCAGACGCCGCCTGAAGCCGCAGCAGCATACATGGTGTAGTATTTTCCTTTGGGAGCCACAACCGCCACATCCGTGCATCTCCCGCTGATGTTCGTGGGCCCTACGAACTGCCAGGGCAAATGTTTAAACAGCGACTTTTCTTTCATAGCCACATGTTCCTTATACCACTTCAAGCGCAATTCTGGATCAGTCGATTGGATGATCTTCTGAGCCTGGAGTGGTGTGCTGTAAAATGCGAGGAATATAAAGATGCTCAGAAATAAAAATGAGAATAAACGAAAAATATTGCGTGAAAAAATCATAGAGCTACCTCCTTTTTGTATATAAATCATGATTAATGATTCCAAACCCATGAGCCTGAGCAGATTCTTCGCTCGCAAAGTTGCTTAGGATGCATAGTGTCCATTCACTATAAGATTTTTTTTGCCGAGTGTCTAGATAAAAGAGCATTTTTTTATAACTTAAAATGGAAGGTTGGAATTCCCGCTTTTCAGGTACAACACGATCATTCTCGAAACCATGAAAAGTATTCCACAGACGATAGCCACACAATAGAGAATGAGAAATGTCGTACTCCATAACGCCTTTCTTTGAGAGATAGTTTGAGGAAACAGGAGGTCGAATATTGTTTTTCCGAACATAATAAGCATGATGGCAATCCCTGCTGATGCACGGTAAAGATACTCCTTGGCACTTTTCATGTCTATAGAATCTAGAGTTATTAACGGGTAAAGCAGCCAAGCGGTTATTATCCATAATACGAGGATAAATCCGATTCTTGTCCCCCTCTTGAATCTCGAGGCCTTAGCTCTTCCCATTGGCAGCTTTTTATTTTCCTCATTTCCCTCTCCTCATGCAAGTAAAAAAAGGGATCAGGTCTTAACTTTCAACATTTCTGCGGGATAAGTTTTATGAAATAAGGGATTAGGTCTGCACTCTTAACTTCTTTGAATGGAAGTAGAAGAGGGCAGGTTTACGCATTTCACTTCTTTGAAGAAAAAAAGGAATTTAACTTTCTTTTTTTCTGTCTTTAATTTGAAAAGAAAAGTTGAGAGTGTAGACCTGACCCTTAGAGGGAATTTTCATTCATACCGCAACAGCTCCACTGGATTGGACCTGGCAGCTTTGACTGTTTGATAACTCACTGTTAGCAAGGCCAAGAAAAGGACAACAAGAAAAGCGAAAAAGAAGGACCAGACCGATATGCTGGCTTGATAAGCAAATCTCTGCAGCCATCTCTGCATGAAGTAATAGGCAATAGGCCAGGCGAAGAGATTGCTCAAGATGACCCATTTAGTGAACTGCTTCGACAGGAGAAAGACGATTCCTGTTTCGGTAGCACCCAAAACTTTGCGTATGCCGATCTCCTTGGTGCGCTGTTCAGCCACAAAGGCTGCCAACCCGAACAAGCCTAAACTGGCGATGATGATGGCCAGGAGCGAAAAAGAGAAAAATATCTGCCCTGTTCTCTCTTCGGCTTGATAGATGCTGGCAAAATGATCATCGAAAAACTCATACTCAAAAGCCTGGTTTGAGGCAAATTTGCGCCAGGTGTCCTCCAAGTAGGCCATTGTTTCTCTGATATTTTCCGAATGGACACGAACAGAAACATAACGACCTCTTCCCTCGGGTCTGAAAAGATAGACGATCAAAGGACCAATTTGATGATGCAGACTTTTAAAGTGGAAATTTTTCATGACACCGATAATCGTCGTAGTTACAGATTGTTCTGGAGTGGGAGCGAGAGCCACAATCTGCTTGCCGATGGGATCTTTTAATCCGAATTCTTTCGCCGTCGCTTCATTGATGACAACATTTTGCTGGTCTGCTTGTCTTCCTTCCTCATAATACCGCCCGGCCGCCATTTCGACCTGGTAGGTTTCGGCAAAATGCGGATCAGTAATGTATGTCCAGAGAAGATGTGTTTCTTCACCTGTAGCGCCAGCCAGTCTGTGAGCTGAATTCCCGAACTCATTCCCGATCAGATTATTGGTGTTGGAGGCGTTGATAATATTAGGGTTTTTCAACAGTTCTTGTCTGAATGCTGGGACCTGGTTTCCGATATCATCGGTTTTTTTGACGATCACAATTTGTTCCTTGTTGAACCCTAGATTCCTGTTCTGAATGTAACTTAACTGTCGAGAAACAATGACAGTTCCAACGATGAGAACTACGGAGACAGTAAACTGGAACACGACCAGGACATTACGCAGGCTGGATTTCTTGCTCCTTCCTGACATCTCCGTCTTCAGAACGACCACAGGGTCGAAAGAAGCAAGAAAGAAGGCTGGATACGTCCCAGCTAGAATCCCGATGAATAAGACCAGTGCCAGAAGAAGAGGAATAGTAAACACATTCTGGAAGTAGGGAATCGCCAGCTCTTTTCCTGTTATAGTGTTAAAGAGTGGGAGGAGGAATTGGACGGCTATTAAAGCGAGAAGAACAGCAAAGAAGCTCGTGAGCGTGGTCTCTGATAGGAACTGCCGGATCAATTGGCCTCTGTTGGAGCCTACAGTTTTTCTTATGCCGACTTCCCTGGCCCGGGTTGCGGCTCGAGCCGTGGCCAGGTTCACAAAATTGATGCAGGCCACAAGAAGTATCCCTATGGCGATGATGGAAAAAATATAAACATAGGCGATGTCTCCGTTGGCCTCCAGCTCATAGTCAAGATGTGAACGCAAGTGTATGTCAGTCAGAGGCTGAATGAAATAATCCCATTTACCTCCAGAGGCAAAAAACTGTTCCAGGGTGATGCCTGCGGCTTGCTGAATTTGCGGCCCCACGTACTTTCTGACCAGCTCGGCCAGTTTGGGTTCAAAGGCTTCTGGAGAGGTGCCTTCTTGCAGCACTAAGTAGGTGTAATAATTATTGCTCACCCAGATGGGACGCCGGCTGTCTTCAACAGTGACAAGAGAAGCTAAAAAATCATAGTGAAAATGGGAATTACGGGAAATGTCTTCCACCACACCGGTGACCAAATAATCTCTTCGTTGGTCGGCGTTAAGGCTTTTCCCCATAGGATCTTCATCCCCAAAATATTTTAAAGCCATGGAACGAGTAAGAACAATCGTGTTCGGTTGAGCAAGGGCTGTTTTGGGATCACCTTTGATAAAAGGAACTGTGAACACGTCGAAAAAGGACTGATCGACCCAGAAAACCCTTTCTTCACTGAAAACCTTGTCCTCGTACCGGAAAACCGGAAAACCCAAATTTCGAAGCCGGGTCGCTGCTGTGACCTCAGGATACTCATCGACCAGAGTTTGAGCCATGGGCGCGGGGGTGACAACCCCATGAAACTGGTTGTTATTGACGAAGCCTAGAATCCCTACTCGATAGATCTGGTCTGCTTTTTCGTGATATTTGTCATAGCTGACCTCATCCAGAACATAAAGAACGATCAAGAGGCAACAGGTCACCCCGATGGCCAGGCCGAAGACGTTGATAAAGGAAAATCCCTTATGTTTTAGAAAATTTCTCAAGGCAATCTTGACATAGTTTTTAAACATGATGCCCTCCACGGCAGGAGACATAGTGTTGGTGTCGAAATGAATGAGTCATAGTTCTTTTATGTATAATACGTATTTAACTGGAATAAAGTTCACTTCGGCGTTTTTTAGGGGGGATATATGGATTTGAAAATAATGGCTACTGCACCCCAGCCAGCCGTTTCCTGGCGTCCTCAAACTCAGGAATACCAGGATCAGCATTTTTCCAGAGATCGAGCAATTTCTCATGGTTCTCTATGGCTTTGCCTTTCCAGCCTTTCTGCAGATTTTATTAATCCTTATTCAAGTTTCATCTTCTTAAGCAGTGTCTTGAATTTTAAAACTGAACGAAAAAATCTAGGTTTGAAATTCTCTCATTCTTGAGATATAAATTACTTTTCAAATAATATAAAATCATCAGACTAGGAGGAACTCCTATGAAAAAATCATTACTTATGTTGGCTTCAATTCTGGTATTTTTTGTTAATTTTGGTCCGTTTGCCCAGGAACCGTACAAACTCCCTCCCCAGGATGTGGTTGATATTGTTGATGCTCCTCCGACGCCTTGGGCATTCATGAGCCCCACCGGAGAAAATTTGCTATTGGCTGAATATGATCCTATGCCTTCTATCGCCTACATGGCGCAGACAATGCTGAAACTGGCGGGAATGAGGATAACTCCCAAAACCAACAGCCGTATGGAAACCTACTTCTGCACAGGACTGGTGATCAAGAAACTGAAAGAGGGAAAGAGCCATCGCATCTCTCTTCCTGAAGGCGCTAAGCTGGGCTTTCCCGAATGGTCTTTCGATGACCAATGGATTGCCTTTAATCGCTACACTGACTCTGGAGTTGAACTGTGGGTAGCTGAGACCAAGACAGGAAAAGCAAAGGCCCTCACTCCTGCTAACATCAATGCCACCCTGAATGACGGCTTCAGATGGATGCCGAATAACCGCCATCTTCTCGTCAACGCTGTCTTAGAGGACAGAGGAGAGCCGCCCCAAGCCCCTGCTGTTCCCGTAGGCCCTAATATCCAGGAAGCCTCTGGCAAGTTTGCTAAAGTATGGACCTACCAAGACCTCCTTCAAAATCCCTACGACGAAGCTCTGTTTGATTACTACACCACTTCCCAGATGGTGGAGATCGATGTGACCACTGGAGAGAGCCGCAAAATTAGCGAACCGGGTATCTACCTATCTGTATCTCCTTCTGCGGATGGAAATTTGCTCCTCGTCCGCAGGGTAAAAAAACCCTATTCTTACAGCGTCCCCTACTATTATTTTGCTCGCTCTTATGAAATATGGGACACTGACGGGAATCTTGTCCACCTGCTGGCTGATCTTCCGCTAGCTGATGAAGTCCCCATGAGAGGCGTTCCCACCGGACCAAGGTCTGTCGAGTGGCGTCTCCTTAAGAAGGCTTCCCTTGTCTGGGTAGAAGCTCTAGACGACGGTGATCCTGAAAAAGAGGTCCCCCACCGAGATAAGCTCATGTCTTTATCAGCCCCCTTCAAAGAAAAGCCCAAGGAAATAACAAAAATCGAGCATCGGTATTGGGGAATTCAGCCCCTCGAGGAAAGAGGGTTGGCTTTCCTCACCGAATACAACTGGAAGAAAAGATGGCGTACCACCTATCTCCTCAATCTAGATAGGCCCGCTGTTCCTAAGAAAAAAATATTCGACCTCAGCCGACACGACAGCTACAACGACCCAGGCTACCTGGTCTTTAAAACCACCAAAAAGGGCGAACATTTCGTGATTCAGGACAGAGACTGGGTTTATCTCTCGGGAAGGGGTGCTTCGCCAGAAGGTGATCGGCCTTTTCTGGACATGATGAACATCAGGACTTTAGAAAAGCAGCGTCTCTTCCAATCAGGAGAAAAGAGCTATGAATCTTTTTACGGCTTTGTGGGGAATTCCCGAACTCAGATAGTAACCAGGTATGAAACCAAAACCATACCGCCCAATTTTTGCGTTATTGATTTCAAGACGAAAAAGCGCCAGGTTCTCACTGACTACGTAGACCCTGCTCCTCAGCTCACGGGCGTAAAAAAGCAGCTCCTCAAATACACCAGAGATGACGGAGTCGAACTTTCCGGTACCCTCTATCTGCCTCCAGAATTTAAAGAAGGTGAAAGATATCCGTTAGTCATTTGGGCTTATCCAAGAGAATTCACAGATGCTAAAGTTGCTGGACAGGTCAGGGGCTCTCCTCATAGATTCACCTTTTACAGGGGTTCCTCGCAGCTTTTCTTCCTCACTCAAGGCTACGTTGTCCTGGATGGAGCCCAAATGCCGGTCGTCGGAGACCCGAAGACCATGAACGATACCTTTATCGAACAGATCGTAGCCAGCGCAAAGGCAGGTATAGATAAACTGGATTCTATGGGAATAATAAACCCGAAACGCGTCGGTGTGGGAGGACACAGCTACGGCGCCTTCATGACCGGCAACCTGCTGGCTCACTCCGACCTCTTTGCAGCCGGGATTGCCAGGAGCGGTGCCTACAACAGGACTCTAACTCCTTTCGGCTTCCAGAATGAGCGGAGAACACTCTGGGAAGACCATGAGATATACTTTAAAGTCTCACCGTTCATGCATGCTCATAAGATCAACGAGCCCATTCTTCTCATCCACGGCGAAGTGGATAATAACTCGGGAACCTACCCTATTCAGTCCCGAAGACTCTTTCATGCCTTGAAAGGACACGGAGCGACAGTGCGTTTGGTGATGCTCCCTCATGAAAGCCACGGCTACCGGGCCAGAGAATCCATCCTCCATGTGCTGGCAGAGATGATCGAATGGCTTGACAAGTATGTCAAGAATAAAGAATAGGTCTCTCAGCGGTTGTTGATACTGAAAAGAGCCGTCAGGAAACGGTTAATATCGATGATGCTCTCTGTCTCAACGAGAATTGTTTTGCCGCTCAACCGTTTAACCCAGGGAAGATAGCTGAAGGCTTCAGCATCATAGACGTGTTTAAAAGTCAGTTCCATTCGGATCGGCGGCTTGACGATATAAGGCATAAACTCCTTGATTCGCTCCACAGCTTTCTTGCTCTTTTCTTTTATCTCCTGGCAGATCAAATTGGGGTGACGCGACTTGGCAGAGTAAACCCCGAGAGACTCTTTGGTAACCACTGTTTCTACTGTACCAAAGGTTTTCAAGGCCTCTTTAGCTACATTCTGATCCCCTGCCACCAGTATCACCGGAACACCAAAGTGACCGGCCACGGCGGCGTTAAACACACTTTCAGAGACCGGCATTCCGTTGATTTTGATTTCATGGATTTTACCGCCCCAGATCGTATGGGCCAAGTTGGCGTTAGGAGTGCCTTCCTTGGGATGATAGCCGATGAATATCACTCCGTCGAAGGTGTCATCAATGCCTTCCATCTGGAGTAAAGAGCGGGGGAAAGACCTGATAAGTAACGCCTTCTCATAAATCTCATCAGGAATGAGGTTCTGGGCATTGCCGTGAGAATCAGAAACAACAATTTCTTCCGCACCGGCTGCCAGGCAACCATCGATAGCTGCATTGACTTCAGCGGTCATGAGCTTTCTGCCTCTTTCATACTCGAATCCTTTTGGTCCGAGCTGTGCGGAACTGACGATGGCTCCTATTCCCTCCATGTCTACGGAAATATAGATTTTCGGGCCTTTGACTTCACCGCTTTCCAAATCGACCAGAGTTCCCAAGCAAACGAGGGCCAAGCCCATGATGAAACAGAAAATTTTTCTCGACATTCCTCCTCCTTTCGCATTTTTCATAGATTTTTTCATGGGTTATATTTAACCTGCGTATCGTTTGCAGGCGAAGAAAAATCATAGGTGCTGATGATAACTGGGCAATAATAAAACATCATTCGAGACTGAGTATACAAAAAGCAAAATAGGGTGAGCAAGAAAAATCCGAATCTTTTTAAGTTGAGAAGATGACTTATTTTTTTTATAGTAGATTTTCAAATATATAGAGATGTCCTTTTATTAGAAAATTTAGATTTGTGAAAGGAGACAAAATGAAAAATACAAGCCAGAAAATTTTGTTATTCAGTGTTTTTTTTGTGGTCTTCTTTTTATTCGCATCTTCAACCTTCAGCATTGCCCAAGAGGAAAAATCGAGCCAGCCAGAAAAGAAAGGAATCACATCCTGGTTGGTGGTCGGGCCCTTCCCTGCCCCTTTAACGGCTTTTCATCAGGATAAGAAGAAGAAATTCAGTTGTGAAGATTTACTCAAATTCGAAGATTTTGACATTTCTTCTCTATGGCCTAACGAGAACGCTCGCTTTGAATGGCATGACGGCTCAGCAGTCATCTGGAAAACTGTGCAGCCCGGAGAAAAAGGTGTGGAGCTGGCTAGCCCGGGTAATCATCCCTCGATCGCCTACCTGGGAGTTTATCTTGATGTCCTGAGATGGACCAAAGCCAAGGTCTCAGTGTCAAGCCCCCAACTGCTCCAAGTTCATGTAGACGGAAAAGTCAGGGCCACCAAAGCCAAGGCTAAATCACCTGAAAAAAATGATGCAGCCTCAAAAGAAGAAAAAGCAACAGCCGAACTGAAATTGGAAACCGGTAAGCATCTGCTGCTGGTAAAGACTGTTTATGACCCAAAATCTGAAGCTGAATGGACGATTGAGGCTTCTCTCGATGCGGAAGAAAAATTTGCTGGACTGATCCTCTCCACCTCTTCTGAGCAACGCATGACCACAAAGCACCTTCTCGATACACCCAGGATCACCAGTGCCTCTATCTCTCCTGATGGAAACTACGCCGCTTTATCCATGAGAAAGACTCTGCCGCCGAGTGATGAGACAGAAGCCTGGGTCGAGATATACCAATTGCCTGAAAGGCGCTTGATTCAAACCTACCGAGGAGGGATGAAAATCTCCCGGGTAAATTGGGCGCCGACCGGGAATAGATTCTCCTACACCAGCTCTGATAAATCAGAGAGCACGATCTGGATAGTCGACCTTAAGGCAGGAACAGCGATCCCGCTCCTAAAAAATGTTAAAGATTTAGGGAATCATACCTGGTCACCTACGGGAAAACACATCATCTACTCGATCACAGAAAAGCCTGAACCTGACAAGAGAAAAGTCAAAAGATTTCAGAATCTAGCAGACAGGCAGCCCTGGTGGAGAAACAGAAGCTATCTTTACAAAATAACTGTGCCTGGTGGAGTCCGCCAGAGGTTAACGGCTGGAGAACTCTCTACCAATTTCCACAACATCAGCCCTGACGGGAAACAGCTTCTCTTCACCCGCTCAATCGTGGATTATAAAGAGCGGCCCTTTTCCAAAACTGAATTCTATACTCTTAACCTTGAAACCCTAGAAGCCAAAATGCTTCTGGAAACAAGATGGTTTGGAACCGCAGAGTGGGGGCCTCTGGGGAAAAGGCTGCTGATTCTTGGCGGCCCTTCGCTTTTCGGCGAGACTGGAGTCGACGTTCCCCCAGGAACCATTCCCAATGAGTACGATGGGCAGGCCTATCTCTATGACCCAAATACTTCGGAAGTCGAGGCTATCACCAAAGACTTTGACCCGAGTATCAACCAAGCCCTGTGGAGCAGAACAGAAGATTGCATCTATTTCAGTACCACTGACCGCTCGTACCGCCATCTTTACACATACGATCTGAAGAAAAAGACTTTCTCTTTGATCGACTGTGGAGTCGAAGTCCTGGGCAGAATCGATATAGCCCAGAGAAAACCAATGGCGGTCTATACGGGGTCGAGCGCTTCGGTCCCTTCCAAAGCCTTTGTGCTGGACTTAAGGAAAAATAGATACCATCTTCTCAAGGACCCGGGAAGAGATGATTTTGCCGAGGTTAAGTTCGGAAAAGTCGAGCGCTGGACATTCAAAAACAAGCAAAACGTAGAAATCGAAGGCCGGATCTATTATCCGCCCGGTTTTGATCCTGAAAAAAAATATCCCTGCATTGTCTATTACTACGGAGGAACGAGCCCGGTCACCAGAGATTTTGGGGGACGGTATCCCAAGAATCTCTATGCTGCCCAGGGCTATGTCATCTATGTTCTCCAGCCCAGCGGAGCGGTAGGTTTCGGACAGAAATTCTCGAGCCTGCACGTCAACGACTGGGGAAAGATCGTCGCTGATGAAATCATTGACGGGGTCAAGAAATTCTTAGCCGCCCACCATTTTGTAGACTCCAAAAAAGTAGGCTGCATTGGCGCTTCCTTCGGTGGGTTCACGACCATGCTGCTTTTGACCCGCACCGACATCTTTGCCTCCGGTGTTGCCCACGCCGGTATAAGCTCGATATCCAGCTACTGGGGTGAAGGCTACTGGGGCTATGGCTACAGCTCCATCGCCACAGCCAACAGCTTCCCCTGGAATCGGAAGGACATTTATATCGACCAGAGTCCCCTTTTTCAGGCCGATAAAATCACCACTCCCCTTCTGCTCCTGCACGGCTCGGTGGACACCAACGTCCCCCCCGGCGAAAGCACGCAGCTCTTCACAGCCTTAAAAATTCTGGGTAAAGAGGTGGAATACATACAGATCATGGGGGAGAATCATCACATACTGACTTACAACAAAAGGATCCTGTGGACCAAAACCATCTTGGCCTGGTTCGACAAATGGCTTAAAGGCCAACCTGAGTGGTGGACCGAGCTCTATCCGGCTAAATAATTTTCACAACTTCTGTTAAAAAGTCTGTGGAAAAATATAATTTTCTTCACCGTAAGATATTGATATCGTTATATTTCATACATATTGCACAATTTTTCGGCACCTTGTCCTCCCTGTAGAAAAAGTGAGGAAAATCCCGACTAAACTGAATAGGAGTGAATAGGGGTCAGGTCTTGACTTTCAACATTTTCTTGAAGCTATACATGACTTAGAAAACGAAATGCTAAACGTCAAGACCTGACCCCAACTGGTATTAAGCTCTTGAATTTTTTTTAGTTTAATGATAAAAACTTTCAGTCCCCTAGGATATGGACTATCAACCCAAAGTCTCCTTTTAAAGGAGGAAAAAATGAAAAAAATGAGAACGATTCTGTTCCTTCTCCTTCTTTTCTCCTCGTTCCTTCTAGAATTAAACGTTCAGCCAGGAACTGCCGAGGAAGAAATTACTATTAAGGAGGTCATTCCTTTCACCTATGTATGCTATCCTCATACGGGTTCCTACGCAGATATGCCGAAAGTCATCGGGATGATGTGGCAGCACACGCGCCAACAAAACATCTTTCCCGCACTCGGACCATTACTTGGAGTCTACTACAGCACTCCAGACCTAGTAGCAGCTGAAGAGCTGGAATGGGAACTAGGATTTCCTATCACACCCCAGACTCTTGTCCAGGCGCCTTTAGAGAAAAAACAGTGGAGTTTTACATCCGTCATCTCAACCATGCATAACGGCCCCCCCGAAACAATAGGCGAGACCTATACCAAGCTTAAAGAATGGATGGAAAGTAACAATTATCTTCATGTCGGTCCCATCTTGCACAGATATCTATCAGATCCTTCACAAGTCGGCCCACAGGCTCAGCGAATAGAAATCTGGGTGCCTTTCAGCACAGAATAGAATTTATTTTTGATTTTTTTGAACTCAGCCCAAGCTCGATAAACAATAAGATTTGTCTAAAGATGCCTTCTAACCATCCCCGTGAACCTCAAATTGGCTAGCCCTATGGGGTGAAATACCCTCACCCTTTGCGGTGACAAAAAAAGATGAAAAATCCTCTCAAAATCACCTATAGGGGCTATTTACATCTTCTTCATTTTATCTTATGTAATATACATACAAAGATTAGGGATAATAGAAAGGCACTTTGAGCACAATTCTCCTCCAACAAATCACTGATGGCAGTTAAAAGAATGGCCAACTACCGCAGCGTCACTGAAACCAAAAGGGGCGTTGGAAAGCTAAATCATGTCTATGATGCTGGCTTAGAGTCGAGGCTGAGACTCAGGTCCATCGTGGACAACGCTCCCAACACAGCTTTTCAGGGACTCAACAAGAATGGAGAAGTGATTTTCTGGAATGCAGCTTCAGAAAAGCTTTACGGACTCAAGGAAGCGCAGGCCAAAGGAAAAAAACTCATCGATTTGAATATTTCTGAACCTGACAGACCCAAGTATAGAAAGCTCATCAGAAGCGCCTTTAAAAGGAACCGGCCTTCTCATTTAAGGGAATGGATAAAAACCACCAAAAAAGGAGAGCCGCGCTTCATCCTATCATCTCTATACCCCATAACACTGCCAGGACAGGATACCATAGTGGTCTGCATGGATGTGGACATAACCAAGAGAAAAAAGGCAGAAGAAAGAATCAGGGAGATGAACAAGCAAATCGAAAAGTTCTCTGAAATAACAGCAGACATCTTGTCCATCGAGAATGAAAAGGAGCTTTTCGAGCATATCTCCCAAGCTGTCGTAGATATTTCTGACTTCAACCGGGTGCTCATTTCTTATTTCAAGGAAGATCCTCCATACAGAGAAATCATCGGTCATAAAGGAATCACCAAGACAGAATTACGGCGACTAAAAAAAATCAGGATGCCGCGGGAAAAGTATCTCAAATATTTTGAAAAAGGCACCAAAATCGGCAACCAGTCGTGCTACATTCCTCATACTAAAAAACACATCCTAGACCAGAAGGCGGTTGTCTACGGAAAAAGAAAATATCCCCGCGCAAAAGGACACTGGCATAGAGAAGACAACCTGCTGGTACTGATGAAGGATGAAAAAGACAATGTCATCGGGATCATTTCTGTCGATGAGTCCAAAAGCGGCCTAGCTCCTACTGACGAATCCGTTCGTCCTTTGGAGACATTCGCCAACCTGATTACCGGACACATCCAGCGCCTCATTCTAGCCAGAAAGATCAAAACTTCTGAAGCAAAATACCAGGAATTGGTGAGCAATGTTCAAATAGGTATCTTCAGGGTAACTCCAGAAGGTGAGCTTCTGGAAGTCAACCCAGCTGGGGTAGAAATGTTCGGCTATAAGGACGCCGAAGAATTTCTTTCTCGAAATGGGATTGATCTCTACAACAATCCAGAAGAAAGAGAGAAAAATTTAAAGGAATTGGAAGAAAACGGCACCATAAAAAATAAGGAATTTGAGCTGAGAAGGCAGGATGATACCACTTTCTGGGCAGCCATGACCTCCAGCGCAATCAGGGATGGCGCCGGGAATATCATGTACTATGACACCGTTGTCGAAGACATTACCGAGAGAAAAAAATCAGAAGAAAAAATCAAGGAGCTCTCCATAACTGATGAGCTGACAAAATTGTACAATCGAAGACATTTCAACGAAGAACTGCCCAAAGCCATTAAGGATGCTGAAACGTGGAAAAGCTATCTGTCGTTCATCATGATCGACATAGATGACTTCAAACAATATAACGACAGATACTATCACCTGAAAGGCGACGAGATTCTAAAAGAAATAGCCTGGGTCATCTCTCAGAATATCCGGGAGAGAGATTGGGCTTCAAGATTTGGAGGGGAAGAATTTGCCATCATTCTTCCTGGAACGAGTTCTGCAGCAGCTACCAATGTCGCTGAAAGGATTAGGAAATCCTTTAAAAAAGTAGAATTCAGGCCTGAAGAAGAGGCTGTTCATAAAACTCTAAGCGCGGGCGTAGCTCAGGTCCATTTCCCGGAGAGAAAAATCCCACGCCCCTCGAAAGATAAAAAATTCACCGTCAACTATGAAAAAATAGCTACCGAGCTAGCCGACCTGGCTGACAAAGCCTTGTTCAAGGCTAAAAAACTTGGAAAAGATCAGGTTGCTGTTTCAGATAAGACCTTAGAGCCCAAATACACTCCTTCCTAAAATCAGCCCTCTAATTCAAAATCAAAATTGGGGATTGATCTATCAGATCAGGGACGGTTCTATGTTCACACCTGGAGCAAGGCTTTATAATTAATCCCTGCACCAGGGCAAGAAAAGGGAAAGGAAATGCTTCCTCCAGTCGCTCGCAATGACGATTTTTCCTATTAATGTTCTAAAGAATTATTGCTATAATACTTCTCCATCGAATTTAAAATTGCAGACTCAATATTCTCAAAATGAAGGAATTCAAGACTGAGGTTGACTTCGACTCCCAAATCAACAACTCCAAACTGCTTTCGATCGGCTGGCTGTGCACTTACACTCCTGAAGAAGTCATATATGCAGCAGGGTTCCATCCCTTCCGCCTCCTGGAGGACACACCTTCCACCAAATTGGCTGACACTTATCTGCATTACAACCTCTGTCCTTACGTTCGAAGCTGTCTTGACTTCGGGCTGAGGAAGGAAAATCAGCTCCTGAAGGGAATCATCATTGTCAACTCTTGCGACGCCATGCGAGGTCTCTACAATATCTGGAGCCGCTATCTTTCTGCTGAGACTTTTGTACACTTCATGGAACTTCCCAAAGTCGCTACTTCTCTAGCTGTGGATTACTTTAAAAAAGAAATTCAAAAGCTTATCAATTCCTTAGAAAAACACTTTGGCCGCCGAATAAAAGAATCGGCTCTATACGAGGCGGTGGGAATATACAACGAGAGTCGGGATTTGATGAGCGAGCTCTACGAGCTCAGAAAGGATCAGTCACTTCCTTTAAACGGAACCCTTGTCTCCAGAGTGGTGCGCGCGGGTCAAATAATACCGAAAAAGACATTTAACCAGAAGTTAAAAAAGCTCATCGCAGAAATAAAAACAACCAGAGCCAGGGCCGATCAGCCTGAAAAGCCAAGAATCATGATCGTCGGCTCTCTGCTTTACAACTCCCAGCTCATTGAAACGGTAGAAGAGGCTGGAGCAGTGGTCGTCTGCGATGATCTGTGTACTGGAAGCCGCTATTTTGAGGGGAGGATCGAAGATAGAGATAACCTGGTCGAGGCATTAAGCCGCCATTACCTCCTCAAGACACCCTGCGCCCGGATGAAGGATACCTCTCTTCGACTGGAGGCTGGAAGGAAAAGGGTGGAAGAGTACCGAGTCGATGGGGTCATCTACCAGACACTTAAATTCTGCGACAACCACCTCTACGACTATCCTGTTTATCAGGAATTCTTCAAAAAATTGGACGTCCCTATTCTCCAGATCGAGAACGATTTTGTAGGCGGCAACCTCGGCCAAATAAAAACAAGGATCGAAGCCTTCATAGAAATGCTCTCCATGGTTTAAGAGACGATGAAGAAAAAAAGCCAGAAAAGAATGATAACCAAAGACATGCTGAAGACAAAAAGCTTCTACCTGAAGTCCAAGCTTCTCAACAGAAGCCGAAGAGGCGATCCACGCCTTAAGTCAACCAAAAAAATGGTAGACATGGTATTGAATTTGAACCTGAAAGCGATCCAGCAAGAGAAACCGATAACTCTGACCACAATCCTGTCTCCTTCTGAGATATTGTATGCGCTCGATCTCATCCCTATCTGTGCAGAGACAACTGCATCTTTCCTGGCCAGTTTTGGACTGGGTGATGATTTCTTGACCATTGCTGAAAAGCACTTCCACTCGCCAGAAACATGTTCTTTCCTTCGTTGTGCGACCGGGGCAGTAATGGATAATCTTTTTCCCCAGCCAGCAGCAGTCATTGCCACCACCCATCTCTGTGATGCAGGAGCAAAAATGATCTCCTATGCTAGCCAGGTGTATGACTGCGAATATTTTTTGATCGACATCCCCCAGGAAAAGAGCGAAGAAGCAATTGATTATGTAGCTCGACAATTGGAAGAGATGGCTCAAAGACTGAGTGAATTGACAGGTCGGAAGTTAAGCAAAGAGAAATTGGCCAAGGCTATAGAGCGCTCTAACGAGGCTCGAAGATATGCTCTTCAGGCTAATGAGCTCCGCCAATCCATTCCGGCTCCCATGAGAGGAAGCGAAGCTCTCAGCTATCTTTACCTTCCGGGAATTGGCTTTGGTTCGAATGAAACCGTGGAAATTTATCGGAAGATGGCCGCAGAACTCGAACGGCGGGTGGCCAAGAAATTCAGCCCTCTCGAGGAGGAAAGACATCGACTGCTCTGGCTCCATGTCAAACCTTATTTTCCCAACCGTCTCTTTCGGTATCTGGAAAAAGAGAAAAAAGCCTCTATTGCTTTTGAGGAAGTCAATCACATCTTTTGGCCAGAATTAGACCCAGAACAACCCTTCAGGAGCGTAGCCCAAAAACTGAATGCCAATTTATTCCAGGGGCCTATTGATTCTTATATAGAACTTCTCCTCAATCTCGTCGAAAAATATAAGGTCGACGGAGTCGTGCACTATGCCCATTGGGGCTGCCGGTGGAATTACGGAAGGATGCCGAATGTGAAAGAGGCCCTCCAGGCAAAGGGAATCCCTTTCTTGCGCTTAGACTTAGACAGCATATCGAGCCGAGATTATTTTGAAGGACAGCTGAACAGCAGAATCGACACCTTCTTGGATATGCTGAGCTAGAGAAAAAAATATTTCCTTTCATAGACTTTTAGCGGCTATGATTTTACAGGGAGGTTAGGACTCGGATTAAATGGTGATAAAGTCGGAGTGCATTGTTGATAGTTAAGGAAATCAGAGCCTCGAGCATTCTTAACAAATCAAAAATCTATGATTACTGCCTGAATCCTTACACAGGCTGCCAATTCAACTGCAGATACTGTTATGCCCGCCTGTTCATCAGACGGTTTTCCGGCCATAAAGAACCTTGGGGCGAATTTGTCGATGTTAAAATCAATGCTCCTGAGTTACTCAAAAAACAGGTGATAAGGGCAAGAAAGGGTAAGGTATGGGTGTCCTCTGTAACAGATCCCTATCAATTCCTGGAGAAAAAGCATGAATTGACCAGGCAGTGCCTGAAAGAACTGGCCAAGAGCCAATTCCCGGTCGTCATCCAGACAAAATCAGAGCTTGTGCTGCGCGACCTGGACCTGATCCAGGAATTCGAGGATATAGAAGTGGGATTCACCATAACGACGGATGACGAGAGAGTGGCAAAATTATTCGAGCCTCATGCTTCGCCTGTAAAGCAGAGATTGATGGCCCTGGAGAAAATCCAAGCCCAAGGAATCAGAACCTTTGCCTTCATCGGCCCCATCCTGCCCGGAAGCCCGGAAAAACTTGTGGCCCTCCTAGAAGGAAAGACCGACAATGTTCTTATCGACAGGATGAATTATATGGGTTCGATAAAAGGATTTTACTATCGAAACAATCTGTTGGATGCCACGACGAATAGATTCTTCTCTGAATACAAAAACAGGCTGAAAGAAGAATTAAGAAAGAGAGGCATGAATTTCGAAGTGCTTTTCTGATCTTTTCATTTGATCTGGTTTAGAACTTTATCGTAAATTTCCTCAAAGTTTTCCCGGGCCAAAAAATAAATCTGCCCTTGGCCTTGATATTCCTTTACAAACCTTTTGGACAGAGTGGCCAGGACTATCTTTTCCGAGTCGATCACCATCCTGATCGTCTCTCTGAATTTTTTTGAGTAAAACTCCATCATTCCAATCTCATCTATAATTACGTATTCTGAGCTTTCATAGCTCTCCAAGAATTTATCCATGATCGTATCAATGCCTTCGATATTTACTCGGTACCTTGAAACACCTGGACCGCGTTTTATGTTCACCGAAGCTAGAACCTCTTCCTTCCCCGAAGCCAAATCAATGATTTTAAAACCCTGCCTCACATCATTTACCCTTATCTCGGGGGTGATAATCCCTGATATTTTTTTATCAGAAATATCGCTCAAAATTTTCTGTATCATAGTGGATTTACCGCATCTTGGATTGCCTGTGATAAAGATGTTCATCTTGTCTTAATCTGTTTATCGTCTTCGGAAAGCCATGCCCATTTTTTGGCTATTCTATCAATTTTTTTAAATTTTGTCCTTGGTGAAACCGCAGATGAATTGCATAATGCTTCTCTGACAAGCAGTTCTGATTTGACATTCCTAATTTTTTTAGAGATATAAATACAGAAAATCCATCTGCTAACTTAAAGGGCAAGAGGCGTACTATAGGACAAGACAAAATGATTCTGTCAGCCGGGATTGTGATCGTCAGAAAGGAAGAGGGAGAATGGAAATATCTTTTTCTCCGGGCTTACCAGAACTGGGACTTTCCCAAAGGACTAGTTGAACAAGAAGAAGACCCCCTAGAAACTGCCCAAAGGGAAGTTGAAGAGGAGGCTGGTATAACAGACCTAAAATTTTCATGGGGCTACAAGGTTAAAGAGACAGAGCCTTACAGCGGAGGAAAGAAAATCGCCCGCTATTACATCGCTGAAACCACCCAGTCTGAAGTGACCTTTTCCATCAACCCAGAACTGGGAATGCCAGAGCATCACGAACACCGCTGGCTGACCTACGAGGAGATCAAGAAATTGTCGCCAGAAAGACTTCTTCCCGTAATTGAATGGGCGCATCGCCTCATCCAGAAATCCTGAATTCAAAACCCTCTTCATGGTCAATTATTTTATTTAGAAATCATGAATAACAGACGTAAAACACCTAGGCCATTGAGTAAGCAATGAATAATAATGCCCAAATATATGTTCTTTTTTTGGTAGACCACATAAACAACGGGCAAAAAGCCTAAGAATATTGCCGGGTATTGCCAGGGAGAAAAAAAGTGATAGATCGAAAAAAGCGCCACATTCATCAGAGGCGCTAACATTTTAAACCTTGAAATCCGCGGCAGAAGATATCCCCGAAAATATAGTTCTTCGACAATCGATGCTCCAAAACCGGAAAGAAGGAGCCCCAGCAATAAAGTTGGAATTAGAGATGAACGTGAATAAGCAGAAGGGTCTGCTAAAAAATCATCTAAGAATACCCAACCCGGTACCCATGAAAAAAAAGTCTCAATAATAAAGGCACGGATAGGAGAGTATAATAGGGAAATAATCGCTATAAGAAAATAAATAACAGGAATGATCACCAAGTATTCCCTGATCGAAATTTTTTCACGATAAAGGATTATTCCTTTTAAAGAAAATCGGCCGTTTTTCTTTTTGCCCTGATAGAACAAATAGCCGAGCTCGAAGGGGATAAGGACAAATAGGATAGCCAGAAGAATGGCTAAATAAGATGTACCGCCTCTTATGATGCTCATGGGTAGTACGATTAGAAAGAATAGAGTTATCAACAAGCCCGGAAATAGGTGCAAGAACACAGATTTTAGGATGGAATGCTGTTCTACGTCTTGATCTGGCACTAAATTTTCTTCTGCCATTATAGGAATTTATTGGAGGTGTATCGGTGGCAAATTAAGATATTTTCCGTCTCAACTCCTTCAAGGCGCTAGGGAAAGAGAACTATAAATCAACGCGGTAGGCGTAATTGCTGTGCCAAATCAGGCATGTGACTTTGCCGTCTGGTCCCAGCTCGAAAACGACCTCTTCGCCAAGGTTGCCGTCATCCCGAATTCGCTTGAAAGTGTTCTCTCCTGTCCGCCTCAGCTTGGTCAATGATTCGAGCGGATTATCTGTGGGCAACGAGATGACTGCCAGCTCTCCATCCATGATCAACACATACATCTCTTGGTCCAAGGGCCATTCATATCTTCCCACAAATTTTTCCAGGTCTTGATCCGCTGCCTTGCCTTGACCCGGGCTCTTGAGCGCTTTCAGGATGGCTGGGGCCGCAATATCATAAACCTGCCATGAATATGGGGTGGGGCTGACATCGTTAGCATTGGTCATGACGACGACAGCGATCTTGTCTTGGGGACAGATGCTCAGCCGGGTCCTGTATCCAGGACAGCCACCGCTGTGTCCCACGAATGTCTTTTCCTTGTGCCGGCCGACTGAAAACCCGAGCCCCCATTTCACCTCCCAGTCTTGGTCAACCCAATGTACCCGATGCATCTCTTTCAAGGTGTTAACTGCAAGCACTTCCTTACCGCCCTTCTCGAGCAACCGGAACTGCCAGGAGGCGAATCGGGCCAAATCTTCCACTGTGGAGGCAAACCCTGCTGCTGGAGCAATACCATTGACAAGATAAAATGGAATCACCTTGCGGCTGCCATCGCGCATACGTGAGCTATACGGCACAGCCAGCCTTACTCCTCTGTGTTCTGCTGGTATTTCTGGGCTGGTGTCCTTCAAGCCCAGCGGTTTAAGTATATGCTCCTTAACATACCGTGCATAGGGCTGGCCTGAAACTGCAGCCACGACTTCGCCTGCTAGGGTCAGGCCCAAGTTCGAGTATTGAAAATAGGTGTCAGCGGGATAGAGCTCTTCCTGGGCGGAGAGCTTTTCAATGATTTGTTCCCGAGTGGGAAAGCAGTGTTCGGGTCCAGTCCAGTAGGGATAATCTGATTCGCGGGGCAGGCCTGAAGAATGGGTAAGGATGCCCCTAATAGTTATCTCTGGTGCCTCGGGATAGGCGTCTTTGATGCTGAACCAGGAGAGGTGCTTTTTGACTGGATCATCGAGGTGCAGCTTGCCCTGGTCCCGAAGCCGCATGACACCAATACTGGTGAAGAGTTTGGAAATGGAACAGATGCTGTAAATCGTGCTTGGCGAAGCAGGAATTTTCTTCTCCAGGTTGGCATAGCCAAAGCCGCGGCTCCAGACTAAATCCTGGTCGTGAACAATCCCCAGGGACATACCGGGTATGTCCTTGTAAGCCAACTGAGCCTCGACCCAAACCTCGATGAGTTTCAGTGCCGAGGCTACCCGAGGGTCATCCTTAAGCGATTGGGCTCTGGCCAGTCCAATCACCAAAAGGAATACTGTTATAAAGCACAAGATAGGTTTCCTCATTTGTCATCTCCTTATAAACAAAAATTTTGTCTTTTTTGTTTTCCATGCTTTGCTTTTTTTATGTTCAATTTCTTTGGTTCATTTACACCTGCTGGAATTATTTTCTGCTTATATCATAATGGAATATCACGGTCAAACCTCGCAGGATTGATTGTAAATTTTAATTATGTGTTGTAGACTGACCTGTTTAATCTAACCAAAAAATAAAAAATGATGGTCCCTCTGAGGAGGAAAAAATGAAGAGAAAATCAATTCTTTTGTCTCTAACAGTCCTGTGTATTTTCCTTTTAGCGAGACCAGGGAATGCCCAGGATTTTCTCAAGAAATTCAGTCTCAAGATTTCCGGAGGATTGGGCAGCACCTCAGGAGGGGATTTCAACGCATTTCCCGATGGTATGAATTCGTTAGCTGCGGATTTAGTTCCTCTTTTAGGACTCACCAAAACAGGTGAATTAGAGAATCCGAATTGGGGACTTGATTTTGAGGGTGAAGTTCTTTTCAGCCTTTCTGAAAATTTCGGAGTTGGAATTGGAGCGGGCTACCAGGAGAGAAGTAAAGAAACCTCCCTCAGACTGGCTCTTGAACCCTTAATGAGTGCCACCCTGAGCTGGGAGCCAGAATACTCACTTATCCCCATCACCTTAAGTGGTTACTATTTCTTTCCCATCGGATCAAAAATGAACGCCTTCTTGAAAGCTGGGATTGGATACTATTTTGCGAAAGTCGATCTGAAATTACGGGAGGAATATGCCTCCTTCATGGGTTTGGAAGGATGGAATGAAGATGAATTCGAAGCCAAAGACAGTGGATTCGGATTTCACGGCAGCCTGGGATTAGAGTATCATCTCACAGAGACTATTTTCCTTTTTGCCGAAGGTACGGGAAGATACCTGAAAATCACAGACTGGGAATTCGAAGGCAAATCAGCTTTTACTTCTGGAGTCATAATGGCCTCAGGAACACTATGGTATATAGAAGAATTTTTTGTGCCGACCGGCAAGTATTATCCCAGTCTGCAAATTTCGGAACAAAAGCCAACGGGATCTCTTTACAGAAATGTCGATGCAGCAGAGATTGATCTTTCAGGCTTTTCCTTCAGGATAGGAATAAGAATAAGATTCGGAAAATAATCCCTTTTAATATATCTCGTATACTTCTTAGATCGACCTGTGTAATCATATTTTACATTTGTCATTCATAGAGGACATAAAAAAGCTTATTAATTCCCACCTAGCCCTTAAATATTAATTGGCATATTTATTGCAGAATATTAATCACAACTTTCCTAAGGAGGAAAAAATGAGAAGAAAACCAGTTCTTTTATCCTTAACAATCCTGTGTATGTTTCTATTGGCGAGCACAGGCAACGCCCAGGATTTCCTGAAGAGATTCAGCCTGAAGCTGACTGGCGGATATGGCAACATTGCAGGTGGGGATGTCAACGACGTGGTCGATGGTGTGAACTCTCAGCTAGCAGATTTGTCAGCTATTGCTGGACTCCCTACCCTAGGTGAGATGGAAAATGCGAAATGGGGCCTTGATTTAGAAGGTGAATTGGTTTTCAGTCTTTCCAAGAATTTTGGAGTCAGCCTTGGTGCAGGATACTTAGTAAGAAAAATAGACAGTCTCGTTGAGATAAGACTAGAACCCATAATCAGCGGCTCATTCTTATGGGAGCCAAAATACACCGTGATTCCCATCACCTTGAGTGGCTATTATTATCTTCCTGTTGCTTCGAAGGCGAATGTTTTTTTTAAGGGTGGAATCGGATACTATTTTGCAAAAATCAATTTTACAACACGAGAAGAGCTTGTTATACCTGGTGAGCTGAATGAATGGAATCAAAATGACGGGGAAGCAAAAGATAATGGTTTTGGATTTCACGGTGGCCTGGGATTTGAGTACAACATATCCAGGAGTGTTGCCCTTTATGCTGAGGGAATAGGGAGATATGTGAATTTCAAAGACTGGGAAGTTGACAATACTTATCGTGATTCCTCAGGATATACATTAAAGCAATCAGGCGCATTTTGGTATGAAGAAGAATTTGATGGCAGTACTGGCAGATACTATCCTTCATTGACCATATCAGAACAAAGACCATCCAGCCCTTGGGTCAGGAATGCCAGGAAAGCAGAGATTGATTTATCGGGATTGTCATTCAGGATAGGAGTAAGAATAAGATTCGGGAAATAATCCATTCCGATAAGCTGTTCAGAATAAGATATCGTTTAGTGATAATGGGTGAGAAACGAAAGACAAACTAATTTCTTGCGAAGGCAATCTTTAGGGATTAAAAGAATTTATCAGAGAAACAGCGTCTTCTATCCCTGATTTCGCTTTAACGAGTGCTTTTCATTACTGAAGGGGGACTTCATTGCTGATCAGGCAACAGAACTGAGTGCCGTGAGACTTAACAATAGATAAGATCCATCCCTCATAGGTATCGACTTTTATGGTACATCTCTGGGAATAAGTATAGAGAGAAAGAGGTTCTCTGACATTCACGATCTCAAGCTTGGATTGATAACCACTTCCGCTTTTCCTGAACTGCTGTATCCTCACAAAAGCATGCTCTACCATCGAGTCGGGATTAGAGTATACAGTGAAGTGCACTATATTATGGGATTCAAAGACCAGATCGGCTATGTAGAAAGGGATTCCTCTGGCAAAAGCTTCTTCCTTGCTTCCCATCTGAACTAGCCCGTTTCGATGAACTTTTAATGAATTAGCGTTTTGTTCAACATCTTCAGAAAATACACCCCTGAATAATCGGAAGATACGCGGTTTTCTATCGAAGGTGTAGTCACCGCTGACCCTAATCTCCACATCATAATCACCCCAGATGGCAGGCTGCAGATGGCACAATACGAATTCTTGAGCCGAGTCATCTCTAACGACACTAGTGATGGAGTCGACGAGGGCATAATCGTCTTCAATTCCCTCGCTAAAGAGCGGAGACACACACAGGGCAATTAGAGCACCTATGAATAAAATACATGTTCTAATCCCCAACATATTAGCACCTCAAATCACATACTTCCCTAATATATGTAATCACTTGATATGATTAACTTTATGAAATAAGTTCCTCCATTAGATTAGTCGGCTCAGGGGAAAGAAAGTAAAATTTTGTTTTGCTTTTCTTCAAGCTTCCCCATTTCCTCCTGTTTTACTAAGCCTTAATGGCTCTAATCTTATATCAGAAGAACGATTTGATGTCAACCAGAATTTGGAAGAAGAAGGCAGAGAAACATACCGAATAAAGGCCTAAATTATTTATTTTATTACCATTAGAAATTTTAAGGAGAAGATCATAATCAGTCAGATTTCTCTCTTTCAGAGAAGCCGTCGAAGTGGTGGTTTCGGAAAATTATTTCAGACGATATCTTAAACCGATCCCGATGCCAATTCCTCCTATATTGATCGCTGTTCCTTCGGGTTTTATCGTGCAAGAGCTATAATTGACCTCGAGCTCCACAGAGAACTTGCTCGCCAATTCAACCCATACTCCAGTCTGAGCTAAATAGCCGAACCTGGCATATTTGAGGGTGTCAAGAGGGGCAATTTCCCGATAAAAATGGATACCCATCCCAACACTAAGGAAGGGAATAACTTTTTCCTCTGTGAACCTGTAGCCGACTCCTAGATAAACAGGGATGATTCTAAGAGTGATCTCTTCTTTGGTGAAGGTTAATTCTCCCTTATTAGAAAAATAACTCGCGCCAAGCCAAAGAGAAGTCTTCTTCAAAACATCTACCTGAAGTTTCCCCCCGACCTGGAGACCGCTTCCGTAGATCTCCCTGAATGCCTGATCAGAGGGCCTGAAATAACTCGTTTCCAATATGATAGACGACTCTTGGGCATGGAGTGCTCCCAAGATAAATAAAACCAGCGAAACTAATATTATGGATCTTTTCAACCCGCTGTTCCTTTCTGTTTTATTGAAAACCTGGAATCTGAACAGTCACTATGGCGGTTAGACTCTCCTGGTTATCATCGGTGACAGAAGATACTCCATAGGTGTATTTCTCATTTCTCTCAACGCCCCGATCCCAGTACTCAAACGTGCCAGCATTCACTTCAGCCAGCAATACAGAGACGCTGGCATTGATGACCTGGTATATTCTGTACCTAGAGATATCCACTCCGGCATTCCTCGGATTTGGCTCCCATTTCAAGACATTGAGATACTCCAAATAAGCCAGCCCTCGATTTTCTATTTTCTGAGCAGTGAGTCCGACTGGAAAATATGGAGGAGGCCCAGACAAACACTTAATGGGCAAAAGAATATGATTGGCTATAAGCTCTATGGGCATAAACGCTCCTGGATCTGACCAGCCGCTCCAATCCATGGTGGTTACGATAACCATGTTCAGCTCGGGGATGCACACGATGTACTGTCCCCCCATTCCTGAGGCGTGAAAAAAATCATAATCGTGGATTTGACCCAACCACCATTTATACCCATATCCTCTCTCTGTCAATGGCCCCCAGTCGCTCTCAAACCTGCTGTCGTATTCGATAGAATCCTTTACCCATTCCTCCGGGACAATCTGAATTCCATCTATCAAACCATTGTTTAAATAGAGGTAGCCGAACCTAGCCATATCACGGGGCGTAAAATACATTTCGTGTCCTCCGGTGTAATACCCTTGCGGGTCTTGATGCCAGCTCCGAATCGAGATATTGAGAGGTGTAAAAAGGTATTTTTCGGCAAATTCCCTGGTGCTCATTCCTGAAGTCTTGGTTATGATTCCCGACAAAAGATTTGTCTGGGGAGTGGAATAGTGAAATACCTCTCCTGGATCGTATCTTAAAGGAAGCTCAATGGCATACCTGATCCAATTCGGGCTGCTCCAATATTGATTCCAATCTTCTTCACTCTCATCAAAAGCAAATCCAGCTCTCATGGTTAACAGATGTTTGATAGTTATCTCATTTTTCCTGGGATCTAGATCTGGAGTAACATATTCTGGAAAAAAATCGAGCATCTTTTGTTCCAGGCTGTGCAGATAATTCTCCCTGAACGCGATTCCTACCAGAGCTGAAGTGAAGCTTTTGGAGACTGAATAGACATGATTGGCATCATATTCATCCTGAAAGTGGAAATACCGCTCCGCTATCAGGTATCCATTCTTGACCACCAGAAGACTGAAAATATAGGACAGCTTTTCGGCTTCCTGGAAGGCCTTCTCAAAAATGCTTGAGTCGAGCCCTTGTGCTTCAGGTTCTGAAATTGGCCAGTCAAAAGGCTCTCGGAGTTCGCCATCGAGCGCTTCTTCTTGAGAATTCTGGGAAGGCAGCTTGAAAATTCCCTCATTTATTATTCTCCCCTGAGAAATGCCCAACACAAATAAAACAATCATAAGGCTGAGAATGAATATCTTTCTTTTCACCTAGACCTCCGTAGATATTCTTTTGCCTTTACTCAACAGCTTTTGAAACCTGCATCTGAAAATTGGCTATTATACATAGTTCTCTGTCAAACTTCATTAAGGAGTTCCAGCAATTTATGTGCCAACATGAATTATAAATAACTTATTGATTCTAATTCAATTAGATTAAGACAGATTTTAGAAGGGAGAATTCTTCATTATAGTTTTTTTACAAAACCGTTCATCATGTGCTTTTTTTTACCTAAGAATTTTTGCCCGATAATTATCGATGTTTAGCTTCTTTATTTCTTCTTGTCTCTGAATTCTTCTATCAAGACCTTTGGTTGGCCTGTTCTCAAGACATTTCTTTCTACGACTTTCCCCAGCCTGTTGAGCTTGAGGACAAGGTCCAAAGCTTGATCCCAGGGTACATCTTTTAGGTCAAGGGTGACATTGCCCTTAACTTCGGGGTGAAAAACAACATTGAGTCCTCCCACCTTGCATAAGTACATAATCACATCTCTGACATCAGCGTCCTTGAACCTGACGGTAACCTTCTCTCCAGTATATTCAGTTGCTGTTCCGGTAACTAATCTTGACTTTGGCAGACTGTCCTTCTCTTTACCCTTTACTTCTACTACCCGACTCTGATGGATATATCCTGAAAGCAACATTCCTCCTCTACGAAGAGGCAGATTAATCCTGTACCATTCTCCTTCTTTACTCAATACATCTAACACCGTCCCTAGAGAAACACGGCCGATAGCTTGACTTTTACTGTCCGGACGCAAACGGATAAAGGCCGTTCCTGATTTGACCTTGAGTCTCTGCTGGGCTTCCTGACCCAAGAGTGCTAAAGGCAACCACAAGATAATTGCTATCATCAAGAATGCTATGATGTCTCTCTTCATGACTTTATCCTGGTTTGTTCGGCTTTATTTCGGTAATAAGCAATATTTTATGTCCCCTTTCTGTATGCTTCAATTTATTAGTCGAAATTCTCAAGGATTATCCTTAATCAGATCATATGATTTTCTGAGCAGGCTCATCAGGCTGGCGTTCACGTCTTCTGGGCCGTTCAGAACAGCAAAATGAAGCACTCTGTTCCTAGAGATTCTAAAGTTCTTATAAACTGGAGTTGCGTTGACTTCGCTTCCCAATTGGAACTCGATTTCTATTTTCGTTTTTTTGGGCCTGATGGACAAAAAAGTAGAGACAGCCTTTACCTGGATCGAAGTTTTCACCGGATTTAGCGTGATTTCTCCAAACTTTCTTAGCTCTTTCATCAATTTGTCAAAAGCGGCTCTAACCTGAGGGGACTTGTTCAGTAAATGAGCCTCCACCTCAACCCGGGCACAAGAGTGGGCTTGATTCTTGTTTCTAAATTCTTTTTTACAGTTAGGACAGATCCAGGTCATTCTAAACAACCAAGCAATAATTGTTCACTATATTGATGTCTTTATTGCTGCTTTTTCAAGCTGTCAAGAATACGGAGGAGCCAACCTCCCCTGAGAAAATCTTCTAAAACAGGGTAGAGAATCATCAAGGCTTTCTTCCAGTTGGCCTTGATTTCCTCAGCGACTTTTTCTCCCGCCTTATCCGTTATCACCCGGAAGGCCATAGCCTTCACTCCGTTTAGCTTGGCAGCCTTCAACACCGCCGAGCTCTCCCAGTTGCAGGCTACGGCCTGAAAGGTGGAATGCAGCTCTTCCCGTAGAGCCTTTTCCTCGACGACTCGTTCTCCGCTGGCAATGTTACCTATCACAAAACCTGTTGATCTTTCGCTCTTAACCTGCTCTTCAAACTGATGCAGAATATCTTTTCCCTCTTCTGATAAATCAGGCAGGATAGTGCTCGTGGTCAAGTCATCGGCATAACAGGGAAACTTTTCTATCGTACAGATATCATACTCATAGGCATATTCCCCACAGACGATATCAAAAATGGCCAATTCCGGGCTCAAAGCCCCTGCGCCTCCGACATCCAGGATCATCTCAGGTTCAAACCTGTCTATGATCAGCTGGGTGGCAGAAGCACACTGAGTCTTTCCCTGCCCAGCTTGAACGGCAATAATCTTCATTCCTTTCTCAGATCTCGAAGAAACTAGCCTGCCTGCCAGCTTGACTTCATTCGAAAGTCTCAGCCCCTCGCGACAGGTTCGATATTCTACCGGAGCTGGACATATCACCCCAACAGTCACGACTGTATGCCTCATGTTTTTCTTGCCTCAAAGCCTTCCAGCTCATCATTAGCGTTGGATTGAACATTTACCTCAGCCATTTTTTTTTCGTTAATGTGGTCTGGTTGGCTCTCCTCCTCCACTCTTACGGGTCACTGGCCAGATCGTCACCATCTCTATCTTGCCAAGCACAGAGGCAAAAATGATAATCAAGACCATCGCGCCATAAATAAAAAATGAAACAACAGGATTGAAAAACAAAATGACAATTGCGGGCAGCACTGTCGAAGTCTTGCTCATTGTTCTTAGATTCCTTTCATTTTCTTGAAGACATGAATTAAATTGCCGTATGCCTGGTCAGCTTTTAAACTCAAATCGACTCGAGGTGATGTCAGACATCACTTTTAAGCTTAGTCGGGAAGAGTGTTTGGATTTTACTCACCACGGTTTTTTTCCCTTTACATTCTATCTTATTAACCTGATTACTTTGATAGGTATTACCATGGGAAAAATCTGAAGTCAAACGAAATCTGGGGGAATTAAAATAAAGATGATTTTTTAAAAAAATATTGAATTATTCCTATAATTTCTATAGAATATGTAGAATAAATTTGACTCATTGAGGAAAGAAAGATGAAAAGAAGAGAGTTTTTTGAGAAAAGTGGCTGCGCCATAGCTGGAATCGCTCTGACCGGTGTCGGCTTGAAAGCTGACATGCACGGAACAGAAAAAGACCGGAAAGCAATGGTTAAGAAGATACTGATGGAAAAAATGGGAAAAACGGAAGCCGAGGCTGAGGCCATGCTTGCTGAGATGGAAAAGAAGCTCCCCATGGTCAAACAAATGTGCGTCTGCAAGACCTGCCCGACTTATGTGGCCAACGAGACCGCGGTAGGTTTTTGCCATCCCCTTATCGGCAAGAGCAAGATCATCACTGCCGAGAAAGGCTGCAATTGTCCGACCTGTCCCGTCTATAAGAAAATGGAACTCAAGAACGGCTATTACTGCACCCGGAAGTCAGAGATGGAACAGGAGCTGGCCAAGAAAGCCTAATTAAAATTTTCTGATCATAACTGCTGGTAGATAACCTTGTTGTTCTGGGGAACCTTGATAGGTGTCATAGATAAAGCCAGAACGGGCTAACGACTTGTTCGTGTACCCAAAGAAGTAATGCCACAGCATATTGAAGGTCTCCTTATAGTTGACATTATTTTTAACGGCAGTTATGTCTTTTAGGTCACTCTTTATCTGTTCATAATAGGCCTCTGTCCAATTCAGAATCTCTTGATTGACTATTCCCTGGATCCTGGTCAACATTCCTCGATCCGCTCCACTGAAAACAGGAACGGCTAAGAAATAGACTTTGTCTTTAACAGCCACGTAATTTATCTTTATCAAAAGATCCAGAATATGCTCCAGTTCTTCTGCGTCAATCGAGGATGATTTCTGAACCTCTTCAAAAATGGAGGGCATTTTTTTCAATACATGGAGAACTTCTCCAATTTTTTTCATTAAATTATCGACTTGGTCACCGAGTACGGTCTTCAACTCATCTCTGTATAATTCTGGCATTAGTAAGGATAAACTTCCTCCTAATCCCGACAATATATCTGGAAAGCCGTATCTTTTGGTTCCTGTATCATGATCCCCGAAGGTCATGAACATCGTACCGTTTATACTCTCAGAGTGGCATCCCCAATACATTTCTTTCAAAGAAAATTCAGTGACCTCTTCAGCGTTCAAGATATAATGATTGCCTCCAGGCTTTTCAGGCTCATGAATGATATAGTCCTTCTCGGCCAGGAGCTCCAGAGCCCCAAGGTCAAGGCACAGACAGCCAACAGCAATGAAAGCCAACTTGTCTTTCCCTATGCCCGAGGGCTGGTATTCCTCGAGCAATTCATATATCTGGTCTTTGTTCTTGAGTATGCTTTCAGCCAAAAACTGGCCATATTTCTCTGCGACTTCCATGATCTTGGCTTCATCATTCTCGGTAAATAAGGGAAAGTTCAAGTAATAAAGCTCTCCCTCTTGTTTGATGATTTCCAATCGGATAAGATCTTCGAATTTAGTCTTCGAATCGCTCAATCGAGATTCAATTTCTTCCTTTTTCAGGGGAGAATCTGCCATTTCCAGGAGCAAGAGCTTTACCTGCTTTGGACTGCAGACAACAAAGGGATTGAATTGGGGATCATCCGCGACGCTTCCCACGATGGCAATCTGAAGCTTTCTCTCCTTCTGGCTGGAGCCGATGTCTTGGACAATGACTAAAGCCAAGAACAGAAGGGAAAAAAGTGTAATCCTGTGGCTCATCTTCCTAGACATGATT
The DNA here is from genome assembly GCA_011772495.1 of Candidatus Aminicenantota bacterium. Taxonomy (GTDB): domain Bacteria; phylum Acidobacteriota; class Aminicenantia; order Aminicenantales; family Aminicenantaceae; genus WVZL01. The sequence continues at coordinate 50,374 of WVZL01000019.1, forward strand.
GTACCTCCTACCTAAAAATGTGACGCTCATCTAAAAATAAGAATGAAACTAGGGCATAGCTGCCTTGATGCGTTCCGGTGTCATCGGCATTTGGAAGACACGGGCGCCGACGGCGTCATAAATCGCCTCGGCAATCACCGCCCCCATGCAAACGATAGCGGGTTCTCCCCCTCCCTGAGGAGTCGCCTCCCTGTCATCGATCACAATAGTCTCTATCTTAGGAGTCCAGGAAAATCTCGGGATTTCATAGGTATCAAAATTCAGGTCAAATATCTCTCCACCCTTGAAATGGATGTCTTCTTTTAGGGCGTAACCCAGGCCCATGGTGATACAACCTTCCATCTGTATTTTAGCACCCGCAGGATTGATGCATAATCCCATATCCTGGGCACAGACGACCCGCTTCACCTTCACCTGCCCTGTTTTCTTGTCGACTTCCACTTCAGCCATATGGGCCAGATAAGTGCCAGAATCCCTGCCACCAGCAATTCCATAACCCCGGCCACTGGGAGCTTTAGCAGGCTTCCATCCGAATTTTTTAGCAGCTGCCTTTAAAACCCGGATCATCCTTTTATCTTTCAGGTTTTTCAACCGGAACTCCAGAGGGTCAATCCCAGCTTTGGCGGCCATGATATTGATATGAGACTCTCGGGCAAAAGTGTTGGTGTTATTGGCAGGAGCGCGCCAGGCACCGGTCCCGAACGGGTGAGAACCAGGGGTTCTCCTCCACACGCTGCCAAAAGCCATGGTGCGATGATGGGGTATATCATAGAAGTGCTCTGAGCCTCTTGATCCAGCAAAGTAAACACCGTAATCCCACAGGGTCACAAGAGCTGAGCCGTTAATACCGGCCTTTATCTTGACTACCGCGGCCGGACGGAAGGTGTCATAGAAAAATTCCTCGGCCCTTGTCCAGGTAACCTGGACAGGCTTGCCACTCAACTTTGCCAACCTTGCGGCTTCCACGCCTTGTTGATTGCGGGTTTTCCCTCCGAATCCTCCTCCTACAAACGGTGGGATAATGCGGACATTTTTTTCAGGTAAACCCAGTACCGAAGCCACGTCTCCCTTGAGGGGGAAGGGTGTTTGGGTCGAAGCCCATATTGTGGCTTTATCACCTTCGACTTTGGCAAGAGCTGTATGGGTTTCGATAGTCGCATGGGCTACATAGCCGTCGAGATAGGTCTCTTCAACCACAACCTTGGAGATTTCTTCTCCTTTGGCCAGGTTTCCTCCCTCGGATACCACATCTCCTTCAGGAGCGACCTTGATAAGGTGGCCAAAGATGTTTTTTTCGTCCACCTTGACTACAGGCTTCATCCACTGGGCTTGGATCTGTTTTAAGGCCTCTGCTGCCTGCTCAGGGTCTTCGTGCAGGACAGCGATAAGATCATCATCCTCGATGACTCGAGTGCCTTTGACTTTTTTGGCTCCGGATGTATCCACGCTCGTCAATTTAGCGCCATGGGCAGGAGGTCTTAAGATCCTTGCGTAGAGCATGCCTGGTTCCCGAAGGTCTCCGGCGAACTTGGCTTTCCCGGTGACTTTTTCCATAGCATCCCTGTGCAAGACCGGCTTTCCTACGATCGTGAAATCCGAGGGCTTTTCCAAGACCGCTTCTCCCTTCAGCCGCCTGGCGATCTTCTTTCCTTTGGTGAGCTGAGCATAACTGACTTTCTTCTGCCGCTGAGACTCATGATACACAACTCCTTCTTTAACCTTAAGTTGGGAAGGAGACGCCTGCAGGTGTTCAGCGGCCAGCTCGATCAGGACTGCCCGGGCCTCTGCAGCCGCTGCTCTCAAAGGGGGCCCGAAAAACCGGGTGGTCATCGAGCCGTACGTTCCTCTGTCATAAGGACAAAGATCGGTATCCCCCATCACCATATCCACCACATCCAGGGGAACCTCGAGTTCATCGGCCAGCATCTGCGCCAGTGAAGTGATCACACCCTGACCCAACTCGACTTTTCCTGTGAAGCAGGAAACTCGACCATCTTCGCCGATCCTGAGAAAGGCATTGAAATCATCAGGGAGAGCTTCACCTCTCCGTCGTTGAGCCTCCAGAATAAGTGGATCGCCGACAGAGAATAAGATGACAACGCCTCCTCCCAGGAGCTTGAGGAACTCTCGACGTGAAAGAGGGGGAAGGATTCCTATGTCTTTAAAATCAAGGTCCAGATATTCATCGTCTTTCATCATCTTCCTCCTCTCATTTCTCGGGCTGCATCCTGAATGGCCTGAACAATGCGCTGGTAAGACGCGCACCGGCAGAGGTTTTCATCCATGCCGTCTTTAATTTCTTTAAGAGTCGGCCGAGAGTTTTTTATCAATAAGTCATAAGCATTGAGAATCATACCAGGAGTACAGTATCCACACTGCAGGGCGTCGTGCTTGATGAATGCCTTTTGCAGGGGATGGAGATCGCCGTTCTTGGCCAAACCTTCAATGGTTGTGACTTTTTTCCCGTCAACATCTTTTACTGGTAGCTGACAGGAGCGCACAGCTTCGTTATTGACTAGCACAGTGCAGGCTCCGCAACAACCCTCACCGCAACCGAATTTTGTTCCAGTAAGACCGAAATCTGTACGCAATACCCACAAGAGCATTCGCTCTCGGTCCACGGTCAGGCTTTTCGCTTGACCGTTGAGCTTGAAACGGATTGTCTTACTCATTCAGCCCTCCTTCCAGAATATCGGTCAGAAAGAGACATCGATTATTCCGGTCATTCGCAGGAGCGTGATGATGGCCAAGCATAGTATCAGGACTGCAGGAGAGAGGATGTAATAGAGCATACTCATGGCTCGAGCTTTGAGCAAACGAATCTCAAAGGATTCCAGTTTTACTCCCACCCAAAAGCCCAGCGGAACAGTGACCAAAGATACCAGCACTGCAAAGTGAATATAATAGAGAGATAGGGGATAACCTGTGCCAGGGACAACGCAAGCAGGAACTCCGGTGGCGTATTTAACCAGGGGGAATAGATTCACAGCCAATACTGTTGCCATGCCGCCGAGAACAGCCTGTCCAGCAGGTTTCTTAATAAGCTTTTCTGAAACGACATAGAGAAGAATGATAAAAGCGATCGCCTCCATGAAAAAGGCGAAAATCGGATTGCCGATGGCTCCATGCCCGAGAGGAAGAGAAAGAAGCAGGGCGTCGAACATCTTGAAAAACGAGGCCAGCACGACCATCAGGAACACTCCCAGGATCCTTCTAGAAACTACCCAGCCGGCAGCCATAAAAAAGAGCGCGACACCGGTCATGATCGAGCCGGAAACAAAGGCCGCACAGCTCCGCAATCCCATACCCAGGGCAGCCTCAGAAAGACCCCACACGGAACCAAGAACAACAATCAAACCCAGGTAAGATTTTGGACTGTTTTTATCCATATTTCCCTCCATGTCACTGAAAGAATGTTTTCACAAGAATTCTGATGAATTATATTTCTCTTTTTCTTTTTTGGCAAAGGTTAATTTTAGACAGGTATAAAATCAGAGAATAAGTCATACTAGCCAATCCTGAGGATGCCTTAAGGCAGGAATAAACTTAGAACTCAAGGTGTAATATTAGGCACAAAAAAGCTTACCAGAATAGAGCTGTTAAAAGATAAAGCGAGCGTTTTTTCCCACCTCAGCGAATGGTTATGCTGCCATGTTAAAACCACGCTAGCACATCCCCCGGTGAGAAGTCGATAATCGGGATTATTATTCTCTTGTGCAGACGCTGCTATCGGGCCTCTGATCTCTTTGCCCATTCCTCGATTTCTGCTCTATGTGCATCATAATCGTCGATGAGTTCATCGACACTATTCTTAATGGTAATGACAGCCCCTTGATGCCTCACACCGTAGTCACGATCCCATTCACTAGAATCTATTGATTGCAGGAATCTTTGTAGCTCTTGAGTCGTGGTCCGGAGTTCATCGAGCAGTTCTTGTTTGTTCGTGGAAGAGTACTTGCGGACAAGCACAGCGTTCACCTTGCTGTAATTCTCGCCAGGATCGACGTCATAAAAGGGAAGTTCACTTCTCTTTATTTGCTTGCTTCCTTCTATCATGTAAAGGTTCCAGCCGGTCAAATGAGCCACAATGTCTCTCGGTGACCAGCCATTAAGTTTCTTGAGGAATAATTCTTCTTCCAGAGAAGCAACGCTTCGTACGAACTCCTCGACCCTAAGGCCTAATCTGGTAACCTGCGCTTCGATCGTCATAACTGCACCTTCAAATCAAGAAGCCTGTAGCTTCAGATTTGAGAACAATGCAATATCCTATCAATATGCTTATCATATTGCAATCAAGATATCTAAGAACTTAGATAGCCCGAGAATGACAGGACCAGGATCTTAAGATGTCGTTAAATGCAATATGCGGCTGCATTTTAGTCGATGAGGCGACAATGAAGGCAATAATCTTTCATATGAGAAGTAGCCCTCAACGTGGTATGAAAAATGGGGGGCATATCCGATAGAATTGATTGCGACAATATAAAGTATCTTAAAGGAGCCATACTTCCTAGCCTTTTCTTCGAGTGCATTTCGTATGTTCTCGTATAAATTCTGTTAAAAATTAAACGGCCGGGTCTGTATTAACTACTGTTCGAGATGATGATATTACAAGAGTTATAACTGGACGGTAGTGAATTCAGTTATTTAATGACTTCCCTGAGACTAGCTTCAAGCCTTTCACCGCCATCAGTCAAGACTTCCTTAACTTCACCGGAAAACATTCCGCCCATCATGCCAATGTTCATGGCCGCGATTTCGACAGACCTGTCTTTTTTTTCATAAACCGAGACTCCCATGGGCATCATGACGGACATTGCCTTTTTTTCATCATTTTGAATAATGGAGTATCCGCCCTGGGAATTGCAAAAATACAAAATTTTTAGCCTTGTCATTTCTTTTATGCCAGAGTTTATATACTCCTGCTGCAGGTTTCTGACATCTGGTATCGTCCATCCGTTATTTAGAGCATTTTGATGAAGCTTATCAACAGTTTCATCGAATCCAAATCTACTGACATATGTCTTAAACATCATCTTCTGCATCAGGTTTACTTCCCCGATCTTTTGAAGAAGTTTTTTTACGGTTTCCTTTTCGCCAAGCGCTTCCTTAAAAAATTTAATAAGATCATCAGCCGAAAGGTCCTTGAGCATATTCCCCATCATTTTGGGCATCAGCTCATTCATGTCTATGCCTTCCATCATAAGAGGCATCATGTTTATCATCATTTCTTTTCTCTTCTTCTTACCCATCATTTTGACCATAATGTCCATCATTCCCATTTACTTTTCCTCCTTATATATTCAGGCTAACTTATACCCTCTTTCATAATTTGAATACTTTCATCGATAAAACGGTTCTTTTCCGTGGGGGACATTTCGGAACCGGCGGATTGGGCCAGTGAACCAAAAAGCTTTTTAATAAAATTAATTCTGTCCCCCTTTTTAATAAGGGGAACCATATTTATCGAACAGTGGGAAAACATGGTCTGCATCATTCCAAGCATATTCTCCTTAATATCAGGCTTCTCTTTCAGCTTTGGAATCATGGATTTCTCCAACATCGCCGGCATCATATCCTTCATCATCGGCATCATGGGACTCATGAATTCCTGCATCGCCGGCATCATTTTCTCTTCCATCAGAGGCTGCATCAGAGGCCGCATCATTTTCATCATTTCAGGCATTTTTTCCTTCATTTTCTTGAGAGCCTCTTTAAGAATCCCCTTCAGCTCTTCATCTTTAAGTGCCTTTGAAAGAAAGACGTAGACAGAAAACAGCGTGGTATGCTGTCCCACTTCCTTCAACATATCAGGCATTACCCTGTTGATATCAATGCCTTTCATCATTTCAGGCATCATCTTAAGCATGAGTTCCTCCCGTTCGTCAGGCGAAAGGGCTTTAATCATGCTATTCATCATGGCGTCCATCATTCCCATGATCCCCTCCTTATATCATTTAAAGGCCTAACATAATAGGATCCTAACTAGATCTCTTGTAATATCTATTATTTCTGTCATTTTTATAGGATTAATATATTTACTACATTCAATATTTTAAGTCAATAAATAGAAAAAAACGCTAAAATTTATGAATATTATTATGTGGATCTATTAATTATGTCCGAAAATGTAATATTATGCGGCTTTTAACCGAATGATCTAATTTTCTAGCCGGTTTTTAAAAAACAATTTCCCCAGATAAAAAGCTTCCTGTATTGGCAGCAGACTCCCTTTTCTTCTGGGTCTTCCTTCTTGCCACTCTCCGAAATGCTTTTCAGATGAGAAAAAATTGATATTCCCACAGATCGAGGTTGCGGCACAACTTGAATACTCCATATCACACCACACGACAATACTGCTTGGGTCTAAGAAGACTATTTTGTTATCTTTCACCTCAATCTCTATCCTCTCCTCGCAGTGGTAACATCTGGAATCTATAGTAACATCACAGTCAAACATGAAACCTATTCCCAGGGCATCGATGGCACACATAGCATAGACCCTTTTGTATCCCTTTCCTTTCAGGGAAACCTGATGAGATGTTTCTGAGCCAGAAAAAGGGTAAGCAGCTAGGATAGTCGCTTTATCATTATCCAAATGGATAGCATCCAATTGATCTAATTTGTTCAATATCGCATCAACTTTTCCTTTTTGAGATTGATCAAATTCTCTCTTTATTTCTCCTATGGAAGGTATTCGACCTAGGATAGGTGTTTGGCAAAGTATAAATCTTCTAACATTGTTTTCATCCTTAGAAAGCGTTTTTCCTATTTTGCCTTCTATATTTTCGATACTGCGGGCCTCTCGAAAAATTCTCTTTGCTCGCTCTGTAGGTTCAGGTTTTAAGCTAATAGCGCTGCGGGTCATTGTTCTAAGAAAAATGCTCTTCCTTTGTCATCAACACTTCATACCAGTCCTTTGCCCCTGAAGGTGGCGGACAAATTTCTCTCCATTCGAGATATCTCTCTTCGTTTTCACATTCTAGAAATAGAATAAATTCTTTTTTGTCTTTTTTGAAATAGATATCCTTGAGAATTACTCCATCAACTTTCGATGTCGTATCCCTCAAATGTAACAATAAGCTTTCCAGTTGACTTCGTCCAGCAATTTCGTATTCCACATGCTTCAGGATTAGCATTATATCCTCCCTTGTCGGTAATTTTTATTTTGATACGAAAATCGGGATTTCTATTCAGTGTTCTTATATTTACAGCACACTTCTTCTTTTACTTCTTTGCCCATCTGCAGTTCTTTGTAGGTCTGGAAAGCTTTCAGCGCCCATTGTTCTCCTGGGCATCCTCCTTCTACAATCGCTACATTTAAGAATTCTATCAATTCCTCCTGAGCTACTCCTGCTTGAAAGGCCATTTTTGTGTAGGCCTTAATACACGGCTCACATCTTGTAACAACTACAGCAACCAGAGCTGCGAGTATTTTGTATTTTGCTGGTACATGCGCATTTTTAAAAGCTTCTTCTCTCATCCTGATGAGCCCGCCAGTTACTTTTGGACTCAATGTCCTTAGCTCATTGTAAAGATTTACTGGCATTTTTTCCTCCATATGAGTCAACAAATCAATGATACACTAGATTAATTTAAATTAAAAAAGGAAGACTTCAAAATTCTTCCCTCAAACTAAATTCGTATAGTTTTGACAGTCTAAACTGAAATTATATGAGATATTCACTTCATAAATTAAGATAGACGACAGATGGAAAATCTGATGGCTTGGGCTATTTGTTCCAATTTTGTATTACTTACTATTGAAATCTCTTTAAATTATATGATATATGATTTATATAAAACCTATAAGAGCTGTAGGAATGGGAAAAATATCAAGACGCGTTTTCTTAAGGGATTCATTGATCCTTACCAGCTCCTCCTTCCTTCTCTCATCTCAATACTTACAAGCTTTGCCAAGAGCCTCTTTAGATGGAAAAAAGGCGAAAAAATATCCTTCCTACCTAGAACTTGAAGAAAATGGGGTTCTCTCACAGAGGGTAGAAAAGCTGTACTCATTTTATGAGAATTGCCATCTTTGTCCCCGTGATTGCCGCGTTGACAGGACCAAAGGTGAAACTGGTAAATGTAATGCGACCGCAAAAGTCAAAGTTTCCGATGCCTTTCCTCATTTCGGGGAAGAAAGTCCTTTGGTTGGAAAAAGGGGCTCGGGAACGATATTCTTTTCCAATTGTGGCTTGAGATGTGTTTTTTGTCAGAATTATAAGATCAACATCGAAGGAGAGGGAGTGGAAATTTCCGATGATAGATTGGCAGATATAATGATAAAACTTCAAAAATTGGGCTGTCATAATATAAATTTAGTAACTCCCTCTCATTATGTGCCTAACATTGTCAATGCCCTTCAGAAAGCGATAAGAAATGGGCTGCGCATACCTCTGGTCTATAATACTGCACCATATGAGACTTTAGAGACTCTCCAACTTCTGGACGGCATCGTTGATATTTATCTTCCAGATTGTAAATTCATGGATCCAGCGCATGCCGCTAAATATTCTGGGGAAACTTACAATTATCCTTATTATGTCAAAATCGCGCTTAAAGAAATGCATCGCCAAGTAGGAGTGTTACAGATCAATAGAAAGGGAATCGCTGTAAGAGGAATGATTATCAGACATTTAATATTGCCTAATAACATTGCAGGGACAGATAAGTTTATAAAATTTGTTGCAGAAAATTTTCCAAAAAACACTTACCTAAATATCATGCGTCAGTATCGACCAGAGTATAAGGCGTTTGATTATCCAGAATTATCTAGGCGAATTAAAAGGAGTGAATGGGTAGAAGCGATACAATTGGCTCGAAAGTATGGTCTAGATAGGCTGGATAAATAAAAAGAATTTATTCATAGAATTACAGTATCAAACGCCATCAACAAAAGAAGAGAGTGTTCCAAGCATGAGTCACTTAAACTATTTATCTAATTAGCAAGGAGTCATTCATGATTAAACTATCAACTAAGGGAAGATATGGGACTCGTTTAATGTTAAATCTAGCACTTCACTACAATAATGGCGGCAAGCCTGTAATTATTGAAAATGTCTCCAAGGATGAAGAGGTCTCCACACGTTATCTAGAGCAAATTGTCATTCCTCTAAGAATCAGCAACCTAGTAAAAAGCATTCGCGGAGCCGCAGGTGGCTACATTTTATCCCGGCACCCATCGAAGATCAAATTGATAGAAATCTTAGAGTCCTTAGAAGGGCCAATCTGTCTTGTTGATTGCGTCGATGAAAGTGATTACTGCCACCGTACTCCCACCTGTGCTGCTCATGAAATATGGAAAGAAGCCAGCTTTATGATGAGAGAGTTTTTTGGAAAAACAACTCTTCAAGACCTCGTAAAAATCTCTAATAAGAAAAATCCTTGATAAAGAGCCGTTACGAATTATTAGAATTTTGATGAAACGAAATATAGAAATATATTTTTAATATTTATTAATAATTAGAGTTTTTACTTTTTGACTTCCTCCTTCTTAGTTTCCCACTTACAACACATTTTCTGGATACACATCTTCTTCATCTTGGCAGACATTTCCTGGATTTTTTTCACCATATCTGTATTCTTTGAAGTCATTTTCACGACAACTCCATCTTTCGCATTCTCAACATTCACTTCAATATCTTCACATCCCATGACCCCGATCATCATACAGCGAGTGGGACAGCAGCAAGGATCTTTTACTTTTTCTACATTATTGGCCGTCGGAGTAAAAGAAAAACCGGTAAGTGCCAAGAGCCCGATGAAGACCAGAGCTAAGATCTTTTTTTTCATCACTCATTTACCTCCTTCTCAATTTTTGATTTCTTCCTCGAAGAGGAGACAACATTGAAATCCTTACAAAGATAGGGTCCTGCGTTTCTAATCGCCCTTTCCACCTCTCCTAAATTAACATGCTTCCCTTCCTTGAGAGTAATACAGACAGTGCTCGAATTCGGGGCGATGGAAACTTCTTTGATACCTGTTATTTTTCTTAAGTTGGCTTTTATAGGATCGCAGAAGTTAGGTTTTATCCCCTCGACATTTATCAGGACTTTGGTTGCAGCTGAGGACTTGCTGATAATTGCAGGAACGATGAATAATCCTATCAACAAAAGGAGAACCGCTATTTTGGGAAGGGGCTTCTTGATGGCAAATCTAAAGATTTCGATCAAGGATACAGGCTTTTTCTCTTGCTCTTCAATCTTCTGCTTGACAATATTCCTAAAATAAGGAGAGGGTTCGATCTCTTCATGCAGGCAAAAAGCTTCGAAGACCCTTGATAGGTCATTCAACTCTTTGCTACAGACAGCACACGAATTTAGGTGTTTCTCGATTTTGTCTCTCTCTTGCTGGCCTAATTCATTATCTAAATAGGCAATCAATTTTCTTCTTGCTTTGAGGCATTTCATTTTTTCTTCCCTCCATATGAACGAAATCTTTTAGAAAAACCCGCAGTTAAATTTTACCTTCCTTAAGATAAGGCATGAGTTTCTCTTTTAAGCCTAGCTTGGCGTGGTATAACAATGATTCTACTGACTTTGTTGAACATCTAAGTATTTTTGATATTTCTCTGTATGACAGTCCGTTGTATTCCCTCAGAATCACAGCTATTCTTTGTCTCTTGGGCAAGGAGTTAATTGCTTCCCTGACAAAGCAATCTGATTCGTCTTTTTCCAGTATTATATCTTGTGAGCTTTGTTTGGGATCAGGGATTTCATTTTCAAAAAATGAAGCTGAGATGTTTTTCTTTTTCCGTAAGTCATCGAAACAGGTATTCGTGACAATCTTGTATAACCAGGTGGAAAACTTAGCCTTTGGTCGATACCTCTTGGCTGAATTATAGACCTTGATGAAGACTTCTTGAGCTATCTCTTCAGCTCTGATTCTATTCCCTACGAACCGATAGATAGTGTTGATCACTGGTTTCTCATGTTTCTTCATGATCTGCTCAAAAGCAGGAATATCTCCATTCTTGACTTTTAACATTAAGGTTATATCTTCATCGTAGTTTCGCATGGACTTATAGAGAAAATATCATTTGTTATTTATGATTACCTAAAACGTTTTAATTCAATTGGCTGCCGAAATCAGGTTTCAGTAGAATAATATAATTCTTTAACTCATTTTTTTACATTTTATTTATATAAACGCAATATACAGGAAAAAACCGCAGTTAAATTTCTCTTTATACTGGATTATAAAAGTATAACTCGAAACCAATAACAACAAAAATGCATAAAAGGTTGCTGATGAAATGCCCTTCTGGCAAATATCCAGACAACTCATCATTGTCAGGATAATGGCGACCCAAGCTGAAATTAAAGCAATTCCCCAGATTAGATAGCTATTTGTTTAAAAACGGCGGAAAATAATTAATTTAGCGACATTTTGTTCAATGGCTCTTCAACCCAGCCAGCCTTTTCTTTGTGTCCCCAACCTCACCAAAACCAGGGTCAGCGTCTTTTCAGATAAGGAAGAATTTCTCTTAATGCTTTATGGCTTTGGCTTTTTATTTCTTTAGCAAGCCCTTCTTCATACTTTATTCTTGATTCCAGCTACACTAGATTCTATTTTTCTATGTAAATCAAACAAGAAATTCCTCCGGTACTGCTTTGATTCGGGCGATGTCTAGAATTTTTTTCCGTACATCGAAACCTATAGAACAGATGACCTGGCAGGCACGGCAACTTTTGCACGGTATGTCAGCCATATTTACTGTTTCCAAAGTCTTTCTGGCCTCGAAAGGATTTCTGTATCCATAGGCGTACATATAACTTCGCATAAAGGTAGGAATATCAAAATTGTCTGGACATTGCGCAAGACACTTTTCGCACTGCTGACAATAAAGTCCTGTTAGTGCTAGTTTATCTCCAAGCTTGAGGCCGGCCTTTTCTTCGGGCGTTAAGGTCAACTCCTCCATAACGGAAAGGTCCTTTTCCAGTTGATCAAAGGTAGTAATACCGGGAACAGCGGTATGGACATTCTTATCTCCAAGTACCCATTTAAGTGTTGCCTTCGCATTTATCGGATGTTTTCTTTCCCTGTCCCAATAGACTCCTGCCATGGTCTTCATGGCCACAACTCCAATTCCGGACTCAGCGGCAAAGACGATCGCTTTTTTTACTTCTACACGATGCGGCTGTCTGAAATTGTAAGCGGTCATAACCACATCATATACCTTGCTCTCAACAGCAGCCCGAATGACTTCGGGTTCGTTTCGATGAGTGGTGAGGCCAACAAATCGTGTCTTACCCTCTTTTTTTTGTTTTTCCAGCGCGTTCAATAGTGTCTCAAAAAGCGCTGCTTCTCTTCTGGATATACCGGCTAGAAAAAAAATATCCACATGGTCTAATCCAAGCTGTTTTAGGTTTGTTTCAAACTCTTCTATAAAAGGGCCTGCTTTTATCTC
>WVZL01000019.1:62809-63069 GCA_011772495.1 Candidatus Aminicenantota bacterium
AAGCCACCCGGCGTATCCAGATAAACAATTCCGGCATCAAGTGCAGCCCTCACAAGATTAGGGTCACTGGTTAGATGAGTTCCCATGCTGATGATGGGAAGTTTTATTCCAGTTTTACCAAGTGTTCTGCATATGAATTTTCTTTCTTTTACAATTTCTTTGGTTTGGGCTTTTTTTTCCACTCTGATAACAGAAGGAAGAAAGGCTGCTCCGGCTAGTCCGATTACCCCTTCTTTAATAAATTTTCGACGCCCTTTGTT
>WVZL01000019.1:63136-86474 GCA_011772495.1 Candidatus Aminicenantota bacterium
TCCAAGGCAATCTGGCATCCTTTGATCTTGTTCCATTCGGAGAGGAGATCATCATCATATCGGAAATCTCTTTCCTTCCTTTCATTAGCCGCAGCCTTTCCATACATATCCAAATCAAAGGGGACCTCTGTCGTCATCCAGAGTGAAAAATCTATCTCGACAATTTGAGTGCCTTCATACATAATCCAAGTTTCTAATTTATATTTTTTGCAGTTCCATTTCCCAATTTTTTTGGTCTTATCTGTTTCTCTGGCTTTTCCTTTTATTTTGAACATTTGAAACTCGGAATAATACTGTTCTGTAAGCAGTTTCGACATATCCAGTGGGAGCGGGGATTGGGCATAAATTTTCTTTTTTGGAAAAATTATACTCACCAGGTTATTCTCTAAATCGTAGATATTACTTTGATTTTCACTTATAAAAACTATCTTTTCATCACCAATCCACATCTCTTCAATCGAGTCTTCTGCTGGCATTTTTACTCCCGAATCGTAATAAGAGTCGGTATGTGTTTTAATCTTAATGTAGACATCCGCTTTTGCGAATGCCCAGCCAGTTAATAAAATAAAGATCACTGTAAGAAGTTTTTTCATGTTAATTGTCTCCCTCATATTTTTAAGAATAGGAATTCGCCCTCCAATTATCCGATTATCCTAAGTTGGATTTATCAATCAATTTTAAAATTTACCAGCCTTTCAAATCAGCCATCCTCCTCTTCGCATCCTCAACCTCAGGAATGCCAGGGTCAGCTTCCTTCCAGAGTGAGAAACCTCACTCCTTTTGATTTAAACATCTTTACCTCCCTTTTATTTCACGTCTGACGGATCAAAGAGATATTCATTGTGAGTAGATGGCGTGCAAAGCTTGACATTGCTGTTCTTGATTGAGGAACCTACCTCCTCCTTATGTTCGTTTTTTCCCTATTTAAGCTATCGTACCTATTAGCATAGTAGGGATGTGATGTCAATAAGATGAAAAACCAGGCCTAACCCCTTGATCACTGAATGGGTATGCTAATCTCTACCGTGCCTGATACAATTTCAAAGGAGAGAAAGGAAAGAGACCGCACGCTATTATTAATTTAGCGATACAGAATTATTGACGAATTGAGCGGCAAGGGAATACTAATTGGCTGAGAGTATCTAGCTTTTTTTGCTGCTGGTTTATTAAAGTTCGCTTTTAAATCGGTTCCACATTTCCTGCGGACTCATCTTAAAATATTTGACGAAGGATATTGAAAATTTTTCCCCATTCTGTATGGCCAAAACCAATCTCTTGAAGGCCTCTGGGTTTACCCGGTGGATATAATTCACAAACATTTTATTCTGTTGGTGAAACATGGGACCTGTCAAACCCGCCGCCAGTATAACCTTTGTAAGCGACTTTAAAAACCCACCTTTTTCCTGGAGAACAAGATGCCTCCCCTCCTTGATGGATCGGATGGCCATCTTTTGGGATATTCCCTCTCCCCCGCTCCCGGCCACTAAATTTGCCAGCCCCTCTTTAAACCAATGGGGGATCCTTCTGTTTTTAAGCATCCCTACTCTTTGGAGAAGATGGAGATGGGATAACTCATGCATCAATGATTCTCGGTGCGTATCGAGACCCTTGAAGGAAAATGCACTGGGTGCTATAAAGACCTTCTTTTTAAGGGCAGCTCCCCGAATGGGATAAGATGTTGGATTGGCGATGAATTCATTGTGGCTTTGCTGGGTGCTGCATACATAAACTTTGAAGGGCTTTTTAAAGGAAAGATAATGCCCTTTTTCGACCTCCTCTACGGCCGTGGGGAGAAAGGCAGCGATCCTGTCAGCAAACCCTTCAGCTCCGGGCTCGTAGAGGACTCTTGAATCAGCTGAATGTACCATGAAATGACTTTTGGATTTGAGGAGTGCTTTTCCGATCGGACTCCTTAAAAATAACACTGAAACGATTACGAAAAAGATCCCCAGAATGTTTAAGATAATGATTTTTTTTCTCGTTCTTTTCATCACTTGTTCCTTCTTATTATGTCACAAGTCTTTCTGGCTTCTTCAGGTGAAACATGGGTGCCATATAATCACATCAAAAATCCAAGACTAACAGGAGTGAAAATGTCCTATGTAAGGTCCTTGACGAGCTGAGTGTCCTTGACCGTGCGCAGCGCATAGCTACATACAGGAATTTCGTACGTCAAGTAGATAGAATATCGAGCAACAAACTAGTCAATAAAAACTGGCAAAATAGTTGACGATGAAAGTCATTTCAATCGCATCCTCTGTTATGTGCCACTGATAATAATATTTGAATATTTCCGATTTAAATAATGACGTATATTCATCTTCTCAATACTTAATAAATATTAGCCAACTACTCTAACTAAGGCAGTTGAAATATGAGAAATCACTGACCACCTTATTGTTTTTGTCTTCATTGCCAGCCAACTCCAGCATAATCCAAATACAGCTGCCCCAGCCATTAAGATAAAAGGATTAAAACTAGTGGAAACCGATCCTGGAGCATAGTGCCAAATTGAAAACCACAAAGTAGGCCAGAGTATTCCCCATAGCTTTTTATCAGGAAATAATTTTATATAAACACCGCGCCACAATATCTCCTCAAGCGAGCCATTGGCAAATGCATACAATACTAAAACAAGCCTTGCCCATATGTTGACTTGATAATATTCCATTATAAATCTTCCGATCAAAGCCATTATAAAAGGGGAAATTAGAAGAAAAAGCGATTGTTTATTTAGTTTGTTATACCGGAATAATTCTCTAAATTTCTTCCTTCCGACCATCCAAAGAGGAAAACTTAAGCACCATATTGGCCAATATATAAAAAACCCAATATGCCAGGCTAGTTCCCTCCCAAATATTTTTGTTGCTAATTGAAAAATAGCATACATAAAAATTACGAGTACTGGAAGTGCAAAAATAGCGATTTTCTGTTTCTTGTTCATAATCTAATATATCTGGATAAAACTGAATAATCTTTGAGTGTAAAATTATATTGCTATAATGCCCGAAAAAAAATCTGAAAAAAATGATTATTATTTATTCAATAAGCCAGGGGTCCAATGGAGGAACAATAATGTGACCAGTACAGCGATATCTACTCCAATAGCACCCAATTTGTTGAAAAACATGACAAAAGCATTCCAGAAAGCTTTGTTTATCAAAAATCTCTCTTAATTTCAACTTTACTTCGATTTCATGTTGTGGTAGATGAGAAAAAGCCAGTGTCAAAAGCAAGGACTTAATCAACAAACTTTGCATCCCCTCAAAGGAGGCAAGACTATGAATTCAAAGCCAAAACAGACTGTACTAACCATTTTCCTGGCAATCTTTGTCTCTTTCTTCACTGCTTCCTGCCAAAAGGAGTCAGGGCAGGCTCCAGACTCATTCGCTTCCCGAAGCTCGAACATATTAAAAGAAGTCGCGGATGAATACTGGAATTACTTATTAGAGGAGAGTATTTACCTCCGCCTGAAGTACGGATTGAAAATCCATAAACATCCAGATATCACTTTCTCTTATGCCAAAACTCAGTCGGATTTTGCTTCATCAATCTTGGAGAAACTCAAAGAGGTGAAGCCTGAAGAGTTGAGCCATGAGGAATTGCTTTCTTGGGAAATATTGAGATGGGATGCGGAAAATTTCATAGAAGGATTGAAGTTCTACTGGCTGTATATCCCGGTAACACCATACTCTTCGCCCATTCCCTTCGTGCACCGGGTTTTTACGACCTTTCAATTCAAGGCTGAAGAAGACCTGGATCATTATTCGAACCTCCTGAAAAAATACCCTCCGTTTATCAGGAGCATCCAGGAAATGCTGGAGGAACAGCATAAAAAGGGCATCATCGTTCCCAAAGAAGAGCTGGGAATGGTCATTCCCTTCTTGAGTTCACTCCTTAAAGGGGGTGAGCAAAGCCAATTCTACGTGAAGGACGACAGGTTGGAAGCCATGGAGGAGGCACTGAAGAATGAATTCCAAGAGAACCTGGTTCAGGCTATTGATTCTGAAATCAAGCCAGCTCTGGAAAGCCTGGTCGATTTTATCAAGGGAGAATACTTGTCCAAGGCCCCTGATTCGGTCGGCCTCTGGCAGTATCCTGAGGGCAGAGAATACTACAAGTATCTGGTCAGAGTGAATACAACCCTGGAGCTTACCCCGGAGGAGATTCACGAGATCGGTCTTAAGCATGTTGAAACGGACCAGGCCAAAGTCGATGAAATAAGAGTATCTGTAGGATTCAAAGGCAATGCTGATGAATTTCGTCATTTTCTTAAGACAGACTCCAGGTTTTTTCCCAAAACTCCGGAAGAAATCGGGGAGAGGCTGACTCTATACATGAACTCCATGAGTAAAAAGATCGATTCTTTTTTCCTGAAAACACCCAAAGCTCCTTATGGAGTCAAGAGGCTGGAACCAGAACTCGAGGGCTCCATGACCTTTGGCTATTATGATGCTCCCACAGCCTCTGAACCCAAAGGGTATTACAAATACAACGGTTCAAACCTGAACGAGAGGTCTCTGGTATGGGCAGAAGGCCTGGTTTATCACGAGCTGGTTCCCGGCCATCATTTTCATATTGCTTCCCAGAATGAAAATGAAACTTTACCTGAATTCCGCCGCGAAAACATCCATAACGCTTTTACCGAGGGTTGGGCTGAATACGCCTCCTGGCTTGGACTGGAGATGGGCCTGTTCCAGGATCCCTACAGCCTTTGTGGAAGGTACATGATGGATATGTTCCTCTCGACCAGACTGGTGGTTGATACAGGGATGAATCATCTTGAATGGCCTCGGTCCCAGGCAGTGAAATTCATGAAAGATCACCTGCTGGAATCAGATACCCAGATTCACAGCGAAACCTTGCGCTATTCCACCGATATCCCCGCTCAATCCCTTGGTTACAAGCTGGGAAGCATAAAGATGTTCGAGCTTCGAGATAAAGTTATAAAGGCTCTGGGAGAAAAATTTGATATACGGAAATTTCATCATGCCATTTTGGGCAACGGCTCCATGCCTTTGCCCATCCTAGAGAAGCATATAGACTGGTTCATAGAAAAAGAGCTTGCATCCCCGAAGAAATAATCTTACCTCCAAAATTTAAGTTTTTAGAGGGAAGGCAAAGATTAGAGTCATCGTGAAAAGCTAGGAATAAAGAATGTCTTCAAGACCAAATAATGATGTCAGGGAAACCTGGAGGACTCGTTTAGGATTTATCCTGGCCGCCGCAGGATGGAGTATTGGACTGGGAAATATCTGGAGATTTCCCTACGTGACCGGTAAATATGGTGGGGGCGCGTTCGTGTTTCTGTACCTGATCTGCCTGTTCGTGGTGGCTATCCCCTTGTTCATTGCCGAATTCAGTCTGGGAAGAGCCTCCCGCAGCAGTATAACCACTGGTCTTAGAAAACTGGCGCCGCGGAAACCATGGTTTCTTGGAGGCTGGTTCGGCATCCTAAGCACTATTTTAATCTTTTCCTATTACACGATGATCATGGGCTGGGTGGCTGCTTATTTTTTCAAAACCATAAGAGGCCAATATTTTGGCCTGACAGCCAAGCAAGTGGAAGAGCTCTTCAACGATTTCACTGCCAGAAGCTTGGAAGTGTTCTCCTGGCAAATAGGGATCTACATAGTCTTGGGTATCATCGTGTCCAGAGGCCTGGTCAAGGGAGTCGAAGCCTTCAACAAGATCGCCATGCCGCTGCTCTTCATAACTTTAATAGGTCTGGGTATCTATTCCCTATCCCTTCCTGGAGCCTGGAAAGGTGTCGAATTCTACTTAAAACCTGATTTTACAAAGATCAACAGCGAGGCTATCCTGGCCGCTCTGGGACAGGTGTTTCTCTCGATAGGCGTGGGCTTTGGAGCCAGCTGGGTCTATGGCAGCTACCTGGATAAAAAAGCCAATATTCCCGGGGACTCGACCCGGGTAGGACTCATGGATACGGCCGGAGCCTTATTGGCAGGTTTCATCATCTTTCCAGCCGCCTTTGCCTTTGGCGTGAATCCTGATTCGGGGTATAATCTGATTTTTGTAACTCTGCCCAATGTCTTCGGAAAAATGCCAGGGGGAATCGTGTTCGGAATTCTGTTCTTCTTCCTGGTTACTGTAGCCGCCTTCACCTCTGCCATTGCTAGCACAGAATGCATTGCCAGCTGGCTCATGGATGAACTAAAATGGGACCGGTCGAAAGCCAGGATCAGGGCTGTTCTGGTAACCCTCGTCGGCTGTTTCGTCCTGGGAATACCCCAAGTGCTTTCTTTGGGATCCTGGAATAATTTCAAGTTATTCGGACAGAACTTTTTCGGCTTGGTCGATTATGTCTCTGCCAACATAACTCTGGTCATTGCTGGATTGGCTGTATCCCTGTTTACCGGCTGGTCGCTAGGAATCAAGAAATTCATGAAAACAGCCAATCAAGGAGCTAAAGGCCTTAAGGTTAGGCCTTTCTGGGGAGTATTCCTTAAATATATCATTCCCCTATTGATTTTAGCACTGTTTTTAGGAAAGATAATCGGAGGCTAACTGAGGAACAGAAAAATATCAAAACATTTTTTCTTAAGGAGAGAAGCATGGAAATCTTAGAAGAAATTGCAGCCGAAATAGAAAAGGGCGACCCGGCATCAGTGCCTGCCCTCACTGAAAAAGCCTTATCCCAAGACATTTCGGCCCAAGATATTCTGAACAAGGGGCTGGTGGCCGGGATGGACACCATCAGCGAGAGGTTCAAGAAGGGAGAGATTTTTATTCCTGAAGTCTTGATCGCAGCCAAAGCCATGAAGGCCGGTATGGAGATCATAAAGCCTCTCCTGGCTGAATCAAAAGTAGAGGCCAAAGGAAAAGTCGTCATCGGAACCGTGAAGGGGGATTTGCACGATATCGGCAAGAATATCGTGGCCATGCTTTTAGAAGGCTCAGGCTATGAGGTCATAGACCTCGGTAATGATGTTCCCAAAGAGAAATTTCTTGAACAGGTCGAGAAAGAGAGAGCGAATGTATTGGGAATGTCAGCCCTCCTTACTACCACCATGACCTATATGAGAGAAGTTATCGAATCATTGGAAAAGGCGGGTCTGAAACAAAAAGTGAAAGTCATAATCGGAGGCGCGCCTCTGACCTATTCTTTTGCCGAGCAAATCAAAGCTGATGGCTATGCCCCTGACGCTGCCTCGGCTGTAGACCTGGTAAAAGACCTCCTGAATCAGTGAGAATGATATGAACTGGCTTCTTAGCAGCCCGGAGGCTCCAGGAATTTAGAACGATTTTCGGGTAAGGCAGATTTAGTGAGTTATCGGGAATAGAATATACGTTATGAGAATCATAAAAAACGTTCCTATGAAGCTAAACCCTGATAAGGTCATCAAAGAGCTTCGTTTGAATAAAGAAAAATCTCTGACTACAGTACTGGAATTGTTGGAAACCGCTGAGTCCTTGATCCAGCCAAAAGTCTCCTACGAAGTTGCCTATGTAGCTAAGAAAGGGAAAGACACGGTCAAGATTAACGGGGTGACTTTTTCTAGCCGTGTTCTAAGAGTCAACCTGGAGAAAACAAAGAAAGTTTTCCCCTACATTATCACTATCGGGAAGAGCTTAGAGAGCGAAGCCAGCGCCTCTAAGGATCTTCTGCGACAGTTCTATTTGGAGAATATCGGTGATATGGCTCTAGGAATATGTGAAAAATACTTAGAGAAGCACTTGAAGAAGCAGCATGGACTGGAAAAGCTGGCCAGCATGAGCCCTGGTTCCCTGGAGGATTGGCCGGTCACCGAACAGAAACCACTGTTTTCCCTTTTCGGAGAGAATTTGCGTTTAACCGGGGTGAAATTGAATGAACATATGCTGATGATACCCCGAAAATCCGTATCTGGCCTCTATTTCCCTACTGAGGAGACGTTCTTTTCCTGTCAGTTGTGCTCCCGGGAAAACTGCCCTGCCCGAAAAGCCCCTTATGACGAGGAACTTAAGAAAAAGTACGGATTAGATGAGGAATAAATAGAATACAGGAGGGAGGAAGATGGAAAATAAGTACAGGTTAAATATTCCAAGGCTGAACGTCTTAGCGAGGGATCAGCTGGAGCAGATCCACCTTTCCACTCTCGAAGTGCTGAGAAGGACTGGAGTGGCTGTCAAAGAGCCAAAAGCTGTGGAGATACTGAAGAAAGGGGGATGTTATGTGAAGGCCGAGAGGGTCAGGTTCCCTTCGAACCTGGTGGAGCGGGCCTTGAGGAATACTCCTCCGAGGATTGGCATGTGTGATAGGAGCGGCCAGCCGGCCATGTTTCTCGAAGAAAACAACGTCTATTTCGGGACCGGGTCGGATACGCCTAATGTTGTTGATCCCTACACAGGTAAAAGGAGAACTTCCGTACTCAAGGATATTGAGAACGTTTCCAGAGTCGTGGACTTTCTCGATGAGATAAGTTTTGTCATGTGCTCCGGTATTGCCAGCGACGTGAATCCTAAAATATCCGATGTATACCATTTTGAGGCGATGGTGAATCATACGGAGAAGCCAATCGTGTTCACTGCCTGGAATCTTGAAAATCTCAAGACAATTATCAGCCTGGCTGAAGCCGTCGCCGGCGGGGAGGAGAAGTTGAAAAACAGTCCCTTTGTCGCCCTCTATACAGAGCCGATTTCTCCCTTGACTCTAGCTGAGGAATCCACCCAAAAACTCATGTTCATGGCCGAAAAGTCTCTTCCTGTTGTTTTCACCCCGGCTGTGATCACTGGAGCCACTGGTCCGGTGACTCTGGCCGGAGGTCTGATTCAAGGGAATGCCGAGATTCTAGCCGGCTATGTCCTGGCCAATCTTATCAACGAGGGAGCTCCTTTCATCTACGGAGGAGGGGTCACCTCGATGGACATGGCCACCTCTACCCTCTGTTATGCTTCGGCAGAATTCATGCTCGCCACTTCTGCTCTTACCGATCTAGCCAGGTATTATCGTCTTCCCATGTTCAGCTTTGCCGGATGTTCTGATTCCAATACTTACGACCAGCAGGCATCGTTAGAGGGAGCCTTGTGGACCTTGTTGTCTTCATTAAACGGAGGGAATCTGGTGCATGATGTGGGGTATATCAATAATGGCTTGACAACTTCCTTCGAACAGCTGGTGGTCTCCAATGATGTGATTGGATTGGTCAGGCGCATTTGTAGCGGCATAGAAGTCAATGAGGAAACGATGACGCTGGATTTGATCGATGAGATCGGCCCGGGCGGTGAATACCTGACCAGCGATCATACTCTCAGACACTTCAAGGAAAATTGGTACCCGGAACTGATCTCAAGAGTTCCCTATGACAGATGGGAAAAGGAAGACAAGAAAGACCTGGGAACCAAGGCCAGAGACAGAGCAAAATACATCTTGGAAAATCACACTCCCCAGCCTCTGGAAAAAAAGCTCAAGGCTGAGTTGAGAAAAATAGCGGAATCGAGAGATAGATAATAATGTCGCCAAGTATTTAACCTGGTGAGCTTTTTATTAAATTCTATTCTAATCCTGTAGCTTCTCGCTCTGGACAGATTACCTTTTCTGATTGCATGTTTTGTCTGATATCTTCTCAAATCTAAACATTAAATTACCTTTAATCTTTCTGCCTTATTAGGCACTAAGGCAAAAAATATTTTTTTAGGGTTGACAAATCAGCATTTTTGCATTATATTACAATTAAGTATGTATTACAAACTATTTTGTATTCTAATGTAAATTAAAAACGGAGGTCTTAAATCATGAAACTAAACTTCAAAGCACTGGAAAAAAGGGCATACCGTTCCTTTTTCAAGGATGGCATTTACGATGTTTTTTTGGGATTGATTCTGCTGAGTTTCGGGCTGCCGTTGATACTCAATGAGTTCTCCTTGCTCGACTACGTGACTATCACTATGCCCCTCTTGGTTCCGATCATTATACTTGCCGTAGCACTCCTTTTCATGATCTTCGGAAAGAAATACATTACAACTCCCCGCTTAGGAACCGTTCATTTTGGAAAATCCCGAAAGAGGAAAATGATGCATGTGAAGCTTCTCCTGGTAATTTCAGTTCTGATTGGGGTCATTACATTCTTTCTTTCCCTGTTTAAAGTGTTTCCGGTGGGGGGAGCAACCGGAATTCCTATTCCTTTCTTAATCTTCGGCATCCAAGCTCTTCTGGTCTTCAGCTTTATGGCCTATTTCATGGACTTTACTCGCCTCTATCTTTATGCGCTCCTTTTCGCTGTTTCACTACCGCTGACCTTTTGGTTGAAAAAGAACACTTCACTTCCATATCCTTCCTTACTGGTATTCTCCTTTACCGCTGGCCCTATTCTTATCATCGGATGCATAGTGTTTATCCGGTTCTTAACTCGATTCCCATTGAAAAAAGAACTAGGAGTAGCCAATGAGCAAGCGAAGTAGGAATGATTCAACAGATCTGAGTGTGTTGCTCGGTATTGATAAGGCTATTCATGAACCGGCCCGGCTCATGATTATAGCTTACCTATCTGTTGTTGAAAGTGCAGATTTTATCTTCCTCATGACTCAGATAGGCTTAACGCAAGGAAACCTTTCTTTCCATTTATCCAAGCTAGAGGAATTCGGCTATGTAGTGATCAAGAAGCAATTTATCGGCAAGCGCCCCCATACTATGCTTTCCATAACTGATAAAGGCCGGCAAAACCTTAAGGAATATCTCAAGACCATGAAGAATCTCATTGACAGTCTTGTCGAATCGTGAATATCGCAGGAATGAACAAAGCTCTGTAATTGCAGGATCCTCAACTTTAGCACAGATTTCTTGCGGGCATGCAGAACGAACTCTCATTGATTCAGCATCTCACAACGTATATTTTATGACATTTAATAATATCAGCCTAAGTTAGAATGGCGTGAAATAATAAATTAAACGTAATTATATGCAATATTCGAAGCGTTGTATGTAGATAATTATTTATCAGATTCTATAATTCTTTTTAGATTGTCACCTTCTTCCTTCATATGCTGCTTTAAATCAGCCATTCTCCTTTTAGCGAATGTTTTCAGCAATCTGGCGAATCGAAAGGTCAACGAAGACGTAAACAGGCAACGGTTTTTCTTTCGTTCAATAACGAACGATCCTTTAGAAATGAATAGCGACCAAGGAAATAGGAATTTATAGCTCAATCTACTAGGAGGTTCTATCTCCGTAATCCGGAATTTCAACTTATGCAGGTGGCCATGAAGAATTTCCTCGGTGTAAAGAATAGAACCCGGCTCGTTCAGGTTTCCCTTTAACCATCGGGAATCGCCATGATTGGGATGCCATCTACGATAGTTTTTTTCCCAGCTCTCAAAGAATTCAAATATCTTCTCGGGTGTAGATTTTATCTCCACTGAATCTTTCAGCATTGAATCCTCTTTCTTTTTTGGCATTTAGATAAGAGTTGACAATATAGACATTTTCTTAGCGAATAAAGACGAGCACAAAGGCCATAAAAATAATCAGGCTCAGGAAACCAATTCCCGCAGCCACATACAAGCGCAACTTTTGAGCAATGCTTA
This sequence comes from Candidatus Aminicenantota bacterium, assembly GCA_011772495.1. Taxonomy (GTDB): domain Bacteria; phylum Acidobacteriota; class Aminicenantia; order Aminicenantales; family Aminicenantaceae; genus WVZL01. Next base: position 74,660 of record WVZL01000019.1, read on the forward strand.
CAGCTAGGGGCACGAGAATCATCAACCATATCAAGAACAGCAATTGGTAAACCCAGTTAAACACTTTTCCGAATGATGTCTCTGTGGCCAGGGTCACCCATTGCTCATGAGTCGCTAGACCTGTAAGAAATATGATGGTGCCAATAGTTTCCGGGATCCACGTCATAAACATGGGAAGTGTGATCGCAAAACCTAGCAGTGCTAGGGTTACTTCGAAAGTACCTCTTCCTTGAAATGCCCGGCTTAGCAACTGGATTATCCCGGCTGCTAATATCCATCCTGAGATCATAACAGGTAGGGTGAAGAAGATTTCCCAAAAATAGTAGGCTTCGCCAGGGATTTTAAGCACACCTGGTGCCATAATTTCAGCGTCGACGAGAGCCAGGCCGGTCACTGTGAATGTATAGAGCCCGCCGATAAGCAAAATGGCCTTGAGACCTTGTCCCAATGCCTTGGGATCCTCCCTTAATTGAATGAATGATTGGCGAGGCCGAATCACATTCCCCCCAAGGTAATGCCAAAAAGTGTTCATAATGACACTATTATTGTTTTAAAAACTTTTCTGCATATCTACTTTTTTTCAAGAATCCTTTGTAGTCAGTGATCGAAAGAATTTCATCTATGGCTTTTTTCTTGTCATCTGCGTTCTCGTAGTATGATTCAACAATCATAGCGCCCATAATATATCCAAGGTCTCTTGGCTGATCCGGATCTTTGGGCTTCGAAAACAACCAGTCGCCGAATTCGGGGGCGTGCATCTCGGCTTTGAAACGTTCCCAAATTTTCTTCTCATCTTTTTTTATATAATCATAGATTCCTTTCTTGCTGTATTCTCCGGAGATAAGATAGGTCAGATATTCGGCAACGCCTTCACGAATCGATACGGCAAGCAGGCTTCTGTTCTCCTCGTAAATCGAATGATATTGTTCCATCCCGATGGCCAAAGCCTGTTGCACATGGATCAGCTCATGGATGATGGTGAGCTTCAGACGCGGAAGACGGTCAGGAGAGGCAGCTCTAGAAAAGGCGAGCCGTATGCCGACCTCGGATGGTTCCGCGTGGAGCCCGCCGCTAATCCCCACCAATATATATATGGGAATGAATACAGGTTTGGGGAAAATCTTCTTCATGCCTTGCAAGGCCTTGCGTATGTGAGGTTCTTGGGAAACAAGCTGGTTTGGAAGCTCGGGAAGAGTTGTATAGTTCTTTTTATATTTTTCGAACCTCTCGACAAAATGTTTCAATTCGTAACCTGCATCCTCCATGTAGTTCTTCAACCCGGGAGAGGCTTTATCCAGATATTCTTTCTTCAAGGTTTCTTCCAAGTCGGCTCCTTCATTGATCATCTTGAATGCTTTTAGGAAATTATGCAGATCATCATAAATAAATTCGACTTTAGCAGGGTCGTATACAGGTTCGACTTTCAACTGAGCCTCTACAGGCGTGAATGCCAACACTAAAATGATAACAAAGCCCAAAATTATCAGCTGCATGGACTTCACTAGATGGTATATAAGACTCGTTTGTCCAGCTCTAGAATATTTTTTCTTGGTATTCTCATTCAGGATTTGATAAGAAATCATTATTTCCTCCTTTTATAAAAAGAATTTCATTTTATACAAAAGACTCTAGTAACTTCGCTCCTACTTCCGATCCACTCAAATTTTTTAATTTCTCTGCTCATTCCTTTCGACGTAGTTGCCTCCAATGTTGAGGAGCTCGTCCGGTAAATTTGTTCTCTATATTTTATTCAGCCATAAGACTTCAGGCTCACCAATAACACCTGATTCCTCTTTTGCTTTGTATGATTCTGGGGATTCTGTAAAAGCTTTTACTTTATCCAAATCATCGACTCTGAATAACAGAACAACATCATTGGGATCTGCCGCATCTCTAAAAAGCTGAAGGTCTTTAAGACCAGATTCTTGCTGAGCTTCTGCCTGTGACCGGAAAACTGAGTACCACCTGTCGAAGTCCGCCACTTTGTGTTTGACTAATAGATATTGCATAGGTTTTATTCTCCTTTTTGGTTTTATTAATTGTTTCGAAGGCTAGATTCATTTATTTCTTTTTTATATTCTTCTACAGCCTTCATTGCTTCTGGTGTGCCAATTTTTTCCAGGGCTACAACAGCCCAATACCGAACTTCCTCATCCTCATCCTTCAAGGCCTTAATAAGGGGCCAGACAGCTTTGTTTGATTGTGTCTTTCCTAGCGCCCAAGCAGAAGCACGGCGAACCTTTATTTTGTCATCCATTAGAGCTCTGATGAGAGGCATTAGAGCTTTTTCTGACCTGATCTTTCCCAGAGCCAGAGCAGCCATCCAGCCACATTCCTTGTGGTTAAGCGCCTGAATCAGAGGTCCAACTGCTTTCTCGGCTTTCATCTCGCCCAGAACCCAAGCTGCTTCCTCCCTTGGCCGCTTTTTCCACTTCCTGCCAGGTCATGTCGACCATCGTTTCATGAAAAATAGAATATCCTTCGGAAGTCAGAGACTTGGATGTCTTTTTCTGTCTTTTCTGATCTTCTCCGGCAGCTGAAGACAGGGTATCAGAGCTAATCATTAACAGAAACAAGCTGATTATGATTACGAAAAATAATAATTTTCTTATTTCTAACATAGGACCTCCTCCATGGATTACTCAATAACTTAAAAATACGATCTGCAGAATTTTCCATTCATTGATAGTGACCATTTAATAATTGAGACGACAGGCAGACGAGTAGAGGCCTCTTTTCCCTTTTTGATTTGTTTTCTTAGACCGGTTGCCAGCAGATAGGACTATTTCTATTCTGTCTTCTGCATAGCCCTGCAGAAGCACTTATTATAGATAAGACTCAAGATGGCCAGGAGTGCGGCACCGGCTACGACAACCCATTTTGCCCAGAGGGCAGGCCACCAGACGAGGGCTATCACGACGATGGCAGCCGCAAACAGAAAACGACAGAAACATAATTTCATGATACCCAACTCCTTGTCATAAAAATTTAACTTATCCTATAAAAAATATTATTAAAATTCAAGATAAATTTAATTGTGGCCGACAGATATAAAAATCTGCACACAAAAAATGCTTAGATTAGGGCAAAGAAAAAGAGAAGCAGACTTTAATCATCCTATCTCCAGTCCTCGATGAATCCAGGGGGTTCGTCCTTACCCTTTTCTTCTTTTTGAAGGATCGCCTTGAAGATCGCCCTGAGCTGGACTTTGGGCAGGGTGCCGATGACCATCCTCTCGTTCAAGATCATGGTCGGGGTCGATCGAATCCCATGCTTGTACCGATCAGAAGTCGGTTTGTATTCTTTCCCGGTGTTGATGATATCCTGGACGATTTTTTTTGTTCTCTCATCCGTGAGTGCTTCTTCCACTCCGTATTTTTGGGCCAGGCTCTCCACCCATTCATCGCTTCTTGTCTGGCGGAAATTATCAAAAATCTCATCATGGATGGCCAGGAATTTGCTCGGATCATGGGCAGCAATATAGGATAGCGCACAGGCCTGCGGGTGCTTGTCTTTGTCGACAACATTGTTGCATTTTCCGTCGAGCGGAAAAAATTGAAAGGCCACGTTCATCTTGTCACCAAAATCTTTTTTCAGATCCTCTAAGTCGTTCCTCAGCTTGAGGCAATCCGGGCACTGAAAATCGGCGTATTCGACAATCCTGATGGGCGCGCTCTTAAAATCTTCTGTGGCCTGGATCGTAAAATAAGGTGAAATGATACTAGGATTCTTAACTTTTGGCAGGTTGAAATACTGCTGGACGATTCTATTGGCCACGCCGCCTCCCTGGGCTTCAATCTTGACTTGGTGATAGGAATACATACCCACAGCTCCAATCAGGGTAAGCAGACCAATCCCGAAAAGATGTCTGATACTGGGCTGAAAATACTGCTTGATGAATCCCTTCTGTGTTTCGATACCATATTTGGAATACAACCAGAAGTTAATAAACGAGAAGATATAGTATCCCACACAGAAAAGGCAGACGCTCTGGAGGATGAAAATCGAGATGACTATCAGGCCGATAATGCCCAGAACATTGAAAAAACTTAAGAAAATATTGGTCCTCTCAAATCCTGCGGACGGAAAGAGGATTCCCATCAAAGAGGCCAAGCCTAAGGCTATGCCAAAATACCCGAGAGGAACACCAAAGATCTGGGCGATGAAAGAATAGGCGGAACTGTCACAGTTAAAAAAAGCGGACAGGTCGCAGAACGACCCTTCAAAAATCGACGACGGGAAATTGGCTATGAAGAAATGGCGTAAAGACAGGAAAGCAGAAAGAATCACCAACAGGGATGTTAGCAAATGAAAAATCAGGAGCCAGTTCAGCCCTCGCAAGGTGAGTGACTTCTGTTCCATTGGATTCTCCTCTTTAAAACGTGTGATTTGATCACCAACACTCTAATTTCTAGAAAAGAGTTTATAACATCTAGCCAAGTATTTTACAACTCTTATCAAAGAAAATACTGAATCTCGAGTAAGGTCAGCCTAACTAATCTTGCTGTACTCCTCCTAATTCTGAGAAATTTCCCAGCGTTAAAAAAATTCGTTGAAACTTTCAAAATTCTCTATAGAATCGGCAGCATAGCGTTTGACCGCCAAATTTTGCTGTGCTATATGTTACGCACAATGGCTGAGGAGGGAATTGATAAACGTCCAGAGCCCTCCCTCCGGAAGGTTCTGGGTGTCTTTGACGGGATCGCCATCCTGATCGGGATCACTATCGGAGCCGGCATCTATTCCACACCTCAGATCATCGCCGGCTACCTCGGTTCTTTCGACTCGATCATTCTTCTCTGGCTGCTGGCAGGAATCTTCGTGTTTGTCAGCGGGCTGATCTACGCTGAGCTCGGAACTAGGATGCCAAGCACGGGCGGGGAATACGTCTACATCACCAAATGCTTCGGACCCTATGCCGGGTTCATGTTCGGGTGGGCGCAGCTGTTCATCATCCGGACCAGTGCCGCTGCAGGCCTGGCCCTGATTGTGGCGGATTACCTGGGCTATTTCGTGGCCATGGATAGATTCACCAAAATCATCGTGGCTCTCGCCGTCATTTTTCTTTTCGGAGTTCTCAATTATATCGGCATTCAAAGGGCCGGCATCTTCCAGAAACTCTCCACGATCCTAAAAGTGGGAGCACTGCTGTCCATCGTCGCCGCCGGCTTGGTCTTAAGTGGGGGACATGAAAACTTGCTTTCTACCCATGCCGCACCAGAAGGGGTGCTAACTCCAGTGGGGAATGTTGTCGCCGCCCTGATGCTGATTCTTTTCTCCCACACGGGCTGGGAAAGGGTCGGATACTCGGCTGGAGAGATGAAAGACCCCAGGCGGGTCATCCCTTTAAGCCTCATGATCGGAATCGGTATCGTCGTCCTGCTTTATGCCTTAACAAATATGACCTTCCACCGGATCCTGGGCATGGAGGGAATGAGGGAGAGCAGGATCGTGGCTTCGGATGTCCTGACCGTGTTAATCGGCCCCGTCGGTGCTGCCCTTATAGCCGTCCTGGTGATAATCTCCGCCACCGGAAGTATCAACGGGACCATGATGACCGCGACCCGGGCTTATTATGCCATGGCCAAGGACAGGCTTTTCTTCAAATGGCTGGATCATGTCCATCCCCGATTCCGGACACCATCCCGGGCGATTATAGCTCACTGCCTCTGGGCAGGAGCCATTCTCGTCATCCGCGGAACCTTCGAGACCATTGCCGCGGGCCTGGTCTTCGCCATCCTGATCTTTTACGGGCTTTCCACTCTGGCGCTTTTCAAGATGAGGAGAGCCCGCCTCGGAGGCCCGAATATCTTCCGAGTCCCGCTCTATCCTTTGCTTCCCCTTCTCTCGCTCCTGGCGATCATAGGATTGATCGCGCTCAGGGCTGTATTCGAATGGCAGAAGTCGGCCATGGACCTGGCCTTCATCGTCACCGGAATCCCGTTTGCCCTCTACTGGTGTCGCCGAAGAGAAAAATACACCACAAATAAGCCAGAGAATTCTAATGACAAAAATTCAAAATAGATTTAGATGAACAGGGACGGTTCTATTTTTTCTATTCTATTTTAAATAAATGAATGAACGGGGACGGTTCTATTTTGGATGAGTGGGGACGGTTCTATTTTGCTATTCTATCTTTCTGTGTTACTAATAGGACAGCCTGATGCAATTGTATTTCTCAAAAGCACAGAAGAATCAACAGAAACAAAGAAAACAGGAACCATCCCCGTTCCTAAATCAGCAGAAAAATAGAACCGTGCCTAATTTTAATACGAGGCTATAAATCTTAATTTAAAGGGATTCCAATGACTTTAAAAAAACTTAACGGAGATCAGGCCCTGGCATGGGGCGCATTGTCCAGCGGTATCAAGCTGGTGACCAGCTATCCTGGTTCACCGAGCTCAGGGACAGTGGAGACTCTGATTAGCCTAGCCAAAAAGCATAAAATTTATGTGGAGTGGTCGAGCAACGAGAAAGTGGCTCTAGAAATGAGCATCGGCGCCTCCATAGCCGGGCGAAGGGCATTAGTTTGTACGAAAAGTGTAGGCCTGAATGCGATGATCGATCCGCTCATGGCTCTCAATCTGACCCCGGTCCACGGAGGGCTGGTTATTCTTCTGGGAGATGATCCCGGTGGATACGGGTCGCAAAACGACCAGGATTCAAGAAACCTGGCAGATTTGTTGGAAATGCCGATGATGGAGCCAGTTTGCCCGGCTGAGGGCTATGCTATGATGCGAGAGGCCTTTAATGTTTCAGAAAAATTCAATACTGCCATGATTATCCGAGAAACCCGAAGCTTCTCCCAGCAGGAGGAACCGGTCCCTGTTTCTGATAAACCTCACCAAGAAGCCGATCTCGGCCTGTCCAGAGAACCTTGGAGATTCGTCCCTGTCCCTATAAATGTAGTAGAAAAACACAGGATTCTTCATGAAAGAATGGAGGCTATGGTCAGCTGGGCTGACAACACACCCTATAACAAAGCTACTGGCACAGGCGTGAAAGGCATTATAAGTGCCGGGTTCGCTCACCGGAAACTTCTCGATGTTGTCGGCGACCAAGACCCCGAAGAATTTCGCCTGCTTAAATTAGGTGTTATTCATCCTCTGCCCAGAAAGACCATTGCTGAGTTCCTGCAGGATTGTCAGGAAGCCTTGATCGTCGAGGAAAACGAGCCCTATTTAGAAACCCGTATCAAGGCTATTGCCCATGATATTGGTTCTCCTGCCAAGATATACGGAAAACAGAGTAAACACCTAAGCCGGGAAGGCGAATTATTCCGGTGGCAGATTCAGCTTGCTCTGAGTGAATTTATGCCGGGTTTTGTCCCCGTCAGAAAATACTTCAAAGAGGAGGAAGCTGAAGAAAGGCCGAAAAAAGAGGATTACTGTGCAGACTGCCAGTATGATAAAATCCTTGACCAGCTGGAGAGAGCAGCCGAGAGTCTGGGGCAAAAACCAGTACTTGTCGGGGATCCTGGCTGTCTGGTCACAGTAGCTGACCGGCTCGATGCGAAGTACGCCTTAGGCTCTGCAGTTAGTGTGGCCGATGGTCTGAGCAAAGCAGGAGTCGAGGAGCGGGCCGTGGCTATTCTTGGCGATTCTTCATTCTTCCACACCACTCTTCCTGGCCTCTGTAACGCGGTCCATAACCGGAGCAATATCCTGATGGTCGTCCTAGATAATAAGGCCACGGCCACCTCGGGATTCCAGGTTAATCCCGGTGTTGGGCGAGATGCTTTGGGACGAGAAGCGCCAGCTTTAGACATCAAACACATTGCCTGGTCTTGTGGTGTGAAGCAGGTGTACACTTCAAGGCTGGATGAATCTGATCCAACACTTGAAGAAACATTCCGGGAAGCATTGAGCCGCCACGAGCTGACTTTGATTATCATTCTCCTGGATAGCCCTATAAGGAATTAGAATAGACCCAAATATGGAAAACCTCAGAAAATACGGGAAAGCGCCTTTCAATACAGCAGTTATCCACGGGGGGCCGGGCGCACCCGGAGAAATGGCGCCCGTGGCTCGAGAGCTTTCTTCTGCTACAGGCGTTCTAGAGCCTCTTCAAACAGCCACCACACTCGAAGGGCAACTAGAGGAACTGAAGGATGTCTTAAAAAAGAGCGGGGATCTTCCCGTTACCTTGATCGGTTGGTCATGGGGGGCATGGCTCAGTTTTTTATTTACGGCTCAGTACCCAGCCTTCGTAAAAAAGCTCATCCTTATCGGAAGCGGGCCCTACGAAGAAAAATATGCCCTGAACATCATGGAAACCCGGCTCAACCGGCTCAGCAAAGAAGAAAAAGCAGAAGCCTTTTCCCTGATAGAAAGCTTGGACGATCCCGCTGTTGAGGATAAAAACAAACTCCTAGCCCGGTTTGGAGAGCTGATTTCCAAGGCTGATTCCTATGATCCTCTTCCCCACAAGAGTGAATTACTGGAATGCCAATACGATCTATACCAGAATGTCTGGGAACAGGCCAGGCAGTTAAGAAGCAGTGGCAAACTCTTAGAGTTCGGGAAGAAAATCCAGTGCCCGGTCGTCGCCATCCATGGCGACTATGATCCTCATCCTACCGAAGGGGTCAACCGCCCCCTTTCTCGCCTCCTGAATGACTTCCGGTTCATCCTGCTCCATAACTGCGGCCACCAGCCCTGGATCGAAAGATCTGCTAGGGATAAGTTCTATAATATCCTGAAACAAGAAGTATAAAGAGGGATAATCCCAAGAGCTTGAAAAAAGAGCTCAGGATAATAGGAGGTTAACATAATGAGGAAGCGTGATCTTATGTCCATAGGTTTTATCTTTCTTATCACTCTTGTGTCTTTTAGCTGCTCCCCAAAGCCAGAAAAAGAAGAAGTCCCCTTCAGCAGCAATTATGAGGACCTGGTCAAGTTATTCGAAGAATGGCGTGAATTCCAGAAACCCGAAATTAGGGACGGAGTTCCAGATTACACCTCAGCTGCGATGGAGAAGCAGAGGCAGGGACTGAAGGAGTTCCAAGGGCGCCTGGCTGCGATCGATCCCATCTCCTGGCCAGTGTCTCAACAGGTAGACTATCACCTTGTCCGAGCAGAGATGAACGGGTTGGATTTTGACCACCGAGTCCTCCGCCCCTGGTCGCGAAATCCCTGCTTTTATGCAGTCTACTATCGCTCCCCATCAGATGTTCCAGCTCTGGAAGGACCCTGGCGGTACGGAACGCTCTGCCTCTGGAAATACACCTTTCCTCTTTCGGATGAGGCCCTGGATGATTTTCGAAGGCATCTTCGTGCTGTACCAAAAGTCCTGGAACAGGCAAAAAATAATCTGATAGAAGAAGCGAAAGACCTCTGGTTTCTTGGCATCAGGTTGAAGAAGAGGGAGAGCGCTTTCCTGGATGATCTTGCCCAGCGCTTGGGCAAAGACCATCCTGATCTCGTCCCCGACATAAAACAGGCCAAGGAAGCGGTGGATGAGTTTCGCAGCTGGCTAGAGGAGAAACAAAAAGACATGACAGCGCCCTCAGGTATCGGCATCGAAAACTACAACTGGTACCTGAAGAATGTCCATCTCATTCCCTACACCTGGGAAGAACAACTGGTCATCCTGCAACGAGAGTTAGACCGGGCCACCGCTTGCCTGAAGCTGGAGGAGAACCGCAACCGTCACCTGCCTGAGCTTAAACCACCAAACTCCAGAGAGGCTTACCAGCGGCGTTACGATGAAGCTGTGAATTATTTCATGCAGTTCCTCAGGGAAAGGCAAATCATGACAGTTCCTGACTACCTGCAGGATACATTAAAACGAGAGGTCAGGTTCATTCCTCCGAGTGAGCTCAGAGATTTCTTCACTCAGGTCGATTATCACCATTCTCTTCCGATGAGGTGTCACGGCACTCACTGGTTCGACCTGGCTAGGATGAAGCAGGAGCCTCATCCCAGCCCGATTCGCCGTGTCCCTCTTCTCTACAACATATGGGATTCGCGGGCTGAAGGATTAGCAACCGGAATGGAAGAGATGATGATGCACGCCGGTCTACTGGATGAACAGCCGAAAGCTCGGGAACTCGTCTATATCCTTATCGCCTGCCGGGCCGCACGAGCCATGGGAGACCTGAAAATGCACAGCAACACCTTCACTCTGGAAGAAGCAGTGGATTTTGCTGTCAAATGGACGCCCCGCGGCTGGATGCCCAAGGAAGGAAGAACGGTCTGGGTTGACGAGGAACTCTACCTTCAACAGCCCGGGTACGGCACAAGCTATGTGGTGGGAAAGGTGCATCTGGAAAAGTTAATCAGAGACCGAGCCCAGCAGCTTGGAGCAAAATTCAACCTTAAACAGTTTTTCGACCAGTTTCATGCTTCAGGAATGATCCCGCTCTCGCTTATCCGTTGGGAGATGACAGGTCTAGACGATGAGACGAAGGAATTGGGATTAAGGCCGGATGGTTCTCGCTAATATCGTACATAAGAACAAGGGTTAACCTAGGTTAATCCTCCAGCCAAGTCGATTGTTGATTTTTAAAACTCAATAACTTAAAATAAGCAACAAGGTCAGCTTAGTCAATATGAATCAAGGAGGGTTAAAATAATGAACTTTCTTCGAATGATTGTCTTCTGCGCGTTTGTGTTTACTTCTTCAGGGTTTGGCCAAGAAATCCTCGATCTTCCGATTCATTGGAAAACGGGCGATAGCATAAAATATGAAATAGTCAAATCGTCGCAAAGAATGGAGGATGGAAGAACTATGTATGAAGAAGAATCTTTTTCTTACCTAGATATCGAGGTGCTGAGTGCTGGAAGGGAGGGATACCTTTTAGCTTGGACCATCGATAAAGTTGATTTAGGTATGCCTCTAGATCTTGATAACCCAAATGTAAAAAGATCATTAGAAAGACTCAAGAATGGGGGCAATGGCTGGCGGGTTATTATTCAACTTGATTCGACAGCAGCGATAATTGACGTTAAGAATTGGAGGGAATTAAAGGAAAGCGTTACCTACGTCTATGACGAAATGGCTGACGTCGTCACAGAAGAAATGAAAAGGCGGGGGGAAGAAACTTCCATAGTTGTAGAGCTTTTAGAGATGACCACTTCTCAATACCGCAGCCGAGAGAAAATAGAAGAGTTATTCACTGAAGAAGCCCAGATATTTTTCCTGCTCCTTGGAAGAAGGTTTCCGATTAATGAATCTGTCGAGTATGGGAAGAAGCTACCCAAGATTTTTGGCTTAGAGCTATTTCCCAAACAAACAGAGGTCACTGTAAAACGAGTTGATCATGCTTACAAACAGGCCGTCCTCACTTGGAAACTCTCAGTTGATCCCGAAGAAGCTCAGAAAATCATAGAGGATCACTTCAAGCTTATGGCAGCGCAGACGGGCTTCTTTCTTTACAAGGGAGAACTGCCTGAGACCGTGACGATCAAAGATGAAGCGGAATACCTGGTCGACATATCTTCCGGATGGCTCGAGCGTGTAGACTATAAACGATACACAATATATGATGGAAACAAAGAGGAAGAGAGTATTATTATTAAAAAAAGATACTGGTAGCCGCTTTTAATAAATATCTAGCTTCTGTGCTAAGGAAGATAGTTCTTCTCAGAAAGTCACAAAAAATCCGATTCCTCCCCTTATCATAAATCGATCAACTTTTTGAGTAACGGCTACATTATCATATTCATCATACTCGGGCCACATCCAGGGGATCATCGCCAAAATGGGTTTGAACATGCTGCTCTAAGGTCAACTTGTTGTAAGTTGCCCTGGCTTCCAGCTTAATCCCTACCCCCTCTGCTATAAAGATCTTCGCTCCTGCACCTTAGCGCGG
>WVZL01000035.1 GCA_011772495.1 Candidatus Aminicenantota bacterium
ATAGGACAACATTAATATTCACGAATACGAGAAGCGGAACAGAAAGGGTGGTTTATCACCTTAAAAATACATTTGGCGAGAAATATGTGGACAGCATAGGGGCACATCACAGCTCGTTGTCCAAGGAGCTGAGATTGGATGTGGAGAACCGCCTCAAAAAAGGGGAGCTCAGAGCGGTAGTATGCTCTACCTCTTTAGAGCTTGGCATAGACATCGGCTATGTGGATCTGGTCGTGCTTCTAGGCTCACCGAAGAGCATAGCCCGAGGCCTGCAAAGGATCGGTAGAAGTGGGCACAGACTACATGATGTATCAAAAGGGAGAATCGTTGTTCTGGACAGGGATGACCTTGTGGAATGCGTTGTCCTTGCCAAGAAGGCAAGAGAACGAGCTTTAGATAGGATTCGTATCCCTGAGAATGCGCTTGATGTTCTAGCCCAGCATCTTGTGGGCATGAGCTTAGAACAGAGATGGAGTTTTCATGAGGCATACGAATTGATAAAAAAGGCCTATCCTTACAGAAGTCTGGATGAATCAAACCTAATATCCATGCTAAGATATCTTAGCGGATATTATGTGGATTTAGAAGATAAAAAAGTGTTTGGCAAGTTATGGTTCGATGAAGAGGAAAGAACTTTTGGGCGAAGAGGCAAGATGACGAGGCCGATTTATTATATGAATGTCGGCACGATACCTGATGAGGTGGCTGTGCGGGTCTATGCAGATGGGAGAAAGTATGTAGGAAAGATAGAGGAAGGTTTTCTTGAGAAACTCATGCCAGGAGATATATTCGTTTTGGGGGGCAGCACATACAAATTCAAGTATGCAAGAGGAATGAGGGCCTATGTCGAGGATGTGAAGGGAAGAAAACCAACAGTGCCATCATGGTTTTCTGAACAATTGCCCTTATCTTTTGACCTTGCCTACGAGATTCGAAAATTCAGAGGTGAAATGAAGAATAAAATTAAGAAGCAGAGCAGGGCAAAGATTGTAAGGTATCTCATGACGGAGTATGAGATAGACAAGAGAACAGCCCTTGCGATACACGGTTATTTTCTGGAGCAGGAGAAATTCGCTTTGATTCCAACCAATAAATCGATGATAGTGGAGGAATTCGAGGATGAACAAGAAAGGAACGAGTACATCTTTCACACTCTAGTGGGGAGGAGGGCGAACAGTTCATTATCTAGGGTTATCGCTCACAGGATAACGAAGATGAAGAAGAGGAACACTGGCATCACTGTGAGCGACAACGGCTTTGTCATAATCCTAGCTTCTGATGCGAAGTTGAAAAAAGACGATATTAAGAAACTGCTCTCCACCAAGAATTTTGATAAAGATCTAAAAAAGGCTCTTGAACGGACCGAGTTATTAAGAAGGAGATTCAGACATGTTTCTGCAAGGTCATTTTTGATTTTAAAGCGCTACATGAACAGATACATGTCTGTGGGCAGGCAGCAGATGAACTCGCATATATTGATGGGTGTTATTAAGAAGATCGATCCAGATTTCCCTGTTCTTAAGGAGACATATAGGGAAATCATGGAGGACTGCATGAATATTGTGGATGCAAAGAAATTATTAAAAACGATAGAGAAAGGAACTGTAAATATTTCCTTCCTCGAAAGCAGAGAACTTCCTTCACCTTTTGCTTTCAACCTCGTTACAATGGGTTATTCAGATACCGTGCTCATGGAGGATAAGAAAGAGATGATAAAGATACTTCACTCAAAAGTCATGGAGATGATAGAGGGTGCAGAAAGTTGATTTGGGCGCTGGTTTGGAGATATTCGACGAATATTGTCTCTATTTAAAAAATACAGAGAGTGTTGTCATCGCAGATCTTCACCTGGGTTATGAGGGTGTAATGCAGAGTGAGGGCGTATTTTTTCCAAGATATCAAAAGAAGGTAATTTTAAACCGCCTGGAAAGGATTTTGGATGATCTTAATCCACAGAAGATAATAGTCAATGGCGATTTCAAGCACGAGTTCAGCAGAAATCTAAGCCAGGAATGGAAAGAGATAAAAGAGGTGCTCGATTTTCTCAGGCAAAGAACAGAGGTGGTTATGATAAGAGGAAACCAC
>WVZL01000026.1:0-231 GCA_011772495.1 Candidatus Aminicenantota bacterium
AAGCCCAGACAAAGAAACAGCTCCTAAGAAAGGTTGACAAAGTGGTGAGATAAATGCCTAAGAAAAAGAGAAAAAGAGCATGGAGCATGAAGGAAGTCAATAGAGTCATTCCTACTCATTATCCCAGCGGTAGAATGATAAGCCCAGAGGCAAGAAGGCAGATGTATGAGTTCTACCTGCTTGAAAAAAAGCATAGGAGACTCAAAAAGGTGATGTAGATGTCAGTAAAGA
>WVZL01000026.1:279-1659 GCA_011772495.1 Candidatus Aminicenantota bacterium
AGGAAAGGGGTTTAAGAAGAAGCCCAAGCTGATAAGGGTAGCAGGCAGATGGTATCCAGTTGACCAAGAGATGTGGAAGTTTGTCCAGAAGCTTGAACTCAGAGAAGTCAGAAGAAAAAAGAAAAAGGTGATGTGATATGGTGAAAAAGATAGACAAGATGCCTGTGAAAGCCATAAAGAAGATGCTTGAGAACCCGAGGACACCTAAGCATCTAAAAGAGGCATGGAGAGAGAAGCTTCGCTTAAGGAGAATATCATTATGACACTGACCTATTAAATAGGAGTGTCAGACATCACCAGCAGTTATCCAATATAATTGGGTAATGGGTGATGATGATAGTCCACTATCATGGATTAAAGATGGAGGTAAAATAATATGGTAGGAACTAAGGCTTCAGCGAAAAAGGCTTGGAAAACAAGAAAGAGAAGATACGGAAAGGATGGCAGAATTTCAACAAGGTCTGAGCTTGTAAGGACTGCTTCAAAGGTTGCCTCAGCCANNTCAAGGGCAAGGCACGAAAGAAGGCTGTCACAAGAAAAGTGGCTGTAGTGAGGGCAACAACTCGTTCAAGACCAGTGAGACTCGGTTACTACAAGGGTGACCAAGTGAGACCGCTTGCAAGCACACCAGCAGGCCTAAGGCAGTTCGCTCGAACTGTGCTTCTTGACAAGCCCAGGGATGGCTCCAGATATGAGACCTGGGAGAAAAGAAGAAAGAGAGGCAAGGATACTGTAATAAAAGAGTGGCTCCATGTTGGAAAGAAGCCGAAAGTCAAGCCAAGGAAAGCAAGGGCAAGGAGAAAGCTCAAGAAAGTGGCCTGAGTGAGGTGACTCACATGGTAGAGTTTATCGAGATTTCAGGCTTAGGCAAGGTTGAGGTTGAGACTAAGCCAGAGACTATCCCAAGCAAGGTAAAAATTGGTGACAAATGGGTGAAAATCAACAAGGAACTCTACCTTTGGCTTTGGGCTAACGCATACGGCACTGCTGAAGGGCAAAAGAAACTGGGAGCTATTGTATGACCAGGTTTTAAATATCTAAACAACCAATATATAGCATGTCTCCCGAAGAAAGAGCGGCGATACAGGCCCTTGAGAGAAGGTATGCACTTGAGCAAGACCTTGAAAGAAGAAGGGCAGAAGCCGAAATACAAAAACTCAACGAGGAAATGAACCCAACTACCAAGATTCAGCTAAGGAAATTTTACAACGAGCTGAAAGACCTCAGAGTTAAACTCCCAAAGATAGTGGTGAAGTAGAAACCAGTGAGGCGTAATGAATAGGAGACCAATACCGATAATAGCGATGGCATTTATAATATTGTTAGCTTTGCTTATGCCTACTTCTTCAGCTCAGACCACAGGGCCAGATAATGATGTAG
>WVZL01000002.1:0-5477 GCA_011772495.1 Candidatus Aminicenantota bacterium
GGACGAACCGTGTTTATCCAGGCCCTCTTCTTGGGAGTTCTTGCCCTTTTCGTGCCTTTTCTACTGCCATGACCCCTTCTTTTACCTTTCCTTTTCTGACCTTGTTTATATCTTGTTCGCCCTCTAGAAACGCCAGCTTTTTGTTTGGCTTTGATGGCCTTGGAGTCGATCAATCGCCGAACATCACTTCTTGTTATGGCTTCCGCTACATCCTCCATTCTGGTAGGGTCCATCCATATCCTGTTCTCTCCGATAATCTCTGATGCTAGCCTTCTTTGATTCCTCAAATCCATCTCATGACCTCCTTGGATTGAGCACTCTAATGCCCTTCTCTTCTGCCTTCTCCTCTATCTCCGTCCGTTTTCTCGTGCCCACACTATGCCCAACCCTTGCAGCCTGACTTTTTGGATCGATCTTATCCAGATCTTTTGCATTGTAAACCATTACCTCCTCAAACCCAGATGGATGAAGATCCCTTGCTCCCTTTGGTGAGCCGTAACCTACAGACACAACATCTTGCCTGTAACCTTTGTGCTTGCGCATCTTGGAATGTAAACCGCGGGGTCTTCTCCATGCTTCACCAAGGCGCTTGTATCTAAACCATTCTTGACGTTTGAAGTCAGGGGTCTTTTTCTTGATACCTCTGCGAATTTCAAGTTCGTGTTTTAATTCCTCGCTCAGTTCTGGCTTTATCTTCACCTTGTACTCCTCTTCCTCCTCGATTATCTCAATTTCCTCTTTTTCTTCCTCCTCTTCTCCTTCTTCCTCCTCGGCTTCTTCCTCTTCTTTTTCCTCCTCTTTCTCCTCTTCTTTTGGTTTTTCACCTTCAACTTTTTTCTTCTCTTTTGGGGTCTCAGCTTCCTCTTTCTCCTCGACTTTAATTCTCTTCTTTGCAACCTTCTTCTTTGGCCTCTCAGCTTCCACTTCCTTCTCAGCCTCTTTTTCTTCAGCTGTTGCCTTTTTCTTTCTTACTTTCCTCTTGGGCTTAGCAACCTTTTTCTCTTCTTTGTCCTCAACTACCTCTGCTTCAACGATAACAACATCTTCAGAGGAGGAATCTTTCTCTTTCTTTGTATCGATCTTCTTTTCCTCTTCCTCTGCCATATCTATTCACCCCCCTCCACCATGGTTCCTTTTTCAACCATGTATATGCCATCCTGAAATACTCGGGGATCGTAGCTGCGGATCTTGGTTGCAAGCTCGATATTAGCACAAGACTGGCTTACATCTTCGAGGTTTATTCCTGTCAAAGTAATAGTATCTCCCTTTATCTCCACCTTCGTATCCCCAACGATCTTCGCCTTTCTCGGATGAGACTCGCCAAGGAAATTTTCGATGTGAAGTTCACTCTCCTTCAACACCGTCTTGACTGGAAAATGTGAGTATACAACCTTCATGGTGTATATGAACCCCTTTGTCACACCAGTGATCATGTTGCTTACATGCGCTTCCCAGGTGCCAACCAATGCGCTTTCCTTCTTTTTGGGCATATTACTTTCTACTATGACTTGGTTTTTTGTAACTTTAATTGAAATTCTAGGATGGGAGAAATTTCTGGCCAAGGTGCCTTTCGGTCCTTCGACTGTGAGGGTAATTCCTTTAATTCTGACCTTGACCTCGGAAGGTATGTCAAGGCTTCTTGTTACTTTCGGTGCCACAGGCATTTCATAGTCCTCCATCAATAAACATAGGCCAACAGCTTTCCGCCAAGGCCTAACTTTTTAGCCTCATCATGTGAAACCACACCTCTTGTGGTCGTGAGTATTAGAACACCATAATCCTGAGCGGGGAGGTATCTGGCCTCGAACTTCCCAACATCCCTTCTTTTAACCGCGTATCTGGGTTTTATAACACCACAATTGTTGATATTACCGTTGAGTTCAACTCTGAACATACCAGCTTTTCCATCCTCGATGTACTCGAATTGCTTGATGTAGTTGTTATCCTGCATGACCTTGAGAATTCTTCCTATGAGTTTTGAAGACGGTTTCAGGACACAAACCCTCTTTCCAACCATCTCAGCGTTCTTTATCGTCGACATGGCATCGTTCAACGGATCATGCTGCAAATCTATCACCTCTATGAATACCTCTTAAATCCGAGCTCTGGTGCCATCTCTCTGAAGCACTGCCTGCACAGATGCATACCGTATCGTCTGATTATGCCTCTTTTCCTTCCGCAGCGCCTGCACCCTTTCTTTCTTCCAAACATCTTCTTTGGCTTCATTAGCCCACCACTTCCGCATCGAGCCTTGTTTTCACGAATTTTTTTGCCTCCATTGGCGTTATCTTATGATGCTTTGGAATCTTTGATCTAGCTCTTCTTCTATTCCTAACTCTCAGACCCTTCCTTGCCAAAGTCACGGATATGTCCAATCCAAAGATTCCTATGTCAGGGTCGTATTTCATCTCTTTGAAATCGGTGTAATCGCCAATGCCAAAAGAGAAGTTGCCTTCAGCATCAAAGGAGTAATCCGCTATTCTGTTGTTCTTCACCCAGAGAGCCTCTTTCAGGAAATTCATCGTGTCTTCGCCTCTCAACGTAACTTTACATCCAATGGGCATGCCTCTCCTTATTCCCAAGTCCTTGTTCGTTGTCTTGGCCAGGGTTCGAATGGGTTTGCGATGTGTCAATAGTTCGAGCACCTTCTCCGCCTTCATGAGCTTCTCTCCCGCCTCACCTACTCCGATGTTGACCACGACCTTGTCTATCCGTATCTCGCGCATTCCGTTCAACCTACTTCCCCTCCTCTCGGTTTAAATCTAATGAGCTAGAAATCATACGATGCTCACCTCTGGCACTGTGATCTCCGGGGATTTCATTCCAACCACGAACACATGATCCCTAATCGTGGAGAATCCCTCTTTGAACTCTACAACGTTCGGTTTCGGGCCTCGAACGACCTTATAATTCTCGATCGTCCCGATCTGTCCAGAATGCCTTCCCCCGATAATTATGGCCACATTACCCTTCTCCAAGGCATAGGAATTCAGGATTTTCTGGGAGGGAAGTTCTATTTTAAGAACATCACCGGTTTTGTACCTTTTTTTATCAACCAAAATATTCCTACCATCATGTAGGTTCAGTTGCGTCTTACCTCCTTTTATCGTGGTGATGTTCTCTATTCTTACCAATTTCCATTTTGCTCTGTCCTTTGAAATTCTGATGGGTCTTATCTTGCCTCTCGTGTCCAATAGCGCCCTAAAATTCTCCTTTGCCTTTGGGATGCTAAGAACATCCATAAACCCTACAGGCATCTTGTAGTCAGTGACTATCCTGCCGTCTATAAGGATGTTTCTATCGCCAATTATCCTCCTGCCCTCCCGCGCTGTGTCACAGTATCCAAGCATATCACGCACCAAGATAAGTAGGGGAACGCTCCTTTCAATTGGATGCGGACCTGGTGATTGTTTAACCGCCCAAATACGGTTCTTCTTTGGAATGGACCAAACTCGTGGCGAGGCCAGTCTTTTCATATGTTTGCTCATTTCTCATCACTCCTTTGATATCTCCTCGAACTTACTCTTTCTTATCGGGTCTGAAAGGTCCAGTTTCGTGATGATCACATTCGACGGATGGATCTTTGCCGCTATCTGCGTTCCATCTGCTTTGGCAATCGTTGCTCCATCTACCGTAATTCGCATACTCCTCATATCCACAGATTCAACCTTGCCCACATGCCCAGCAAATGAGCCTCGAACTATCTTAACGGTGTCTCCTTTCCTCACCACCGCTGAGCGAGGGTAATAGTGCTTCGCATCCTCTAGATACTTGGAACTGAGATGTGAGGCTATCATCTTCCTCCTTTGGTGAAGCTTTGCTTTAAACACTCTTCTCCTTTGCTTTCTCGGTTTCTTTGATTTTTTCATGATTTCACCTAGACATATCAAACTATCATGGACGCTATGGCAGCTATTCTAGGCCACCTTTCAGCCGCTTCTCTTGCAACTGGACCTTTAATATCGGAGCCTTTCGTCTCTCCAGTTGGAGTGGTTATCACAACAGCGTTGTCCTCGAACTC
Source organism: Candidatus Aminicenantota bacterium (assembly GCA_011772495.1). GTDB lineage: Bacteria > Acidobacteriota > Aminicenantia > Aminicenantales > Aminicenantaceae > WVZL01. The sequence goes on from WVZL01000002.1 coordinate 4,022, forward strand.
AACCATCACGCCATTTGATCTTCTGAAAGGTCTTCTCTGCCTCACTATCACCGCATTCAAAAGCTGTTTTCTCATCTCAGGTGTGCCCTTTTTAACGGACACCACCACCAGATCACCTATTCCTGCCAATGGCAGCCTACGATGTACGCCATGATATTTCATTACACTCACGATCTGCACGATTTTTGCGCCTGTGTTGTCCACGCATTTTATCCTTGCGCCGACAGGTAATCCTCTTATCTGTCTTCCAGGCAAGCCTTTCATTTCTCTCTCTCCAGCATCATTTGGTTTTCTGCTCTATCACCACAAAAGCCTTCGTCTTGCTCAAGGGTCTGCACTCCATTATCTTAACCTTGGCACCGATCTTTGCATCTATGCAGGGCGGATTGTACGCCATGTATTTCCCAGTGCGCCATTCATATCGTTCATATTTGGGTATGAACCTCCTATAATCCTTCTTCACTATGACGGTTTTTTGCATCTTATCTGATACCACAACTCCTTCTATTATCTGCCCTCTGACAGATAATGTGCCGTGAAACGGACAGTTGCTGTCGTCGCACTGCTTTTGAGGAGGTGTAACTTCAACGCCTATATCTCGAAATCCTTGTTTCCCTTTCATTTCTTTGGGAATCTTTTTCGCTGTCCTGGCCTTCTTGGCCTTTTTTGCCGTTCTCTTCTTTCTTTCAATGTCCTCGTTCATTTAAGTCACCATTTTCCTTCTCGCCTTTTTTATCCTGTCCTCAGGTCTGTATCTTAGCTTGGAGACATCGATATTGATTTCATCGTTCCCGATTTTCACTGCTATTATAGTGCCTTTCTTTTGGAGAATTATTTCCTTTCCAGTTGTCTCGATCTTGAATGTATTTTTAGTCTCGTCGACAATTCTGCCTGTTAATCCTATGCATCCCTTGTCCGAAGTGCTGATTATCCGTGCGCTCAGTCCGAGCAATTCGTGCTTATGAATGTTCTGCTTTGTTATACTCATCTCATCTCCACCAGAAATCCCATTTCTCCTAGCACCTGCTCTACCTTTTTTTTATGCTCCCCTTGCAGCTCGATCTTACCGTCCTTTACAGTTCCTCCAGCGGCACATCTCGTTTTTAAGGTGCGAGCCAAATCTTCTAGATCTATATCCGCGCTGTCTATTCCTTCAATGATGGTCACGATCTTGCCGTACCGTCTTTTCATGGAGTATATCTTGATCTGCTGCTGCTCCCTTGCTATCTCTTCGCACATACACAATTCCTCAGGCAATCCACAAACTGGACATATTCCGGCCATTATTCTTCTTCCTCCTTCATTATAGTTAACAATCTTGCAACAGAAGTCCTCAATGCTCTAATTTTACCTGGATTGGGGGGAGCGCCTCCCATGGCTGCCACACCTCTCTCATGCATGAGCTCGTTTCTCAGCTCCTTGAGCTTCGCTTCCCTTTCTTCCTTGCTCATCTCTC
>WVZL01000002.1:5485-5738 GCA_011772495.1 Candidatus Aminicenantota bacterium
CAGCTTCATCAGGCTCTTTTGGAACTTCCTTCTCCGATTTAGCCAGCTCCTCCAATTCCTCTTCCGGCAACTTGTGCTTTACCTTCTCCTTCTTCAATTCTTTCTCCAGCTTCTTGTCTACCTTGGGTTTCTTCTCCGCCTTCTTCAACTCTTTTCCAGGCACCTCTTCTGCTACCTTCTCCTCTTCCACAACCTCTGGTTTTTTCTCCTCCACAGCTTCCTCCACAACTATAATTTCAATATCATCAGGTAG
>WVZL01000042.1:0-159 GCA_011772495.1 Candidatus Aminicenantota bacterium
CTATGTGGTATCTGCGGAAGATGAGGAAGTGGATGTATCGCAATTGAGAAAAACGCTTTCGCGGAATTTACCGGATTACATGGTGCCGTCGTATTTCGTCCGGATGGAGAGAATACCGTTAACCCCTAATCGCAAGGTGGACCGGCGGGCGTTACCAGG
>WVZL01000042.1:281-606 GCA_011772495.1 Candidatus Aminicenantota bacterium
ATTAAAAGTGAAATTACCCCTGGCAGAGATCTTTAAGACACCTACCATCAGGCACCTGTCAGAATATATCAAAGGAGAAGAAAGATACGAGTATCTTCCCGTAGAAGCAGCGGAAAAGAAGGACTATTATGTCCTCTCATCTCAACAGAAGAGATTATACATCCTTCAGCAAATGAAAGAGGATAACATCAGTTACAATTTACCGGTGGTGGTGCGATTGGAGGGTGAGTTAAATAAAGAGAAGTTTGAGAAAGTCTTTATGGAGTTGATAGCCCGGCATGAAAGTTTACGTACATCCTTCGGGATGATGGCAGAAGAGCCGGTC
>WVZL01000042.1:681-1013 GCA_011772495.1 Candidatus Aminicenantota bacterium
CATCACATCATTACCGATGGCACATCCCAGGAAATTTTCACACAAGAGTTTATGGCGCTGTATGGTGGAAAAGAATTACCTGCATTACGGTTACAGTACAAAGATTTTTCAGGATGGCAAAATAACCATAGACAAAGAGAAGCGATAATAAAACAAGAAGAATATTGGAAGCAGCAATTTGAGGGAGAAATTCCTGTTCTCCATCTGCCCACAGATTATCCAAGACCTGCTGTTCAAAGCTTTGAAGGGCGAGCTATCTCTTTTGAAATGAGTGAAGAGGAAACCGCCGCACTGGATCAACTGGCACTGACGGAAAGTACCTCATTGTATAT
>WVZL01000034.1 GCA_011772495.1 Candidatus Aminicenantota bacterium
CGGTTTGCTCATATACGAGCCGTCAGTAACTGCAAAATGGAGCACATATCTTCCAATAAATCCAGGTGTTGGTATCCACGAGAATATTCCTTTCTCTCTATCAAGAGTTGAACCAATGGGTAAAGCTTTCTGCTCGTTCTCTCCCCATCCAATATACTTTATGTTTCCTTCAGATCGTTCTTCCAAGACGATTCTTAAGGGCTCCATCTCCTCAATCTGAATCTTGAGTATGCTTTTTGTATCTATTTCCCTATCATTATTAACTTGTGGCCTGGGTTCTCTTCTGATTTCCTTTATAGCGATTTTCATTCTGCCTTCTGAATCTTCGCGATAAATGCCACTTAATCCGGAGCGTCCCTTGTAAGAATTTCCTGTTTCAACATTATCTATGAAAAAATATCTCGCACCAATTCCATCTACCTCGCCCTCATCATCCATTACACTCCAAGCAATCGTGTGCATCCCATTCTCATATTGAGTGGTATCAAGATAATAATATCCCACTGCTCCTTGGGCATTGTTGTATTCTGGATACAAAGTGGCTATATCTTCCCGGTATTGATCGTAAACAGGATGTCCTACCTGAACTCCATCCACCCATACCCAGATGGTACTCCCATCTTTGGGTATTGTTTTTGGAAGAGGAGTGAGTGCCCATCCGAAATTTATATAATCACTTCCCCCGATGATCTCTCCCTGCTTAGGTGTATCAATAGTGCCAAAAGGTTTTATGCTGTTGGCATTATCACAGAGTATGGTCTTTCTTCCTATCTCCTCTCTGTGGCCACTAGCATCATAAGCAAAGGCATAGATAGTAAAAGAGCCATTTCCTCTGTAGGGGAGATCATTTGTGAGCAACGTGTATCCCCATCCTGCTCTGGAATTGAGAGGATAATCAGGATAGCTTTTCTCGACATCTGGTCGTGCTCCCTCAACAAAGACGGCATCTCCTATGTAGACTAATCCATCTGGATAAATTGGTTGGAAGGGATCCTCTGGATCGGAATTTCTTTTAATCTCCAATCTTACAACTTCAATGTCATCAAGCGCCCAGCCAGTTATCGGAATACTGCCTGATACAGTAGAACCATCAACTGGTGT
>WVZL01000025.1:0-125 GCA_011772495.1 Candidatus Aminicenantota bacterium
ACCAAATCCACCTTGTTCATGTATACCACTATCGCCGGAACATTCACCTGCCGCGCCAATAAGATGTGCTCCCGCGTCTGCGGCATCGGCCCATCATCAGCCGCCACCACCAATATCGATCCATC
>WVZL01000025.1:312-558 GCA_011772495.1 Candidatus Aminicenantota bacterium
CCTATCGTCCCTATGTTTAAATGCGGCTTCGTTCGCTCAAACTTGGCCCTCGCCATCTTCTTACCTCCTTTTATTTGGCAATTGATTCTCAACAAGCCCACGACCAGATTCGAACTGGTGACCCCGTCCTTACCAAGGACGTGCTCTACCTACTGAGCTACGTGGGCGTTTCCTCCCAATGCTGGAGCGGGAAACGGGACTCGAACCCGCGACCAACGGCTTGGAAGGCCGAGACTCTACCACTGA
>WVZL01000025.1:607-161043 GCA_011772495.1 Candidatus Aminicenantota bacterium
CGAGAGGATTCGAACCCCCGACCCGCTGATTACAAATCAGCTGCTCTACCAACTGAGCTACGCTGGCATATTTTTCTACCTACGGGCTTTTCCGTTATTGGATCTTTCAGGAAACTGAAGGAAAAGGAAGGAATACCCTCAAATTGAATTTTACCTTCTCTTTAACCTGCCCGAAACTTCTTCTACTATCGCTCCTAAGTATGGAAATAAAGGTACAAAACTACATCCTGTATGCTACAACAACGTTGACTTTTTGTCAACCCAATTTGGTCTATTTTTTTATTCTTTTATCTTCTATTTCTCTCTTCTAGTCTCTTCTGAAGCTTTCTCGCCCGGTCAATTTTTTCTCTTAATCCCCTGTAGAAATCGACTGAGAAGACAACATACTTCGCTCTTTGGACCAAGGTCAAATTCTCTTCGATGATTTTTTCGAGCTCTTCGTCTTTGACTCGAAGAGCATTTCTTAGCTTTTTTAGCTCTCCTATCGCTTGTTCGATTTCTTGCTCTTCAAGCTCCTCTTTGGCCAAGATCAATCTGAGCTCCTTTAGCTTCTGCCCGATTTGGCGGTTGATATCTCTTTTATCTTTTTCAGTACGGTTAAGGGCTGGGAAGATCTTGGCAGCCTGTTCCTCTGTCAGATCCAAAACCTCCGTCATCTTGAGCAATCTCAGGGTATTGACGCTCTCTCGTATTCTTTTTCGAATTTGGTACTCTTCATCATCCATAGCGGTCAAGAAGATTGAACCCACGAAAAGAAAACAAAAAGCAAATAAAAACAGTCTTCTTATCTGCATTATATACCTCCTATGATTTAATCTCTTTTTTGATTTCCGAATCTAATTGAATCAATTCCTCTTCTGTAAGCTCCTCCTCAGGAAAAGAAAAGCTCTCTAAGCCAGGAACAATCTCCCTGTCTGTCTCTCCCAGCGTTTCTTCGATGGAGGCCAGGAGGACCATGTTGAATAGATCCGCCAGTTCTTCATTTTCCCCGATTTCTTGGAAGACTTGCTCCAGAGAATCCTCAAGAGAAAAGGCATACACTTCTTGTTCTGCTCGAGGCAGGAGGTGCATAACATATAAACCCATGAAAATGACCAGGATGAGCGCTGCACCTACCCAGGCCCATTGCCAACCCCAGGCGAAAGGCCTTCTCTTCCTGTGTCTGGGTTTAAAAGAGGTTATTCTGTCTCTAATCCTGGAAGGAAACTCTTCCCAGTAATCAGGACCGACTCTACCGAAATCCACCTCTTTTACTGTCGTCTGGATTCTTTCGAGCTTCTCCTGGTAAGCACGGCAGAGGGAACATTCCTGGAGATGGTCTTCAACCTCTTTCTTCTTTTTCTCTGATAACTCGCCATCAATAAGATCCGAAAGCCATTTCTCGATTTTATTGCATTTCATCTACCACCCCTTAAAAATAAGGATTTAATTTGTTCTGCAGAATCTTCCTTGCTTTATGCATTCGCCAAGAGACAGTTTTTTCAGAACAGCGCAGGACTTCAGCGGCCTGACTATGGGTCAGGTCCTGATAAGCAATCAACACGAATGTCGCCTGGTAGGCTAAGGGCAGAGAATCCACCGCCTCCTTCAATTTTTCTTTAAACTCTTTCTTTTGGGACTGGTATTCAGGTGATGAACTCGAAAATTTTGCTTCTCCTGATGGAAGCTGGTTTTCCGCGAATTCCTCTCTTCCTTTTTCCCGGTGCTTTTTTCTTAAAAAATTCATGGTTGTGTTCACCGCAATCCTGTAGAGCCAAGTGTAGAAGTTCGCCTTTTGGCGAAACTTCGGGAGAGATTTGTAAGCATTCATGAATGTCTCCTGGGCCAAATCGTCTGTATCATGGTGATTTCCGGTGAATTGAAAAATGGTGCTGTAAACCTTCTTCTGGTACCGGCGCACCAACTCAGCAAAAGCATCTGGACTGCCTCTTTTTGCCTCATGAACCAAGGAATCATCTGGCAACTCTTCCATGTTTTTTAGAACTTCCATTGTATTAGACAACAATTATACAAAATCCTTGGTAAATTGGAGACATTCCTGTTTTTTAATAAAAAGACGTGTCAGGTCTTGACTTTCATCACATTCAAGAAAATATATGATCCAGATAGCAAAACGTTGAAAGTCAAGACCTGACCCCAAATGAAACTTCCCCTGATTGACAAGAGTAAGGGTTACTGATATTATTCCATGTCATTTCTTAAAGGTTATTAGCCATGATTGAACGATACTCCCGCCCTAAAATGGGATCGATATGGACAGAGGAAAACAGATATCAGAAATGGCTAGAGGTTGAAATCGCTGTCTGTGAAGCCTGGGCAGAATTGGGCAAGATACCTCCTAAAGCTCTGAAACAGATCAAAGAAAAAGCCTCTTTTTCTGTCGAGCAAATTACGGAAATAGAAAAGGTCGTTAAACACGATGTGATTGCCTTCCTGAGTTCGGTATCAGAAACCGTCGGGGAGGCCGCCCGTTACATTCATCTTGGTTTGACCTCCTATGATGTCGTGGATACAGCCCTCTCGCTGCTCCTTAAAGAATCTCTTCTCGAAATTCAGAAAGACCTCACTTCCCTTAAAGAGGAAATCAAGACTCAAGCCCTTCGTCATAAAGAAACGGTCATGGTGGGCAGAACCCATGGTGTTCATGCAGAGCCGATTACCTTTGGAATCAAGCTTTTGGTCTGGTATGAGGAAGTCAAGCGTCATCTCCAGCGCATCGAAAAAGCCCTAGAAGCCATAAGCGTCGGTCGAATCTCGGGTTCAGTCGGCACCTACATCCACCTCGATCCTAAAGTTGAGACCTTAGCGCTGAGCAAACTAAGCCTGGAACCAGCCAAAGTCTCCACTCAAATTCTTCAGCGCGACCGGCACGCCGAAGTCCTTTCGGCTCTGGCTCTGGTCTCTTCCTCTCTCGAAAAGTTCGCCGTCGAGATCCGCCATCACCAGAGAACCGAGGTTCTGGAAGTCGAAGAGCCCTTCACGAAAGGGCAAAAAGGATCCTCTTCCATGCCTCATAAGAAAAACCCGGTGAGGACAGAGAGGATTTCCGGGCTGGCCCGCCTTGTAAGAGCTAACCTCCTGGTGTCCTTGGAAAACATTCCTCTCTGGCATGAGAGGGATATCTCTCATTCTTCTGCAGAAAGAATCATCTTCCCTGATTCTTTCATCTTAACGGATTTTATCCTGGCCGAGACGACAGACATCATAAAAAACTGGAGAGTTTACCCTGAAAAAATGAAAGAGAATCTGAATCTCACCCGAGGACTTGTCTTCTCCCAAAGTGTACTCCTGGCCCTCACTAAGAAAGACATCTCTCGAGAGCAAGCTTACAAATGGGTTCAGAAAAACAGCCTTCGCGCTTGGGAAGAGAAGCAGGATTTCAAGGAGCTCATTCTCTCTGACCCAGAAATCAGCCAAGTCTTATCACCCGAAGAGGTGGAAAGCTGTTTTTCTCTGCAGCCCTATCTAGAAAAAATAGATTTTATTTTCGACAGGGTATTCGGCGATGAAGGTTAGAATCCTTGTTTCTTACAAAGACAGTGTCCTTGACCCTCAGGGCCAGACTGTTAAGAATGCCCTTCACACCTTGGGATACAATTTCATTGAAGATGTTAGGCAAGGAAAAATCTTCGAACTCGACCTTAAAGAATTATCTCCAGAAGAGGTAGAGAAGGTCATCCCTGAAATATCAGATAAAGTTTTGGCCAATCCCATAATCGAGAAATTCTCCTGGCAGATCATTGATAAAAGCCAGACCCGAGAGGGGCGAGAGAAAATATCAACCTGATCAGCTCCATCAAGAGATTTCAAGACAGAAATGAAATAATGAAATTCGGAGTCGTTATATTTCCTGGATCTAATTGCGATTATGATACCTACTACGTTCTAAAGGATGTCTTCGGACAAGAAACTTCCTTTCTCTGGCATAAAGAGCACGACCTGAAAGGTGTCGACTGTGTCATCCTTCCGGGTGGTTTTTCTTACGGAGATTATTTAAGATCAGGAGCCATCGCCAAATTCTCACCCCTGATGAAAGAAGTCATAGAATTTGCCTCCAAAGGAGGGCTGGTCTTAGGGATTTGCAATGGCTTCCAGATTCTGACGGAATTGGGTCTGCTCCCAGGAGCCATGCTCAGGAACAAAAACCTCAAATTCCTCTGCCAGTTTGTCACCCTTAGATTGGAGAATGATAGAACTCCATTCACCCACAAGGGAAAAAAAGGGAATGTCCTGCGGATTCCGATTGCCCACTATGAAGGCAACTACTTCGCGCCCCCGGAGATCATTAAGGAGTTGGAAACAAACAACCAGGTGGTCTTCAGGTATTCAGATGCCCAGGGCCGGGTTAAGGAAGAAGCCAACATCAACGGCTCCCTAGGAAGCATTGCCGGCCTTACCAATAGGAAAGGCAACGTGATGGGCATGATGCCTCATCCAGAAAGAGCCTCAGAAGCCCTGCTCGGAAGCCAGGACGGCCGGCTGGTATTCCAATCCATCATAGAAAGTAAAAATATATAAATCTGCCAAGAAGATATGATCGACAAAAAGATTCTCGAAGAGCACAACCTTACCTCAGAGGAATACGAGAAGATCGTTGAGCTTATCGGGAGAGAGCCGAACACTACTGAGCTGGGGATTTTCTCTTTGATGTGGTCAGAACACTGCAGCTATAAAAGCTCGAAGGTTCATCTCAAAGCATTACCCACCACTGGGAAAAATGTCATCCAAGGACCTGGAGAGAACGCGGGTATCATCGATATCGGTGAAGGATTGGCTGTAGTGTTCAAGATCGAATCTCACAACCACCCCTCATTCATAGAACCCTTTCAAGGAGCAGCCACAGGAGTGGGGGGAATTTTAAGGGATATCTTCACCATGGGCGCTCGGCCTATCGCTCTCCTGGACTCTCTCCGCTTCGGTCCTTTGGCCAACTCCAAAAATAAGGCGATTATGGAGGGCGTTGTCTCTGGGATATCTTCGTACGGGAACGCCATCGGGGTCCCCACGGTCGGAGGAGATGTCTACTTCAATGGATGTTATTCTTTGAATCCTTTGGTGAATGTTTTCTGTGTGGGAATTGTGGAAAAAGAGAAAATCTTCTACGCCAGAGCCGAAGGAGAGGGAAATCCTGTTTTGTATGTGGGAGCCAAGACAGGCCGAGACGGCATACACGGAGCCACTATGGCTTCAGCCGAATTCGGAGAGGATTTGGAAGAGAAAAGACCCAATGTCCAGGTGGGAGACCCGTTCATGGAAAAATTACTAGTGGAGGCCTGTTTGGAAGTTATGGCCAAAAAACTCATCGTTGGCATTCAAGACATGGGAGCAGCCGGTCTGACCTGTTCTACATCCGAGATGGCAGCCAAATCTGGCACAGGCATCGAAATCGACCTCGACCTGGTCCCCCAGAGAGAAGAGGGAATGACTCCTCATGAGATCATGTTGTCCGAATCCCAGGAACGGATGCTTATCGTGGCCAAGAAAGAAAAAGTCAAAGAAGTCCAGCAAATTTTTGCCAAATGGGATTTGGATGCTGTCCATGTCGGACAGGTCACCAAGGGAGGAATGATCAGGGTTAAGGCCAATGGACAGACAGTTGTGGATCTTCCTGTCGAAGCAATTATCGACCTCTGTCCAGTTTATGAAAGAGAGCTCAAACGTCCTTCCTACTTAGAATCAGCTCATAAATCGGAGCCTATTCCTCTAACAAACGATTACAACGAAGCGCTGCAGAAGCTTCTCTCTTCAGCTACCTTAGCCAGCAAGGAATGGGTATACCGCCAGTACGACCACATGGTTCAGACGAACACCTGCTTACTTCCTGGAGCGGATGCCTCTGTTTTGAGAATAAAGGACAAGAAAAAAGCTTTAGCCATCACCCTCGATGGAAACTCCCTCTATTCTTATCTAGAGCCTAGAGAAGGAGGAAAAATCGCTGTGGCCGAGGCCTGCCGCAACCTGGCCTGTGTGGGAGCCAAGCCGGTTGGAGTGACGAACTGCCTCAACTTCGGCAATCCTGAAAAGCCGGAAATCATGTGGCAATTCAAAGAGGTGGTCCAGGGAATAGCCGAAGCCTGTCAGGCCTTCGATATTCCCATCACTGGAGGAAATGTTAGCTTTTACAACGAGACAGAAGGCGCGCCGATTTACCCTACTCCAGTGATAGGGGTAGTGGGGATTCTAGAAGATGTTTCCAAAGCTGTTAGCCCAGGCTTCAAGCAAGAAGGAGACACCATAATCCTCATCGGCGAAAACCGAGATGATCTCGGTGCTTCTGAATACCTCAAATCGGTCCTGAATAAGGAAAAAGGGCTGCCACCCCAAATTGACTTAGAAGAAGAAATAAGAAGCCAAGAATTCTGTTTAGAAGCCATTTCTCTGGGGATTATCCGATCGGCTCATGATGTCTCAGAGGGGGGTCTCGCCTTCTGTGTGGCTGAATGTTGTTTTTTAAACGAGCAGAAATTCGGGTGCCAACTAGAGCCCAGGGACGAATTGCGAACCGATGCCCTCCTTTTTGGAGAAACCCAATCGAGGATAGTTGTCAGCACTCAAAGCCAGAACGTTCAAGAACTTCTCGATTTAGCCAAAAAGAAAAAAGTCAAGGCTTCAATCATCGGCCGAACAGGAGGCAAGAATCTGGTCATCCGTCATCTTGAAAAAGAAGTGGTAGACATTCCTCTTGAAGAGGTTCGCCAACTCTGGAGAGGGACCCTTCCTGAAGTATTTAAGATCAAATGAAAGTCTGTCTCTAAGGTCAAATGATCCTCTTTCTCAGGAACGGCCTTTTAAAGTTGATTTCTGCAGCTTTTCCATTAAAATAGAGATAAAAAAAGAAAAAAGAGAAGAAGAATGGCAGAAGAAATTTTTGTAAGCCCTAAGAAAAAAGGAAAAATTGCTGTTTTTGTTTCAGGCCGAGGTTCTAATTTCATGGCCATTCATGACGCGATCCTCGCAAATAAGATCAACGCCGATATTGCCGTTGTTTTCAGCAACAAAGAAGAGGCACCTGGACTCAAAATCGCTCAACAACGCAACCTGGAAACCCTTTATCTTAATCCCAAACTCTATGCTGACCGGGATGAATACGATAAGGAAATAATCAAAGAACTCAAAAAAAGAGAGGTGGACTTAGTCTGTTTAGCAGGATACATGCGAATCCTCACCCCCCTTTTCTGTAAAGAATTCAAGAATCGTATGATGAATATCCACCCGGCTCTGCTTCCTTCCTTCCCAGGCCTCCATGTCCAGAAAAAAGCTATTGAATGGGGGGTGAAATATTCAGGGGCTACTGTACACTTTGTCACCGCAGAAGTCGATATGGGACCGATAATCATCCAAGCTGTAGTGCCGATCCTCCAAGATGATACGGAGGATTCTTTAGCAGATAGAATCCTGAAAGAGGAACACAAGATTTATCCTGAAGCAGTAAGGCTATTTTTTGAAGGGAATTTAGAAGTCAGGGGAAGAAGAGTCTTTATCAAGTCAAGCGAGTGCGGAGATACTCAGCCAACAACAAGATCAAAATGAGGAGCTAAAGAACAGAAATGATCAAGTCAGTCCAAGAACAATTCGAGCTCATAAAAAAAGGCTGTGTAGAAATCATCCAGGAAGATAAGCTCAAGGAAAAACTGACTCGTTCCCTTAAAGAAAAAAAGCCCCTCAAAGTCAAGGTCGGCTTTGACCCTACAGCTCCCGACATTCACTTAGGCCACACCGTGATTCTTCGCAAGATGAAGCATTTTCAAGACTTAGGGCATGAGGTGATTTTTCTCATCGGCGATTTTACTGGACTCATCGGCGATCCATCCGGACGCTCAGCAACTCGCCCTCCGATGAGCAGGGAAGAAATTATGGAAAATGCAGAAACCTACAAGAATCAGATATTCAAGATTCTCGATCCTCAAAAGACGATCATCGATTTCAATTCCCGCTGGCTGGAAAAGCTCACCAGCTTCGACATCATCAATCTCACCGCTAAATATACCGTGGCCAGGATCCTGGAAAGGGATGACTTTTCAAACCGACTGAAAAATGGACTGCCTATTTCTGTGCATGAAATCCTCTACCCTCTCATGCAGGCCTACGATTCTGTGGCTTTGAAAGCAGATGTGGAGATGGGAGGCACTGACCAAAAATTCAACCTCCTGGTCGGCCGAGAAATTCAGCGAGGGTTTGACCAAGAACCCCAGGAAATCATCACCCTGCCTCTTCTCGAAGGTCTCGACGGAGTGGAAAAAATGAGCAAGTCCTTGGACAACTATGTGGGGATCACAGAGCCCCCAGGAGAAATCTACGGAAAAATCATGTCCATTTCTGATCCATTGATGTTTCGTTATTACGAACTTCTCACCGACGTGCCTCTTTCACAAATTGATAAATGGAAGAAAGACATCAAAACAGAAAAAGCCCATCCCAAAGACCTGAAGTCTCAGCTAGCTGAATCCATTGTCGCCGATTTCTGGGGAAAAAAGGCGGCTGAACAAGCGACCGAGGAGTTTGAAAGAGTCTTTAAACATAAAGAGGTTCCATCAGAAGTTGAAGACATAGAAATTCAGGTTAAAGATAAAGCGGAAGTGGCAGATTATCCTTTAATCGATCTTCTGGTAGAACAAAACATTTTTCCTTCGCGAGGAGAAGCGAAACGAATGATCCGCCAGGGAGGAATCTACCTTGATGGGCAGAGAATCGCTGACCTCAATCTCAAAGTTAGTCTGACAAAAGATCAGGCGCTTATCCTTAAGATAGGAAAAAGAAAATTCTACCGGCTCAGGGCTAAGAATTGAAATCAGTGCTGATTCTTTCGAATCTCAGCCTTCTAGAATCCTAGAAAAAAACCAAAATCGATGTTGAGGCTGTTGATCCTATTTGGCTTATCGAATATGACCCCATAGCGAAGTTCAAGCTTCACACCGGCCTTCGGACTGAGGAAATAAAGAATTCCTCCTCCGGCCTGAGCAACAAGGTCCATCGCCTTCTCTGGGGCCAGAAACTCGACTTCGTATCCGTATTCAGAAATATAGGTTTCATCCTTAGCCAAGAGGTTGTCAATTCCCACGCCGAAAACAAGATAGGGGGTCATCTTGCCGTTGGAGAAATGATAGATAAAATTCAGAATCGCAGCCAGGTGGCTGGAGGTATTGACATCAACCGTGTCCTGGTCAGAGGGGTCTACCAGAGTTACTTTAGAAGAAAGGGTGTATCTCGCTTCAAATTGAAGGGCCATTTTATTAGCCAAGGAATAGGTTAAGGCTGCCCCAAAACCAAGAGGAGTGTGGGCTGGGGTGACAGGGAAATCGTTTTCTCCCATGATATACTCTTCTTCAGAGCCATACTCTAACACCTGGCTTAATCCGCCATAAAGAGAGACTTGAAATTTCTTCTGCTGCCCAAAACCGAAACTAAAGACAAAACCAAAAATCACCAAAAATAGAATGCCTTTTTTCATTTTTCTCCGATCCTTATTTTCATTTGTTATCTCTTCTCTTGTTTTAAATTTTAGGAACCTGCGGGGAAAGACTTGGGATATTTTGCGAAAAGACGCTTATAGCATTCAGGATAAACATCTTTTCCTCCCAGCAAAAGGAAGGTCAGTGGCATAACCTCTGAGGCCAGGTCGGACATTCTCTTGGCTATGCTCCTGATCTCCCACTGAGCCGAGCTGTCCTCACGCAGTCTTGAGATGTGATACAATTCTCTGGCATTCACCTTGAGCAAGATCCTTCTTCGATGAGCATTCATCAAAACATAGTCGGCCGCTTGACCAACCTCTCGCTTCAAGCGGCTATAGACATCGTTTGTTCTTTCGACCATCCTCATGAAATCCTCTCTGGCGCCGATTTCCTCAATGGAGGGAGGCACAGTCACTCCCAGCCCAGGATTGTATCTCTGGCTCGTTAAAGTTGCCATCCGGTGGCGCTTGAGCTGGGCAAAGCAGGAAGCGGTAACAATCAAGTCAAAGGTCAAGCTAACGTATTCGAACTCCCGGAGTGTTGGGTCATAGAATTCCATATGTTTAAAGGCGATTTTTAAAAATTCTTTCTTCTCTCTCGGCTTAAGATTTCTGGCCTTATCCAGGCAGGCTTCATAGGGCAAGGATGATGAAGTGTGGAGCAGTGAGGCTATGACTCTTGTATCCGCTTCCGGAGTGTGATCGACAAGCCGGACAAGTTCTTCTTCTTTCTCGGGACTTTTCTTCAGCAAAATATCCGAGGCCTTTTCGAGTTCAGGATAAGTCCTTAAATCAAAATCGGTGCCGTCTGTAAAAAGGACAATCGAGGGGGCAACTTCCTTGGCCAGGGAATAGATTTGGCGGTTTAGCTCCTTTATTTCCTCGAGTTGCTTGGAGGCAAAACGGCGGATAAGGAGCTCCAAGTTCCTGGCGTTGAGCGTCAAGCCCAACTGGCCCTCTGTGGCCAGACTCACGACATAGCGCGCATCTTCTTTAGCCCAGCCTTCCAGCAGGGAATGCTTCTCCGGATCTTGGGCTAGTGCTGGATTTTTCTTCTGAAAATGAGGCTCAAGCTGAACATAAAATTCGTGATAGAGAGAATTTTGAGCTTTGATGGTGTCCACGAAAATTCTTTGCTGACCGGCTTTTCTAATCTCCGCGGGAATAATAAAATCATCAGTGAGAGTTTGGTAACGCTGTGATTTTTCGGTGTAAGAACAGAGTCGAAACTTCTCTAATTCTTCGGTCGCTACCCGGCTTATTCCGAGGATGTCAAAATTAAATACAGCATGTTCAGCCACCGAATGATGACCCATCTTGAAGATGATATTCCGGTTGGAACGACGAGCTTTCTCTACCTCAGCTCTAGCTACAGACCTTAATCTGTCTACAGGCCTTGGGTCCCGTGAAATTCGAGCATAAGATGCGGACAAGGTTTCAGGGGTTACATCCTGGCGCTGCGGTGCTTTCTTCTTGAGCTCTTCGATGACTTCCCTATCAAGGTTATACCCGGCCAACAAGACTTTCATAGCCCTAACTTAAAAAGTGTGGTGAAAAATGTCAATTCAACTCTTTTCTACATTGAATTATGGCAAGACTTGCATTACTATGAATTTATAGTGTGAAAATGAAAAATAAAGAACTGGCCTGGATATTTGCCCGCCTTGGAGATGCCTTGGAGATCAAAGGAGAAAGCGGATTTAAAATCATTGCCTACCGAAAGGCGGCCCGAATTCTGGAAGATTTAACCGAGGATATTGAGGCTGTAGCCCAAGAAGATAGACTCAAGGAAATTCCTGGAATCGGGAGCGGGATTGCCAATAAGATTGACGAATACCTACAGACTGGCCAGATAAAAAAATACCGAGAAGTCGTTTCTCGCATTCCTGAGGAGCTTTTGGATCTTTTGGAGATTCAAAATTTGGGAGCCAAGACCATTCATGTTGCTCACCAGGAGTTGGGAGTCAAAACCCTTGATGACTTGAAAAAGGTCATCGAAGATGGGTCGCTAGCCAAGCTCTACGGACTTGGCGAAAAAAAAGTCGAAAACATTAAAAAAGGAATTGAGATCTATGAACAAGCTCAAGAAAGAATTCCTATCTTCGAAGCGCTCAATATCGTTGAAGAGGTCATCGCCCACCTCAAGAAGGCTCCTCAAATCGGGCGACTCTCACCAGCAGGATCGCTTCGCCGGATGAAAGAAACTGTGGGAGACATCGACATCCTGGCCACCGGCAAGAACGGCAGTAGAGTCATCAAACACTTCATTCAATTTCCTGGAGTAAACCGTGTTTTAGCGGCCGGAGAAACCAAGGGTTCAGTTATGATTTCTACTGAAAGAGGTGAGCGACAGGTGGACTTGCGGATAGTCGATGAACCAGCGTATGGAGCCGCCCTGCAGTATTTCACGGGTTCCAAAGCCCACAACATCAAATTAAGGGCAATGGCCAGGTCAAAAGGATTAAAGATTTCTGAATATGGTGTCTTCAAAGGTCAGAAAAAAATTGCTGGCTTCGACGAGAAAGAAGTCTATAAAGTCCTGGGGCTTCCTTTAATTCCTCCTGAGCTCAGAGAAGATAGAGGTGAAATCGAACTCGCCCTGAAAAGCCTGCTTCCTCAAGTGGTGGATTATTCGGATATTAAAGGAGACCTGCACGTGCACTCTCTCCACAGTGACGGACACATGTCTATAGAGGACCTCGCAGGATTGGCTCGGGCCATGAAATACGAATACATCGCCATTTGTGACCATTCTCAATCTGTGAAATATGCCCACGGCCTATCGCCGGAGAGACTGCTCAAGCAAATCAAGGAAATCCAGGAGCTCAACCAGAGATACAAAAGTTTCAGAATTCTCAAAGGGATAGAAGTGGATATTCTCCAAGATGGACAGCTCGATTTTCCGGATAAAATATTGAAAGAGCTCGACATCGTGGTCGCAGCTGTTCATAAAGGATTCAAGAAGAAAGTCACAGAAAGAATTTTAAAGGCTATGGAGAATCCTTTGGTCACTGCCATTGCTCATCCTTCGGGTAGACTTATTTCCAGGAGAGATGGTTATGAAGTCGACTTAGAAAAAGTCCTTCAGGGAGCCAAAAACAAAGGCAAAGCCCTTGAGCTCAATGCCTTCTATGACCGCCTCGATTTAAATGAATTTTACTTAAGAAAAGCCAAAGAAATGGAGATAAAAATCTGTATCGGCACTGACACCCACTATCCAGCAGGACTCCAGATGATGAGGCTGGGAGTTGGGATTGCCCGACGAGGATGGCTGGAGAGAAAAGATATCTTGAATTGCAGAGGCTACAAGGAGCTCATAAGGAATAAATAAAAGACGGTTCTTCAGAAGGATTGTGGAGTTAAAATTGCGCAAAAAATAAAGTTAAAATAAGGATGAAAGGAGAAAGAAATGATTGATGCTTCCCAGGCTTCGGTAGAAACGTTAATCGGGATGGCTGTCCGAGCCGAGATAGATGCCAACAAGATTTACTCGACCTTGGCGGACCAGTTATCAAACCCGTTGTTGAAAGAAAAATTTAGCCTGCTAGCCTTTGAGGAGAATAAGCATAAAACGATTCTGGAAAATCTCTTTGCTGAGCTTTTCCTTGGAGAAGAAATTCAAATCCCTGATAAGACAGATCAAGCCCTTCTGCCCTCTATTCAAATGAGTCCTTCTTCCTCTTTGGTTGATATCCTTTCTCAGGCTATGGAAGCGGAAAAAGCAGCTGAGAATTTTTATCTCTCCCTTTCAGCAAGAGTCCAGAAGCCCCAAAAAGAAATCCTCGAATACCTAGCCAAAGTCGAGAAAAGCCACTACCATATGCTTCACAGTGAATATGTCCTTGCTCAAGAATTCGAGGATTATGCTGAAAAAGATATCGATAAAGTTGTCACCTAGAATTAACTAACCTTTCATAACTCCAACCGGAGTCACTTTGGCCACCAGTTTGCCGATCCCCACCTCGTGGGAAACTTTGACCACCTCATCGATGTCCTTATAAGCCTGCGAAGCCTCCTCAGCAACTCCCTTCCAGCTGGTTGATTTCAATTCGATCCCCTTGCTCTCCAACTCTCTTTTGATTTGCTCTCCCCTGAAGCGGCGAAGAGCTTCATGTCTGGACATGACTCTTCCTGCTCCGTGAGCAGTCGAACTGAAACTCAATTCCTCAGCTTCCGAGGTCCCAACGAGAATATAAGAGGCTGTTCCCATGCTTCCAGGTATAATAATGGGCTGCCCGACCGAACGATAGATGCTGGGTATTTCCTCTCGGCCCGGACCAAAACTCCTGGTCGCTCCTTTCCGATGGATGCAGACCTCCTTCAACTCTCCATCTATTTTATGATTTTCAAATTTGGCAACGTTGTGACAGACATCGTAGATCTGATCCATGCCTTTTGAGCTACCCATGATCTTTTCGAAGACATTCCGTACCCAATGGGCAATCATCTGTCTATTGGAAAAGGCGTAGTTGACGGCCGCACTCATGGATTGGTAATATTCCTGGCCTAACTCAGAACGAATGGGAGCATGTATCAACTCTCTGTCCGGCAAGCCCTTGAATCCGAATCTATTTTCCATCAGCCGAATATAATCAGAAGCAACCTGATGACCTAAACCTCGACTTCCACAGTGAATCATGATTAAAATCTGGCCTGCAGCGTGAATGCCAAAAACCTGAGCCACCTGTTGATCATATATATGAGAGACTTTTTGGATCTCCAAGAAATGATTGCCAGCACCCAGTGTTCCCAATTGAGGGATTCCTCTCTCCACGGCTCGGTGGGAAAGATGGCTGAATTCTGCCTCCTTCATCCTTCCTCTCTCTTCTGTCCGGTCAAGATCCTCCTTGCTTCCGTATCCATTCTCTACGGCCCACTCTGCTCCCTTGATACAGACTTCTTTCAGAACATCTCGACTGAGGCGGGTTATCCCTCCTTTGCCGACTCCAGCCGGAACCTCTCTGAAGATTTCAGCCAAAAGCTCTTTCCTCTTCTCGTGGATATCTTTCTCTGAGTAATCCGTTTTCAATAACCTCACTCCGCAGTTGATGTCATAACCCACTCCACCAGGTGAAATTACGCCCGCATCCATATCAAAGGCGGCCACTCCGCCGATAGGAAAACCATATCCCTGATGGGCATCAGGCATAACATAAGCAATCCTTTGAATTCCCCTTAAACAAGCAACATTCTTGGCTTGCCGAAGAGTCAAATCTCTTTTCACATTTTCCAAGAGCCTGGAAGAGGTGTAAATACGAGCTGGAACTCTCATTTCCCCCTGCTTGGGTATCTCCCAAGTGTATTCATTTATTTTTTTTAATTCCATTTTGACACCTCAGACATCGACCACGACTTGAAGAGTCACGGGCCGATCTTCTTTGATTTCCATCTCATTGTAGGTTATGGCTTTCACCTCGCCAAAAATTTTATACTTATCAGAATATTTATCTCCCTTGAATAAAGCCTCTAGAGTAAAATGATTTCCTTTTTTCTTGATTTTCACTTTATCTACAGAACCCAAGAGAAACATCTCTGAGTCCAATAAGTATATTATTTCTTCTAAGAAACTACAAAGCAATTGCTTGAGGTCTTTTCCTTCGACTTTGATTTCGCATCTTGTTCCTTTCTCCACTTTCTTCCAATCCCACATGAGGGAGGCCGTGGCCAGGGCTGCGTTGCTGAAGGCTTCTTCTAAATCGCGACCAAAAGCTCGAAATTTCGCATCAGCTGTGTGGGCAATAAACTCATATTGTTTCATCTTTATCTCCTAATTCCCTATCCTTGAGCTCACGAACAACCTGGGCCTGGAGCCTTTTTAACCTTGGAGAAAGCTGCACGGAATATTTACTGGCTCTGCTTTCCAGAGTCTTGTATTTATCGTCAAGCTGAGCAAATTCACCAAAAAAGGCCTTTTGAATCTCTGTCAATAACGGCAGCTCGATCATCACTTTTCCTTTCTCCATGACTTTCAAGAGCAACGGCTTTCCTCGCTCCATTTCATCATCTCTCAAACCTATGACATCTCTTTTGAGCTTCCCACCGCTGCCCCTGAAGCGGAAAACCTGTTTGTCGCCCACCAAAGTTTTCTTCCCAGGGCTTAGCTTCATCACTGGGCGGTCAGCGTACTTCACCAGCTTGTAGGCCATGTCGAAGTAAGGGGCGTCGGCAGAAACCCCCATCTTGGTTCCGACGCCTAAAGAATCAATGTCTCCTCCCTGAGCCAATACATTCTGGATTTTGTATTCGTCAAACCCACCGCTGGCAAAAATCGTAGCCTCTTGAAAACCTGAGCCTTTAAGAATATCTCTCACTTTTTGACTCAAGAGAGCGATATCACCGCTATCAAGCCTTACGCCTTTGAAATTCTCTCCTCTCTGCTGCATTTCTCTGGCCACCTCTACGGCTTTAACAGTTCCGGAGAGCGTATCATAAGTATCCACCAGGAGAGTCGTGTTTTCAGGAAAGGTCTGAGCAAAGGCCCGGAAGGCCTCGATTTCCTTCTCAAAACTCAAAATAAACGAATGGGCCATCGTCCCAAAAATCGGGATTCCATAGACCTTCCCTGCCAGGACATTGCTAGTCCCTAAGAACCCGCCGATGAAACTTGCTCGAGCCACTTTTAAACCTGCATCTGTTCCCTGGGTACGGCGCAACGAAAAATCCACCAGCTTTCTTGGCCAAGCTGCCCGAACACATCGGGAAGCTTTGGTGGCGATCATGCTCTGGAAGTTCAGGGCATTGATGAGATAAGTCTCGATGATTTGAGCCTCGATCAAAGGGGCTGTGACTTCAAGAAGGGGTTCATTGATAAAAAAGAGACGCCCTTCGGGTAGAGCGTAAACATCGCCTGTAAAGCGGAGCTTCTCGAGATAGGCTAAGAATCCAGGCTTGAAAATCTCTGTTTTTTCTAAATACTCTAGATCTTCAGCGCTGAATCTAAAATTCTCCAAATAACTGAGGACATCGGCCAAACCAGCTGAAACAAAGTATCTGCGGGAACGAGGATATTGGCGAATGAAAAGACTGAAAGTGGCTGGCTCGAACATGGAGTATTCGTAGTAACAGGCAGCCATGGTGAGCTCGTACAGGTCCGTGAGGAGAGCCATATTGGCGACCTGATTTGTCTCTTTCATTCTTTTGGCTTGCCTTATCTATTCTATCTATTCAGTTATGTTTTTTCTGTCAAGAAGAAGATAAAGTTTCGATTAAATAAGATAAGTCTACCCAGCCCCTATATCAGATGATTCACTTGAAGATGCCCGCGATGGGTTGGCCGCAGAAAGAACAACGGGAATCCTTTACCTTCTGCGTGGCCACAAAAAAACCCTGCCTTTGAATGAGAACCTGCCCGCAGTGAGGACACGAGGTGTCTTCTGATTCTCCCATAACATTTCCGACATAAATATAACGCAGGCCTTCTTTTTTCCCGATGGAGAAAGCCTTCCTGAGAGTGTCAAGTGGTGTGGCTAATCTTTCGGTAAACTCATAATTTGGATGGAAACGGCTGATATGCCAAGGAATATCTGGGTCTAAATCAGCAATAAAACGGGCAATCTGGCCTAATTCTTCCTCTCCGTCGTTTTCTCCTGGAATGATCAGGGTTGTGATTTCCACCCAAATGTTGAGTTTTTTCATCAGGCGAATGGAATCAAGAACAGGCTCGAGACGGGCCTGGCAATGCTCTTTATAGAATTTCTCTCGAAAGGATTTCAGGTCAACATTGCACGCATCAAGGTAAGGATTGATGGTTTCCAGAGCTTCAGAAGTGAGGTAGCCGTTGGTGACAAACACGTTGGCCAGACCCTTTTCTTTGGCCAATTTTGAAGTTTCGTAGGCATACTCGAAGAAAATTGTGGGCTCGGTGTACGTGTAGGAAATGCTCTGGCAGCGGTGGCTTTTCGCCTTGGAGACAACATCTTTTGGCAAGAGCTTGTGTCCTGATACACCTCCCTCTACTCTCTTAGAGACTTGAGAAATCTGCCAGTTCTGACAAAAGGGACAACGGAAATTACAGCCCACGGTGGCGATCGAGAAAGAAGTGGTCTTAGGCAAAAAATGGTAAAGAGGTTTCTTCTCGATGGGATCTATATGGGCAGCGATGACCTCTCCGAAGACATGCGTGTAGAGTTTACCATCTTTGTTCTGCCTCACTCTGCAAATCCCGAATTTCTGGGGAGCGATCTGACAGCGATGGTTGCAGAGGTTGCACTCGACCTTCTCTTTGGAAAAAGAGCGGTAGAGCATCGCTTCTCTAATCATTCTTCTCCCTCAGGAGCGTTCATAAATCTCGATCAGGTTCCCTTCCAGATCTTTCACAAAAAAGATTTTCCGATCCTCCCTCTCCACCTCGAGCACAGCCACTCCCTTCTGCTTCAGTTCCTGGCAGAATCTCTCTTTATCAGCCACCCCCAGAGCCCAATGATTGTAGCCTGAAACATCAAAGTCTCTTGGCTTTAAATTCAGGCCTTGAGGAGCGATCACCTCGAGAACGATCTGACCCAACTTGAGCTTGGTCAGGGTGCAAGGGCTTTTGATCCCAAAAATCTTATCCATCAGTTCGGCGGAGACGATTTTTGTCGCTTCCTCATCGAAGCCTAGCTTTTCAGTGTAAAATTTAATCAAGGACTTTGGATCGTTGGTGAATAATCCGATATGATGGCAAGAAGGAATCATCATCTTTCTCATAACATACGTTTGGTTCACATATCAACCCGTTTTAGGGGTAAAATTCTCGGTATGAAGGACAGAGATGATTCAAGACGCAGGAAGGGCAGAGCGGCTTTCGGGCCCGGCAGGTTTTTCGCCCATGATTAACAAGCATATAGTTGAAATCCAACCAGTCTTCCTTTGGCACGATGGCCATCAGGTCTCGCTCAATTTTATCCGGATTTTTCTCTCTGCTTAAATCAAGTCTTCTGGACAAACGATTCACATGGACATCGACGGCAATACCTTCTGCTTTTTTATAGGCACTAGAAAGGACAATATTGGCCGTCTTCCTCGCCACTCCGGGGAGAGTTATGAGCTCCTCCATAGAATCTGGCACTTGGCCCCCGAAATCTTCCACCATCTTCTTCGAGGCTTGAATAATGCTTTTCGCTTTATTACGGAAGAATCCAGTCGGCCTTATTTCTTTTTCTAAGTCCTCTTGCTTGGCTCCTGCAAAATCCGCCGGAGTCTTGTATTTCTGGAAAAGCGAGGGAGTGATCTGGTTGACTCTTTCATCGGTGCATTGAGCCGAAAGGATAGTAGCCACCAAGATTTGAAGGGGAGTTTCATGTTTTAAAGCTGTGCGGCTAGAAGGGTATTCCTGGCGTAAAACCTTGATGATTTCTACGATTCTTTCTTCAGCATTCCTCATTTTCGCTTCTCCCCTAAAAGGGGCATAGGCCAGAATGGCAGCCGCCTGAAAATTCAGATTCAGCGGTGATGAAACCATAGCGGTCGATTGGCCTCTCTGCTATCCCAGAATCAAAAGAGAGCACTTGTTCCTTTTTTGTCCCGTAGCGATAAACGGTTATGCCTTTGCATTTCAGCTCGTAAGCTGAAAAATAAATACTTCTCACCTCTTCCGCCGAGGCTTCAGGAGGAAGGTTTATGGTCTTGGATACAGAATTGTCCGTGTGCCGCTGGAAAGCGCTTTGAATCCTAAGATGCTGGGAAGGCGGGACATCAAAAGCAGTCACGTATACCTTCCTCAAGTCCGCTGGGATTTCTATGATGTTCTGGATCGTACCGAATTTGCCTGCTTCAGCCATTAACTCTTTGGAATAGAGTCCTCGCTGGCGCATTTCTCTTTCGAAAAGGGGATGCGTTTCGAAAAGCTTGGCTCCTGATAACACATTTCGCACGTAGCTGAGCGCAAACAGGGGCTCGATCCCACTGGAACAGCCCGCTAGGATGCTGATTGTTCCTGTTGGAGCTACGGTATTGACCGTGGCATTGCGCAGCCTTAGGTTTTTTTTAGGATAAACAGAACTTTCATAGTTAGGAAATACTCCTCTTTCTCGAGCCAAAGCCTGGGAAGCCAACAGAGATTCCTGTTGGACAAACTTCATGATTTGAGAAGCCAGTTTGATTGCCCTTTCATCTAGGTAAGACATCCCCAATTTGATCAGCATATCTGCGAACCCCATTATACCCAGGCCTATTTTGCGGTTGGCAAGGGTCATTTTTTTTATTTGAGGCAGGGGATATTTATTGACTTCTATCACGTTGTCCAGAAAACGCACGCCCCAGTGGATTTTCTCTTTTAGCATGTCCCAATCTAGGGAGTCATCTTTCACCATTTTGGAAAGATTGATAGAACCCAGGTTACAGCTCTCAAAAGGCAGAAGAGGGATTTCCCCACAAGGATTGGTCGCTTCTATCCGGCCTAGTCCAGGAGTTGGATTTCGGCGGTTGATCTCGTCCAGGAAAACAAGACCAGGGTCTCCTGACCGCCAAGCCGAATAGACGACTAAATCAAAAAGAGGTTTGGCATTTATTGATCTAACTTTATTCTTAGTTCGGGGATTGATTAAATCAAAATTTTCTTCCTTCTGGACTGCATCCATGAATTTATCTGTAACGCCCACAGAAAGATTAAAATTAGAAAAAGCGCTCGCCTCTAGTTTGGCTTCTATAAAATCCATAACATCAGGATGGTCACAGCGCAAAATTCCCATGTTAGCCCCCCGCCTTCTTCCTCCTTGGACGATAACTCCCGTGGCTTGGTTGAAAATACTCATGAAGGAAACAGGCCCAGAAGCCTCTCCTTTAGTTGTCGAGACCAGGTCTCCTTGGGGCCTTAATCGAGAAAAATCAAAACCTGTGCCCCCGCCTGTCTGGTGAATCACGGCCATGCTATTCAAGGCCTTAAAAATTCCTTCCATAGAATCCTCAACGGGGAGGACAAAGCAGGCAGAGAGCTGGCCAAGAGAGGTGTTGGCATTCATAAGAGTAGGAGAATTCGGAAGGAACTCCAAAGATGTCATCATTTTAAGGAATGCTTCCTCCACTTCTTCTCTTGATTTTTTCGACTTATAATTTGCCTCTGCTTCGCTGATCGCCCTGGCCACTCTCTGAAAAAGCTTCCTGGGTGTTTCGATGATGTTT
This sequence comes from Candidatus Aminicenantota bacterium, assembly GCA_011772495.1. Classification (GTDB taxonomy): domain Bacteria; phylum Acidobacteriota; class Aminicenantia; order Aminicenantales; family Aminicenantaceae; genus WVZL01. The sequence goes on from WVZL01000025.1 coordinate 21,156, forward strand.
CGGTCATCATCCTTTAAAAGATATCGGTTCTTGAGAACCAGGAGGGTATTCAAGGGAAGTTTCAAGTCGTCGACAACTCCGTAGATGACTTTGACTTGTCTGAGATCCTGATGCTCTTGGCGGTAGAGAATATAGCTTCTGGCAATAGAACTGTAGCCTTGTTCCATCAACACTTCTTCAACGATATCCTGTATTTCTTCAACCCAGGGAATCTTGTCCTTGAAATGTACAGACACTTTATCCAGGGTTTTCTTTCCTGAAAGCTCTGCTGTTTGGGCGGCCTTCTGTTCATCATTCAGGACCTCAAGGGCAGCTCGATAGATCGCTCTTTTTATTTTAAGAGGGTCAAAGCTGACTGCAGACCCATCCCTTTTAAGTATCTTCTTAGGCAGGACTTTCACCGATTTCCCTCTTTAAACATTAAGCTCGGTGCGAAGCTGGATATAGCGCAAGATATCCGTACGGCAGATAATCCCAGCAATCTTTGTTCCTTTCATGACCGGAACTTGGTGGATTTCTTTGGCTGTCAGACTGTTGAGGATCTTGCTGCCATCCGTATCCACAGAGACGGCTTCCAATTTTTCTCTCGGAGTCATGATTTCTCCCACGGTGATCGTGGACCACTTTTCTCGAGGAGTGGCCTTGACATCTTCTAAACAGACGATCCCCCTAAGCTCTCCATTATCGGAGACTAGAAAAACTCTTTCCTTCTCCTTGAAAATATAATTATCCACCAGATCCTGGACAGAAACGCTGCCGGCCACAGTCTTATAGTCCTTGATCATCAAGTCTTCTGCTCTCACTCCTTTTAACAAAGTCTCAACCATCACCTGTTGATAGCCTCTCACAGCAGCACTGTGAAGAAACCACCCGATAAAGATCAACCAAAAGCCTGAAATATTACCCCTGAGAATTTGAAGGATACCACCAAATATGAGTAAAAAAGCAAATCCCTGACCTGCCAGCGAGGCAATCCTGGTTGCTTTTTTCAGGTTGCCAGTGATCTTCCAGAGGATAGACCTCAGGACCCTTCCCCCATCCATAGGGAATCCAGGAAGAAGGTTAAAGACAGCCAGGATGGTGTTTATTATGGCCAGGTACGAGATAGAAGCATACAGAGGTTCACTTATTCCCCGCAGAAACAGAGCCAGTATGAGAAACATCCCAGCCAGAAAGAAACTGGAAACAGGGCCCACTAAAGCCATCACGAATTCTTTCGATGGCTGCTTGGGCTCCTCGGTTATCTGGGCCACTCCTCCTAGGATAAAAAGCGTGATGCTGCGGACTTTCTCTCCCTGTTTAATGGCTACCAGAGAATGGGCAAGCTCATGGAAAAGAACAGAAGCAAAAACAAGAAGGCTGGTCAAGAGACCCATGGCCCAATAAAGACTCCGCGGCCAATCAGGAAAGTACTGAGGAAAGTAAGTCCCGGCTAAGATCCAGCTGAATAAAATAAAAATAATCAACCAGCTTGAATCAATATTGATATCTATCCCTAAAATTCTTCCCACTCGCCATGAATGCCTCATTTTCTAACCTCCACTGAAAATTCCCCTTCTTTCTTCATTCCAGGCAAAAGCTTTTTTCCCAAAGCTAGGCTTCTCTCATACCGCTCCCATTACGTTCAGCAAAGCTAAACTTAGACATAGAATCTATCTCTTCACAAGGAGAATTTCGATTAAAACTTAGTGAATTTTTCCTTGGGAGAACCACAAACCGGGCATTTTTCAGGAGCCTCGCCTTCGATCGTAAAACCGCAGACTTGACAGACTTGGATAGGCTTAAATTCCAAATCCTCTCCTTTAGCCAGAGCTGCTTTGGCTTTTGTATAAAGCTCTGCATGAACTTTCTCTGCCTCCAAGGCCCATTTATTCATGGTCTCAGCGACTTTCTCCTGCTGTTCTTCCGCTACCCTGATATAAGCTGGATACATCTCATTCACCTCAAAGGTTTCTCCATCGATGGCAGCCTGAACATTCTCCTTGGTCTCTCCGATTCCGGAAAGGGCCCGAAGATGATTGGTGGCATGAACTTGCTCGGCAAAAGAATTAGCCCTGAAAAGCCGGGCAATGTTGGAAAATTTCTCCCTCTCTGCTTTATCAGCAAAAGCCAAATATTTTATGTGAGCCTGACTTTCTCCAGCAAAGGCATTCTCGAGATTCTCCTCGGTCATTTTTTTCATTTTGTTGCCTCCTTAGATTTCGATCATTCTCTGAATAGCTCCTCTAGCCCTCTGGCTGATGATTCGAGGAACTTCGATTTTATAAATCATTTCTTCTAAAGACTTCAGGACTTTCCTGAGATCAATTTTTCTCATGTTGGCACAAAGAGCTATATCTTTGGCCGGGTAAAAATTCTTGTCAGGATTCTCCTTTTTCATCCTGTAGATGATACCAGCTTCAGTAGCCACAATGATTTCCTTTTTCTCGGTTTTCCGGGCTTCTAGAATCATCTTTCCCGTGGAGAGAACTTTATCTGACATATCTATGACCTCAGGTCTGCACTCGGGGTGAGCCCAGACTTCTGCTTCAGGATACAGCCTTTTCTTCTCGTTTAGATCTCGAAGCATAATCCTGTGGTGGACATAACAGCATCCATCCCAAGGAATGATCTTCTTTTCTGTGAAACGCGCCACATAAGCGGCCAAGTTCTTATCTGGAGCAAAAAGAACTTCTTCTCCGTCTACAGAATCCACGATTTTAAGAGCATTCGATGAGGTGCAGCAGATGTCACATTCTGCTTTGACTTCAGCTGTGGTATTCACGTAACAGACAGCTTTTCTCCCGGGATATCTTTTCTTCCATTCGATGAGTTCTGAAGCTGTGATCATGTCAGCCATAGGACAGCCAGCCTTAATTTCAGGAATCAGGACTGTTTTGTTCGGGCATAGTATAGCTGCGGTCTCAGCCATAAAATGAACGCCGCAGAAGACAATGATTTCTGCTTCCCTGATCTGGGCCGCCATTTGACTTAGCTGCAGGGAGTCGCCCACAAAGTCGGCCACATCCTGCACTTCGCCAATCTGATAATTATGAGCTAGAATGATTGCTTTTCTCTTATCTTTTAGTTCTCCAATTCTATCTAAAACTACCTCTGTCTTCATCATTTATCCCCTTGATCTTCAATTCCTAGCATGGTACGAATAAAAAGAGAACAATTCCTCTTCTCAACCTCTTGATGCGGATATTGATTAATCCTCTTGACTGCTTCTTCATCAAGATAGCTAACCTTAGAGAAATCCAAGACTATTTTCTTTCCTTTCTTTAGGCCTTTTTCAATTTCAGTCTCCAGCTCTTTTACCCATTCCTGAAAAATCTTCCCTTCCAGGAAGAGCACAGTTTTATTGGCCGAATGCTTTTTTTCTGTAATTCTTAACATCTTATTCCTGTTTCTTCTCTAATCCTTTGTCCTAAAGGCCTTCATTCTCACCCAGTGCATCACCTTTTCGCTTGCCTTCCCAATTCTGCAAGGTGAGCTGTCAAGCTCAAGGCCTATACTCTCACTCGAGTGGCTCCACAATGAGAGCACTCCTCCTTATCCTTCCGAGTCGGCTTTCCGCATTCTGGACAATCCTCGAGTTCAATCTGGCATTTATCGCAGAAATCTTCAGCGCCTTCGATAGGTCCTTCACAATAAGGGCAACAGCATTTGTCTTCAACAGGATTGTTACCGGATTTGATTTCTTTTTTTGGGTTCTGTCTCTCTTGGTAATTTTCTATGGCCTTATGAAGAGCATCGGCCCCTAGGTTTGAACAATGCAGCTTATTCTTGGGCAATCCGCCCAGCTCTTCGGCAACAATCTTATTGGTGATTTTCATGGCTTCCTCCAGAGTTTTTCCCATAGCCATCTCGGTCACTATGCTCGAGACGGCTATGGCTGCTCCACAGCCGAAAGTCTGAAACTTGATATCAGCCAGTCGATTGTCTTTAACTTTGATGTAAAAAGCCATCATGTCGCCGCAGACAGGATTGCCAACCTTGCCAACGCCGTCTGCATCCTCGATGATCCCAACATTCCTGGGATTTTGAAAATGATCCATGACCTTTTCGCTGTAAATCATTTTTACCTCTCCTTCCTGGATATGGCTTGATAAGGAGACAAGTTCTGAAATCTCCCGCCTTTCAAGGGAACGCTAGGCTGGAAAGATTCAGCATCTTCGACGAATGTCTCCATTATCAGAACGGAGATTCTTCCTTTCATCTTAAACGGCGATGACCTTCTTTATTTCTGGAATCTCACTCTTAAGATGTCTTTCGATCCCCATTTTTAAGGTCATTTGAGACATAGGACACCCTCCACAGGCACCCGTCAATCTAACCCTGACCACTTCGCCTTTGACCTCTACCAATTCGACATCTCCTCCGTCCGCTTGAAGAGCTGGACGAACCTTGTTCAGAGCTTCTTCGACTTTTTCTTTCGTCATGTGTTCCTCCTTAATATATTATCTGAATTTTTGCAGGTAATTTTCAAATTTTGGCATATCAATTTTTAAATCATTAAATACAAGTGGCTTTTCTTTCTTAGGCAGTACCAGCTCCTCGTAGGAAGGCCTGCTTTCTTCATAGATCAAGCCTACCGGAATCTTCCCGCCGGCATTCAGCCTTTCCCAGGCATGGTTTCTGTCTCGGGGGTCATAGCTGGAGTCATCCTCCAGGAGATAGACATTTTCCTTATACCACTCATAGGAATATAATTTATTCTGAGTTACGCAAGGACTGAGAACTTCAATCAAGGCAAATCCCTTATGTTTCATTCCTCTTTCAATGAGAGAGGCCAAGCGGGATGACTGGCCAGAAAATCCGCGGGCCAGGAAAGTGCCTCCTGCAGCAAGCGCCATCCGGATTCCATCCAGGGGAACTTCCTTGGAGCCATAGGGAGTTGATTTTGAAACAAAGCCGAGGCTGCTGGTGGGAGAAGTCTGACCCAGCGTCAAAGCATAAACCCGATTATCGACCACCAAATAGGTGAGGTTGATATTTTTCCTTAAGGCATGGATGAAGTGGCTCAGTCCTATGGAATAGGCATCCCCATCTCCACTGACTCCCAGCACCTGAAGGCCAGGATTGGAAAGCTTAATCCCTGCGGCCACTGGCAACACCCGACCATGGAGGCCGTGAAATCCATAGGCTTTGAAATAATTGCTTAATCTTCCGTGACAGCCAATTCCGGTGACCACCACCATGTGTTCTGGATCCAGGTCCATAGCCGCGGCAGTTGTCTTCAGGGCATCAAATAGAGCAAAAATGCCACAGCCTGGACACCAGGTCGGAGCCTCCAAGTGATAATCTCGTTTGTTTCTCATTCATACAGCCTTTTGGATCGGAGTTGAAATCTCTTTGGGCCGGAAAGCCCGGCCAGAATATTTATTGATATGCTTTAATCTAACACCGGATTCTACTTGGCTCTGGATGAGATTGCTCAGCTGGCCGGTGAAATTATTCTCGACCACAAAAACTTCACGGCTCTTTTCCAAGAATCTCTTTACTGCCCGGTGGGCAAAGGGCCAAAGAGTCCTTATTTGGAGGAATTTAGAGTGAATCCCTTTCTTCTCGAGCTGATCCATGGCCTCTCGAATAGGGCCAAGAGTCGAGCCTACTCCAATAATCCCGATCTCAGCCTCTTTTTTCCCCCATATTTTTGGAGGAATGAGTTCCTGGGATGCCTTCTTCAGCTTCCTCATCCTCTTTTTCATCATTTTGATCCTGTTCTCTGGGTCTTCGTTACGGTATCCCTTCTCATCATGCTCGTTTCCTTCTACCATATGAATCCCATTTTTCAGGGAAGGGATAGCTCTGGGTGACACACCATCCGCTGTAAATTCATATCTCTTAAAATCCTTGATCCGAAGAAGCTCTGGCTGCGAAAGAAGCTTTCCCCGCTCTATCTTTATCTTACTAAGATCAAACATCTTCACTGTTCGCAGGTTTTGAGCATAATCCTGTTCAGTGAGAAGAATCACCGGACACTGGTATTTTTCGGCTAAATTAAAAGCCTTGACGGAGAACTCGAAACATTCTTCTATGGTTCCAGGGGCGAGAATAATTCGGGGAAACTCGCCATGAGAACCATACAGCCATTGATTCAAATCTCCCTGCTCGGTTTTGGTGGGAATCCCTGTGCTCGGGCCAGTCCTCTGGACATGGGCCACAACCAACGGAATCTCAGCCATCCCAGAAAGTGAAAAACCTTCCATCATCAGTGAAGCGCCTGGTCCAGAAGTCGAGGTCATCGCCCTGGCTCCAGCATACGAAGCGCCCAAAGCCATGTTCACAGCCGCCAACTCATCCTCAGTCTGGATGACCAGGCCATTGTATCGAGGCAGGTGAATGGCTAGCCACTGCCATATTTCTGTAGCCGGGCAAATAGGATAAGCTGCAAAAAACCTGCATCCCCCTGCTAAGGCTCCCAAGGCAATGGCTTCATCTCCTGAAAGGAGAAGTCTCGCCCCATTTTTCCTCTTGGGTAGAGTGTGACATTCCTCTGACCTAATGACTTTCTTAGCCTCTTTCATGCCTAAAAAAAGGGCTTTGATATTTTTCCTAACGATTTCTTTGCCCTTTTTCTCAAGAAAAGTTTCAGAAATGACTTCCTTGATGATCGAGAAATCGAGATTCAGAATATAGGTCAAAGGTCCCAGGGCTATGATGTTCTTAAAAATCTCGTGACCAAAATTCTCCTTAGCTAGCTTTCTCAACGGAAACTTATGAAAGGTGATCTTCTCTCCTTTCCTAGGAGCGAGGCCTGCCACATCCTGGCCATCACAAAATACAACTCCTCCGGGAGCTATTCTTTTCCTGTGCTTCAGAATAGATTCACAATCAAAGGCCATGAGTATATTTTCTTTATCGGCTCGGCCATAGATTCTCTTTAGGCTTGCTCTGATGCTATAATTGGTAGGCTCTCCTCTTATGTTAGAGGGGAAGTCTCGATAGGTGGCCACTTCCCAACCAGATCTTTTCAAGATCTTGGCCAGAACATTCCCCGTAAAGAGAACACCGTCTCCAGCTTTTCCGGCGATTAATACTGAAACATCATTTATCATATTTTCTTCACGACTTCGGTAACTCCAACGGTGATCAAATCCTCAAAAGTCTTAACTTAATGTTAATTGCAATATTAATGCCAATTCGAATCCTTTATTTTTTATATTCTAACTCATTGATTTAAAAAAAAATACAAATTTATTAAAAAATTCAAGGGAACGGTTCAATTGAAATTTACCGAAATGTCGGTGTGTTTCAATGATTTATTTTCAACATATCAGGGGAGCTTGGCTGCAGCTTCTTTGCCTATTCCTAATTTTTTCATGCGACTCTGAAGGGTAGAGGGCTTCAGGCCTAATATTTTGGCTGCACCCTTAGGGCCATAGATGACACCTTTGGTATGTTGAAGAACTTCGGTGAGGTACTGCTTCTCGTATTCCCGGAAAGGGATGAGCTTCTTGTCTTTATCTCTAGGTTGACGGATAAAATAAGCTTCTGGAATTTCAAGAGTGTCTCCCTTGGTTATGACCATACTATGCTCAATAATGTTTTCCAATTCCCTGATATTGCCAGGCCAGGAATAATTCAAAAAAAGCTCCATGGTTGCCTCATCCACCCTATCTACTTTTTTTCCAATTTTCTTTCGGTAGATTTCCAGGAAATAAGCAACCAGAAGGGAAATGTCTTCTTTTCGCTCCCGGAGGGGACGTATTTCCATAGGGAAAACATTCAAGCGGTAGTATAAATCTTGCCTGAATTTCTTTTCTCTGACCAGAAGTTCCAAATCACGGTTGGTCGCCACCAGAATTCTCACATCCACTTTTAAAGTCTTTGAGCTCCCCACCCGTTCAAATTCACCATTCTGGAGAACACGAAGGAGCATAGCCTGAGTCTCCAAGGGCAAATCCCCGATCTCGTCTAAAAAGATAGTGGCTCCTTCAGCATATTCGAAGCGCCCTATTCTTCTCTGGAGGGCGCCAGTAAAAGCCCCCTTCTCATGACCAAAAAGCTCTGAAGTGATTAAACCTTCAGACAGGGCGGCACAGTTGACTTTAACCAAGACTCTATCTTTTCGAGAGCTGAGTTCATGGATATAGCGGGCAACTAATTCTTTGCCAGTGCCCGTCTCTCCTTTAATCAGAACTGTGGTATCGGTGGGAGCCACTTGCTGAATGGCCTTCTTAACACTTTGAATAGCCGCGCTTTTCCCTATCATTTCCCCAAAAGGATACTCTGATCTTATTTCATCTTTCAAGGCCAGAGTCTCTTGATAATACCTGTCTTTCAACGCCTCAGTTTGAGCTTTTTTTAATCTCTCCTCTTCAAGCCTTATAGAATCGGTGATATCGCGGAAAGTTCCTCTATAGCCTGAGATAATACCTTTGACACCTTTCACTGATGCCAAAGAAAACTCAAGGTACTGCTTCTCATCTCCGACTGAGAAGGCTAGAGCAAAATCACTCAACGAGTCTTGGACATCGACCTGTTCGATGAATTGTTCCCATTCCTTTTTATTCAGGCCTAAGTCAGTTATCTTGATGGGTGGTTTGGTGAACCTTTCTGGAGAAGAATAGCCTAGGAGATTAGCTCCTTTTTTGTTTATCTGAAGAAAATTGCCTTTCGTATCCAGCTCCAGAATGCCGATGGAGGCTGAGTTGAATAAAGCTTCTAGTTTCTTTTGGGATTCAATGAGCTCAGAATAGAGTCGAGAATTTTGGATGGCTATCCCCAGCTGGCTGCTCACCTTTTCTAAAAACTGAACCTTAGGAAGGGGAAACAGTCCCTTTTTCCTGTCCGAGAGATAAAGCTCGGCAATAATTTTGCCCTTGGATTTTATGGGGATCAGAGCTATGGATTCATAGGACATATCAGTGCAGACTTTTCTTAGGGGGTTTCCACCCGTATCAAAAGAATTCTCCTCCTGCCAGGTCAGAAAATCAGTTGAAGAATTTGTATGGAAAGAGCCGTAGTCGGTGATAAAGGATAATTTTTTGTCAACTCGACCTCTGGCCACATATCCACATAAACAATCATCAACAGTCACCCAGTGCTCTGAATCTAAGAATTCTTTCTCTAATCCCAGCTGGGCGTAGAAAGGAATATTGCCCTGCTGGTCGATTATCCTAATGGCCAAGTGCTCGCATTCAGTCACTGGCTTCAAAATTTTAAGGATTTCAGTCAAGGTCGTCTTTAAATCCTTCAACTGGCTTATCTTCTCGGTAATCCGGGAGAAGACAGGGAGCTCGTTCGAATTGTTGTAGCGCATTCCGACTGATTTTCCCCTAACAGTTTTCTTGGCCATGTCTTCGTATGTCCAGGACAATCTTCAGCACCATTCTCATAGGTTGACTGAATTCGTCTATTCTTTTATGAACATTCCCTGATAAAAAGCTAGACGGGGGTATATTAAAAAAACAAGCGGATTGAGATACGAAAAAAGGATGTCCCTCCTTAAATTAAAAACACAAATCGATATAAAAGGTAATTTATTCTGGAAATAACCAGAAAATTCCTGTTTTCTCTAAAGCCCTATTTTTTCTTCTTGGCCCTTTTCTTCATGGGCTTCATGCAACAAATAAAAGTATGCTCTTCAACACAACCACAAGCCTCATCAACAACGACCCCGACCCCACATACTTGGCATTGATAAGTTTCGCCTTTCTTAACTTTAGCAGTTTTTTTTCTGGGGGCCGCTTTTTTCTTTGGTGCAATCTTTTTCTTAGGCGCAGCTTTTACTGTTTTTCTGGGTGTAGCCTTTTTGGCTTTCTTGACTGTCCTTTTGGCTGCTTTCTTGGTTGCTTTCTTTGTTGTCCTCTTTGCAGGCATTCAAGACCTCCAACGTTAAATTAAGTACACTGAGCCTATATCATTACCATTGAGACGATATGTTGTCAAGAACATGTCGGATCAGTAAACATTCCCTTTCCAGAAGCTAGGGTGGGCGTTATTGAGTCGACTGGTCTGAGCGGCTTCAGATAATAACTCTGGGGATAAGATTGTTGATGCGGGTCACAATGTCATAATTTATGGTGCTGGCTAAATCGGCCAAGTAATCGGCAGAAATGACTTCTTCTCCCTCTTGGCCGAGGAGTATGACTTCATCTTCCAGGTCTACTCCAGGGATATCCGTTATATCCACCATGATGAAATCCATGCAAACCCGGCCGCGGAGAGGAGCCCGATGACCTTTAATAAGTACGTAGGAATAATTCGACAAATTACGGCTGTATCCATCATAATATCCTACAGGCAGGACACCCAGAACGGTCTCCCGAGTCGTTCTGTAGGTGCAGCCATAACCAATAAAGGAACCCTGGGGAATCTTTTTGATCTGGGCAATTCTTGTTTTCCAGGAAAGAACCGGTTTCAGCAAAATGGGTTTTTGCTTTTCAAGAATGCTGGAAAGATAAGTCTCTTTTGAAGGCCACAAGCCGTACATGCCTATGCCGACGCGAACCATATCAAAATAGGTGTCCGGAAAAAGTATGGTTGCTGCTGTGCAAGCCATGTGCTTAATCGGAATTTCAGTGTTATTCTCCTCGACTTTCTTGATTATCCTTTTAAACCTTTTCAGCTGTAGACGGGAATAGGTGTGGTCCGTAGTATCCTCGATGTTGGCAAAATGTGAAGACAGACCTTCAACGACAAGATACGGATGTTTTCGAATTTCTTGTGTGAACGCGAGAACATCCTCTTCCAGGATTCCCTGTCGATTGGTGCCTGTCTCAACCTTGAGATGAAGCAACGCCTCTTTCTTAAGACGGCGACAGATTTGCGCCAGGAAATGAATAGTATCTAAATTGTAAACAGTCAAGCGGAGCCCATGGGTCACTGCCCTCTCCAATTCCTGAGAAGGAACGTAGCCCAAGACTAATAGAGGGCAGTCAATTCCTTCCTGGCGAAGGAGAAGACCTTCGTCTAGGGAATGCACTCCTAGCCAACCCACTCCCGCCTTCAAAGCCATCTTTGATATCTCAAGGATTCCATGACCATAGGCGTTGGCCTTCACAACGGCTAGAAGATTGATTTTATCTCCGATCAGACTCCTGAACTGCTTTATATTGCTGGTGAGAGCAGCGCGGTTCAATTCCACCCATTGCATTAATTCTTTGCTCATTTTACTCCTGTCCCTCGCCTGCTTCTGGATTTGCTGCGCTTTTCTTTAAGCCGAATGTCAGGCTGGCCATCTTCACTTCGCTCTCTGAGTTTTGACGTGTATAGAGATAATCTTTATGGATTGTGGTGGCACTATTTTAACCCAGCTCTTATTTTTTCCAAATCCAAGAATTCTGCTAGCTCTTCCTCCCGCATGACAGTATCACTTCTTTCAGTACCCGTAGAAACCACAGAAATCCTGACCTGGATGAGGTCTTCGATGAGTTTGAGATAGTCTTTAAAGGCTACGGGCAGAGATGAATAATCTCTTTTTCCATGAACAGGGGAAGACCAGCCCTTGATTGTTTTGTATTGGGGCTCAACTTTCTCTAGAACCCAGCTTTCGTTGGGAAAGCTAGGGAGTAATTCTCCTTTATACTTGTAGCCTACACACAGATTGATCTCCTCAAGCTCATCCAAAACATCGGGTTTAGTCAAGGCAATCAATTCAATCCCGTTCAAACGGCAAGAATAAGACACAGCCACTGCGTCGAACCAACCACATCGCCTAGGGCGGCCGGTCGTGGCTCCGAACTCATTTCCTCTTTCCGACAACAGCTTTCCCTTTTCATCAAAGATTTCAGTGGGAAAAGGGCCTCCTCCTACTCGAGTCGTGTAGGCTTTGGCAATTCCTAAGACCTTATGGATTTTATCTGGCCCTATGCCCAATCCAGTGCAAACCCCCCCCGCTGTCGGATTAGAAGAGGTAACGTAGGGGTAAGTCCCATGATCAATATCCAGGAGAGTTCCTTGAGCGCCTTCAAAAAGGATAGATTTTCCCTCTTTCATCTTCTTATCCAAGAGAAAGGAGACATCTTTTATGTGTTTTTTCATTCGGGAGGCGAAGGCTGTGTATTGGTCATAAATTTTATCTGGATCAAGTTTGGGCTGCTGATAAGCACCAAGCTGAATATTTTTTTCCTCAACATTTTCTTTGATTTTCTGCCTCAACACAGATTCATCCAGAAGATCGGCTGCTCTGATTCCCTGGCGACCGGCTTTATCTTCATAAGAGGGCCCGATACCTCGGCAGGTCGTGCCAATCTTGTTTGCTCCTCGGCTCTCTTCGCTGATCTTTTCTAGGAGGGAGTGGTAGGGAAAGATGAGATGAGCCCCCTTGCTTATAACCAGATTATCATCGACTTCTGAACCCATTTTTTTTAGCTCCCTGACTTCTTCTAACAACGCCTTGGGGTCTATGACGACTCCGTTACCGATGACACAAAGTTTTTTTGGGTGGAGAATGCCAGAAGGGATAAGGTGCAACACGACTTTTTTCCCCTTGACATAAACAGTATGTCCTGCATTGTGTCCTCCTTGATAGCGAGCAACGATATCAAAAGACGGGGCCAGAAGATCAACGATCTTCCCTTTTCCTTCATCGCCCCATTGGGTACCTAAAACAAGCAAATTAGCCATAATAATCCTTCATCAAATAGACTGTTTTTCTCTATTAAAGGAGGCTCTCAGAATGAGAATGAATTCTATCAGAACTTAATCTTGGAAACAAGGTCAAAAACTCAAGGCTACTTGGGCTGAAATTGTATTATTCTTAAGCTCCAGGATCTTTTCTCGGTTATAATCATACTCCAGCTTAAAAACAAGGGTAGGAGCAAAAAAATAGACCAGACCGAAAGACCAACGACTTTTCTCTTCAAAAATTCCTCCTCCTGGGTAGGAAGGCAGGATGAACCCTAATCCGTGGTAGGGATCATCGTATTCAAGATATTGATAGCTGACTACAGGCCGAAGACTATCTATGTTAAAGGAGACTTGAACGAAATACCCTTTGATTTCTCCAGAGGAGTAAGGCTCAGGATTTTCGAGCGAAGCTCGAGAATACTCTGCCAGGAAATGCAAACCTTCGAATTCCCATATCAGGTCTGCGCCTTGAAAGCTCAAGTACCTGCTGTTGTCTTCATCATACTTTCCCCTGTAATAAGAGAAAGCAACCGCTAGATTCTGCGAGAGGAACAAACCCGCTCTTGCTCCCAGGGCTTTATTTTTATTATTATCCTCGAATTGCTGGCTTTCCTTTAGATTCAGCTTCTCGGCTAGACCATTACCGACATAAGCCGAATAGAACAAAGAGCTGATTCTGCCTTCTAACAGAATACCCAGCTCTCTCCAGCTCCACGGATACATCTCCTCCACCTGGAGGGGTGGATTTATAAGGTCTGTTTGATAAGGCCGGTTCGATTGATTGTATCTCCCGAAGGGAACAAGAAAGAATCCCGCACTGAGAGCAAAAGATTCGGATGCTTTATATCTTACCCAAGCTTGCTCCACCTTAACAGCAGTCCCTTCAGATCTTAGCTCGGCAGCATAATCGAATTTGGGAGCAATCTCTCCCGAAAAAAATAGTCCTAACTGTGAATTCTTAAAGCTTCCTAGATGAACATCGCTTTCCTCTTGGCCGCTCATGTATTCCAGAGATAAATAACCCCTGATTTGGACTTGAGCTAGACCCAGAGGGAGGAACGAAAAAAAAATGACTAGAACGAGTATGACTTTAGTTCTCATAGCCTAGTAAAATCAAAATCGTCGTTGAGGATCGAATCTTTCCACTTCCCCACGTTTTTCTTTTCAGAAATGATCCGGCTTATATGGTCGACTCCATTCTTGGTTCCAATCCAAAGCGCTCCGACAACTATTCCATCCTGGAGAATGATCTTTTTATAAATGCCTTCTTCTCTTCTCTCTTCCCTGATTTCTTCCTGAGACTCTTCTTCAGCATTAATCAAACCAATGGAAGTAAGATAAAGACCAGCCACCTTCAAGGTGTTCCAGGGAATCGTGCCTTCATATCTTTTCCTATCCCCAAGAATATTGGAGGCAACCAGGCGAGCCTGAGCAAAAGTGGCCGGAATAATCCCGTAGATTCGTCCCCCATGCTGCAGAATATCCCCAGCCGCAAATATCTTGGGTTCACTCGACTGAAGGAAATCATTCACCACCAGACCGCGGTCAACTTCAAGGCCAGCCTCTTTCCCCAGCTCCATCTCAGGCCTTATTCCAGCCGCCACTAGCGCCATATCAGCCCCTAGTTCTTGGCCGCCCTTAAATTTCAAACCTTTCATCTCCTCCTGGCCCAGAATTTCCTCTGTCGCTAAACCTAGATGAATCTTTATTCCCATTTTTTCGATTTCAGATTTTAGTAGCAAAGAGCCTTGGGTATCAAGCTGACGAGGGAGCAAATGCTCAAAAAATTCTACAACTTCGACTGAACCTCCTCCTGAGCTCAAGGCTCGAGCGATCTCCAAGCCCAAGAGTCCACCTCCAATCACCACCATTCGGCTGTGATTTTTTTGATATTCAAGAATTTCTAAGGCGTCGTCTAAAGTCCTCAAAGTGAAGACACCTCGTTTTTCAGCTCCTTTAAAAGGGGGAACAAAGGGAATGGAGCCTGCTGCCAGGAGTAGGGCATCATATTTCTCTGTCTTCCCTCCCTCCAATTCTATTTCCTGGGAAGCTGGGATTATTTTCTTGACTGGTTTTTGGAGCTGAACTTCAATCTTTTGCTGGTCGTACCACTCCTCGGAATAGGCAAAAATCTTCTCCATCGGCAGGTTGCCGGCCATAAATTCGATGAGATTCGGGCGAGGATAATAATGATATTTTTCTTCAGCAAAGATGTCTATTTCGACATCTGGGCCAATTTCCCGAAGCGTTTTAGCAGCAATGGTTCCTCCTAAACCATTCCCAATGATGATGACTCTCATAATCGACTCTTAAGCCATTTTCTGGAAGAATTCTTTTCCTACTCCACACTGAGGACAAACCCATTCCTCCGGCAAATCTTCGAAAGGCATGCCAGGACTTATTCCGTGTTCTGGGTCGCCTTTTTCTGGATCATAGACATAGCCACAAGCCGTGCATTCCCATTTTTCCATCTTAACACTCCTCGATAGACTTTTTCTTCAAATCAATCACCAAAAAATTTCTTCTCTCCAAGATGGGCCATTTTGAACCGACTTCAATCCCACTCCAGAACATGCTTTTCGTATTCTGTTTCCAGCTTCAGCTTGTGTGATTTCTCCTGTTCTACCAAAAACTCGAATAACTTTTTTAGTTCTTCGCTTTCTGACTCTTCGGCTAATTTTGAATAAAGCTTCACAGCATTCTGTTCTTTTTTAGCGGCAAAAATGAGGAGCTGTTGAAAATCCATCTCGGCATCTAGAGTGTCCTCTTCCAAGTAGTCACTGATCTTCAGGTCAATAACCTTGGTTGGCAGGTAAGATTCAACCTTTCCTTCTGTTAGCTCCTGAAGTAGCTTCTTGTGTTTTCTCTCTTCCTCCTGCAGCTCCTGGAGCAATTTGTTAATCCCGGGTGTTTTGGCAACTTCAATCATGCTTCCGTAGCCTTGGATAGCATCTTCTTCCCTCTTGATGGCAAAAAAAATGACTTCGTCAAAGGTATTCATGGTCTATCTCCTTGTTTGAAGGTTTTCCAAAGCCGTCTAGCCTTCTCTCTCGGTCATAGGCTGGTCACAACACACTAAAGTTCCTGCTCCTGCTTTAGTGACCTTTACCTCTTGACCGCATAATTCGCATACATAAGTCTTGCCTTCTTCGGCCATAGGAACTTCCTCCTTCGCGAAAGCAGTAAAAAATGTAGGTCTTTATAGATTGCAATTGGAAATGAATAACAATTATAATGAAATCCTATTTTATGTCAACGATAATAAGAGAATAAAGCCAGAAAAGCTAGCCGAATGATTTTTCCTCTTGCCTAGGTTCGTATAAAAGGAGGAGCAATGATCGAGGATTCCTTACGCAAAAAAGCTAAGAAACAACTCTATAAAGCCGCTCAGGAGATCAAGCTTGATTCGAATCTATTGAAAATTCTGGAAAAGCCAAAACGGATTCTCAAAATCTCCATTCCTATCAAATTAGATAGCGGAAAAATTAAGGCCTATATCGGCTTTCGCTGTCAGTATAACGATGCTAAAGGACCAACTAAAGGTGGGGTTCGTTACCATCCTGATGTCTCAGAAGACGAAGTCGTAGCTTTAGCGGCCTGGATGACCTGGAAGTGCGCTCTTCTCGATTTACCCTATGGCGGAGCCAAAGGAGGAATCATTTGTGATCCTAAAAAGCTCTCTGAGTCCGAGCTGGAAAGGCTGACGAGAAGATACACCACCGAGATTATGCCTGTTTTGGGTCCTCAGATCGATATTCCTGCGCCAGACGTCTATACGACTTCCAAAACCATGGCCTGGATCATGGATACTTTTTCCATGTTCAAAGGTTACACCGAACCCAGTATCGTCACTGGAAAGCCAGAAATCCTGGGCGGCTCGAAAGGCCGAAAGGAGGCTACAGGAAGAGGGGTGGCTATCATAACTCGAGAATTCTTAAAAGCCAGAAAGAAAAGTTTAAAAGGGGCTAAAGTTGCTATGCAGGGATTCGGCAATGTCGGCGGTCATGCTGCTCTTTTCCTCTCTCAAATGGGAGCCAAAATCGTGGCTGTCTCTGATGTGTCAGGTTGCCTCGTTAACCCAGACGGTCTGGATGTCCCTGGACTTATCAATTGCGTAGAAAAACATGCCTGTGTCATCAAGCATCCAGGAAAACAAATAGATAGAGAAGAGCTCCTTTTTCAGGATGTCGATATCCTTATACCAGCTGCGCTGGAAAACCAAATTCACCGTAAGAATGCTCATAAAATTAAAGCCAGGATAATCGTCGAAGGGGCCAACGGCCCAACAACTCCTGAAGCCGATGAAATCCTGGAGAAAAAAGGTATCCATATCATTCCTGATATCTTGGCCAATGCAGGAGGGGTTGTGGTCAGTCATCTGGAATGGGTACAGGCCCTGAGCGGACTTTACTGGGAAGAAAAAGAGATTAACGCCGAGCTGGAGAAGAAAATGACCAAGGCTTTCCAGCATGTCTGGGAAACGGCGATCAAGAGAAAGGTTTCCCTACGTTGCGCGGCCTATGTTGTCGCCATCGAAAGGATAGCTGAAGTCTATAGCTATCGAGGACTGTTCCCTTAAACAAGAGCCTGCTCGAATCACGTCCTTCAGTCAATACCTCTATTTTTCTCAACCTGACACTGGGGGCAGAAAAAGCTACTTCTTCCCCCCTTCCGTAGCCGCTCAATCTCCTCACCACATCTGGAGCAGAGTTCCGATTCCTTGCCGTAGACTCGAAGGCGATTCCTAAAATCACCTTCTTGACCCTCAGCATCCCTGAAATCACGGATTGAAGTGCCTCTGTACTCAATAGCCATTCTTAGAATGAATCGTATGGCCTTCCACAATCTCAAGAACTCCTCTTCTTCCAGCAAGGAAACAGGAAGCCCGGGATGGAGTTTAGCTTCAAAAAGAATTTCATCCGCATAAATATTGCCTATTCCAGCTAGGAAGCTCTGATTTAAGAGCAGGTTTTTCAACCGCCCTCTACGGCCCTGAAAAAGCTTTCGGAAATGAGAAAAACTCACTCGGAGGGGCTCAGGGCCTAGGTTTAAGAACTTCAAGACTTCAGGAGTAGGATAGCAAGAAATAGAACCGAACTTGCGGACGTCCCTGAACCGCAATTCATATCTGCTGTCTTTAAAGGAAAGGATGAAGTGCGTGTGTTTATCGAGAGGCCTTTCCGAAGGGATGAAAAGAAGCTGACCGGTCATTTTTAGGTGACAAACAAGGCTTAAATTGTTCTCAAAATCGATGAGTATCCATTTTCCCCGTCGGCGGAGGTGAATGACCTTTTTTCCTTTGAGTTTTTGTAAGATGTCTTGATCGTTGTTCTTGAGCAACCCTGGGAAAAAGAAGTTGAACGAAGAGCCTTCAAGACCAATAAGTTTTGAAGAAAGACTGCGAATAATGGTCTCTACTTCTGGAAGTTCTGGCATGTTCTAATTTTACTTGATTTGCATCTTTTTTTCTTTTATTATGGTTAGTCAAAAATGAGAGGACCTAAAATCATCTATCTCCTCCTGGGTTGGATAGTTCCTGGCCTAGGCCACATTTCCATGAAAAAATACTGGCGAGGTGGTATTTTCTTCGGCTGCATAGCTGCTATGGTTGCCATGGGACTATTCATGGGAGGAAGGATCTATTCTTTCCAGACAGAAAATCCTCTGACTATCCTTGCCTTCTTTGCCGATATCGGGAATGGACTTCTCTATGTTCTCTCCAGGATCTTCCCTTTTGGGGAAGGAAGCCTGAAAAATATTACTTTTGAATTCGGAACAGCTTACCTAGCCGGAGCTGGTCTTCTCAATTATCTGGTTGCTTTAGATGCTCTAGATATTGCTTCAGGTAAGAAGAAATGATTTTTAAAAGCCATATCATTTCCATGATCCTTTATTCGGGTTTTGTCTGCATTGTCTTGGCTCTCATAAGAAGAGAGGAAATAAAGGAACAGATAAAATACGGTCTATTTCTCTTTTTAATCATGGTCGTGGGAGCTCTCCTTTTCGGCTGGTTCATGTATCTGTTTGCCATTTGAACTATCCTTGTCTTAATTTCCTCAATATCTCTAATCCCAAAGATTCCTTCTCCTTTGATTCAAAAAATCGATATGATATAATCCTAACCTAGCCAAGGGATTTCCTGATGTACGAACCTGTCATAGGTCTCGAAATTCACGCCCAGCTCCTGACGAAAACAAAGCTCTTCTGCGGCTGCAGTGCTGCCTACGGAAATCCGCCAAACTCCCTTACTTGTCCTATGTGCTTAGGTCTTCCTGGGGCTCTTCCGGTTCTCAATCATGAAGCTGTGGTCATGGCTGTCAAACTCGCCCTAGCTGTCAAAGCAAAAATCCATCTTTGTTCTGTGTTCAGCCGAAAAAACTATTTTTATCCTGATTTACCAAAAGGTTATCAGGTCACTCAATACCAACATCCTATCGCTTCCGAAGGACGTTTAAGAATTGGATACAATGGAAGTATTAAAGCCATTGGTATCGAAAGGATAAACCTTGAAGAGGATGCAGGGAAATCTATCCATGACCATAGACCAGAATCTCCAGAAAAAACTTACCTAGATTTCAACCGGAGCGGTGTACCTCTTCTGGAAATAGTGAGTAAACCCGAAATAAATTCACCCTCTGAAGCAGTCGAATTTCTTCAGCTTTTCAGAACGGTCCTGCAATATCTCGAGATTTGCAGCGGAAACATGGAAGAGGGAACTTTTCGGTGCGATGCCAATCTTTCGGTGAGAAAGAAATGGGCCCAAGAAATGGGCGTAAAAGCTGAAATTAAAAATATCAACTCTTTCCGTTTTCTTCAAAAAGCCTTAGAATACGAAGCCTGCCGACAGATGGAACTCATTAAGGCCGGAAAACCTATCAAACAAGAAACGAGATTCTGGGATGAGCGCCAAAATCAAACTCTCCCCATGAGGAGCAAAGAGGAAGCCCATGATTACCGTTACTTTCCTGAACCCGATCTTCCTCCACTCGTCATTCCGGAAAAGCTCATAAAAAGAATAAAAGCCACTCTCCCTGAGCTTCCTCAGGAAAAGATAGAGAGGTTTAAACAAAAATACAAACTCCCGCCCTACGATGCCAAAATATTGTCAGCCTCCAGAGATCTAGCAGACTATTTTGAACAGACAGCTGTCGAATCGAATAATCCGAAGCAGTCAAGCAACTGGATAATGAGAGATGTTCTTCAGTATCTTAAAGAGGAAAATATGGATATTTCTCAATTCCCCTTGCCCCCAAAATATCTAGCCGAGCTCATCCTCTTGGTAGAGAACAAGAAAATAAGCCTTAGGATAGCCAAAGAGAAAGTCTTCCCGCGGATGACCGGCACCAGGAAAAGGGCCGGAAGAATCGTGAAGGAGGAGGGGCTGAGCCAGATTTCTGATGTTTCCCAGATCGAAAAGCTGGCCCGGAAAACAATTAAAAGAAACCCTCGTTTAGTACAGCAATACAAAGGAGGGAAAGTGCAAGTGCTTAGCTTCCTGGTCGGACAAGTCATGAAAGAAACAAAGGGTACGGCCAATCCTCAGCTTGTCAATAAGATCCTGAAAGAAGCCTTAAATAGTTTATCTGATTCGTCTAGTTCGAAAAGAAAAAAGCTAAATAAACTGAAACAGACTAAACATACTAGACAGACTAAATAAACAAGATAAACTAAATGAACGAAATAAACTAAATAAACTAGACAAACTAGACAGACTAAAATGATAGAGCTTTATCACATCTGGAAGCAGTACCAGAAGCCACACTGGGCTCTCTCTGACATCACTCTCAAGATAAGAAAAGGAGATTTTCATTTCATCACTGGACCGAGCGGGTCGGGGAAGACGACTCTTTTAAGGATTGTTTATAGAGAGCTCTTTCCCACCCTTGGACAAATCATCATTGACGGCCGAAATACTCTCCGTATACCCGAGCACAGAATTTACAAATTGAGAAGAATCATGGGCATCGTCTTCCAAGACTTCCGTCTTCTCTTCCACCGAAGGGTTTTCGATAATGTGGGAACAGTGCTCCAGGTCCTGGGAACACCTCAAAAAGAAATACGCAGAAAGGTCTTTAACGCTCTCCGGATGGTTAATCTCCAGCACAAAATGTGGGAATATCCTTCCCGTTTATCTTATGGTGAACAACAAAGAGTGGCCATTGCTCGAGCAGTGGTGAATAATCCAAAAATCATTTTAGCGGACGAACCCACTGGAAACTTGGATCCAGAGCTGGCCTTTGAGATCATGGGCTTGTTCAAAGAAATAAACAAACAGGGCACCACCATCATTGTGGCTACCCATGACAGGGAATTGATTCGACATTTTGGATATAAAATTCTATTCCTTCAAAAGGGAAAGCTAATCGGAAAGGAAGGATTCTGATTACACAAAAATTAATTTATCTCATCCGGGAGACAATAAATAATCTTTGGCAGTACAGGGTCCGGAACTTCTTCTCGGTGACTATTATCTGCTTGTCTCTCTTGTTCCTAGGAATTTTTCTCTCTCTCTCGAACAATCTCCAATACACGGCCCAAGAGCTCTCCAAAAATATGATAGCTGTATTTTTCCTCAGCAAAGATACCTCCCAAAAAGAATTAAACTCGGTCGAACAGACTCTAAAGAAATTCCATCTGGTAACCAATGTTCGATTCATCAGCTCAGAGCAAGCTTTAAAGAAATTTAAGGTTGACTTTCCTGAGCTCCGGCAAATTATCGATAATTTGAAGATAAATCCTTTCCCGTCATCGTTAGAGGTTTCATTGAGCGAGAAAGCACTGACGTCCAACGAGATTCTGGGTTTTATCGACGAAATGAGAAACATGAAAGGTGTCGAAGATGTTCAATTCAATAGGGATTGGGTGGAGAAGATGCAGTCCTTCAGCAAGCTTACCAAGGCCATAGGCCTCTTTTTAGGAGGAATTTTAATCCTGGCCTCCTTTTTCATCATCTCGAATGTCATCAAATTGAGTGTCTTTGCCCGGAAAGATGAGATCGAAATCCTGAGGCTTGTGGGTGCCTCGAACACATTCATAAAAACTCCTTTCCTGCTCGAGGGAATTGTGCTAGGAATTTGCGGGGGCTCGCTTTCTCTCCTCTTTCTTTTTCTTCTAGTGAAGATATTTCCCTTTTATCTCGGGAGCTCCCTAGGCGTACTCAATGAACTTATCAATTTCCGGTATCTAACCCTATCGCAAAGCCTAAGCCTAGTAGGAGGAGGAGCTTTTATCGGCTTCTCGGGGAGCTTGAGCTCGCTTTCACGTTTCCTCAAGATATAAAGCTGGATAAACTCATTAAACGAGTTCTGTCCCTTAATTTCTTAAGTTCTTCGGAATATCTCGCGCGATAATCTATGGGCTACTCTTAGGGGCTCTGGAATCCGGAATTTAGTGCAGCTCAGCACGATTTCGATCGAAGATGTAATATCAGTTCTATTGCCAGGAGAAACAAAAACAGGTTTGATTCCGGTTCGTGTTCTGAGGCATACACCTACTTTTTCTTGCTTATCGTTCAGGAGAGAAGTGTAGGCTCCCCTGTTTTCAGAGGGCAGAAGGAAGGGATATAACGGATTCTTGGCGCAGCCGATGGTGGCGATTCCCAGGAGGATCCCGATATAGGAAGCCAAGCCCATTCTCCTGGGATGAGCAATTCCGTTGCCATCGAAAAAAGTGACTTCTGGCTTTTTTTTGATCTTGCGGAAAGCATCAAAAAAAACAGGCCCTTCTCGAAATGACAAGAAGGTTGGAACATAGGGAAACTTGACCTTTTGTATCGCCTGAGAAGTCTCTACGATATCAAAGTCTGGAAGTCTCAGAACTACGATACTGGCTCCTATACGTTCCTTTTTTTTATCATAGCCACAATCAGCCCCTCCCACCAAGTTCACGGGCTTGACATACTTTTTGAGTTCCAGTCTAGAGGCTAATCTCTCCTGCAATTTGGCTAGTGTTTCTAAATCTGCCTGTTCCACCATTTGAATCTATGTCTTTGTCTTGGATGGTTTGTCAGGTAGAGCTAGTATATATATAAACCTTAAAATAAACAACCTAACCAGAATAGACTGAATCGACTAAATATAATTGAGACAACGAAAAAATTACATCAAATCCTGGGGTCAAGTCAGTCTAGCTTCTGGTAATTGACATGTTTTTTCAATTATCCTAAAATCTGGTACGAATGGCATCTCTTGGGCAAGAACTCAAAAGAGAGAGAGAGTTAAGGGGGATCTCTTTAAAAGAAATTGCCGGCTCCACCAAGATCAATATGAAATTCCTTCAAGCTTTGGAGAATGATGAATTAGAGATTCTTCCAGGAGAATTTTTCATAAAAGGAATTCTCTCTGCCTATGCTAGGTGTCTAGGACTGGAAAAGGAATATGTTCTGAACAAATACTATGAAGACTCTCTTCTCAAAGAGCAAGATTCAGAAGTAGAACAACGTACAGAGAAAAGCTCTCCCAATGTTTTTCCAAGAAAACTTAATTTTTTCAGCCTGGTCTTTATATCTGTATTGCTATTTATCGTTTTTTTATCCTTCTATTTCATTGCTCGGCCCCGAAAATCTGCTGAAGCTTACCCAGAAACACAAATTGCTGTACCAATACAGGAGCAAGAGCCGATCCCTCCTCCCAAAGAGCTCCCTCAGATAAAAGAAGCATCAGAATTAGGCCTTAAAATTTCCTTCCTCCATGATACCTGGATCCAAGTTTACGCTGACGGAGAACTCGTCCTGGATGGATTGATGAGCGAAGGTGAGGAAGCCAGCGTCAGAGCAAGAGAGGAGTTGATCCTTCACTTAGGGAACGCTGGGGGAATATCTTATTCCTTGAATGGTAGAATAGGGAAGCCTCTGGGAGTCTTGGGTGCAGTGCGGAAAAACATTAAGATAGATTTCGATAATTTCAACGAGTTTCTTGTCCAAAGTGAACAAGAAGAGAAAGAAAAATAAAAAAGAGCAAAAAAGAGGAATAGGAAAAGGAAAAAAATGGAGGATTCAAAGAAAAAAGGCTCCCGAATAATCGGTGCAGCCATTGTCTTCTTCATTATCCTCTTCTTTGTAATTGAGTTTTTTGTCCAAAAATCCCAGGAATTCTCTCCGACTGTCGTAACCACGATTCTCCTTTTTTCTCTGTACATCATTGTTTTCCTCCTTTTCCTCATCCTTCTCTTTGTTTTAAGCAGAAACCTGATTAAACTCTATCTTGAAAGAAAAAGAAAAGTCGTCGGTGCTCACTTCAAGACCAAGCTTGTACTGTTTTTCATCGCTCTCTCCTTCATCCCCACTCTCCTTCTTTTTTTCTTCGCCAGTGATCTCACCAGCCGCAACATTGAACAGTGGTTTCAGACTCCGATTGAAAAAATACTCAATGATACGAAAAGCGTTTCTGACGGATTCTACGTGAACAGCGAAGAAATCACCATCCATTATGCCCATTGGTTAGGGAAAACGATCCAGAAAGACAGGCTGATTTATCCTGAAAACAGACAAAAATTAATGAATTTCATCCGTTCTAAATTGACAGAATACAAGCTGGACGAAATCAGCATCTATGTTGAGGAAAAGGAGCTTTTCGCCTATCTTAGTGCTAACCTCCCCCTCCAGTATTATCGAGACCTCAAAACCAATATCGTTAAAAGAGCTCTACTGGGTGAGGTTTTCAGGAGCATCGAAAACATGGGAAAGGGAGAAATCATCCGCACCGGTATTTCCTTTATTATCCCTGATGTCGGAAGTGTATTAGTAGTCACCGGAAAATTCCTTCCTCAAAATTATGCCCAAAAACTCAACAACATCTCCTCCTATGTCGAGAGATACCGCCAGCTGAAAATCCAAAAGAATCCGTTGAAGACATTTTACATCTTAGCCCTGATTTTCATCACTCTGCTCATCATTTTTGCAGCAAGCTGGATTGGCTTCCAGCTGGCCAAAGGGATTACTGTGCCCATTGAAAAGCTCGCCCAGGCTACCAAGGAGGTTTCAAAAGGAAATCTGAATGTCAAGGTAGAGGACCCTGCTTCTGATGAACTGGGGATTCTCATCGATTCCTTCAACCAGATGGTTTTTGACCTGCGAAGGGGTCAACACAATATTGCCCAGAAAACCTCTGAACTAGAGGGTCGAAGACAGTATATAGAGACCATTCTGGACAACATCACCACCGGCGTGGTAACCCTGAATTCCAGGGGAGTCATTACCACCATGAATCCCTCGGCTCGAGAAATGTTGGCTCTGCCGGACAAAAACCTCATCGGCAAAAGCTATAAAGAAATTCTCAGCCATGAGAAGTATCGAGAGATTGTTAAGAATATCCAATCCGGGCTGAAAAATAAGTATAAATTATCGGATAAAGAAATTGACATAAGCTTTGATGGACAGAGCACAACTGTTTCTCTGACTCTATCTCCCTTGAGAAAGCCGAACAATCAATTCACAGGCATGATCATCGTGCTCGACAATCTCACCCAACTCATTAAAGCCCAGAAGATGGCTGCCTGGAAAGAAGTGGCTCAGAGAGTTGCCCACGAAATCAAGAATCCTCTGACTCCTATCCAGCTTTCGGCTGAACGCATTATCAAAAACCTGAAGAAAAAGGACCATGATTCCCGGAAGGTCATAATAGAAGGAGCCAGCACAATCGTGGAAGAAGCAAGAACCATAAAATCCTTGGTGGATGAATTCTTCAATTTTGCTCGTATGCCCACGGTGAGGTTGGAGCCTTCAGATCTCCATCAAATCCTGGAGCAAACTGTCTCCCTCTTCAGAGGGATATTTACCGACATCGAATTTGACGTTCTCTTTTCCGCTAAAGTGCCCTCTCCGATTCAAATCGACCCAGAACAGATAAAAAGAGTTTTCATTAACCTTATCGATAATGCCATCGACGCCATGAACAAAAAAGGAGCAATAAAAATTCGTACTGACTTTGATAAAAAATTAAGAAGAGTGAATATCGAAATTTCTGACTCAGGCCCTGGTATCTCCCCTGAAGATAAAGGAAAACTTTTTCTACCAAATTTTTCAACCAAGAAAAAAGGGACGGGCCTTGGTTTAGCCATTGCCCATAGGATTGTCATAGAACATGAGGGCACCATCAAAGTGCAGGATAATAAGCCCCAAGGTGCTAAATTCGTCATTCATATTCCAGTATGATTAAAGATAGAATCCTAGTCATCGATGATGAGGCCGGAATCAGGTCCTCTCTGAAGGGGATTCTGGAAGATGAAGGTTTTGAGGTGAAAACAGCTGAAAAGGGAGAGGACGGCCTCGACATGATAAAAAGTCATAATTTCGACCTCATTCTGCTGGACATATGGCTTCCGAAAATGAACGGGATTGAACTCCTCAAAGAAATAAAAAAACACGAAGAAAATATCCAGATCATCATGATCACTGGCCATGGAACGATTGAAACAGCTGTTCAGGCGACCAAACTTGGAGCCTACGATTTCTTAGAAAAGCCTCTCACATATGAAAAGGTCATTTTAACGGCTAAAAATGCCCTAAAGCAAAAAAAGCTCGAAGAAGAAAACATACGACTCCGAGAAAAAATCAAACCCAGGTATGAATTAGTAGGGAAAAGCTCTGTTATCCAGAAACTTAAAGAAAAGATAAAAGTTGTCGCCCCTACCGATGGTCGAGTTCTCATTTATGGAGAAAACGGCACTGGAAAAGAGCTCATCGCACGCTTGATTCACCAGAATAGTCCCCGAAAGAATAACAGTTTTATCGAAATAAACAGCGCGGCCATTCCGGATGAGCTCATAGAAAGTGAACTCTTCGGGTATGTCAAGGCGGATTTCAATCACACCAGGATCGGGAAAAAGGGAAAATTGCTTGAAGCTGAAGGAGGAACCCTTTTTCTCGATAATATCAGCGAGATGAGCCTTAAGGCTCAGACCGAACTGCTGAGAGTCATTAAGGGACAAAAATTCCAACCCTTAGGAGCTAATGAGTCTTTGGCCATCGACACCAGGATCATAGCGACCTCGAACAAACCCCTGAAGGAACTCATCTCAAAGGGAACATTCAGAGAAGACCTATATTTTAAGCTTAACGTCATTCCCATCGTCGTCCCCCCTTTGAGAGAGAGAAAAGAGGATATTCCCCTGCTCATAAACTATTTCCTTAAATATTTCTCCCGAGAATCCAGAAAAAAGCAAAAAAAAATGAACGCCGAAGCCATGATGGCCTTCCTCAACTATTCCTGGCCGGGAAATATCAGTGAATTGGCAAACGTAATCGAAAGATTTGTCATCATGGTTCCAGAGGTTGAAATCAAGGCTTCCCATATTCCGCTTCTCGTCGAGCCGAGGGAAGCGCAATACATCCCTGAACTCAATAACCACCGATCATTAAAACAAGCAAGACAGATTTTTGAGAGAGAATACATCCATAATGCCCTCAAGAAAAACAACTGGAATCTTTCTCAAACCGCAACAGACCTCAATATCGAAAAGAGTTATCTCGACAAAAAAATTAAAGCGCTGGGAATAACTTTCTTTGGTTGATCCCCCCTTGCAAGTTTTTCTCGTTTATCTAGTTTGTCTAGTTTGTCTAGTTTATCTGATTTTTTAAGTTTGTCTAGCTGGTTGAATTTGCCTGGTTTTACTTCAACTGACCTGCTGTCTTTCTTACTTTCTTTTCTTGATTCCTGGCTTTTGGGAAGGCGAAAGAGAAAGTAGCTTCTTTTCTCTCAACTCTCTCAAGCAGGCCTCAACATCAAGCGAAATATCTCTTCGGTCTTCTGAATGATATCTTTCCCGAAGAGTCCTTTCTATTTCTGCCGAGGTTCTATTCTCTCTGGATAGAGTCCAGATGAGATGAGCGACGGCATTCAGAAAATGAACCTCATCCTGTTTTTGGTCGTAGACCATAGCGCCTTCTTTCCCCATATCTTTGATGACAAATCTGCCTTTCATGCCTAAAATCCTCTCTTCGAATCCTTCTTTTTTGAATGGGCAAGCATCCTTACCTTTCGAATCACCTCCGCCTTAGATGACCTAAAGAAGACACAGGGTCTCCGAATAAAACGAATGTTTGAACCTGATCTAAAGAAGATCCTTGAGTATAAGCATCAATCTTGGCCTGGGTAGTCATCATACCCAAAGTTGCATTCTCGCCTGGTTGGAATAACAATTCATACAGACAAATGCCCAGCAATCTGTGCTCCCAGGTATAGCCCAAACCTGTCGGAGCAAAGGCAGCAATGGCTCCTTTGCCTGAAGCATTTACAAAACTTTCTGCCAGACAATCATCGATTTCACGATCCCAAATCTCTCTCGGCCAATTGGCGAAGAAGCCGTTGAGGCAGGTCAGACACACCACAAAAGGAAATATCGAGTTATGCAAAGAATCAACATCCGAAGATAAGAAAATGTTCTCCCCCGCCCAATTATCATAGGAACCATGCCCGACATAGTTCACAGTGAGAGCGCCAAAATTAATATTCTGTTTTAAATCAGCAGTGGCCTCTTCATCCTGGTTATATTCGTCCAAGTAGATTTTCACTTTCTCGAAGTCAGAGGGAAAATAGTCAGTGGCAAGCTCATCATTCAAATCTGGAAAACTGCTGCTCCCATCATCGGCAACGAATATAGACCTACTTAATTCCTCCAAAGAAGAAGCCATACGCCTTCCATCATAAAGGACAATTTTCTGGATGACTCCATGAGCCTCTGCTGCCGATTTAGCCGTTATCCTTCCTGAAAAATAGTCTGGCAAATCGTCATTTTCCTCCGATATACAAAAAAACCAGTTATCATTCGGAACCTGTAAATCCAGAGCATCATACAAATAGGTCGGGATGAAATTCTCTCGCCCGGTTCCTGTATAATCGCGAGCATCGACATTGGCGTCTCCAAGAAAAAGAACGTAGGAAGGCAGGTTCCATTCATAGTAAGCAAAACTCAGAAAATCCTTGATGGCTTGGGGACTTATGATTCCATTATTAAATTTATCATAAATGTCCCGAACTTTGATGACTCGAACGGCAAGCCCTTGGCTCTCCCTGTACTCCGCCAGCGAGAGAGCTTCCTCGTAGAAATCCTCATGAGTGATAATAATATAATCAGTGTCCTGGTTCCGCTCGAGCGTAGAGGACGGTAGGGCTTCCAGGCTAGCATTTCTCATAGCATTTTCAGCTAAAGCTAAAAACCTTTCATTTCCGTTGAAATTACGTTCAAAGCTCACTTTGTACGATCCCTGAGGAGCCCAGTGATTTTCACCCCAACCGCCAGCCCCTTCGATCGCAAGATTGACAACTCTTTTCACATTATCATGATTCGTGATGTCAAAGACACCGATAGATTCTTGGGCAAGATTAGAAACTTGAATTCTTCTTCTTCCCGAAGTTTTGATGTCAAAAGCAAGGAGGCTGTCGTCGGCCACGAAACTATCGTAGTATTCCACATCAAAATGATTCAGATAGATGCTTCCGTAGAGACCAGTTAACTTAGATACTTTAACCTCTAGGGTATTGGCACCGGCCTTTAATTTAGACTGATTCAGCTCAAAGACTCGTGTACATTCAGTCTGTCCATCAAAGAAGACTTGCCCGAATCGATCTCTATTGATAAAAATGACCACATGGTGGTCAGGATCTTGGCCGGAGCTTGTTCTTCCAAATAAGGTGACTCTAACCGCGGCTCTTAGAGAACCATTGGCAGGCTTATTAAGGCTAAAGGTATAGCTCTTCTTTTCCCCGGCATTAATCCTTTCCCAGAACCAATGATCTTTTCCTTTTCCGTCTGGCATAGAAATCCAATACTCGTTATTCTCTTCAAAATGATCCTTACGGTAATGATGCGATAGCAGCGAGGCAGATCCAGGTTTTCCCTCGACTTCTGCCATTCTCTTGCCGTAACTTCCTCCCCAGCTGAGCCAATAAACATTGGTATCCGTGTACTCCGTGTCCAGGGCTTCGCCATAAAAAAGGATGTAGTCAGAAGATCCAAAGGTTGAAGTCTCACTGCTGACATGTATAGCTACTTCTTTCCCCTGACAAAAAATTTTAAGAGTCTGAGCATCTATCGTATCTGTTGATACCCCAGCAGCGGCTAAATCACCTTGGGTGATTTTATAGATACCCGTCTTGTCCACCTCAATTTTATAACTCGACGGTCTTACCGAAAGCGAAGATAAAGTATTGGATGAACCTTGACTCATTTTCCTGGGGACATGGGAAGTTTTTTCAAAATTAAGGATGATATCTTTGAATGCTGCATCAAAATGAGGATCAGAGATTCCTCTTCCAGCCAGGACTGGCTTTTCAAATTGGACTTTTAACAAAATTCTCTTATGGTGATAAAGAATCCTCGTGGCAGGGTTGTACTGGAAGGGATGAATCTTGATTTGGGCCACCCGTCTCTCTCGAATATAGCCGCTGAATCCCAATTCAGCCACTGATGGAGGGTAGATCTGGGAAGTCCTGTAGAAGGCACGGTCTATAGCAAATCTTTCTTCCAGATGAATACTTCCTTCTTCCTCTCTTTTCTCCAAGAGAGGACAAGGAGAAATGCCATAATTCGGATACTCTACAGTATTCGTATCCAAGACTTCGACCTCGATCCTTCCTTCAGGGGGAATCTGGACAAGCGCTCCCTTCAAAGGAAGGAGAGGCTTTCCTATCTCTGAGGTTTTTCCCAAGCCTTCAACATCGAGAATCTGAAAAATTCCTTGGGAAAATATTTTAGCCTTGGTTGTAAAAGCAGGAACCCTAACTTCAAACACCAGGCCAGATTCATTGGACTGGAGAAGAGTAACCTGTTGGTCTCTATCCGCTCCATTTGCCCCAGAGAAAAAGAAAAAAAGCAAAAGAGGGAAAAGAGCGAATTTCTTTTTCATCTCTTACCTCACTAAGTTTTGTATTGATTCGACCGTATTCTCCATTCGGCCGACTTGAATTTCGAATCCCTTCATTTTCTCCAAATTCAATTCTTTTAGGAAATCAAGCCAATAAGCTCCGAGCGATTCAACTCTCTCCTGGGGGGAATTGTATTCCAACACGTTTTCTTTTGATTGCTTTAGCAAGAGAAGACCGATATCAGGAAAAGACAAGGGTCTCACTCGAGGGACCTGGCTAAATTTTAATCCTGTTTCTCGTCTTTTCTCGGTGTGAATAATGTGCCTTTTAAATTCTTCGCATGCTTCCAGATATTTCTTTATGACTGAAGCAGTCTTACTGATTTTAGTCATGACATAAATGTGACCGCCTTCTCTGGTTGACTCCAAGACTCGAAGGCCATGAACCTTCTCTAGAGAGGTGAGCAATCCTGCTCCCTTTTCTTCGATGACCAGGTCAACGTCTAGTTCCGTCCGAGATGCTGAATCAGCGTTTACGAGATAGAAAAAATATTCAGGAAAGACAGCCTGAGTTGCTTTTTTGGATTTGAGAAGAGAGGGATTCCCAAAATATTTATGTCCCCAGAGGCTAGTAAACTCAAGCTCTTGAAAAAGCGAAAATTCCTTCTCGAACAAATCCCGAGCTTCTGACCTCAAGCCGACAGACCGAAAAAAGGGAACCATCATACCTGTTTTCTTTTCCACGGGAATGACTTCATCAGATAAGAACTTAAAACCAGAAGAGAGGAGTTTTAAGATCAGTGAGGTTTTCCCAGTCCCTGAATCCCCGAGGACCATGATTCCCTTGTTTTGGAAGGCAACTCCTCCCCCATGTATCCAAACGTGAGAATCGATTTTCCGGTAGATTTCATCTGTTATGAGCTTGAAACACTGGCTCTCCTGTGTGCTGAACCCGTGAAAAGGATAAATCTTCTCCTTGACTTTTAGATGAGGAACGCCTCTTTTCCCATTCTCGGAGAAGACTTCGAAGGAAAAAGACGGGGTGAGCCCATCTTTTTGACTGAAGTTTTTATAGACCAGGTCAAAGAGACGAATGGTCTGAGATGTGTCCGAGGAAAGGGAAAAAGAAAAATCAAAAATCTTATAATTACGACGCACTGGCATGGACTTCCTCTCTCCTCGATAATTTCTTTTGAGCCGCGCTTATGATGGCTCTCCGGTAGAGCTTATCGCGTAGGTCACAGAGATCGTCGGTCTCCCAAATCGTCCCTTTTTCCGTATAGACTGAGCTGGTACAGCCACCTCGACATAAATTTCGCCAGGCGCAACTCCTGCACCTGTCGATTCTCTCCTGGCGGGCTCGGAATTCTTCTTTCAAGGCTTCAAATTTTGGGGAACACAGAGCTTCTTCAATGTTCATATCAAAGACATTTCCCAAGCGATATTCGGGAAAAAGCATTCCTGGGCAGGGATAAATACCGCCCTTTACGTCCACAATCAGTTGAGTGCCAAAAGGACAGGTAGAAACTCGCTCTTGGGGCTTCACTACAGGACGGAATCCGCTCAGAGGAGAATTCACAATTATAGGGAACCCCTGAGTAAAAAGGGTCTCATAAAGGGTGAGCAAGAATTCTTGGTATGATTCTCGATCTGGCTTTAGGTCATCCCAATCCTGAGACGCCCTTCCAAGCTTTTTCATAGATAGATAGGTGATCTTCCGAACCCCAAGATTTTCGGCAAATTTTGGCAGATCCATCGCCTCATCGATACTCCTTTTAGAGAGGCAAAATTGGAGGTTAATCCTTTCTCCAAGGCCCGCTCTCTTCAAGGAGTCAATCCCCTGGAGTGTTTGCTGGAAACTTCCCTTTCCTCTCAGATCATCGTGGGTCCGAGCTGAGAGGCCATCCATGCTGATGGCAATCTCGGAAACTCCTGCTTCTTTAAGTTTTTGAGCCTCGGTATCTCCGATTAAGGTTCCATTGGTAGACAGAGAGACTCTTAGCCTCGGAGAGGCAAAGGAAATCATATCGAACAAATCAGGCCAAAGGATAGGCTCCCCACCGCTTATCAGCAAAGATCTTACTCCCAGCGATCCAAGTTCTTCGACGATTTTCTGAAAAAAATCTTTAGGAAAATTCTCAGGGACCGAGGCGTTTCCCCATGAGCAATGATGACAGGCAAGATTGCAGGTTTGGGTGACCAGGAAAAGAATTCCCTCCAAGACTGGGTTGGGATCTTGGCTTTCTTCATAGAGCCCTTCCTCCAGCAATCCTGCCTTCATTATTTCTTTCTTGAAACCTTGAATATCCTTCTCAAGATTATCAGATGGTCCGTATTTATTCCTCAAGAACTCAGCGATCTCTCGGTTCGAGCTTTTCAGGGGATTCCTGGAGGCAATATCCTTTCCTAGCTCATTCGTGACCATCCACACAGGTCGATTCTTATGGACCAGGATCCAGAAATCTCCTTCCTGAAGGATACGGAAGGGATGTGAATGAGTTTCATACACCAGTTTCCTCCGTGAGCTGATTATGGTCAACTAAAGCTTTTTCTTTTTATCCGGAGGTTCATAGAAGGCAGGAGGCAGCCCAGGAGCGTAGCCTGGTGCATTGGGAGGTGCGGTCGGTTCCGCAGAATCCCCCCCTGCCCCTGATACTCCAGCAAAAGGAGAACAGGCCTGAGCAGGTCCGAGTTCCTCCAGAATATCATCCGCAGAGTAGGTGATTATTCTTGGAGGTTCGTACTTCGATTTCTTCTCTGCCATCAGTCTGTTGTTCCCTTTCCCTCCTCTTTTATGCCTACTAGTCCATGGATGAAGAACTGCCTCTAGGCTCTCCAGAACTCATATATAGCTTTTTCTAGACTACGGGAACCAATAATATACTGCCGGGAAACAGGCTAAGATGTCAATAATCTTTAGCGGTGGTTTTGGGAGTGACTTTTTGTCCCCCTTCCTAACCCCAAAAGATGAGATTTATTGTTTACTCGGGGCATTTTTTTTGATAATAATAGGAAAAATTTGCCAAAATGGATAGCCTAGAGTCTCAAATCCTTTCCTTTATCACCAGCATTAGAGATTTTGTCTGGGGAGTTCCCATGATTGTCCTCTTGGTCGGAACAGGGATTTTCCTTACTTTTAGATTAAGGGGACTTCAGCTCCGAGGGCTTGTTTATTCTCTCTACCTCGGTCTGATCAAAAGAAAGGAAGACGACAAAGAAAAAGGAGACATCTCCCATTTTCAGGCTTTGATGACGGCTTTAGCAGCCACAGTCGGAACTGGAAATATCGCTGGGGTGGCCACAGCCATCGTGGCAGGAGGACCTGGAGCCCTATTCTGGATGTGGATTACAGGCATTTTCGGCATGGCCACCAAGTATTCAGAAGCCGTGTTGGCCATAAAATACAGAGAAGTCGATGAATTGGGAACTATGAGCGGTGGCCCTATGTATTATATTTCCAAGGGACTGGGCTGGAAATGGCTTGGGATCCTCTTTGCTGTATTCGCCTCTATAGCTGCTTTCGGCATCGGCAACATGGTTCAATCCAATTCAGTGGCCGAAGCTGTAAAAACATCCTTCGGAATCCCTCCCTGGACGACTGGAATTCTCTTGGCCACCTTCACGGCCATGGTGGTCCTGGGGGGGATAAAAAGCATAGGCCGAGTCACTCAAATCTTGGTCCCTTTCATGATCATTGTTTATTTCTTCGGAGCCTTGGCCATTATACTGCTGAAAATCAGTGCCATTCCTGGCCTTTTTTCGCTCATCATTAAATCTGCCTTCACGCCGACAGCTGCCTTTGGAGGATTCCTGGGAGCCACGGTCATGCAGACCATGCGAGAAGGAGTTGCCCGCGGTATCTTTTCCAACGAGTCAGGACTAGGATCGGCTCCCATTGCCGCTGCTGCCGCCAGAACTCCCAATCCAGTCAAGCAGGCCTTGGTTTCTATGACTCAAACCTTTATCGATACTCTTGTCATCTGCACTATGACTGGCCTCGTTCTTCTTTCCACCGGTCTTTGGGATTCTGGGCCTACAGGAGCTGAACTCACAGCTCGGGCTTTCGATTTCGGCCTCCCCGGAGGGATCGGAGAATTCATCGTGACCTTAGGTCTGATATTTTTTGCCTACTCCACCATCCTCGGCTGGTGCTATTACGGAGAAAAATCTCTCGAATATTTGTTAGGAGTGAAGGCCGTCAGGCCTTACCGAATTATTTTCGTCATCTTTGTGGCCATCGGAACTCTACTAAAACTGGAAACTGTCTGGAGATTATCAGACGTTATGAATGGACTCATGGCCTTTCCCAACTTGATAGGGCTGTTGGGCTTAAGCCATATCATTGTTTCCGAAACGAATAAGCATTTTTATAAGAAAAGACAAAAAGGATCACTCCTCTAATGAGCAAAAGGAAACGGTTCTATCTTTTCGTATAGCACTAAACTTTGTCCTCAGGGGCCGGCTTTATCATTATCACAAGATCCAGGCACATTATCATTCCCCAGGCATCAATTCATGATAAAGCCTGAACCTAAGAAGAAGATCTTTTCCCTGCTTTTTTCAATCTTTTAAAAACGTCCTCCAGCCGTCTAAATCTAATTTACAGACATCATGATTTGTGCTATCTTGGAACGAGAAATTTGGCCATGAGAGCTGAGGCCTTGAACATCATTACCAATTCTGCCCGGAAATTCATCAACATTGGAGCCTTCACCCGCCTCTGGAATCTGGTAAAGAACTTTCATGCCGCTGATATCGCTTCTCTCATGCATCAACTCGTTTTCAGGGAAAAACTAGTTCTCTTCAAAACTATCACCGAGAAAGAAAAAGAGAAAGCCGCTGGAGTCCTGAGCGAATTAGACCCGGAGGACGCGGCCCAGCTCATAAAAGAATATAAAGTCGAACAGATCTCTGACCTGCTGGAGATCATTCCCTCTGACGATGTGGCTCCCATTCTCCCCTTTCTTCCTGATGAGATGAAGGATTCCATCCTGGCGGCCATGGAAAAAAAGCCCTCAGAAGACGTCCAGGAGCTCCTGCTTCACGACGAAGAAACAGCCGGGCGAATCATGTCCACGGAGTACTATGCTCTGGAAGAAAACACGAATGTCTCGGATGCTATCACCGCCATCCAATTGGAAGGAGACGTCGAATCTGCCTTCTATCTCTATGTCGTGGATGACCAGAATCATCTGGTAGGCGTGGCTTCTTTACGCCAGCTTCTGTTTTCCCGACCCAACACTCCTTTGAAAGAGATCATGACCACTGAAGTGATAAGCGTAAATACCGAAACTGACCAAGAGGAAGTGGCCCGCTCTGTGGCCGACTATAATCTGGTTGCCATCCCAGTCGTGGATTTGGAAAAAAAGCTGGTGGGAGTTGTTACCGTTGACGATGTCATCGACGTCATCAATCAAGAGGCAACCGAAGATATTTATAAGATGGTCTCCTTGGATAAAACAGACAGAATCAAGTATAGTCCTCTCAGGTCTATCAGAAAGAGGCTTCCTTTTCTGTTAATAAGCCTCCTCACAGTTTCATTAGCTCCTTTTGTGGTTCATTTCTTCGAAGGAACAATCGAAAAGTACGTGAAATTGGCTGTCTTGTTTCCTTTGGTGATGGCTCTAGGAGGAATCGCAGGAAATCAAACCATTGCCATCATGGTCCGTGAAATTGCTTTGGGAGAAGCAGATTGGATCAAAGCCAGAAAGGCTTTATTGAAAGAACTTTCAGTGGGTATCGGAAACGGAGTTGTCATTGGTGCCATTTCGGCCGTTGTCTCTTACCTATTGTTCAAGAATCCTTATCTTGGCCTTATCCTAGGACTGGCCATCATCATCAACTTATTCGTGGCTGCCCTTGTCGGAACTTTAATCCCGTTATTCCTCAGGTTAGTCAGGCTGGACCCAGCTCTAGGCTCGGTCAACCTCCTCACCATGTGCACTGACGCCGCCGGCATCCTTGCCTTCCTCGGGCTGGCCACTCTATTCCTTCCCTATCTCTCTTAAATCCCTCCCATGCCTCTCCATCAATCTGAAGCCATTGTCTTAAGAGCCTTCAATGTCGGCGATCAAGATAAAATTGTTGTCTTTTTCTCCCACGATAAAGGAGTTGTAAAAGGAATTGCCAAGGGAGCCAGAAAATTCAGCAGTCGTTTCGGGAGCAGCCTGGAGCCCATGTCTCTAGTTAAAATCTTCTATTATGAGAAAGAAAGAAAGGATTTGTTGACTATCAGCAATTGTGACTTGCTGGAATCCTTTTTTGAGATCCAGAAAGACCTTAAGACAACCTTTACGCTCTCTTACTTTTCCGAGCTGGTGGAAGCATTCTTTCCATCTAGAGCAAAGGAAGAGCTTCTCTATCGACTCTTGCTCTCTGTGCTACGAGCCCTGAAAGAAGGAGAGAACCTGAGCTTTCTCACCCGGTATTTCGAGGCCTGGTTTCTGCAAATTAATGGCCTTCTCCCTGATTTTGGAAAATGCAAGAAATGTCGGAAGGAAATCAAAGCCTCGAGCTGGCTTTCTCCTAAAAAAGACGGAGTTTTTTGTTCAGATTGTGCCATCCAGAAAAAAGAAAGAATCGGGACTGATATTGTCTCCTTTCTCAAATGGATTAAAAAAAATCCCCCTTCTCTAAAAGGGGAGATTTCCTTCTCCCCTGCTCAACTGGAGGCCGTCAGAAAAAACCTCCAGGAAATCATCGTCTACCACCTCGAGGGGGAACCTAAAACACTCCGTTATCTAAAAGGATAGCTTCTTTTAATATTCAAAACCAACACCTGCTCCGATATGAAGTCCGCCGACATTGAGTTTATCCTCACCAGTTGATACTCGGCAATAGCTGTATTGGGCATGAACATCAAAGACTAGACCTCCTTTTATCTTGAAAAAAACCCCAGCCAGTCCTATATATCCAATCTTTCTATCCTTAATTTCTTCAGCCAGCAAGATTTCTTTATACAGAAAATAGGAGACCCCAAATCCAAAATAAGGATTCACTGTCCCTTTGTTCAACCTGAACTTCAATCCCGCTTCAAGAGGAATAAGATTTATTCTTCTCTCCTCACCAGCCTCATCTAAGTGTCTTTTATGAAAATACTTCTCGGCGATCCATAACTCTGCAAACTTCCAAACACCCACGTTCAGTCCTAGTCCGTATATCAAACCTCCCTCGTAGGTATCTTTGAGGATTTTTTCTCGAGGTTGAAAATGCCCTCCCATAGCCTCGATCCTAATAAACTGCCTTCTCTCCCTTGTTTTCTCGACCTGAATCTCATCAAGGGCCTCAGTCAATTCGTCCAGGACCTTTTTGGTCTCCTTTGGCTGCTCATCGCTCTTTTCCAGGGATTCCTTTATTTCTGTTTCCAATTTAGTGGAAAGTTCACTCATGGAAACAGTTTCTGGTTGTTTTTCTTCCTCTTTTACAGCTTTCTCCTCTATCTTTACTGCTGGCTTTTCCTCAGGAACTATCTTTTCTTTTTCCGCCTCCGGAGCTTCTATCGGCCAAAAGGAAACCTTCAGTCCTCTTTCTATTGTTTCTATTTTATAGGGCGGAATATCTGCTTTTAAGTCGAAAACAACCCTGGCAATATTAGTCTTGAACATGCCTGCTCTGATAGCCTGGATTCCAAAATCATTGATTTCAAAACGGCGACGGGCAAGGATGTCTTCAATGTTCAGTAAATCGATGACTATCTGATTAGGATGGTCAAGTATTAGCTTTCGGTGGGAAGTGTAAAAATTGCAAAGAATCCTGACTTCAAGGGTGGGAGGTGTTCTGGTGATGACAATCTCTTCCAGAAGTCCCATCTGGCCAGGACCATCATAATCTCTGGGAAATGAGAAGCTGACTAAAGATATGAAAAACAGGAACTGGATTGTCAGGAAGCGGTATTTTTTGTTGCCCATTCAAGAACCTTTCCAGAGTTAGGTTCGTGAATCCAGACACTTCATTTATAGCACTTAAGAAATTCAATTTCAAGATAACAAGATAGAGAGAGATTCTATTTTATCTATTAAAAACAGAACCGTCCCCCTCCATCATTTCTAATTATTGATTTTTTAGAAGAAAAGAGTAAACTATTAGACTCTCATGGAGGTCTGGCATGAGTGAAGAACATATATCGAAATGTCAAATATGTGGCAATAATATTGATCTCAAAAGCCATCATTTCATTCTGGCCTTTAACAAGGAAGCCATGGAAGACGGCAGCAAGAAAATCTTAGAGAGTACAGAAGCAGCCAAAATCTGTGCAGAGTGCGGCCAAGAAGGCTTCAGCACAGTTCTCAGGCAACTAAAACTCATCACTGATTTCGACACCGAGCTAAATGAGAAGATGGAAAGGATTAAAAAATCCGTGGATATGATGAACCTCATGGAAGACTTCAGCATTTCAGGAGAAAAAGTCGGAGTTTCAAAACAATACTTGGCTAAATGTCCGTTCCATGACCAAGAGTCTTCTTTTTTATTCGATACCAAAAGTAAGGAATATTTTTGCTTCTGTGAAGGGCTGAAAGGAGATGTTTTCTCCTTTGTGATCAACTACGAAAGAGACGTCAACAAGAAGCACCTGACTTTAAAACAGGCGGTCGATTTATTAATGGAGAAATATCAGATTCAGTAAATTATTATCATAGAAATTTTTCATCAAGCCAGCCATCGTTCTCCAACAAATCATATTTTTCAATCAGACAAACCTTCCAGGGCTTCAAAGAGTCCAAGCATATCCGATCTTCACGAAGAAAGTTCTGTCTTTTTGGGTCAGGTCGATTCCGGTCTGCCCGAGATAATTATCAGTGTAACCCAAGAACAGAACAGTCTGGGGATTAAGCTTGTAAGAGAAAAGAAATTGGGTGAAGATATGTCGTTCTTTCGATTCCACGGGGAGAAAATAAAGGTCAGGATTTCTGGTCAAATCTGTATACTGGACGATCGCCCGGAAAAATGTACGAACATTGAAATGAAAGATAAGGCGTGCCTGAGAGAGGTTGGCTTCGAAAACCTCCCCTTCCTTTAACCAGAGGCGCTCCAGAGTATGATTGAAACTGACATTAAAATGCCGGCCGAGGTTGAACTCGATACCGGGTATGAGGTCTAAAAGAGTGGCTGGCCGCGAATTTGAGTAGTCAATGCCATCGCCATATATACCAAGAAAATTGATCCTAAGTCCCCCCCGGGGCTTGATCTCGAAATCCATCTCCACGCGGTCCAGGTCATAGGTCACTTCGTTGAAATATTCCTTCATGCGATAGCCGTAAAATGCCACGCTAGACTGCAAAGGGCCATTGTAATTTGCCATAAGCATGACCATTTGATCGGTAAGATTCCCATCGTGGTCTTCGACTCTCGTGCCCAGAATTCCAAAATTGAGCTGGGTGAACCAGCCTTGAGGCTTTCCCCAAAAGGTATGCATTATTAGGCCTTGAGCTCTCTGAATATCCACCCGTGGAATATAGCCGTAATCGGCCCGGAAGCCTGAGGTCAAGTTTCTGTAATTAGCTGAAACATACCAGTTGCGGCTCATGTGCAAGAATTCCGCCGCTAGGGCATTCCCTCCGAACCATTTTGTTTCTTGCCCTATATCGACAGCCAAGTCATCCGGGTAATCGGTTTCTGAATGGAGATACTGGAGACTAAAAGTGTTGGTCCGGGATAGCCTTAAGAAACCATCTATTCCGAGAACATGATTATAATAGTCTTCTCCTTCCCGTCGAGTATACAGAACTCCCAGGGTGGAGCCTCGGCCGACGTCCCGGCGGTAACGGAATACCCCGCCAAAAACATCTTGGTCCAGGGAAACAGGAAAAGACCCAATATTAGAAGGAATGATCAAGTTGTTGACTCTATCGCCAGTGGCAAAAACTCCCAGGGCGTTTTTACCTGATTTCTGGGTGAGCTTTAAGCCCCAGAGAGGATCAGCCACGGTCCGGGTGAAGACAATCTCAACCGGAGTCAGGAAAAAATCTGCTCCTTCCAGGAAGAACGGCCTCTTTTCAGGATACCGTAAAGCATAACGGATGTTGACATCCAGTTGAGCCACGTCAGCTTCGACCTGTGAGAAATCAGGATTGACGGCAGCATTGAGGATGAGATTAGGGGTTATGCCCCAGCGGGCCGTAAGACCGGGTTGTGTATCCACTTTTCCTGCCTCCATGGATCCCTCTGGAAAATCTTCGCGAGTATCGGTTCGGCTTGAAGTCAGGGTAGGATCAAATTCTATGTTCCGTCCTGGAGACATTCCTTGGAAACCGTTTAGCTTATTGAACTGACAGAGAAGACAGCTAATGTTTCGGTCTCTGGGATGGGATATCATCCGATGTCGCACTGAGCGCGGATAGGAACGCATGGCACTGAATCCCCACGTTTGTTTTTCTTTAGTCTGAGGAAAACGTAGCTGATTGAAGGGTATAGCCAACTCCACTACATACCCGAAATCTGTGATCTTCCCTGCTGACTTCCAGATGGCATCCCAGGAAAAATCCTCATAGCCTTCCAGTTCGCTGAAATTTGCATCGGCCTGAACTCCCAAGGGATTGACCCGAAACTGGAAGCCACGACGTTCATCATTGAAGGGATCAATGATAATACTGATGTGATCATCTTGAATGAAAGTATCTATGGCGTCTCTGTCCATCAGGTGGGCCCGAATTTTTCGGGGCTCTGGGTCGAAGCAACGAAAGGCGATATAGAGTTTGTTGGTGTCAAATGTCACCAGGCATTCCGTATCCACCGGAGGAGGGATATTATCTCCGGGTAAATATTCATAAAAATCGTTAAGGACAGGAGCCTCCTTCCAGGCAGCCTCATCGAGCACTCCATCGATTCTTACCTCGGAGGTTGTTTGTTTGACTTGGTAGTGCTTTGGTGGGGGCAGTTCTTTCTTTTCTTCACTCTGCACCTGAGACAGAGAAGAAGAGCCTTCAGCAGCAGGGCTGTTTTCTCCAACAACCATCTGAATCTCATTTCTTGAAACCACTAAAATTACAAAAAAAAAGAATAAACTGATTATGAAAATTATCGGGAGTTTTTTCATAGAGAGAGCCTCCAGTTGAATAGAAAAAATATCAAGATTCCAGTTTCCTTCAATTATATATACGTCTGAAAAGCAATCAAGGTTATCTCAAGGGATTCTCAGAAGAAAAAATCACCCTATTAAAAAATTGTCTCGTGTCCCAATCCAAAATCAACCGAAAAGTTTCCGGAAAATTCAGGATAACTGGATCATTTATCTTGTCTCATCTCTAAATGCAAAGATGAATAGAAATCGCCTTCAGATTGAAAATTCCAAAAAAAATGGTGGAGCTGAGGGGATTTGAACCCCCGACCTCTTGACTGCCAGTCAAGCACTCTCCCAGCTGAGCTACAGCCCCACCAGGGGAATTCCATCTTACAAAAAGATGGCTACTGCGTCAAGCCATCCAAAGGAAAAGAACTCTTTAGCCTGGATTGGAAATTTTTACCTCAGCTCTTCCAAGAAATGAAATGTTGAAAGTCAAGACCTGACCCCAAATTTTCAAATTTTGTCAAGGCTTGACCCTGGATTCGATCCTATTTTCGAGTCATTTGATAAAAAAAATCGTTTTTTACTAAGAGTTATGTTAACAATCTTAAGAAAAAATGTTAAAATACTGTTGTCAGAAGGAAATAGAATGCCTAAGAAAAAAACCAAACCATTTAGAAATATTCTCGTCTGGCTGGCCGTAGGAATCATCATTATCCTCCTCTGGAGCCTCCTCCAGTCTCCCAATGCAGCCAAAAAAGAACTGGATTTCAGTCAATTCCTCACCGATGTCGAAGAAAACCTGGTCGAAGAAGTCACCATCGCCGGGAGCCAGATCAAGGGGAAATACAGCAATGGAACAACTTTTAAGACCATAGCTGCGCCTCAGTTTGACGATTTAGTCAAGATTCTAAGAGAACACAAAGTGAGCTTCAAGGTGAAGGATACGTCCAGAAGCCCTTGGTTTTCCTATCTATTCACCTGGTTTCCCATCATCCTTTTAATTTTCTTTTGGATATTTTTCATGAGACAAATGCAGGCAGGAGGCAATAAGGCCCTCTCCTTTGGCAAGAGCCGAGCCAAACTCTTCTCTGGTATTCAGAAGAAAGTCACTTTTAAGGATGTGGCCGGAGTTGAAGAAGCCAAAGAGGAGCTTCGCGAGATCATAGCCTTCTTGAAAGATCCTCAAAAATTCCAAAAATTGGGCGGGCGAATCCCTAAAGGTGTTATCCTTGTCGGAGCACCTGGGACCGGGAAGACTCTTCTAGCTCGAGCTGTGGCCGGAGAGGCTAATGTTCCCTTTTTCTCTATCAGTGGTTCCGACTTCGTGGAGATGTTTGTTGGAGTTGGAGCCTCACGAGTAAGGGATCTTTTCGACCAAGGGAAAAAGCATGCTCCCTGCTTGATCTTCATTGATGAGATTGATGCGGTAGGAAGACAAAGAGGCGCCGGACTGGGGGGTGGGCATGACGAGAGGGAACAAACTCTGAATCAACTCTTGGTTGAGATGGACGGCTTTGATTCCAACGAGGGGATCATTCTCATTGCCGCCACCAACAGGCCAGATATATTAGACATGGCTCTTCTCAGGCCGGGACGATTCGACCGCAGGATCGTGGTCAACATGCCTGATATAAAGGGGAGAGAGGAGATTCTAAAAGTTCACGTAAAAAGCATCCCCTTAGCTAAGGATGTAGAACTCACGGTGCTCGCTCGTTCCACGCCAGGTTTTTCAGGAGCTGACCTAGCCAATCTTGTCAATGAGGCTGCCCTCATCGGGGCCCGGCATGGTCAAGATAAGGTTACTATGAAGGATATGGAATACGCCAAAGATAAAGTGCTTATGGGTGTTGAAAGAAAGAGTATGATCATCAGCGAAGAAGAGAAAAAAAGCACTGCCTTTCATGAAGCAGGACACGCCCTCATAGCTGCCCTCATCCCTGAAGCTGACCCCATTCATAAAGTCACCATCATCCCTAGGGGCCTGGCTCTAGGCTTGACTCAACAGCTCCCCTTGGACGATCGTTACACTTACTCCAAAGATTATCTGGAAGCTCAGCTTTCCGTGCTTATGGCAGGACGAGTTTCTGAAAAGTTATTCCTGGAGAAAACAACGACTGGAGCTGCCAGCGATTTTGAGAAAGCCACTGAAATCGCCCGCAAGATGGTCTGTCAGTGGGGAATGTCTGAATTAGGACCTTTAACCTTTGGCGAGCGAGATGATCTCGTTTTCCTGGGAAGAGATTTAGCTATGCATAAAAATTTCAGTGAGAAAACAGCTGAACTCATAGACGCCGAAGTCAAAAAAATCATCAACAGAAACTACCAAAGAACTAAAGAACTCTTGGAAAAAAATAAAATAAAATTGAAAAAAATCGCCGCCCTTTTGCTCGAAAAAGAAATCTTAACTTCAGAGGAAATCGACCTTATCATCAAAGGGAAAAAAATAACCAAGCCCAAAAAAACTGCTCCGGCAAAAAAAGACAAAGACCTGAAAGTAAAAAAAGAAGAAAAAAAAGTTCAAACCATAAGAAAACCTGAAATAGCTAAAGCATAAAAGGTGAGAAAAAGATACTCCTTCCAGGTTAATGGCAAGGATTATCTTCTTGGCCAAAGAACCTGGTTCATGGGAGTGCTCAACATAACCCCAGATTCCTTCTCTGATGGAGGCCGCTA
Organism: Candidatus Aminicenantota bacterium; assembly: GCA_011772495.1. Classification (GTDB taxonomy): domain Bacteria; phylum Acidobacteriota; class Aminicenantia; order Aminicenantales; family Aminicenantaceae; genus WVZL01. The sequence continues at coordinate 65,192 of WVZL01000025.1, forward strand.
TTTCGATAAGGACAAGGCTCTAGAGAGAGGACTAGAGCTGGCCGCAGATGGCGCTGACATCATCGATGTCGGCGGTGAGAGCACCAGACCGGGTTCTGATCCTGTTCCTGTTCAGGAAGAACTGAGGCGAGTCATTCCTGTGGTCTCTTCTTTGAAAGAAAAAACAGACGTCTTGATTTCAGTGGACACCACAAAATCAGAAGTTGCCGAAGCCGCTATAGAGGCAGGGGCAGATATCATTAACGACATAAGTGCCTTCCGCTTGGACTCGAAGATGCCATTGCTCGCTGCCCAAAAAGGCATCTCTGTGATTCTGATGCACATGAAAGGAACTCCCAAAACCATGCAGATCAACCCTTATTATGAAGACCTGCTCTCCGAAATAAAGTCCTTTCTCCAAGAAAAGATTCAATTTGCACAGGCTTCCGGCATAAACAAAGAAAAAATCATTATCGATCCTGGAATAGGGTTCGGCAAAAGCGCTGCCGATAACCTGATTCTAATCAACCACCTCAACTTCCTGGAGGAACTGGAATGTCCGATACTCATTGGCACTTCTCGGAAGTCTTTTCTCGGAAAAATCCTGAACCTGCCTCCCCAGGAAAGGAGCGAAGGCAGTATAGCCTCAGCTGTAATGGGTGTTATACGAGGGGCTCACATTCTAAGAGTCCATGACGTTCGAAGTGTCAAAAGGGCTGTCTTGGTGGCAGAGTCCATTCTCAACGAAAAAATAGTCGTTAATGCACAAGGGGAGAAAAAAGAGGAGCATGTTTGCTGATATCGTAAATGCCCTGACCCGTTTCAACATCGGAGACCTCATAGATATTCTTCTCGTCACTTTTATCCTTTATTCGCTTTTTGTTCTTATCAAGGATACCAAGGCCTACCAAATGGCCATAGGCCTGGGGATCGTTGGGCTTCTCTATTTAATCACTCAATGGGGCAAATTAGTGGTATCTCACTCGCTTATAAAAATCTTCTCTCCCTTTCTGATCATTGCGGTCATCATCCTATTCCAGGGAGAGATAAGGAGATTTCTAACCACCCTAGGCTCTCGTTCTTTTACGAAACCATTCTCTCTTAAATCATTCACCGAAAAACTGGAGGATGTTTTCTTGGCTGTCGATTACCTCTCCTCCAAGAAAATAGGAGCCTTGATTGCCGTTGAAAAGGAAATTTCACTCAAGAGCTATGCTGACCGGGGAACAAAAATCCAGGGAGAGCTCACTAAAGACCTTCTGGTCAGCATTTTCTATCCCCACTCTCCTCTTCATGACGGAGCTGTCATCGTTAAAGGAAATAAGATTCTCGCTGCTGGCTGTCTCCTTCCCCTTCCAACAACTCATAAATTGGGGAAGGAGTTCATGCCCCGAACTCGGCATCTAGCTGCTATAGGTCTTTCTCAAGAAACTGACAGCGCAGTCATCGTCGTTTCTGAGCAAACAGGGTCTATTTCTCTGGCCACCAAAGGGAATTTAGCAAGGGCATTGGATAAAGAACAGCTTAAAAAAGATCTCCTCGACTACCTACAGAAAAGATGAAAAGATTTATCAGGCGATTATTCCTGAAAAACTGGGGCCTCAAGTTATTTTCCCTCCTCCTGGCCCTCATCTTATGGCTGACTCTTATTCCGGAAGAAAAGACCCTCTCAGAAAAAACCCTTACCATTTCCCTTGAGCCTCATAACATACCGGCGGCCATGGAACTGGTTGAGAAACCTCCAGCCACGATCGATGTTGTCATCCGCGCTCCCAACCGTATCATTGATCAGATCACTCCAGCTAATGTGGTGGCCAAATTAAACCTGGAAAGGGCTACTGTAATCCAGAGAGAATACCCCCTTTACGAAACCATGATCAGCGTCCCCTCAGGAGCTGAAGTCATAAAAGTCTCTCCGAATAAAGTCAACTTAAAATTAGAGAAAACCAGAGAAGTTATGCTGGATGTCGAACCGAATATAATCGGGGAGCTGGCTGCAGGCTATAAAATAGAGAAGATAGAAGTCATTCCTCCCAGCGTCAAAGTCATCGGAGCAGAGAGTAAAATTAGAGATAGAGACAAAGTCCGAACCAGCCCGATCGATATTTCCGACCTAACCGAATCTACTGAAATCCAGGCAGATCTAATCCTTCCCAACCCGGATCTCAGGCTAGTCTCTTCTCCCACCAACGTAAAGATAAAGATCACCATTCAAGGGAAAGATACCGAAGAATAAAGAGTGGAAAGAGGTGGAATGGAAAAGCTCTTCGGGACCGACGGAATTAGAGGAGTTGCTGGCGAATATCCTTTAGATTATTCCTCAGTCTATGCTTTAGGAAAGGCCCTAATCTCGCTTCTTCAAGCCAAGGGATTGGAACCAAAGGTTTTGATCGGCAGGGACACCCGGGAATCAGGGGTCTGGCTCGAAGAAGCTCTGTTTGCTGGAATAAGAGAAAAAAAAGGAGAAGCTGTCACGGCAGGCATAATTCCCACCTCAGCGATTTCCTTTTTAACGAAAAAATATTCATTCTCGGCAGGAATTGTGATTTCAGCTTCCCATAATCCGTATCATGACAATGGCATCAAGGTCTTTTCTTCAGAGGGCATGAAAATCTCAGATAAATGGGAAGAGCAGCTCGAAAAGGCTGTAAGCTCTGCTAATAAAACTAGCCAAAAAGAAAAAGCAGAGATTCTTCTCCATCCTGCTTTCCGTCGGGATTATGTCGATTTCTTGGAGAGCCAATTCTCGCCCGAGAAGCTGCACAGAAATATCAAAGTTGTCCTCGACTGCGCGAATGGGGCTAGCTTCTCTATTGCTCCCCAGGTATTTTCTGATTTAGGGCTGGAGGTCACCACCTTAAACAACTCTCCTGACGGACGAAATATCAATGAGAACTGCGGCTCTCTCTATCCCCAGTACCTTTCCAGAAAAGTTATCGAAACGCAGGCCGACTTAGGCATTGCCTTCGACGGGGATGCTGACCGAGCGGTTTGGGTTGACGAAAAAGGAAATGTCTTGAACGGCGACCATACTCTTTTTGTGCTCTCTCGATTCATGAGAGAAAAAGGGCGCCTCAGGTCCAATAACATCGTGGCCACAACCATGAGCAATATGGGATTAGAAAACGCTCTTGAAAAACTCGGCCTCAAGCTCATCCGAACCCAGGTGGGCGATAAATATGTTCTCGAGGAGATGATCAAGATAAAAGCGAATTTGGGAGGAGAGCAGTCAGGACACACTATCTTTCTGGATGATTGTCCCACAGGAGACGGAATCCTGACCAGCGTCAAATGGCTTGAAGCTATGGCCGAATTCAATCTTCCTGCTTCCAGATTGGTTGATGACTTTGATGAATACCCCCAAGTCCTCAGGAATGTCCGGGTCAGAAAGAAAACCGATTTCAATCAATTCCCCGAGATTGTCAAAACCATTGAGAACATAAAAAGCCAGCTCGAAACATCTGGTCGAATGGAAGTCCGTTTTTCGGGTACCGAACCCATGGCCAGAATCATGATCGAAGGAAAAGATAAGACCCTCCTGGAGCAGTACTGCCAGGAAATGGCTACCATTATCCATAAATACCTGGGGAATTAATATATTCTTTTCTCGACAGTTTAAGAAGGATTATATTGACTTAGGGAGGCCTCAATGAAGCTGGCCGTGAATGTCGATCATTTTGCGACTATCAGAGAGGCTCGACAGAGCGACGAGCCTGAACCCATCTTGGCAGCGCTTCTGGCCGAACAAGCCGGCGCAGAAGGAATTGTCTGCCACCTAAGGGGCGATAGGCGCCATATCAAAGAGAGGGACCTAAGATTGCTCCGAGATGTCATCAAGACAAAGCTCAATCTAGAAATGGCCGCCACAGCAGAGATGAAAAAAATTGCTCTAAAAATCAAACCAGATGTCGTCTCCCTTGTTCCTGAAAGGCCAGAGGAGCTCACAACCGAAGGAGGCCTGAACGTCATAGCTAGCCAAAAAAACTTGGCTCCCTTCATCCAGGAACTGGTGAAAGCGAGGATAAAGATCAGTATATTTGTTGACCCTGATCTAAAACAAATCCAAGCCTGCCATAAAGTCGGCGTCTCCTTGATTGAGATAAACACCGGAAAATATGCTGACGCCAAGCCTGGAAGGACCCGCCAAAAAGCCTTAAGAGAAATACAGAAAGCAGCCGAATACGGTCATGAATTAGGCCTGGAAATCCATGCTGGCCACGGGCTGGACTACAAGAATGTGCTACCTATAATGGCTATCTCAGAAATATCCGAACTCAGTATCGGTTTCTCCATCGTGGCCAGATCCGCGCTAGTCGGAGTCGAGCTAGCTGTTAAGGAAATGGTCGCCCTCCTCGAAAAAGGCTGACCTAAGGTTTTTACTATAGAATCTTTTTTCCGTTGGTACCATGCGACTTCAAGTCTGTTTTTAGGAATGATTTTGCTCTTTTTATTTCGGGGAAATTTCTATTCTTTTGTCTCACCTATGGTCTGAACAGCTAGAATTTTTATTAAAAAAAATAGAACCGTCCCCATCTCGTACCCATCTCAATGCTACTTTAATCTTCAGCTTTGACTTCACGTCTTTTTTCTGGTAAGAATTGCTTTATCCTCAATCACTAGGACTAGAAATTACCCCAGAAAGGAGAGGAAAAGATGAAAAAAATTCTTTTTATCATCAGCATTTTAATTTTAGGTTCGAACTTTATTTATACTATTGACGACTGTAAGCTCCTCCGCCAGCCGGATGTATGCAGTAAAGGCATTGTTTTTTCCTACGGAGGAGACCTCTGGATAGTGGGGAGAGAAGGTGGCGATGCCCGCCGGCTCACCTCTCATATCGGATTTGAATTTTCCCCAAAAATATCGCCTGATGAGAAATGGGTTGCTTTCTCTGGAGAGTATGACGGAAACATGGATGTCTACCTCATTCCTCTTGAAGGCGGAGCCCCAAAACGACTCACCTTTCATCCAGGTTCTGATTTTGTGGTCGAATGGACTCCCGACAGCCGAAACATCGTTTTTAGCACACCGCGAATAAGCTACCAGCGGTTTTTAAAATTTTTTAAAGTGGACATCGAAGGAGGCTTTCCCGAACCTCTTCTCCTCCCCATGGCTTACCTAGGCTCATACTCCGCTGACGGATCACATATGGCCTATACTCCGCTGCCCAATGCCTTCAACACCTGGAAACGATACCGAGGAGGACTGGCCCCCCACATCTGGATCTTCAGCTTTAAAGACTACTCAACCAAAGAAATCCCTCACGGAGACGCCAACAACACTTATCCCATGTGGTTGGGAAATAAGGTCTATTTCCTCTCTGATAGAGAAGGGATCATGAATCTTTTTTCTTACGACACGAAAAAAGAGACAGTGGAGCAGGTCACCGACCTAAAAACATTCGATATCAAGAGCGCCTCGGCTGGGGATGGAGCGATTGTCTACGAATGGGCTGGTGAAATTCACCTTCATGAGCCTTCCTCCGGAAAATCATCCAAAGTCATTGTCAACGTGCCCAGTGATTTGATCAACGTCCGTCCTCGGTTTGAAAAAGCAGAAAGACAAATCTTGAATTATGACCTTTCCCCTACCGGCGTTAGAGCTGTGTTTGAAGCCCACGGAGAAATTTTAACTGTGCCCGCCAAGAAAGGGGACATCCGCAACTTGACGAACAGCCCAGCCTTTTGTGATAGAGACCCTTCCTGGTCTCCAGATGGTCAATCCATAGCTTACTTCTCCGATACCTCCGGAGAATACGCCCTTTATATCGTCGACCAGAAAGCGGCCAGGAATCCGGTGAAGATCACTTTTGACCAGCCATCATTTTATTACTCTCCGAACTGGTCACCTGATAGTAAAAAGATAGCTTTCACTGACAAACATCTCAACCTTTATTATTTAGATTTAGCGGCAAGAGAACCTGTCTTGATCGATACGGATACCTATTCCCATCCTGATAGATCTTTAGACCCAGTATGGTCGCCGGACAGCCAATGGATTACCTACACCAAAAGATTGGATAATCATTTCCGAGCAGTTCATCTCTATTCCCTCGAAAAAGGGAAATCCTATCAAATCACCGACGGCATGAGCGATGCCATATCGCCGGTTTTTGATGCCAGCGGAAAATATCTCTACTTTGCTGCCAGCACTGATTCTGGTCCCACCAGCGGCTGGCTTGACCTCTCCTCAATCTACCGTCGCGTCTCACGCTCCCTTTACGTCGTGGTTTTAAGAAAAGACCTCCCTTCTCCACTTGCCCCTGAAAGCGACGAAGAAAAAAAAGAAGAGAAGGAAACTGATGAGGAAAAAGCCAAAAAGTCAAAGAAAAAAGAGAAAGCCGATGAAGATAAAGAGGAACCAGAGTTTAGAGTTGATCTGGAAAACATAGGCCAGCGCATACTTTCCCTTCCTGTGCCAGCAAGGGATTACAGTACCCTTCGCACTGGCGATAAAGGCATTCTCTTTTACCTTGAATCTGTGCCCAATCAACGTGGGTATACTCTCCATCGCTTCGAGATGAAAGAGCGGAAAAGTGAACCCTTTCTTGAAGGTGTCTTTGCTTACAGTGTCTCCCATGACGGCAAAAAACTCCTCTATTTCAATTTTACGCAAAGGATCTGGGGAATTGTGGATACCAAAGGGAAAGTGAAAATCGGGGATGGCAAACTGAACACGGCTGCCATGGAAGTCCGGATCGATCCTAAAGCAGAATGGGAACAGATGCTCAGGGAAACCTGGCGCATAAACCGAGATTACTTCTATGACCCGGGGATGCACGGAGTTAACTGGCCGAAGATGTACGAGCGTTATGCTTCCTTTTTACCTTACGTTTCCCACCGGAGCGACCTCAATTTTCTCATCGCCGAGATGATCGGAGAACTGGTCGTCGGCCATGCTTATGTTGGAGGCGGAGATTACCCTGATCTCGAACGCATCCCGGGAGGTCTTCTGGGCGCTGATTACGAAATTCAGAACGGCCGCTACCGCTTCAAGAAAATCTACTCTGGCTTAAATTGGAATCCAGATTTAAGAGCTCCCCTTACCGAACCTGGGGTCGACGTACAAGAGGGAGATTATATCCTGAAAGTCAACGGCCGTGAACTCCTAGCGCCTACCAATATCTACAGCCTATTTGAAAAAACAGCCGACAAACAGGTTGTCCTGACCGTCAATTCCGAGCCCGAAGAAAAAGGGGCTCGAGAAGTGACTGTGGTTCCGATTCAGAACGAGACAGGCCTCCGGAACAGGGCCTGGGTCGAGGGCAACCTCAAGCGCGTGGATGAGCTCTCTGACGGTAAGGTCGGTTACGTTTATCTTCCCAACACGGCTGGGGCAGGGTACACTTATTTTAACCGCTATTTCTTCGCCCAACTCCAGAAAGATGCCCTAGTCGTCGACGAGCGCTTTAACGGTGGTGGTTATGCAGCCGATTATATCATCGATTTACTCGACCGGCCTCTCTTAAGCTACTGGGCAACTCGAGACGGAAAAGATTTCCCGACTCCGTTGGGCTCAATCTTCGGTCCTAAGGTCATGATCATCAACGAGTATGCAGGCTCTGGCGGCGATGCTCTTCCTCTGTATTTTCGCCGCCGTGGTATCGGTCTTCTGGTGGGAAAGAAAACCTGGGGTGGCCTCATCGGAATCTACGATTACCCTCGTCTTATGGATGGTGGATTTGTTACCGCACCGCGTCTGGCTATCTGGAGTCCGGATGGAGAATGGGAAGTGGAAAATGTAGGGGTTCCTCCTGATATCGAAGTGGAGATGATTCCTGCCCAAGTGATCGCTGGAAAAGACCCTCAGCTGGAAAAAGCGGTTGAGGTTGTCCTCAAAGAACTCGAAAAAAAACCTGTACCGAAACCCAAAAGACCAGCCTATCCGGATAAAAGTAAAATTAAATAGATATGGATATCAGAGTCAACTTCGAGCGCCTCAAAGGAGATATCGAGAGCCTGGCGCAGATAGGCCGTGATCTAAAGGGAGGAATCACCAGGCCTTCCTACAGTAAAGCTGACCTTATAGCGCAGGAATGGCTGAAAGAGAAAATAGAAGCAGCCGGTCTGCTCCTCCGCCAGGATGGAGCAGGAAACATCTTCGCCCGCCTAGAGGGCAAGGGAAAAACAATTATGGTCGGCTCCCACATCGATACAGTGATCAACGGAGGGATGTTTGACGGCGCGGTGGGAGTCCTTTCTGGGCTCGAGTGTCTAAGGAGAATAAAGGAGGAAAACCTAAACCTTTCTAAGCCCTTGGAGCTGGCCTCCTTTGTGGACGAAGAAGGAAATTTGGTGGGAGATTTCCTCGGCAGTCGAGCCTTCATAGGACTTCTGGAAAGAGAGACTCTAGAAAAAGGGATGACCCAATTCGGAATTCCTTTCACCGATGTCTTGAAGGGAACACAATTCACCATTGACAGCATCATGGAGGCTCATAAGCAAAGACTCGAGATAGAATCCTTCCTGGAAATCCATATTGAGCAGGGCCCCACGCTGGAAATGGAGAATAAGCCCATAGGAATAGTAGATAGCATTGCCGGAAAGCATTACCGGTGGTGCGCCTTTCTCGGAAAAGCAAGTCACTCCGGGACCACTCCCCTAGAACTTCGGCACGATGCCTTCTTAGGCCTGGCCGACTTTGCCCTGAGAAGCACTCAGCATGTGGCCACTAAACACTATGGAAGCATGGTGACCATAGGGAAAATAAATGTTCACCCTGGAGCCTTCAGTGTAGTTCCCGGCCAAGTTGATTTTTCTTTCGAATACAGGAGCACCTCCAAGGAAACCCTCGAAGAGCTTGAAAAATCCCTTCTGGCTCTGGCTGAGGATATCGCTTCCACCAGAGGGCTTGAATTCAAATCAACCGTAGTCGATAAAACAGAGCCAGTTAAGATGTCTCCTCGAATCATCGAAATGATGAAGGAAGAGTGTCAGAAGCTAGGCTATCCCTTCCTGATGATTCCCAGTGGCGCAGGTCACGATGCCCAGATTATAGCCAGGGAGGCTGAAGTAGGGATGATTTTCATCCCCTGTGTGGACGGAATCAGCCACTCCCCAGAGGAAATGATCAACTGGAAGGATTTAGAAAAAGGCGCTAACCTGCTCCTAGCAGTACTTTTAAAGCTGGCCGGTTAACTTTAAACTGGAATTTATCTATCTAAATCTTCTGGATGAGGACGAAAACTTCGTTCTTTCTTCTTCTGCGAATGCTTACTTTTTTCCTCCAGTATCTTAAGCTTAGCCTTCTTAGAGCGCTTTCTCTTCTGGCGGCGGATTTTTTCGATTCTCTGCTGTTCCTCGCTCTTTTTCCCTAGAATCATCTTTTCGATCTTATCGGTGAGAATCCTACGGGCAAGGAATCGGTTTAGGGCTTGATAGCGCTCCCGCTGACACTTCACTTCGATATTGGTCGGAATATGCTTTAAATAAACACAGGTGGAAGTCTTGTTGACCTTTTGCCCACCTCTCCCGCTAGAACGTATAAACTTCTCCACGATATCCTTTTCGAAAATACCCAGACTTTCCATTCTTTGGCGCAGGGCTTCTTCTTTTTCCTTGGAAACGTGCATCACTGTATATTTTATACTATTCAATCCCCTGGCCAAAGCTAAACCAAAAAATAGGGGACGGTTCTATTTTTTCTCAAAAAAATAGAACCGTCCCCATTTATTTATATTTATCTATATCATTTGACTAGGTTTAAAAAAAAGTTAAATGAGTAGACCTGACCCTAATTTGTTTGATAAACTCTTCCTTCTTTCCCAAAGCGTATCATGAAAGGAAAAATACCATGAAAAAAAGAAAAATGATTCTTTTTCTCTATTTCATACTTTCTATGCTCTTGACTTCCTCGCTTACTTACTCTACCTCAACCAAGAAAAAGCCATTGACAGTAGCTGAATCGAGCCATTTCACTGCGACTTCTCGCTATGTTGAGGTCATAGAATTCATAAGAGAATTGCAGCGGCAGAGCTCTCAAATCAGAGTTGAAACCTTCTGTCAAAGCATCGAAGGAAGAGATGTTCCCCTTCTCATCCTCGGGCAGCCTGTCCCCTCCTCTCCCCAGGAGCTGAGGAATGATAAAAGAGGCGTCATCTACATCCAGGCAAACATCCATGCTGGGGAAGTTGAGGGGAAAGAGGCTTCCCTCATGCTTGCTCGAGATATTCTTCTCAACGAGAAACTTCCCTTTCTTGATAAGCTGGTTATTCTCATCGCACCGATCTTGAATGCTGACGGCAACGAGAAGATAAGCCCTGAAAACCGACCACGCCAGGCTGGCCCGGAAAAGGGAGTCGGTGTTCGTCACAACGGTCAGAATCTTGATCTGAACCGCGACAGCATGAAACTGGAAAGCCCAGAGCTTCAAGGCTTAGTCCGAAACGTTCTGATGCGCTGGGATCCTCTTCTTCTTGTGGATTGTCATACCACGAATGGTGTCTATCACGAAGAACCCGTGACCTACTCCTGGCCTCTAAACTCAAATGGCGACACTTCCATCATTGAGTACATGAGAGAGAGCATGCTTCCCTCGATAAGCACTCGTTTAAAGGACAAATACAACACTCTCTCCATTCCCTATGGGATCTTCATGGACGTCAACAATCCAGAAAAAGGGTGGCGCACTTTTGCCCCCCAGCCGCGTTTTGTCACCAATTACACGGGCTTAAGAAACCGATTGGCCATCTTGGATGAAAACTATGCTTATGCCGATTACAAAACTAGGGTCTTTGGTTGTTATCATTTCCTTCTATCCATCCTGGATTACTGCCACGCTCACAAGGATGATATCGCTGCTCTTGTCGTGGCAGCAGACCGGAAGACAATCCAGCGAGGACTTCATCCTTCTGAGAAAGACGCCTTTGCTGTTGAGTTTGAAATGAAACCTTTAAAGAAGCCGGTCACGGTTCACGGTTGGGAAATGAAGGTCTTTCCCAGAGAAGGAAGATGGCCTCGAGTTGAAAAGACCGATGTTAAAAGAGTTTTCACTCTTTCCTATTATGCTGATTTTATCTCCAAGAGAACCGTTAAATTTCCGTATGCCTATCTTCTTCCTGATCCTATCCCTGAGATCAATGAAAAACTCCTGCAACATGGGATCATGTTAGAGAGGCTTACTCAAGCTGTAGCGTTGGAAGTGGAATCTTTCCGGATAAAAGAAATCAAGGGAGCGGACAGGCTTTATCAGGGGCATCGTTTGAATGCAGTGAAAGGTGATTACGCCGTCGAACAAAAAAACTTTCCTGAGGGAACAGTTTTCATAGGCACAGCTCAACCGCTGGGGACTCTGGCTGCTTGCCTCCTTGAGCCTGAGAGCGACGATGGACTTCTGGTCTGGAATTTCTTTGATCGCTATCTCGTCACTCAATGGCGGGGAGCCCCACGAACCTATCCAGTCTATAAGCTCTTGAAACCGGTGAATATACCCAAAGAAATGAGGAGATGATTATTTCTTTTTCTTCCTGGAGGCGATAAGGAACTTGCCGCAGTTCTCGCAGACAAAAATATCATTGCTTCCTTCGATGGCAGAACTCATTCCCGTAGCGATGTTGATATTGCATCCCTGACAAACACCCCCGTCCATTTCAGCCACGGCAAACCCGTATCGTTCCATCAGTCGATCAAACCTAGTCAACAAGGACTGATCGAGCTCCTCCCGAATGAAATCAGCCTGTTTCTGGATAGCTTTCCGCTTTTCTTTGGAAGCCTTTCTCTTCTTGATCTCAATATCCTGAAGCTTCTTGAGAAGACTGGCTCGATTGATGATCTTATCCTCTTGGGGAAGCTCCAGCTTAATCTCAGAAAGCACCTTATAGAGTTCTGTTTTGTTCTTGGCTTCGAAGAGCCTGTGCCTGAATCCAGGCCTCCGCAAGAACTTGGCTAAGCCGGCAAAAAGGTGGTTGAAAAGACCTGGAATGGAAGGATTCCAGATCACCAGAATGATCAGATGGACTTCTTTGTTGTCGATAGATTCAAAGTCGATGCCTTTTTTGGACTTGCCGACAGCAACTATCAAATCTCCTCCAGTATTGACTCGAGCATGGGGCACAGCCACACCGTGGCCGATCCCAGTTGATTCCAGCCTCTCTCGATCGATAACCCGAGTCAAGAGGAGCGTCTTGTTCTTGATGAGCTTTTGCTTGGCTAAGATATCCAGCAGTTCTTCGATCCCAGCGACTTTATCCTTTGCTTTAAGGTCGAAGCTGATCTGGGAAGGCTTTAAATAATCGGAGAAATAAGAGCTTTTAAGAGGAACTTTCCTCTCCATCGTGACTTCATTTTAGCATAAAAATAATCCTATCAAAAGAATAATGAGTTCAAAATCCAATTTTTTCTGGATTATGGTCTAAATCTAAAATAGCTTGTCTCTTTGAATCGAATAAACAAATGAATTTGAAGAGATTAGCGGAGGATGAATCCATCTTGGAGAGGGTCCTCTGGGTCAAACAAGAATTCATGCTGGCCAGTGATATAAGCCGAACCTTCCACTTCAGGAATGATTGCAGGATGAGGTCCAAATTTTTTAGTCTCCACGATGCGCCCTGTGAAACGAGTGCCGATAATACTCTCAATGTCGATCTGCTGGTTCAAGGCAATCTTTTGCCTCGCATGCAGGATGGCCAGGCGGCCGCTGATACCTGTTCCGGTCGGAGAGCGGTCCACTTCTCCTTCGGCAAAGATGCAAACACTACGGCTGTCTGCTCCTTTACTTAAGGGAGGGCAGATGAAAATAGTCCCATAGAGGAAATTCAAGTCTTTCTCGTAAGGATGAACGATGGGACGGCTGGCCATGACTGCTCTTTTGATAGCCATCCCCTTCTCGATGAAGTCACGGAATTTATCAGGCGTACAGGTTAAACCCACTTCCTTGGCTTTGACATAAGCATAGAAAGCACCCCCAAAAGCGATATCATAAGAGATTTTGCCTAATCCGGGTACTTGAATCCTTTCGTCCAGGGCAAGGACAAAGGAGGGTACATTTTGAAAGGCGACACTTTTTACCCGCCTCCGGGCGACTCTGGCCTGGGCTGTTACTAATCCAGCCGGGGTGTCTATCTTAACAGTGGTTGTCGGCGCAGTCATGGGAAGCATTCCCGTTTCCAGGACAACTGTGGCTATGGCGATGATGCCGTGGCCGCACATAGTGCTGTAGCCTTCATTATGGAAGAATACGACTCCTGTATCAGCTTCAGGAGTGACAGGAGAAGTGAGGATGCATCCGTACATATCTGCATGGCCCCGGGGCTCCCACACCAGAGCTGTACGCAGATGGTCTAAGTTTTTCTGGCAGTAGCGGCGCCGAGCAAGAATCGTTTTTCCTGGCAGATCAGGGAAACCGCTAGTGATAATCCTTAAGGGTTCGCCCTCGGTATGAGCATCAATGGTGGTTATCTTCAGCCATTTCTTAGGAGGCTTCCATTTCTTCTTAGCCATTTCCCTTCTTCACAATAATAAAGCTCAACTCTAAAGTCAATCCAAACAAAAAGAAAGAGGGCAGTCCAAACAAGATCAGGTCTCTAGAGGCGTGGTAAAGAGGAATAGTCCATGATTAAATAATGAATCTATAGACCTGGCTTTTTGTTCTCGTTGACTTCGAATTCAGCCCTGCTATAAACTACCAAAATAGAAAAACGGATACGAGGAAAGAAACAAGAAAGAACATGGGTGAGTGGAAAAACACAGCCGACGTTGTCATTGTTGGCGGAGGAATCATGGGAGCCAGCACAGCCTATTACCTGGCGAAGCGCGGCCAAAAGGACGTGGTGCTCCTGGAAAAGGACCTTCTGGCCCAAGCCACAACCGGACTGAGTGTGGGGGGAATCCGTCAGCAGTTTTCGCATCCGGCTAATATCCTTTTATCCCAAGAAACCTTGCGCCTCTTTAAACGCTTCCCAGAAGAGTTCGACACTGACATCGGTTTTCATCAAGTGGGATATCTTTTTCTGGCCCAAGAAGAAGAAACCTGGAAAGAATTTTTGGACAATGTCAACCTTCAAAGGAGTTATAAAGTTCCGGTTGAAGTATTGAATCAAAGAGAAATCAAGGAACGCTGGCCTTACCTGGAGACAGATGATTTAAAGGGAGGTACTTTCTGTGCTGAAGATGGTTATGCTGATCCCTACAGTGTGGCCATGGGTCTGGCTAATGTGGCCAGAAAGGATGGAGTATGCATCGAGGAAAAAACAGAATTAACCAGCATCCAGGTTGAAGGAGACAGAATCCAAGGAGTCGAGACCAATAAAGGCTCCATCTCCACACCGGTCGTCGTCAATGTGGCAGGCCCGTGGAGTGGCAAAGTCGCCAAAATGGCTGGCGTTGACCTTCCAGTAAAACCCTACCGCCGTCAAGCCTTCGTGACCACTGCTTTCAAGGATATTCCCAAGCCAATCCCCTTGATCCTTGACTTCGATGTGAGCTTTTACTTTCGAGAAGAAGGACCTGGAATCCTCATGGGGAGGAGTGACCCGGATGAGCCATCAAGCTTTAGTACTAACGTGGATTGGAATTTTCTAACCAAGGTTACAGAGACGGCTGTTCTGAGGGCTCCTGTCCTCGAAAAGGCACAAATCAGGCGAGGCTGGGGAGGGCTCTACACCATTTCTCCTGATAACAACCCGATTATCGGGCCTTTGCCTGGAGTGGAAGGCTTCTATTGCGCCAGCGGTTTCTCAGGCCACGGCTTTCAGCATGGACCTCCGGCTGGGCGCATCCTGAGCGAGCTCATCCTTGATGGCCAGACCGGCTTTGACCTTACCCCTTTTTCGTATGACCGGTTTAACACAATGAGGAAAATAGTAGAGAAGAGGGTGGTGTGAGATGTTTAAATTAAAAATCCTTACTAGAGAGGAAGTGCGCCAGCTGGTGACCATGGCCCAGGCCATTGCTGCGGTCAAAGAAGCTTTTCTGCAGCTTTCCGCTGGCAAATCAATCCTGCCATTGAGGACTCAGGTTCCGGTTGAAAGCCAAGATGGGGTAACTCTTTTTATGCCTGCTTATTTATCCACCAGTGACGCCCTGGGAGCCAAGATCGTCTCCGTCTTTCCCAAGAACGTGAACAAGGACTTACCCACGATCCATGCTCTCATGGTCCTAGTCAATCCAGAGACCGGACAGCCAGCAGCCGTGATGGACGGGACCTATCTAACAGCCCTCCGAACAGGAGCTGCCTCTGGTGTGGCTACTGAAATCTTAGCCAGAACCGAGGCTTCTGCGGCAGCTATCATCGGAGCAGGGATTCAGGGACACACTCAATTGGAAGCTGTGTGTACGGTCCGAACTATCAAAAAAGCCTGGATTTATGACTCCCGGCTTGAAGCTGCTACGGCTTATGCCAAGGCTATGAAAAAGCAGGGAGGTCCCATTCCGGCTGACATTTCTGTGGCTGACTCAGCAGCTCAAGCTGTCCGAGAAGCTGACATTATCTGTGCAGCAACAACATCTACAGAACCGGTATTCGAAGATGAGGACCTCAAGCCAGGGGTACATATAAACGGCATCGGCTCTTACACCCCAGAAATGCATGAAATTCCCTCCCAGACAGTTGCCCGCTCCAAAGTCATCGTCGATTCCCGTTCAGCCTCTTTGGCTGAGGCCGGTGATTTGATTATCCCTATGAAAGCAGGCTTAATAAATGAAGAACACATTCACGGGGAAATCGGAGAGATCGCAGCCGGAAAGATTCCAGCCCGGGAATCTGACGATGAAATCACCTTCTTTAAGTCCGTGGGACTGGCTGTTCAGGATGTGGCTGTGGGCGAGCTCATCCGGCGCCAAGCTGAGCGGCTTGGCATGGGGAAAGAAGTGGAGATATGATACACTCTTAAGGTTATCACGGCATAATAAGTGGATAGATCATAACCAAAGAAAACAAATCAGAAAGAAAAATAAGAAAACATGAAATCAGGTTTGATATTTGATATCAAAAGATATGCCATTCATGACGGACCAGGAATACGCACCACTGTTTTCTTCAAAGGTTGTCCCTTGCAGTGCCCGTGGTGCCATAATCCAGAGGGGCAGGAATCGAATCCCGAGCTTTCCTTCAACAAGACGAGATGCCTCGAAGGTTGCTCAGAGTGTATAAAGATTTGTCCGCAAGACGCGCTTTCCCGCGTAAATGGCCTTGTTTCCATAGACAGAGATAAATGCGATTTATGCGGGGACTGCGCTCCAGCCTGCCCAACCGAAGCCCTTGAAATCATCGGCAGGGAGCTGAGTGTAGAAGAGGTGATGGAAGAGATCGAGAAAGACAGAGTATTCTTCGAGGAATCTGGCGGCGGAGTGACATTTTCTGGTGGAGAACCCCTGGCGCAGCTTGAATTTTTGAAGGCGGTACTCGATAAATGCAAGAAAAAGGGTGTTCATACCGTCCTGGACACTTGTGGATACGCCCCTTACGAGGATTTGGAGAAAATCGCAAAAAAAATCAATCTTTTTCTGTATGATTTTAAATTGCTGGATGATAAAAAACACCAAGAAGCCATGGGAGTATCGAATAAACTCATTATCCAAAATTTAAAGAAACTCTCAGCAAAGGGCAGCAATATAGTTGTCCGCATCCCGATCATAGAAGGTGTAAACGACACCGATGAAAACATCATTGGGACCGCGAAATTCATAGCCTCTCTACCTGGAATAAAGGAAATAAGCCTCCTTCCCTATCACAAAGGAGGTCGCCAGAAGTACTCCAGGTTGAACAAAGCCTCCAGGATGGATAAGGTTCTTGCGCCTTCAAAGGAGAAGATCAAAAAAACAAAGAAAAAATTGGAACGCTATGGTTTTCGGGTTAAAATAGGAGATTAGGGCGATGGAAGAAAGGATAAAAAAACTCAGGAAGCAGACAATCAGTGCCAAACCTACTCTCTCTTCAGAAAGAGCTGTCCTGATCACAGAATTCTACAAAAGCGCCTTGGCCAACCAGGTCTCTGCTCCTGTAAGAAGGGCCTTGGCTTTCAAATACTTGCTGGAAAAGAAAAAGATCTCCATCAACGAGGGGGAATTGATCGTGGGAGAGAGAGGACCTGCTCCCAAGGCCACTCCTACCTATCCCGAGATCACTACCCACAGTCTCATAGACCTTAAGACCCTGAATTCGCGGCAAAAAACATCTTTTTCGGTGAGCGAAAAAATAAAGAAACTATATCAAGAGGAGATCATTCCTTTCTGGAAAGGAAAATCCATCCGAGATAGAATTTTTGCGGAAATGTCTCCGGAGTGGAAGGATGCTTATGAAGCGGGAGTTTTCACGGAGTTCATGGAACAGCGAGCGCCAGGCCATACAGTGCTGGACGATAAGATATACAAAAAAGGATTCCTGGATTTCAAAGAAGATATCAAAAGAAATCTAAAAAAACTTGACTTTCAGGAAGACCCGGAAGCCTACGAGAAAAGGGAACAGCTGCGAGCCATGGAGATCGCAGCTGAAGCTTTGATTCTTTTTGCCGAGCGCCACGCCCAAAAAGCCAGAGCACTGGCCAAGCGGGAGAAAAACCAGAAGAGAAAAGAAGAACTGAGAAGAATTGCCGAGATTTGCTCGCGTGTTCCTGCCCATGCTCCCCGCGATTTCTGGGAAGCCCTGCAGTATTACTGGTTCGTCCACCTGGGAGTGATCACTGAGCTCAACGGCTGGGATGCCTTTAATCCTGGAAGACTCGACCAGCATCTCTACCCTTTTTACAAGAAAGGATTGAAGCAAGGGACTCTAACCAAAGAAAAAGCCAAGGAACTGCTGCAGGCCTTCTGGATTAAATTCAACAACCAGCCAGCTCCCCCAAAGATCGGCGTCACGGCTGAAGAAAGCAGCACCTACACGGATTTTGCCCTGATAAACACAGGAGGAGTAAAGGCCGATGGCTCGAACGGTGTGAACGAGCTCTCCTACCTCATCCTCGATGTCATCGAAGAAATGAGAATCCTGCAACCGAGTTCAGCTGTTCAGATCAGCCAGAAGACCCCGCACAGCTTCTTGAAAAGGGCTCTGAAGATCATCAAAACCGGCTTCGGACAGCCATCGATCTTCAACACCGACGTCATAGTTCAGGAGTTAGTGAGGCAGGGGAAATCCATCCAAGACGCCCGCAATGGCGGGACCAGTGGCTGTGTGGAAACCGGCGCTTTTGGGAAGGAAAATTACAATCTCACCGGGTACTTCAACCTGACTAAGGTGTTGGAGATAACATTAAATAACGGAAAAGACCCGAGAACCAGGAAAAAAATCGGATTGGAAACAGGAGACCCGGCCCGATTTAGCACGTTTAACCAGCTCTTTGAGGCCTTCAAGAAACAGGTTAACCATTTTGTGGATATCAAGATTAAAGGAAATAACATCATCGAGAGACTCTATGCCGAACACATCCCAGCTCCTTTCCTATCACTCCTCATTAACGACTGTATCGCCAAGGGAAAGGATTATCACGATGGCGGAGCTCGATACAACACCTCCTATATTCAAGGCGTGGGAATGGGAACCATGACTGATGCCTTGACCGCCATTAAATACAATGTCTATGACAAGAAAATCATAACCATGAAAGACATGCTGAAGGCTCTGCAGGAGAACTTCAAGGGTCAGGAGATCATTCGCCAGAGGCTCTTGAATAAAACTCCAAAATACGGAAATGATGATGATTATGCTGATGAGATCATGAAGTCCATATTTGAAACCTATTTTAAGGCTGTTGATGGAAGACCCAACACCAAAGGCGGCACCTACAGGATAAATCTTCTGCCCACTACTGTTCACATCTATTTTGGCCGGGTGGTGGGAGCGACTCCGGATGGTAGAAAAGCCTCAGAACCTCTATCCGAGGGAGTCTCGCCTGTTCAGGGCGCTGACCGAAACGGACCGACAGCGGTGATAAAATCAGTGGCCAAGATGGACCATATCAGAACCGGAGGCACGCTCCTCAACCAGAAGTTTACTCCTCATCTGCTGGCCGATGAGGAAAGAATGGATAAACTGGCTCATCTCATCCGGTCCTATTTCAAACTCGAGGGCCACCATATCCAACTCAATGTTGTCGATGCCCAGACCCTCCGGGCTGCGCAAAGAAATCCTGAAAAATACAGAGACCTTATCGTGCGGGTGGCGGGTTACAGCGATTATTTCTGCGACCTCAACAAAGACCTTCAGGATGAAATCATCTCCCGGACTGAACACCAGGCTTTTTAAAGATTGAAGCTCGGCCTCAGCAACGGAATTTTTTAAAATGTTCTAGAGCTTATTTTCCAAGTCAAGAGCCCGTGCCTCTTCCATGGTGCAAAGTCAAAAGGTAGGTTTCTTCGACGCCGGTAAGGTTGACAGCCTTGGTGGCTAGCTCAAGCCCGAAACAAGCCGCAGTGACAGGGTCCTTCCCTTCCATCAACCTGGCTGCTGTGGCCCCGCAGAAAACATCCCCGCAACCAGTTGTATCCACCACGCTTTCTGCCTCCGAAGATGCGATCTTTTCTAAGCCTTCAGGAATCATCACTATTCCGCCTTCTTGACCTAAGGTCATAAACACCGCTTTTACACCCAGCTCCATGGCTCTCTTCCCAAAACGGGCTATTTCCTCCTCATCTGGCAACCGCTGGGGGTGACCGAGCATGGAAGCCACTTCCTGTTTGTTGGCCTGCAAATAGTCAACCCCCTCTACCCAGGCTTCCCAATCTGCAAGGGAAACATAGCCCCTAGGCTTCTGGAGCTTTTTGGCCAGGGCTAAGGAATGAATATCTATCCAAGCCGGACAGGAAGCAGAGTCAGTGATTTTTTTCCAGTCTTTAAGTTCGATATCAAAACCAGAGTTTAAAACGAGAAGGAGCATGCCAAATCCAGGAAGTTCCTTGACAATTTGAGCAGTACCCAGCGGAGGAACCACGGATTTCAAAACTTCCTCTCGCTCTCCTTTCTCAGGATAATGGAGCTCCACTCGATTTCCAGGACCTGGGACGTACTGAATGCCTGTTTGATCAAGATGAGACCAGCTCTCAATGATTTCCTTAACCTGAGGAACCAGTTCTGCGCCTAGGTTGGTATAAAGGGAAACCTCCTTCTCCAAACCGCAGAGGACAGCTGCCTGGTAGAGAACACCTCCTATCCCTTCAAAATTCAATCCTGACTCATAAGATATCAGATCATGAGTTATGGTACCCAAGAGAGCCGCTCTTTGACTCACCTCGCTAGTCCTCTGTTGATCTCTTTAGTCTTCATTATTAATCTTCACTCGTTAATCGCCCTGTTTGTCAATCTGTTTTTCGCTTCACACTCCAGATGGTCGCTTTTGCCTTTATTATGATATATTATTAAGCCCTGAGATGGAAAGCCATAAACATGGATGAGTTAAAAGCCAAAGCAAGGGCCTTGATAGATGAATTCAAGGGCAAGAATTATATCTGTGGCCTCGGCTGTTTGGAGAATACCGGAGCGCTGGCAGCATCCCTGGGAAAAAAGGTTCTTTTCATCACCAACCTTAACCGCAGGAGTCCTGAGGTTTTTCATCAGCTTCTCGATTCTTTAATGCAGGCCAAATTGGACACAGAAGGGCCCTTCCCCTCTGCTCAGCCGAATTCTCCCCAGGAAGATGTGGAGACCATAAAAGAAGAGATCTTGAGGGCAAAGCCTGATGCTGTGCTGGCCGCCTCTGGCGGCTCAGGAATCGATGCTTCCAAAGCTGCCCTAGTCCTGGCGGCGTTGGGCGGCAATATCGAGGATTATTTTGGGATGGGAAGAGTCACTGAAAAGCTTAAAATCTCTGGAAAAGCGCTTCTCCCCTGCATTGCTGTTCAGACAGCTTCCAGCTCTTCTGCTCATCTTACGAAATACTCCAACATAACAGACCTTAGAACCCATCAGAAAAAACTCATCGTCGACGAGGCGATTGTGCCTCCCAAAGCTCTTTTCGATTATTCCTTGACCGAATCCATGTCAGCCTCTTTCACCGCGGATGGCGCCTTTGACGGCCTGGCCCACTGCCTTGAAGTCTACTACGGAGCCAAACCTGATTCCTACCAAAAAATCGAGGAAATCGCCCTGATAGGCATCGAATTGATTATTGCCTCTCTGGAAAAAGCAATTGCTGAACCCTTGAACCAGGAGGCCAGAGAAGGTCTTGGTCTGGGGACAGACCTGGGCGGCTATGCCATCATGAAGGGCGGCACCAATGGTGCTCACCTCACGAGTTTTTCCTTAGTAGATATTCTCAGTCATGGCCGTGCTTGTGCTCTGCTCAATCCTTACTACACTGTCTTTTTTGCTCCAGCCATCCAAAAACAGCTCCAAGAATTGGCCAGACTCTTCTCCAAATATGGTCTGATGGAAGAATCACCGAGAAGTCTCCAAGACCAAGAACTCGGCTTGGTTGTGGCCGAAGCCTTGATCGAGCTGAGCAGACGGGTGAACTTCCCCACAACTCTTGGCGAAATCGAGGGCCTGAGTGATTCCCATATTCAAAAGGCGCTTCAAGCTGCTAGAAATCCTCAACTGGAGATGAAGCTTCGCGACATGCCCGTTCCTTTAACACCAGACATGGTGGATGAATACATGAAACCAATCCTGGAAGCCGCAATGGAAGGAGACTTCAGCCGCATAAAAACTCTTTAGAAAGGTAGGTCAACGCGACTGGCTGGCCAGGTGAAAAGAGAGAGGCTGTTTAGCAAAGATTAATGAAAGAAGTCGACTTTGATTTAGGCCATACCAGCTTCTCCATCAAGGTTCCTGTTCATACCGATATCCTGGCCATGGGAAAAGCGCTCCCCTTGTCTAATCCTGAGGCCAAGATCTGCCAGGCCCTCAGAAACCCTACGGGCTGCTCTCCGCTTGAATCCCTAGTCCGGAAAAAGCTGGAAAGCAAACCTGAAGCCAAGGCAGTGGTAGTCATCTCAGACAACACCCGGCCAGTTCCCTATTCAGGCGAATCGGGAATCCTTCTCCCGATTGTTGAGGAAATGATAAAAGCAGGTCTCGAACCTTCCCGAATTCGAATCCTGGTGGCCACAGGTACGCATCGGGCCATGACAGACGATGAACTGAGAGAAATCATTGATCCGAGGGTGTTTTCACTGAATCTTCGCATCATCAATCATGACAGTCGTAATTTCAGCGAACTAAAGGCAGTAGGTCGGACTGAACTGGGAGGAGAAATCCTCCTGAACCGCCATTATTTAGAAAGTGACCTGAAGATTCTAACCGGACTGGTAGAAAGCCACTTCATGGCCGGGACTTCGGGTGGAAGAAAATCCATCTGCCCCGGAGTTCTGGCGGAAGAGTCCACCTATGTGCTCCACAGCGGACCGGTCCTGGCTTCCCCCAGAGCAACGAATCTCATCCTAGAAGGAAATCCAGTGCATGAAGAAGCTCTCCGAGTGGCCAAGATGGCTGGATGTGATATGAACGTCAACGTCACTCTTGATTCCGATTATAGATTGACGGGAATATTTGCCGGCGACCTGGAGAAGGCCCACCTGGCAGCAGTAGAAAAACTACGGAGCTATGTGGCTATTCCCGCTCAGAAAAAATATGACCTAGTCCTCACTCATACCGGGTATGTGGGAGTCAATCATTATCAAGCAGCTAAGGCTGCCGTAGTTGCAGCGCCCTTGATTAAGAGCCAGGGAATCTGTCTCTTAGCCGCTCACCACACTGATCCAGACCCCATAGGTGGCTCTAATTATAAAAAGATGATGCGTAGGCTTGGAGAATTGGGGACAGACAAATTTATCGATATGATCCTTGATCCTTCCTGGACCTTTGTTCCTGAACAGTGGGAAGCGCAGATGTGGACCCGCCTTTTTAGAAGAATTCCTCCTGAGAATCTGATCTATTGTTCCCTGGAAATTCCAAGAGAGGCCTTCTCCTGGCTGCCTGAAACAGACGCTCGCAGCCTGGTCAAGGGAGCAAAAAAACTTCCAGGATTAGTAGAGAGCTCTCTTGGGATAGCGCTTAAAAAACTGCGCTCTTCCTTGCCCAGAGAACCTCGGGTCGCCTTCCTTCCCGATGGACCTTACGGCATTCCCGTCCTTGAAGGTAATCAAGTTTAGACCAAGCCGCTTTTATGCTAGACTGAGTCTATGATCTATCATTTGGGAACTTCTGGCTGGAGTTATCAAGGCTGGAAAGGAAGATTCTATCCCGAAGAGCTTTCTCAAAAAGAATGGTTTCCTTTTTATGTGCAGCATTTCAACACCGTCGAGATCAACATGACCTTTTACCGCTTTCCCAAGCCAGAGACCTTGCAAGGATGGTTCAGTAAAGTTCCCGAACAATTCAAATTCACCCTTAAAGCCAACCGCCAGATCACCCACTACAAGAAAATAAAGGGAGTTAAAAGCGATCTCAACTATTTCTATATTCTCGCCGATAATCTCCGCGAAAAACTGGGCTGTATCCTCTTCCAGCTGCCACCTTCTCTAACTCTGGACCTAGGTTTGTTGGAAGAGTTTCTCTCCAGCTTATCCGCGGAACATAAGAATGTGATCGAGTTTCGCCATGAAAGTTGGTACACCAAAAAAGTCTATGACCTTCTTGAATCTTATCGTGCCATATTCTGTGTTGTTTCTTCCAAGAAAGTGCCCAACACTGTAGTGGAGACCGCAGAGACCTGCTATTTCCGGTTTCATGGTCTCACCGGCGGATACAGGTACTCCTACCCGGATGAAGAATTAGAGGAGTGGACAAAAAAAATAAAGAAAACCAAAGCCAAGGAAACTTATATTTATTTTAACAACGATTACCAGGCTTATGCAGTGGCCAACAGCAAAAAGCTCGGCGAATTCCTCCAAATAGAGGAGTGATTATTCTTTAAGGCGGAAAAGCTCTGCTTCGGCCGCTATGAACCCGAAGGCTGGCCAGTATCGGCCCTTCATGATCTTTTCAAAATATACCTTGGCTTTCGTGCTATTGTTGTTATAGAGGTGCCAGCAACCGATTCCATACCCGATGGTGGCCATATCCAGGTCTGAAACCTCAGCCAGAGCCTCGATCTCAGCTTCTGATTTAAGCCCTTTATAGAAAAAAAGAAGGTCGTAGTAGGATTGATTTTCGACCACTCCCATCCCTTCTTTGATTTTGTCCAGGACTTCAGCTGCTTCTTCCTTCTTCCCCAGACGCCGCAGGGTGATATAAAGCCAGTTAGAGATAGCAATCTTGGCGTCGTCATCCTGGGCAGATTTCAGACAGTTCTGATAAGCTCCGAGAGCGTTCTCGAATTCACCGTTGAGATAATGAGCCAGACCAAGATGATACCAGATGTCAAAATCATGGTCGTTCAGCTCAGAGGCCTTGGTCAAGTCTTTCACTGCCAAGTCGAATTTCCGGATCGAGATATACCTGTGACCTCGGTGCCGGTACAGCATGGCCTGGTCCGGATGAATCTTTATCCCTCTGGTATAGACATCAATTGCGTCATGGTACTTCCAGAGATAAGCCAACCGCCTCCCGTACATGATGAGATGTTCGGGATTCTCTGGGTCGGCCTCGACTTTTTTAATGGCTTCTTTGAGTTCGTTCTGGAGCTTAAGGAGCTCCTCTCCCTCAGCCGGGGCAGCATAGAGCTTCTTTCCCAAGAGGGAGATAACTTCGGGCTTTTCTTCCTCTTGCAGGGGCTCTGCTGAAAAGAGGCTTTCCTCATGAAATGTCTGAAAAGCGAGCCAAAGAACAACAGAGAGAAGAAGAAAAATCTTTATTCTATTCACTATGGTATTCATTTTTCCTCCTTAAGGTTGAATTCTCATCAATATCTTTAACTAAATCTTGTCGCTGAAAGTGAAGCCAGGTCGAAATCTGGAGTTTGATGACTAACGAGTTGAGACACCAACTTGCCAGTAAGGGGGGCAAGGGTGATTCCTAACATGCCATGGCCCGTAGCGAGAAAGAGATTATCATAACCAGGACAGCGGTCGATGATCGGCAACCCATCAGGACTGCAGGGACGAAGCCCACACCTAATCTCGATGATTTCCAGGTTTTCTGAGGGCTTCAAATAGTCTTCCGCCTGGCGCATTATGGTCTCTACCCGGCGAGGATTGACCCGGAGATCCAAACCAGACAATTCCATGGTGCCCGCTAAACGCAGGCTTTGTTCCAGGGGAACGATCGCCACCTTGGCTTCAATGAGATAAAGCGGAATTCTGGGGCACACTCCAGGTCGCTTTACAGAAATACTGTAGCCTTTGCTGGGTAGCACAGGCAATCTCGAGCCCAAGTTGCGCACTAGCTTTGAAGACCAGGCCCCTGCAGTCAGGACAAACTGTTGAGCTCGAAATTTGCCGCGATCCGTTCGCACTGCCGTAATCTTCTCCTTCGCTGTTTCGAAATTAAAGACCTCAGTTTGGAGATGAATGTCAACGCCCTGTTCTCGGAGCCGACCTGCCAATGCCTGGACAAACTTCGCTGGGTCCAGGTGAGCATCTTCGGGAAAAAACAGGCCACCTGAGGGTTTGGTCTGAAGAAATGGTTCCATTTCCAGGGCTTCATCACTGCTCAAAACCTTAACCTCAACCTCATGTTCCTGTAGGAGTTGAGCTTCTTGGGTGGCCTTCTGGAAACTCTTCTCAGTCATGTAGGCCATCAACCAGCCGTCTTTCCGGAAATTGCAGGCCAGAGATTCGCGGGATACCAACCGTTCGAATAACTTCGAACTGGCATAGTTTAGGTCGCGGAGCACTCGAAGCCCCTGGTGCATTTTCTTTGATGCGCAGGCTTTCTGAAACTGCCGCAACCAGTGAAAAAGTGCAGGATCAAAACGGAGTCTCATTGAAAAGGGGCTTCCGGGCTTTATTGCCCAAAGAAACCACGATCGAAGAGTACCTGGTGCAGCCAACGGGATGCTGAAACTGGGGACGATGAGCCCAGCGTTAGCTCCCGAGCATCCCGAAGCGATTTCTCCTTGCTCCAGGATGGAAACAGAAAGACCTCGCTCCGCCAAGTAATAGGCAGAACAGACGCCGATGATGCCACCCCCGATGACCAGAACATCTGCCTCGCCTTTCACTACCAGACCTCTAAGTCCTTCTGCTCATTAAATTTTTGGCGCTTCCTCTAGAAATTTGACATTCGATAATCAATCAGTCTCTACAAATACAAACAAAAATTTTCTCTCTCTTAAGTCATTTCTACCTTTCCAGAACCTAGCCCATCCAGAATCCCTTGCGATGGGAAAGCCCTAACACCTTCAAACAATCTGAACAATAGTAAAGATAGCGCCTTCCTAAGTAGGATTTAATCTCGCGCATGTAAATCTTCTTGATTTCCTTGGTACAATGGGGGCAGATAGGATTCTTCACCTCCGAAGGACGAATAGTCCTCTCTTCTGCCTGCTCTTCAAGCTCAATCATTTCTATTACCTCCGAGTCATGAGCAGAATTTGAACCTTATCCTTATAGCACTGCCAGGAGGCAAGGTCAAACGAGTAAGAAGGAAGGAATCTCGAATTTTAATTAAAGCAGGGCTTTGTCTAGTAATTCTTTGAATTAGAATGAAGGGGATTCAAAGATCAAGGCTACTGTCAAGGCCTGACCCCATCAATTCGTTATTCTCAAGATGATTGATTTCTTCTGTCAAGAATAATTTTGAATTTTCTAAAAATTCTATGATTGATGATGCCTAAGAGATCTTCTTGCGGAAGACAATGACTATGGCCAGCAAAAGAAAATACCCACCCGCCAGAAGGACAAAAGAAGTTTGGGTTTCTGAAACGAGATGATAGAGTTTTCCTTTTCCCGGAGCCGGAAGAGGCTTCGGATCCCAAGGCAATCCGTAGCGGCGGCAAAGGCCTTTGGTATGGAGCAGATGAATGACTGGTATTCTGCGGAAAGCCATTTCCTGCATGACTCCTCTTTTCTCAGCCGGAGGGATATGCCTAACCTTCACAAGACCGGGTTTTAATTTCAAGACTTCAGAATCAGTACCCAGGTTGGACCAGCTCCCGCCGATATTGATAAAGGCTTTGATCTCTTTCTCCNNAGGCTCCTCCAGGAATAACCCTCCCCATTCCTCAGCCGCCCTGAGAAGAAGAGCTCGGCCCTCGGCACTCATGTCCATCCCCGTGTCTTTCTCTCCACCCAAAGAGAGGACTACAGGCTGAATTTGGAATAATCCGCTGTTTTGAAGACAGGTCTGCATATCAAGCCAGTTAAAATCAGGGTTGTTCGCTCCCCATTGGGAGGCCCCGAGAGAGGAAATCAGGAGAAGATTCAAGCCCATGACTTTGGAAGCAGAGAGAGCAGCTAGGATCAAAGAAGGGAAAGAAGCGGAGGCTCCCACAGCAACTGTGTCTCCTCTGAGAACTCCAGCTCTATTCAGCAAATGGACGATAAGGCCAGCAAAATTAGGATTCGCAGCTGTTCTTTTTGCTTCCAGACTCCCTAGGGAAGTGGTCGTTGGCGAAAATTTAACGCCAATGAGTCCCGTCTCGTTGAAATCACTCTCTTTGTCGATGGCCACGCTTTTCTCCTCTCGACATTCACGGAGAGCTGCCAAGGCTTGCTCCATGATCTCTGAGGCCTCGATCATCTCCGCTTTGACCTCTTTTCCTTGCTGCAGAGGGATAACGCGGGCCAGAACATAAAACAACAGGCTGAGAGCACAAAGGATAAGAACAACTCGCTGGATATTTTCTGCGCCCTCTTTAGGAATATTTCTTTTCAGAAGAGAGAATAGCCTGGTCATTGTCATCTGTTCTGGATTAAGGAATTAGCCACCAAATCACCCTCACCAGAAAAAATGTCAGGATAGAAACAGTCAACATCGAGGCCAGAGTGAAAAAAAACTTTTGTTTCTCCAAATTATTGGCCAGCAGCCCTGGAATGAGCCAGCCTATGGCTCTGAGCTCGATTGATGAAGAGAAGAGATGGGGAAGAAGAAGGAACCAAAGCTCGGCCCAGATAACTCCCAACAGGACTATGGTCACGAACCTCCTCCGTCCGAAGAGGATGAGAAAACGGGACAAGATTCTGTAGCTGAGAAGACTCAAGAGGGCTATGAGAATCGTAGCCAAAACGCGCCAAGGCTGGTCAAGATAGAGAGCCATGTATCCTGGAACAATAATCCCTCCTGGATAGATATCAAAGATCTCCGCAAATAGGACGGCCAGCAAAATTCCGATCAGAAGAGTCTCAAAGGTCATACGGTTTCCCGATCCTTTCCCAATATTTCACCAGTTCGCGACCCGCACCCGCCATATTCCCCAGGCCCACCAAGACAATTTCTCCTTCCTCCATGGCTGCCAGCTTAGCCATGATTGCTGGAGGAGACTTCTCTTTCATTACAGATATCCTTGCTTCTCTCAGGGATCTTAGTCTCTTTTTCAGGACCAGAGCATGGCCTCCGATAAAGACCCAGCGGTCAAAAAGCTGAAAATATCTGTTTTTCAGAGCCTCGGCCCATTGGAGAGTCCTGTCTCCCCTGTCCGGGCGGAGGTTGAGGAGACCAATCATTCTTTTCCTCTCAAGAGGAATTTTCTCCTCTATTTTAGACATTGCCTTTTGGGTAGAGAGAGGATCATTAGCAGCAAAGGCACTGACCAGATGAAAATCCCGAGGCGGAACTCCTGCTTTAACTTTCCAGATTTTAAGGCGTCCAAAATCAGGCTGAGCCTGGCTGATTCCTTCGAGTGCAGACTCTTTCTTAAGGCTCATGAAATCGCTCACGGCTAGGGCCAGCCGCAGGTTCTCTTCGAATTCATAAGGGAGTGTCTTTTTAAGGGATTTTAAGAGTTCTTGGTAAGTATCCTTGGTAACTGGAATGATCTTTGATTTCATTCTTTCTGCTGCGTCAAGGAATAAAGGGTGAAGTTCTTCTTGAGGAATAATAACAGCACCCCGGGGAGGAATAGCAACCGCCAGCGACCTGGCTATTTCCATCTTAGTCGAGCCCATCTGGGCCAGATGATCGAGACCAACATTGGTAATGACCAGGATACCGGGCTTTATCATCTGGATCGACTCGGCGAAACCGTATTCGGGTTGGATGCTCATGAGCTCAGTTACCAGAGCCTTCACCTGGTGCATCGCTGCTATCTTCAGCACTTTCTTCCCCTCCAGGAGAGATGGATTCCCTCTCCGCTCGATTTCCTTCTCCTGTCCATCAGGGAAAATCAGAACCGGCAGAGTCCCTGTTGTCTTGGCCAGAACTCTCACTCCTGCTTCTCGCAAAGAAGAGGCTATCAACCGGACGACACTGGACTTTCCCCTGGTCCCGGTCACACATATTCGCAGCGGGATCTTTTTTATTCTTTGCGCAAGGAGCATGCGTTCTGCTACTAAATAGAATACGAGAAGCGACAAACATCCCCCGGCAAAAAGAAGAAGTTTGATCTATCCTCTCCCTGCTTCTTGGTCTATGTAAAGCTCTTCAGGTTCTCTTGTCTATTGCTCAGAAGGGCCGATAAGCAAAAGTTTGAGGCGCTTTTTCACCCCGTGCCTTGTCCAAGACTCTTAGAAAGGTGGAAGAAAAGAGATTGGAAACATCGCGCCCGGGTCTTTTGTATTTTGATCTAATGATCTCTGAGATCAGCCCAAGCATCTGCTCTTTCCCTTTTTCTCCCCATAAACACTGCTCATTGACGATCATCAGATAATCAGTGCCGATAGCATTTTTGACTTCATCCAGTTTTTTAAAGTAGGATGAAGAATCTTCTCCTGGGGACAAGATAAGACCGAGCGCCGATTTGTTCTTTTTAATGAGTTCCAGAATATCCTTATCAGGCAAGTCCCTCTCGAGTAATACCAAAGGCTTTTTCGAGCCTTCCAGGAGCGCCTTTGCCTGGGAAGCATCCAATCCCTCAACAACGAGAAGAAGCCCGTTCGCGTTCAGGGCCTTAACGATCTTTAGCCCTTCCTCGCTTAAACCCTCTTCCCCGAACAGGAAGGAAGGTTTTTCCATAAAGACAAAGTATACGCCTTGCTTGGCCAGGACCTGGGCCCATCTCGGCTCATCGCGGAAGGAATTCACTCCCTTAAGGCCTATTAACACGGTTGTCTTTCCCTGTCTTATGTCCATGTTCAACCTGCTTGAAGAAGAATACAGGGTAAGCCCCTTGGCTTTTTTGATCTTTTCAGAAGCATCGAGAAGATTTCTGAGCAGGTCCATCCTCAAGGCATCTCCTTCCAGATCCTCTTTCTCTCCCAACACAGAAAGCTGAAGGTCAACATGGGAATCCTTAGCCTCCTTGTGGTGTTCGACAAACCTGCTCAAAGGCGAAAGCTCGAAATTAATCAGCTTTTGATATTTGAATAGATAGGTCTCTTCGGCCCGGGGTCTAATGAAATTTACAGGTTCTGAAGCCAGAATTTCTACCGCTGCATAGACAAAATCGCCGGTCTTCTTCAAGACTTCTGGATTGATCAAGTCAGGGTCGTCGCGGCTGGTGTGATATTTGAAATGATAACCATCTGCATAGATCCCGTAGGTCGGGACGCCCTTCTCTAAGAAGGGAGTATGATCAGATCCTCCGGGCCCTCCCCGGCCTGGCTTTACATATTCGGCAATCTCTTCAGGGAGATTCTCTTTGAGAACTTTCCAGATCTGAGGAGCATAGTAAACACCTCTAAAAGGAACATTCCCGGTTCCCTGACCCACCATATCCATATTGATGTAGGTTATGGTTTTCTCGATAGGATAGGGAGGATGATCTGTATAATGCCGTGAGCCAAGAAGACCCTGTTCTTCTCCAGCCCAGAGGGCAAAGATAACCGTCCTTTTGGGTTTGGCTCGGTCGAGCTTCATCTGGCGGGCGATTTCCATGACTACTGCTGTTCCGGAAGCATTATCATCGGCTCCGTTCATGACCTCTCCCCTGGGACTGATTCCCAAGTGGTCCATATGGGCGCCGATCATGATAAACTCGTCCTTCAGAGTCTTATCCGAACCTGTTATCTTAGCTAAGACATTCCGGGTGGGCCTTTTCTCATCGAAGGTAGCCTTGACTGAGATAAATGTTTTGACGCCTGTCTCTAAAGACATGGGTTTTGACTTCTTATCTATCTCCTGGAGAAGATAACGGAGTTCTGTTTCGAGGTCTTTGAAGATGAAATTCGTAACCTTGTCCTCTACGGTCAGCAGAACGAAATCTGGCTTATAGAATTCTTTTTCGAGCCTGAACCGAAAATACCGCCGCTGCGTCGAAGGTCGCCTGAAACCGAGAATTCCCGCTGCTCCCTGCTCCTGAGCAGCCTTGATCCTATTCTCTAGCTTGGCTTTTTCGTCGAGCTTGTCTTCAAGCTTTGTAGGGCTATCTATCAAAAGAAGTACCAGCTTCCCTTTGACATCCACCCCTGCATAGTCATCGTAGTCCTTTTCAGGAGCATGGATTCCAAAGCCGACAAAAACGATCTCGGCTACAAAGTTTCCTGAGCCCGAGAGCCGCTGAACTCGCCAGTCTTCACCATAATAAAAATTCCTTCTCTCCTTCTCTGTGATCACTTCCAAGACCACTCCTTGCTCCACGTTGCTGTGCTCTATGGTGAAATTCTGGAAGTAAGTTCCGTCATCTCCAGCTGGTTCTATCCCCCATTCTTTAAATCTTGAGGCAATATATTCCTCTGCTGATGTTGCTCCTGGCTGTCCGCTCCTCCGCCCCATCATGGAGTCCGCGGCTAAATCCTTGATGTAGCTCAAGGCAGCCTTTTCATCGAAGGCGGCTTTCTTTCCTTTGGCGAAAGATGGGGAAACCGGAAGAAAAAATACCAATAAAACACTCAGGTATCGCTTCACAGTCAATCTCCTCATTGAAAATATAAAGGTATTCTATTATAGCGAAATAAACAAGAATAGAAAAAAATAAATTTCCCAGGATGATGTTCTCCAGGTGACTTACTGGGAGGTGATCTATATAGGAACCATCGCCAGGGGGATAGCTTTTTTTATTAAAATAGAAAGCCCAATCACCCGGATTATTCGTGCAATTAAAAAGATTGAACTGCCCTCTATTTGCTAAAGCAAAGACCTCAAGTAATTGATATTCCGATCGATCTCCTTCTTAGGACAGAGCTTGCCGTGTCCGGGCACTATCATTTCTATATCTAACTGCTTGAGCCTTTCGAGCTGGGAAATCCAGAGCTTCCATTCCTGAGGGCCGCCAAAGCGGGTCGTGAGCCGTGTCCCCTCATAAATCGTATCTCCAGCAAAAAGAGTCTTTGATTTTGGGTGGTAGACAGAAAGCTCATCAATAACGTGACCAGGTGTATAAAGCACCTGGATTTCTTCTCCATCTAGCTGGAGAACTGTATCTTTTTCGATAAGCTGGTCAGGCATTGAAAGGACAACATCGCCCAGGATTTCATCCCCTTTTTCAGGAGTCCAGCCACTTCTCATTACCAAAAAGCGTTTGTATCGGCCCTTATCGTTCGCCAGCCATTCCCTTATCATATGATGGGCTACGATTTTCACTCTTTTCTCTTTGAAAATACGCATCCCAAAAACATGATCTGCGTGATGGTGAGTAAGAATGAGGTACAAGTTTTTAGAATCATTTCTTCGTTCTTGGGCTGTTTTCCAGAGAAATTCTGCCGAAGCGATAGTCATCCCAGCATCGATAAAAACAACGCTATGTTTGGTGAAAATAATCCCCGCATTCACATAATAGCCTTCCTCAGGAGAATGGTAAAGACCTGTAACCGCCAATACATTTTCTTTTATCTCCCGAACATCTGGGTTTCCCAACCCGAGAGGAATCGGCTCGTCCATATTCAAACGAGTTACACCCAGGCCTTCGGATGAGACAAGCAGGACGGAGCAAAGAAATCCCAGAAAAACAGTAACAATTATAATCCAGTAATAGTCATTCCTGATTTTCATAATACACCTCAATTAATTTTCTCTTATGTTTACATACGGTCGTGTAAAAGAAAAGTTGTGTCCAAGCCAGGATTCTCCTAGGGAACTTGGGCTTGAGGCAGGTTAACTGAAGAGAAAACTGATCTTGAGCATCAAGGCCCGGTCCTGGATGTATCCCTCAGCGCCGAGTTTTCTGCTCTCGTTATAGATCAAATAGATGTTAGCTCCAGGCTTATAGATCCATCTTACCAGAAAATTGGTGATGAACAATTCCTCATCATCATTCCACTGGAGATAGGCCTTGGCATAAAGATCAGGAGTAAAAGAGTAAATGATCCGAGTGGCAACGATGTTCGTGGTAAACTTCCCGCCCTCAACGGGCAAATCAAACTGGTTGCGGTCATAGATGAATTCCAGGTTAAAGTTCTTGGATAATTTGAGGAATCCGCTGGTATTGGCCTTAAATAGATTTCCGTTGTAGAATTGACCCCAGTAGATTTCCGTTTGTACAGCAATATCCTTGCTTTTATCCGATTGGTACCAACAGAGAAATTGATCGAACCGGTGCCCTCCAGCGGGAATAAAAACATCCTCTTTGATCTCAAAATCTTCGGTCAAATATTCGTAATTCGGCATATAACCGAGCACTAAATAGCTGCCGTCCTGGAAGAGGTTGAACATGCCTGTTAGGTTAATTCTTGATTCCAGCTGACCCGAGTGATTCTCTATGTAATAAAAATCATTAAACAGAAATACCTGACGGATATTGAGGATGTTCGGTCTGGGCCCGATTCCGACATTTAATCTATACTTTCGGATGTCGGTTCTGGTAATAAAACCTAGCTCAGCATTGAAATTTTCACCGATGTCCGTGTAGGAACCATTGGCTATAAGAAAATCGCTTTGCCATAGAAAATTGAAGTTGGCTGCCCAGTCCTTGCCTTCTAAATCAGGTGTAAACGTCTTGGCAGCGAAGCCACCCATTTTCAGTGATCTGCCGAAGGAGAGGTCGAAGTCGAACCCTGCCCCGCGATTGTAATAGGGGCTGTTAATAAGATCTTTGCTTAAAAGCATTACTCCGAAGGTCGATTTTTCAAGAAAATCCCTTTTAATCCGAAAAACCGAATAGTTGGCCCGGTGAATGTAAATCTTTTCTCCGTCCTCTTCATAGGAAGTGCTTTCGGTCAAGATATCCAGGAATCCAAGGGTGTATTTCCCAGTTTTTCCTGTTATCCTAACGCCTCCGATTATGGGAATTTCATGGCCTTCTTCAGATAGCCCGATGGTTCGGCTGAAAAACAGGAGCGTGCTGGGTGGCTCAAGTTCTTGGTATCTTTCCCCGAAGCGAAAAATATCTGCTCCTTCCAAGAAGAATCCTCTTTTTTCGGGAAAGTAAAGGCTGAAACGTGTTATGTTGAATTGTTCTTGGTCAGCTTCAACTTGGGCGAAATCAGTGTTGACAGTTATATCTGCGGTCAGGTTGGTAGTCAGACGATATTTCAGGTCATATCCTAGGTCTTCTGAGCGGCTGAATGGATCACCCCTTTCTTCCTGAAAACCCCCGCCAATAATATAAGGCATAAATTGGATTTTTCTTCCCTGGCTAAGATTATCCAATCCCACCAGATCCCCACAAGCTGAAACCTTATACTGCCCGTAGAAACCATAATCCCGGACAACAGGAGTCCAATAAACCTCCTCTCTCGTGCGAGCAATTTGGCGGCCAAAGTTTATCCCCCAGGTTTGATTGTTTTCTTTTTTAAAACGGAGAGTATAAAAAGGAATCGCGATTTCTGCTGTCCAGCCCTCGTTGGTCCTTCTGGCTCTGGCTATCCATATCCCATCCCAATCCCAGTTGATATTGCTACCGTCGTCCCTGATCAGACCATCCCGCTTGGCACCAAGGGGATTAATGATGAAATAAAAGGCATTGCGGTGGTCATGGAAGGAATCGATCATGATTTGAAAATAATCATTATCCTGCAGGTCAACATCCCTCCTCATTTCATTGGCCACGATCTTATCCGGCTGGCTGTCAAAACAAACCAGCCCGATGTAGAGGTTGGTGTCATCATAGAGGATTCTCACTTCTGTCTTTTCAGTCGCTGGCTGCCCTTCCTGGGGCTCCCGTTGAGTGAATTCATTGGTGATCGGGGCTTTTTTCCAGGATGGTTCCTCGAGGAATCCGTTCACTTCGATCTTTCGAAAAATCCTGAGAGCTCTGATCTGGTATTTCTCAGCCCCAAAGCTAAGAACGAGATTCAAAAATAGGATGAATGCGGTCAGGATGAAAAGGAATATTGTTGTTCTCTTCTTATCCGTCATCTTCCGATCACATCGGATTCAAGCATAGGATATTTCTGTTAAAACAATATAAACAAAACCATCATAAATTTCTACGGATAAATCCTTTTCTGGTTCTGAAAATCCCTATCTCTATACTGAATATGAGATTGATGAATGTATCTACTTGAATTGGAGAGTTGCACAAAGAAGACAATGGGTGTAGATTCTTAAGAGCGAAAATCATGAAGAAAGAGAAAACAAAAATCAGATGCGCCTGGGGAACAGAGGACCCACTCTATTTAGAGTATCATGACCAAGAATGGGGAGTCTCCATCCATGATGACCAGAAATTATTCGAGTTTCTCGTGCTGGAAGGAGCCCAAGCAGGATTGAGTTGGTCAACGATCCTCAAGAAACGCGAAAACTTCAGGAAAGCCTTCGATAATTTTGACGCTAAAAAGATTGCCCGATACGACGAGAAAAAAATCCAGCAGCTTCTCTTAGATGAAGAGATTATACGAAACAGACGCAAAATCGAAGCAGCCATTCAAAACGCCAGGACATTCCTGGATGTCCAGGAAGAGTTCGGTAGCTTCGATGCCTACATCTGGCAATTTGTTGGTGGAAAACCGAGGCCGAATGCCTGGAAAACATTGAAAGATATTCCCTCGCAGACTCAAGAATCGGAAGCTATGAGCAAGGATTTAACCAAAAGAGGATTCAAGTTTGTCGGTCCAACCATCTGCTATGCTTTTATGCAGGCCGTAGGAATGGTCAACGACCATACAATTGATTGTTTCCGGCATGCTGAGATAGATAAGCTAAGCGAGTAATATTCTAAGGTGAAATCCGGTATTTCTCATTGAATTCAGCTTGTAAAAAATTTTGAGAAGTGGCTTAATTGAAGAAAAGAAAATATTTAATTCTAGGCTTGTTCATTTTCATTCTTCATGGCCAGAGCCCAGGTGTCGAAACGGTTATAAAGAGCTTGTTAAAAATGGAAAACAAAATATACCTGGTGCCTGTAGGTGAGATTGAGGAAGGGATGCTTGAAGCTCTAGAAGACCATTTAGAGAAGACCTTCCAGTGCCAGGTAGAGAGAGGTGAAGACCTAGGGCTCCCTGAAGAAGCTTATAATCCCCAGCGAGATCAATACTTCTCCTCTTTTATAATGGAAGGACTTCGCCAGTCCCTAAAAGCAGCCAAACCACATAAGATCCTGGCCATTTCAGATGTCGACCTTTATGTCGAAGGGCTCAATTTCGTGTTCGGTGAGGCAGAGCTAGGCGGTCATTTCTGTATCATTTCTCTGGCTCGGCTACGACAAGGTTTTTACGGATTCCCAGAGGATAAAGCCCTTTTCTTAGAGCGGGCCAAAAAAGAAGCGGTCCATGAACTCAGCCACACCTTTAGATTAAGACATTGTCCTGACTCTTTTTGTGTGATGCATTTTTCTAACAGCCTGAGTGATACGGATAGAAAAAGAGCTTCTTTCTGTTCTCGCTGCCAAGAACAATTAAAAAAATCCAGAGTGCGTTGATGAAGAAACAAAAAGGGTTAAGTTTTAAACAATGAAGGTTCAGCAGAATCTTCAGCGGGATAGGACAGGACTCCCTCTTTTACCTTGGCGAATTTAGTGAGCTCGTGTTTTCGGAGTGAATCAGGTTCCATGATGTGCCAGACTTCGTGCCCCAAGCTAACCAGATAATCAGAGATTAGCCTTCTGTGGCATCTCCAATAGAATTTTTCAGCACACATGCAGGCAACTGTCTTCTCTTTTGCTCGTTCCATGAGTTGAGCTGTGGCCTTCTTGAAGCTATCACTCATCATATAATCAGCATAAATACGGAAACCTTCGGTTTCCCAACCTTTGTTCGGCGATTTCTCTCCCAGACTGTCTGATTTCTTCCGATAGCCTCCCAGTACTTTCCCTGACCATGTGTACTCGATGCCATCCTTGATTAAGCTCGACTCAAGATTATCTTGGTTGAATTGGGGATTCCTGGTGGAAACGGGGAAGGCCCGAACATCCACCAGCAACTCTATCCGGTGTGTTTTCAGGATCGAAATAAAATCTTCAATCTTTCGGGTGGAATGCCCTATGGTATAAAATTTGATCATTTTGCACCAAAAGTGGCTATATCCAGAGAAATATACGCGGCCAGAACTACATAGTCTTTCTTTTTAACATATTCCTGTCTTCATTACCAAAATTTCTGGTTTAGTCCTTCTTCCCTGGAAAAATGCCTGCTGAAATGTACTGCTGAAATTAAAGCCATGTGTTAAGGATTGAGGAATTTCCCAGTAAAATTTTTTTACACCAGAAACAATATTCTCGCAAAAACGTATTATTTATAGGGGAAACAAGTTCAATCCCCTTTTGGCATTAAATTTGCAGATTCTACTTAACTATCAGCGAGGATTAAGCGGAGGAAATGTCATCATGCCTCATGAAACCTAAGGGAAAAATTCAACTTCCTTAAGGATTTCCCTTGCCAGTCTCAACCAAGTGGAAATTCGAGTAGGCCTCACTCAGCTCAAAAAGGCCTTGGACAGATTTTCCTGAAGGATGCGAAAATGCTCTTAAAACTAAAAAAAGGAATCATCTACGGCCCGGTGAATTCGAGAAGATTGGGTTGGTCATTGGGGATAAATCTTCTCCCCTCGAGCAAAAAAGTCTGTGCTTTCAATTGTGTTTATTGCCAGTATGGATGGACCAAGATTCATAAGGCGAGCAGACGAAAACTTTGGGGCATGCCTTCGGTTAAAGCGGTAGGGAAAGCTTTGAAGAAGGCGCTCCGTACACTGCCCGCACCACCGGCCTATATCACTTTTTCCGGGAATGGAGAGCCCACCCTTCATCCTGATTTCAATGCAATCGTGGATGAAGTTCAATCCGTCAGAAATCAGCTGGCGCCCAGGACAAAAACAGCGGCTCTTTCCAACTCTGCGCTGGTCACAGATGAATCAGTCAGAGAAGCTCTAGCAAAACTCGATGTGAAGATAATGAAACTTGATTGTGGCTCGCAGGAGATGTTTAGAAAATATAATCAGCCCTGTGATGGTCTATATCTTGAAGATATTACTGAGGGATTGACTCAATTATCCAATGTTTCTGTTCAGACTATTGTTTCCGGGGGAGAATCGGGCAACCTGAATCAAAGAAACCTCAAAGAATGGATTGAGAGATTGAAGCGAATCAAGCCCTCTTTCGTGCAGTTGTACACTTTGGATAGAGATTATCCAGCCAAAGACATTTCTTCTGCTCCAAGAGAAGAATTAGGTCGGATAAAGAAAAAAGTTCAAGAAGCAGGGCTATCGGCTGAGATCTATTAGAAGGTTTCAAAACGATTCAAGAATAATCAACTCCTCGAGCTTCTTTTTTGGAGGAGCCTCCGGCCATTCTTCAGGAACCCCGATAGGAGTAAAACAGATGAGCTGGTATTGTTCTGGAATCTTGAAAAACATCTTCATCTTTTTTTCAGGGAAAAAGGAGGTGAAGAATCCAGTCCCATAGCCTAAAGCTCGGGCAGCGATCATCAGATAGCCTGCGGCCAGCGTACCATCGTAGAGGATATAATCAGGGTATTTGGCATTAGAATCCACCAGTACAGCCACATAGACCGGAGCCGAAAGCACGTTAGCTAAGACTTTCTGGAGTGCTTCTTCAGTCTTAGCTAATTCTTCCTCGGTAGGCTTTCGCCTTATCTTGTATTCCTCAAGATACCAGGAGAGCGCTTCCTTTTCTAGGCTGGCCAGGCTTTTCTTGTCCTGGATGACCAGGAATTTCCAGGGCTGCTGGTTGCCAGCCGTGGGAGCATAATGGGCTGCCTCCAGGATTTTGAGAATGTGTTCTTTAGGAACAGGAGTGGGCTTGAATTTCCGTACGGTACGGCGGTTCTTAATGATATTGAGGGTATAGGCCTGATCTGAGGTGTACTTTATACCCTCGTTTTCATCAGTAAAATACCTGTTGACAGGAGTGCAGACATCCCCTATGACCTTCCACATCCCTTCTTCCTTATGGAAAATCAAGGTGAAATAGGAGTCGAGCCCATACCTTCTCCCTTCAGGCATTCTGCTCTTATAGTGAAAAATAGCAGTGGTATACCCGTATTCCTTTCCCTCTTTGAAATCTAACAACTCAACCGGCATCTCCCAGTCTTTCTCCCTGAACCAATCTTTATGGAATTTATAGTATCCCTGCCGAGAATCGATGAGCTGTCCTCGGCTGGTCAGGAAGAAAAAATCCTCCTCATCGGTCACGGTGCTAAACAGGCTTTTCAGGTCAGAATTCTGAACAGCTCGAACATAAACCCAAAAAGTGTCCTCTAGGGAAAGGCCAGGACGATTCTCAGGATTAGCTGTTCGGAAGAATGGGAAAATCACCAGAACCAAAAAAATTGTCAGGAACAGGATTATTTTCTTCATCTTGCTCCTCCTTTTGTATTTTTTAGGATCGGTCATGCACTGCAGAGCATAGAATTTCTTTTCTTATAATCTTTGGGAAGACCATAGAGCAAAATTTATGCCAGGATTTATCAGGACCAAGACTCTCTCTCTTCTCCCGAGATTTAACGCCTTCTCATTATGTTCAGAGTAGAAACAACGACCATAAAAATGTAAATATTTTTTACGGTCAGGCCATTAATCCCCCTGGGTGTAAAGGTGGGCTTATTTGAGAAAGAAAATGGAGGTGAAAAATTCAACCCTCCCCTATCTTTGTGATTAAATCTCCTGTGTGTTAAGAGCGGACTTACGCCAGGAAAGAAAATAGGGTCGTTCTATCTTAGGGGAGCAAATACATTCTTGCATGTCTTTATTGATCTTGCTGATATTCAATTATTTCTAATTTGAGTTGACCTAGGATCGTCGAAATAGCCTGCGTCATTTCTTGGAATATGTTCTCGTCGAGAACACTACGGCCGAATTTCAGATGCGTGGCATCGGTATAATATTGGCCGCTTTTCTTATCCACGGCCAGCCATTTTGAATCGAGTCCAATCCAACGGCCCACATAGACTTCAGGCCACATATGATAGGCAAAAATATCGTAAGCAGACATGATACCCACAGCGGCTCTGGCAGGAATTCCCACGGCACGACACAAGGTAACGGTCAACACTGTATGCTCGGAGCAGTCTCCTTTTCGATTTTTCAAAATTTCTTTAGCTGACGCAAATCCCACGTCATAATTGGGAGTCATCTCCTTTTGGACCCACTCGGCAATCTTTTTGGCAGCCTTCCAAGAATTTCTCTCTCGACCGACGATCTCCCTGGCTTTTTCACGGATTTCAGGATCATCAGACTGGCAAAAGGAGGTTGGTTTCAGAAATTTCTGAAATTCCTCGTCCTCAACTGGAAAAGGAACGGCTTCGCTATCTTTGAAAATCTGGGAAGATGTCTGAACGACGACAAAATCCTTCCCGATTTCGAGAATGCTCTGGCTTCCGTCATCAAAGGGAAAACTCTTTATCTTTTCGGGAGAAATCCCGCTGAGCCTAAAGGTAACCCTCTGAATTTCTTGAGGATTTTCTAAGGTCATGTTGGGTTCAATGATGGTGGAAAAGGCAATATCGAAATTCTCACCCGTATCCTCGAGGGCCTGCTCTTTTGGCATCCGGATGGAAGTTGTATTCAAGAAGCTTGTTTGGCTGATGCTCTTCCAAGCGTTTCCTTCATCGTCGATCCATTCATCCATGGTGATCGGAAGAAGATGGATTATCTCTTCCCTTATATGCCAAAGATTCATTTTTTTCCCCAAGATCAGAACGTCTTCTTTTCCCAGGACCTCAAGATGGGTCTTGACTAGAGAATGGGTTGTCAAGTCTAAGACCTTAAAGTCATGTTTCGTTCCAGGCCTCAATCCCTCCTTTTCAATAATTTCCTCAAACGGGGTAGCAAGGTAAAACTTTTCTCCATAAGGCAGCACTTTGATAATCTTATCCTCTGACCTGAAAATGATCTTATCACGAGTTATCTCAGCCTGGAAGCGAGTCTCGCTTTCTGACAACTTCATCCTCATCAGTGTTTCTGTAGGAGTTTGCTGATCATCATACCAGGTCTCCTGGATGGTGATGATCTCGACTGGGTTTCCTCCCAAACGAGTAACTTTCATCCAGCTTTCACTGTAATCTCTTTGGCATTTTTTTTCGTCCTTGAGGAATGAAAATTCCTGGTGAAAGCTGTATCCTACTTTTATTCCGTTCAGGTACATGCCCATCCATGTTTCAGATATTTTTTCTTCTTTGGCCTCTCTTAAGCCGACAATTCTCTCCGCAGGAACTTCAGCCCTAGCCGCCACCGTAGAAAAGAGAGAAATGAAAAAAGCCGAGAAGGCAAGGCTCCAAAGGAATCTTAAGGTCCTCATTTTGATTTTATCCCTTCAAAGATTCATATCATTATTATATAGTTTCAGAGGGAGTTTAAAATAGTTTTTTCTCTATAGCTAGAATTAAAGGTCAGATGGTCGAGATTCTTGGGTAGGAATATGTCAGGATAAAATACCAGAAACGAGGTAGGGATTCTTCCTGAAGTCAATCCTGTATTTTTTTACTTTCTCATGAAGGGTTGTATATTTGATGCCTAAAAACTTGGCCGCTTCTTTCTGGTTCCCGTTGAATTTGGATAAGGCCCTGAGAATGATACATTTCTCCAGGGTCATGATGAACTCTTTAAGTGGAAGCGTTTCCTTCTTGCAGAAAAACTCAACAATGATTTTATACATTTCCTTCCTGATTTTATCTTTCGCAGGGATATCCTTGGCCTTTCCATGCTTCTCTTTTGATTTATCCAAGAAATCAAGGGCAAGGCTTTCGATGATAGCGGAGGGGGCGTTTCCTTCAAGGTTGAACAATTGAAAGTCCTCCTTTTTTTCTTGCGGAACGAGTTTTGTTGAAGCCATTTTTCCTCTCGAAAAACCTATGTGGAGCGAGAGTTGTTCTCTATATCTCCTCCAGAAAATTTTACTTTTTTCTTTGTCTCTTCGGCCAATAGAGGCAGCCCATCTTGGATCTTGAGTTTGTCTATTTCTCCGTATTTGAGATCTTCGCAGTATTTAATAAAAGTAAACCAGCAGGGGTGAATGCGCATGACTCTCCATTTTTGAAAGTCTGTCGGAATAGAGTTTATTCTATCAGCCATGGAATGCTTCTTTAGACCTTGCTCCAGGAACGTTTTTTGAGTTCAAAAGGAAGTCTATGGAACGATTTAAGGCCTCTAGATCGAGTGGCTTCACGAAGAAATCACTAATGGAGAGGCGGTTCAACTCCTTTTCATTGATTAAATCGGGATAAGCAGAAATCATGATGACTTCACCTTTGTACCCCAATTCTCTGAATTTAGAAATCAACCGCAGTCCATTGATGCGAGGCAACTTAAGATCAGCAATTATCAAATCGACTTTGCCCTTAGTAAAGCGTTCCAAAGCTTCCTGAGAATCTTTAGCTAAATAGACGAGATACTTCTTCTGTAGGATTAAGAAGAAAGTCTTTCGGATCGTCTCATCATCATCGACAACAACAATTTTCTTGGGCGACATCTTTCGATCTTCTCCTTGTTTTACGCCTATAGATGATGCATTTTTTGTGCCAATCAAGAAAAAAGGCCTTTCTTGCCTATAAGCGTCAATTTTAAATGCTTTTTCTCGAAAAAATATTTACAACAGGAGGAAAAAAATGTTTACAACGGGGGAAAATTCAGATTTTTCAGCAGCGGGAGAAACGGCCTAGACTTCCAACTTATATTCTTTTATTTTCTTATCCAGGGTGGGACGACTGATCTGCAAAATCTGACTCGAGCGAGTCTTGCTGCCTTTGGTGTAAGTGAGCACATGCTGAATATAATTCCTCTCAACATCCTTTAAGGGTCCCAATTCCTTCGAGAATAGCTTCTTCTCCCCGGATTCAAGAGGCAGGTTTTCATCTAAAATAACATCCCCTTTAGCCAGGATGACAGCTCGGATTAAAGCATTCTCCAATTCCCTCAC
Organism: Candidatus Aminicenantota bacterium; assembly: GCA_011772495.1. Lineage (GTDB taxonomy): Bacteria > Acidobacteriota > Aminicenantia > Aminicenantales > Aminicenantaceae > WVZL01. The sequence goes on from WVZL01000025.1 coordinate 108,192, forward strand.
ATTGCCTTTCCAGACGTGGTTTACCAAAAGCTTCATCACATCTGAAGGGACTTTTCTCACACTCTTGCGGAGCTCACGATTGATTTTCTCCAGCAAATAGGCCACCAAGTCCGGGATGTCTTCTTTTCTCTCGCGAAGAGAAGGCAATGTAATTTCAACCACTTTCAGCCGGTAATAGAGGTCCTCTCGGAATTTTCCCTTCTCGATCGATTGCTTGATGTTTTGATTAGTAGCCGCAATGATTCTCGCCTCAGTCTTCAAGATTTTCTCTCCACCCACTTTCATAAAATCTCGGGTTTCGATGACCCTCAGCAACTTAGATTGTAAATTTGGGGAAATATCACCGATCTCATCCAAAAAAAGCGTCCCTTTCCCGGCAATTTCAAACTTTCCTCTAGTCTCACTGACGGCATCCGTAAAAGCCCCTTTGACATGCCCAAAAAGCTCACTTTCCAAGATAGTGTCTGTGATCGCTGAACAATTGATGACAATAAAAGGTTCAACGCTGTAAGGACTGTTGTAATGAATCGCCTTGGCGACCAATTCTTTGCCAGTACCACTCTCTCCGTGAATAAGGACATTGGCCCTCGTAATGGCCACAGATCCTATGAGTTTAAACACGTCTCTCATTTGAGGAGAATGACCGATGATGTTGTCGATCTTGTATTCCTTCTGCTGCTCTTCAACCAGATAGCTGAGCTTGTCTTCCAGGCTTCTGACTTGAAAGGCTTTATCGATGGTCAGGTCCAACTCAACATAATCCAAGGGCTTGACTAGGTATTCGAAGGCTCCCAGCTTGACCGCTTCTACGGTGGTTTTCATATCGTCATAAGCAGTCATCACGATGATACAGGCTTTATCATTCTTTTCTTTTATCTTTCTCAGGACTTCTATACCGGGCACATCGGGAAGGCGGATATCCAGCATAGTCAGATCAGGAAGGCTCTCTTCGTATTTGAGAAGCCCTTTCCCTCCATCTTCCTCTAAAAAAACTTCAAACCCTTTTTTGGTCAGATGAGAGGAAAGTGTTTTTCTGATCAAAGGATCATCGTCTATGATGAGTATCGAGTTCATTCTTCTCTCCCACAGGGAATCAGAACTTCGAAGGAAGTCCCTTTCCCCTCTTTTTTTTGAACTTTGATAGACCCCTTATGCTGTTCTATGATCTTACGGGCTATGGCCAAGCCCAGGCCGGTCCCGGTGGCCTTGGTGGTATAAAAAGGCTCAAAAATGTTTTCCCAATCTTTCTTGGGAATGGCCTGGCCGTTGTTGGAAACGACAACCCGAATCTTTTTGACTGGCTTTTCTCTCTTGAGAGAGAGGGAAATGATTATCTTTCCTTCTTCAGCAACAGCTTCATAAGCATTACGAAGTATATTCAGGAAAACTTGTCTCAACTTATCTCCATCAACTAAAATTTGAGGCAATCCCGGCTTAAAATTTTTCTCTAGGATGACTTTTTTCTGATCCAGAGATTGGGTCATCATCTTGATGGATTCTATCAGTATTTGCTCGACCGGGAATCTATCGAGATTCAAATCGGAAACACGGGTGAAATCCAAGAGTTCCCGGATAAATATCTCTATTTGGCCTATCCCCTCTTGAGATATCTTCAAATGTTCACCTTCAAGGTCATCCAATCGAGCGCTCCCCAGCACTTTCTGAATGTTCAATTTCACCGATGTCAGTGGATTTCTTATTTCATGGGCAATCGTAGCTGAGATGCGCCCGATGGAAGCCAGTTTTTCCGCCTGGATCAATTTCTTGTGAGCTTCCTCGATTCCTTTTCTTGATTGGAGAAGTTCTTGGCTCATCCTGTTAAAACTCTGGGCCAGGTTCCCAATCTCATCTTGAGACGATATTTCAATCTTATGAGAAAAATCACCCTTAGAGACGTCAACAGTTCCCTTGACCAGCTTCTTCAAGGGACCGGTTATTCTCCTGGCCAAGAGTATTGCGCCCATGATTCCTACTAGAAGTCCAGCCAGTCCGATCAAGATCAATACTAAGCGAGTCCTTCTGATTTCTCGGCGCATGTCTTCTAAGGAAAGACCTATTTTTATCGAGCCCCATTTGGTTGGAGATCCTCTGGCGAATATGGGAACTTCGATTTCTAGAATCCTGATGATTCTATTTTCATCATGAATTCTTATGCTTTTCGATTCAAAGAAATAACTGTCTTCGGTGATCTCCTTTTCCAAGCGACTGCAGCAATAGATATCTTCATAGTCCTTTATAAAATCATTAGCCACTATAGGCTCGTCGTAGCCATAGATAACTACATAAATGAGCCTTTGGCCTATTTGTTCAGAAATATTTCTTTCAACAGGTCCCAGATCCCAGTAACTCAGAGGCTCCAAATTCAAATAGGCAATGTTTTTGGCCTGCAGTATTCCTTTTTCCTTGGATTCTTCAAAAATGGATTTGACTTCTCTCTGTTCAATAACAAAGAGAATCGCTCCGACCAGTATAATCAACAAAAAAATCACCGTCACTATGAATCTTGTTTGGAGTGACATTCGCAAGGCCATCGTCATTATCTACCTGACAATATTTTTCTCAAACCATATCTTTCTGGTTTCAAGATAATAGAAACCCAGAGGATGAACTTTGACTCCCCGAACATAAGGCTGAACAGCTATCCTCTGCTGGTTGGAAAAAAGAGGAATAGCCGGGACATCCGAAAACAAGGATTGTTCTATTCGATGAAAAAGTTTTATCCTTCTGGTCCAGCTTCGCTCGCTATCGGTCTCTTCTAGGAGCCTGTCCAATTCAGGATTGGAGTAGCCGAAAACATTAAAAATAGAATTCGAGAAAAACAGCGGCCGGATGATATCTTCAGGATCAGGAAAATTCATGTTTCTTTCCATGAAGACAAGATAGGGCCTCTCAAATCTCTTGATTTCTTCAAGGTCTCGGAAATACCTCATTCTTAATCTTATTCCCAAAGCATCGAGCTTTCTCCTCAACTCCCTGTAGACTCTAAATTTGACTTCTGCCCGGGGCGATTCCATAAAAAGGGTGAGGGTGGGAAATCTATGCTCATCTGTAAAGCCTGCCTGCTGAAGCATTTCCTTGGCCTTCTCTGGAACGTAGCCTTCTTCATCATCTACTGGAAAAAAACCATGCAGTTTGGCCGGAATAAAACTTTTGGTGGTCATGGGCATGTATCGAATATCGAAGCCAGCTAGAAGCACTTCTCTTTTATTGAGGCCATGAAAAATGGCTTTTCGGATAATCTTCTGGTCAAGGGGAGGGATATGGCAGCTCATCCCTAGAAAAGCCAGGTTAAAGGAGCCACCTTCAAAAACCTGACAATCTGTGCTCAGCAATCTCTCTGACAGAATCGGGATAATGTCTATCTCTTTGTCGAAAAAATGATCCAACGTATAATGCGGGCTGAATTCAATCGCCTCCAGATAAGGTCTTCCTCTGAAATAGTCCTCATTTCTTTCCAATCTTACTCCTAAAATGTCCAGCTGGGGGCCTCTAATCCAGTAGGCGAATTTGAAGGGACCAGTACCAGAAGGTTGCGAAAAAAATCCTCTTCCCCGGGAAAGCAAGTTATCTTTGGGAAGAATTTTACAAAAATGCATGCTCATCAAATAAAGAGTCGGCACATAGGGTTTGATCAATCGGATCTCAAAAACATATTTATCCCGAACAATAAACCCTGCCACCTCACTTGATCTCTCCTCCCGAAAATCTTGAGCCCCCACAACTCTGGTGGTGAAAAACTGGTAGTAGGGAGTATCGGTCTTCTTATCAATGATCCGTTCCAAAGAAAATTTCACATCTTCGGCAGTAAGTTCACCTCCATGATGAAAATTTATCCCTCTCCTTAGAAAAAAGGTGTATTTCAAGCCATCAGATGAAATCCTCCAATATTCGGCCAGGGAAGGGACGATCTTCAAATATTCATCCAGCTTGACCAGGCCATCATAGAGTTGTTCAGAGACAAATATATAAGAATCAGGACTCGCAGGATCAAGCTGGGTCCTAAAAGTACTGACAAAGGATTTTACTCGAAGAGTCCCCCCCAAGCGGGGCCTCATCTTGATGTCTTTTTCTCCAGGAATAAAAAGGGCGCCAGAAAGAAAGAAGAAAAGGCAAAAAACGGCCAAGATAGAAACGATATATTTCTTTGACATGGGGCTTTCCTAAATAATAAAAAATAATCGGATTAAAGGCAAATTAAAAAAGCAAATTTTGTGCCAAAGGAAAAAGAGAGTAACTCTATTATTATGAATAATTTTAAGTGCTTTGGGGTTTAAAAATTAGACTTCTGTTTGTAAAATAATTTTACAGTTTTAAGCCGGACGAGAACATTTTTTAGGTAAATGCTTCGCTGTTTTCGCCGGCAAGGCTGAGAGGTTTTTTACCCAAAAGGGTGAGCGCGGCCAGGTTTTTGATTGCCTAATCCCTACTCTGGCTGATAATCGTTTTGGCTTTTGGCGGATACATCGATGACTTCTTTGAAAACGCGCATGATGTTTCCACCCCAGATTTTTTGAATCTCTTCCTCTGAATAACCTCGACGGACAAGTTCTTCAGTGATACGGGGCAGCTGGCTCACATCATTGCAGCCCTCGACACCTCCCCCACCGTCGAAATCAGTGCCGATTCCGACATGGTCAATACCAGCGACTCTAACAGCGTGGTCTATATGGTCAACTAACTCAGCCACAGTAGCCATCTCAGTCGGATATTTCTGAAAGATTTCTCGGTACTCTTGTCGCATCTTCGCCCTGAAGGCTTCATCCCTTACGCCTTTCCAGGACTGATATTTCTCCTGGATTGCCGCTAGAGCTTTGTCTCTTTCTGGATTCGGGTCGGGTTTTTTCACGAAGCTGGAAACGAAGCAGACCTGGATGACGCCGCCGTTTGAGGCCAAGGCCCCGAGCATCTCATCCGTTAAGTTCCTGGGGCTGTCGCAGAGCGCCCGGGTACAAGAATGGGAGGCGATGACCGGAGCTGAGGAGACTTCAAGGACATCGTAGAAAGACCGATCAGAAATGTGGGAAACGTCCACCATAACTCCCAAGCGGTTGCATTCAGCTACAACTTTCTTTCCGAAATCGCTCAAACCATTATCCTCGGGATGCAATCTATCCGTTGAAGAATCACAGATATCATTGTCCTGCGAATGGCAAAGGGTGACGTAGCGGACACCCTTTTTATGATAAAGCCCCAGCAAAGACAGGTCTTTCCCGATTTGATAGCCGTTTTCCATGCCGATGAAGATAGCTCTTTTTCCTTCCTTTTCCAACCTGTAAGCATCTTCGGGAGATACAGCCAGCCCAACCAGATCAGAGTAATCTTCGGCCATTCTATGAAGGACCTTCAGGTAAACCAGGGCTTGTTCCCTAGCTCTGGCATATCCTTCTGGAGTCCTCTCTTCCTGGCCATAGTAGACAGCAAAGAAGGCTGCGTCCAATCCCCCTTCTTTCATGCGAGGAAGGTCAACCTGCCCGTTTTCTCTACTGCCAGGCTCATGACGAAGGCCTATATCCCATTCCGACCTTAGGAGCTGGAATGGAGTATCACAATGGGTATCCACAGTCAGGATTCTCTCGTGAATTTCTCTGGCTCTGGCTTCAAGGTTCTCTTCATCCGGGTTTTTCCGGCAGCCACTCAGCCAAAAACCTGAAACAAGGATGAGCACTAGAAAGTAGACAAGATTCTTTCTTCTCATACAAAGACTCCTTAGGAAGATTGGAAACATTCTATTAAAAATTATTTTTAGAAAAAAAACAAGCTCAGCCGTAAGCATTTCCAAATCCCTGATAAGAACTGGTCTTCGGGAATGGCTTCGCTCCGTTCAGATATTTAGACTGAAAATCCATCTTTGATTATTGAAAAATTTTTAGCGTGAAGAGAGAAGTAAATATAAATTTGAATTGTTATAGTGGCAAAAGTCTTACTCTATTGACTATTTGGCTCGTTTCCAGGCTTCGATGAATTTCACGGCGGCTTCTACCATGGTATTTACTTCCTTTTGGCCAATCTCTGGATTTGCCTCTTTTGGATCACTGAAGGACCAGATGCCATTATTCGAGATTTCTCGGCTCGAGCCTTCTTTTTTTGTCTCTTTGGGCGTGGCCAACAACGCACTCCAGACTCCCATTAATTCCGGATATTTCTCTGCTAATTCCCTGAGCCTTTGCATTCGCGGTGGAAAATGAATTTTAGGTTTTTCAGCCCTTTCTATCTTGACCAATTCAGGCTTTAAATAAAGCATGATGGAGGTCTCATTTACTCCAGCATGCCAATCGAAAAATTCTCCCTCCTCTTCTTTCTCGATCGGAGAGTCGTGTCCGATGGCTGCAGCTACGGCTTCAGTTGTCTGGTTGATTCTATAGATGACTTTTTTCTGGACAATATTATTCCCCCCATGGTAGTTGAAGAAGAGAAACCGGCGAAAACCGTACTTCATCAGCATCTCCACGGTTTCGTACAGAACGCGCTCCATAGTTTCTGGCTCAAGGCTTAAGGTTCCAGGAAAACCAGAATGATAAACACTGTAGCCAGCTAAAAGAACTGGAGCCACCACTACCCCGGTTCGAGCCGAGATGAGTTTGGACATGCCCAGCGCTTCATAATGATCTGTTCCCAGAGGTAAGTGCGGCCCGTGCTGTTCTGTGGACCCCAGAGGAATGATCACCATGTCGCAATTTTTCAGATAGTCCCTGACATCTGTCCAGGTCATCTCTTGAAGCACAAGGGCTTTGGCTGGGCTTTGAGCAAAAACGAAGGTCGCGAACATTAAAGAAATAGAAACAAAGATAAAGATTTTTAAAGCTTTAGATCTCATGGTTTTACTCCTGAATGGATTTTTATTTCTTCAGGATATAAAAATCTCTTTTTCGATTGTCTATTTTTATCGGCCTGAAATCAAAAACCTTATAGCCCTTCTGTAAATAACCTTGGAATGCCTCCCTTATCTTAAACCTCCATTCTAAGGGAATTTCTCTGACCCTTTGATCTTCCACATCTGTCTCCCTCAACATCCGGAAAAAATCGAAGGGAATTTCAACCAACAGGAATTCTTGGTCTAAACCGACGCTTACTCCTTTAATAATTTCAAGCTCGAGCACTCCACTCTTGCCCTTTATCTCAGCATATTCAACTTCAGTCACTACCTGCTTTCCCTCGAACAAGGACTTTGCATCTAGATCAGGCGTTTGCGGCTCCTTCTTCAAGTCCCAGAGCATCACAAACCTGTCGCTGGGAATATCTCTTCTGTTCAAACGACCTCCAAAATCAGCATACAGAGCCACTTTATATTCGACAACCTCCATCCCCAAATGGTGGATGTTCCGGTAAGCATTAACTCCAGTTAAAGGGTCATAAGTGCAGGTTGAGGTATAGACTCCGAATAAATCTATCAACTTCTCTCGCTGGAATTCTTTGATCAGGATCCCCAGGCCAAAATCCTGGAAGTCCTCCCTCACCCCTGTATACATGGAGAAGAACTGAAGATTATCTAATTCTCTGAAGGCGATTTCTTTATCTTTGACACCCACGTATCCGTAAGAAAAACCTACCAGATGAGCCCGGTCCTGTTTGGCAAAGCCACCTTCCTCTGCTTCTGAAAAAACAGCAATGAAGAGACTGCTTCCTTCATGAAAAAAATTTTCGCATATCATGTTCCGCATTCCGGCCATGTTATCATCAGGAAAGCCCCAGATTTCTTCCCTCAATTCTTCATACTTCGCGTAGTCATTCTGGTCTTCTGAATTTTCCACCTTGAGCAAGAATCTTTTTCCCTTGCTCTCGATAATTTTTTCTAATCCGTCCATTGTTCTTTCCGTCAGGCTAGCCTTGGAATTCAGAGCAAAATGATTTTATCCAAACCTTCACTGCAATGCAATCTCAAGTTCGGATCGGATAAAAAATTAAAAAAAATTGAACTCATTCATTTTTTAGTATATGGTAAATAACTATTTAAAATAAATGGTGCCTTTTTCAGGCTTTTAAAAGAAGGAAGAAGGAGATGAAAACCATAAAGAATTTAAGTTTCCCTTGGTTAATATTGTGTATCTTTTCAATCCCACTTCTCCTCATTGGCGGAGAATTCCAGGTAAAGTCTATCCAAAGCTCAAGGGATTTGCCTGAGAAAATCTGTAAGCAATGGAAAAGAGGAGATTTCTTGATCTCTGACGGGAAATACCTGGCTTTGATTGGTAATGAGGCAAGGCCTCTAAAGCCCATTCTCAGCAATCCTCTAGCCAATGCCAGGGGGAGTATTATCAGTTTTGTTCCGGCTGGGAAGAATCTTTTTAGTGACCTGGGCATCGGAGCACCAGTTATCAAAATAGGTCACCGGATGAAATTCCCGATCTATTCCTCTCTGAAACAATCAAAAAAAAATGCTTCGGAAGGAAGTCTGCGTTTCGAAGCTGAGGCCCAGTACGAAGAAAAAGATGGGAAGAAAGCAAAGATCAAGACTCTCTACACATTCTCTTTCCAGAAGGGAAGGATTGATATCATCTCTACCCTGAAAAACACGGGAAGTCAAGAATTCGAAGACCTGAGCTATGACCTGTACTTTAAAGCTTTTCATAGCTACTATTCCAATCCTTTTGATAAAGAGAAGCATCCGACCCTAAGGTACCGGGTTTATCAAAAAAACGGGCATTATCTGGCTTGGCTCAACTTGAATCCCTATCAAGAAACTCCCCCGCCAGGAAAACTGGCTCCAGGAAGAGATTTCAAGGTTCACTACATTCTCCTGGTTGATGTCCAACCAGAGAGGTTGCTCAGAAAGATCTACAGGATCTTAAAAATTGAAGCCTTCCCGGTCGAGATTCAATTCGAAGATTTCGAGGGAAAACTCCTGGAAGTTCTCGTCAAGGATGCTGACTCTGATTCCGTCTTTTTTCGCTCCTTCTTGAAAAAACCTGCCTATTTGGAGATAGCCTTGCCTAAGGGAGCTTATTTGGCCAGGGCCAATTTCTTTCCAGCGGTCCGCGAAAAATTCTTCACCGTAGGAAAGGATACAAAAAATTCATGCACTCTTTCTGACCGGCCTCAAGGGACTCTTAAAGCAAAAATACAGAACAGCAAGGGGGAATTCGTTCCCGGTAAAGTCACCTTCCTCGGCTTAGAATCCTCCAAATCCCCCTATTTTATGCCTGAAAATCCTGTAGAAACTGGAAGGGATTGGGAAAGACACAAGAATTCCGTCTATCCTTCCCGGGAAGAGCAGGAAGTCCGGTTGCCAGTCGGAACCTACCTGCTCACAGCTTCGAGAGGCCCGGAGTATTCCCTTGACCAGGAAGTTATAGAAGTTCTAAAGGGCGATAGCCAGGAAATTGTGTTTGTCATCGACCGCATGGTTGATACGTCAAACCTTCTCTCGCTTGATCTTCACCTGCACACCCAGAATTCGCTGGATGCTGCCCTGTCAATTCCCGAGAGGATAAAGTCCCTGATAGCCGAAGGAGTGGAGGTCGCTGTCGCCACTGACCATAATTATATCACTGATTATTATCCAGCCCTCAAGAAGCTCGGTTTGGATAAATACTTAGCCGTTATCTCCGGAAGCGAAGTGACTCATAACGGAGTTATCCACTTCTGCACCTACCCCCTGATAGCAAGAACAAAAGAGGAAAATAACGGTGCCCTTGATCCCCGGCCAGAGGAGGCGTCCCTCCTCTTTAAGGCCAGCCGCCAAAAAAATCCTAAGGCGCTGATCCAAGTGAATCATCCCCGGAGCAAGAAATACGGATACTTTACTCACTATTATCTGGACCAGGAATCAGCCGCTCATGTGCTCGATACTTTTGATACTTCTTTCGATGTGATGGAAGTCATAAACGGTACTTACAGACGCAATTCAGATCGAGTGGCGGTCAAGGACTGGCTTAACCTGCTGAACCGAGGCTATTACTTTCCCCTGGTCGGTGCCTCTGATTCGCACGGCGCAGATACCGAAGAACCAGGCTATGCGAGAACCTATGTTCATTATGAAGGAGAAAAAGGCAAGAAACTGGACTGGACAGCAGTTAGGGAGGCTCTAAAAAAAGGACGCTCTTTTGCTAGCACTGGCCCCATCATAGAATTTAAAATAAACGGAAAATACACTTGTGGAGATTCCTTCAAAGCAGATAAAAAGAAAATTCATATCTCTCTGTTGGTTCAAAGTGCTCCCTGGGTAGCGGTGGATGAAGTCAGAATTATCGTTAACGGCGAACGAAAAATGATTATCCCCGTGAACACCGAAAAAAGCCTGATTCAGAAATTGCACCACGAGATGAACCTGAAGTTGAAGCGCGATTCCTATATTGCTATTGAAGCTCTGGGGAAAAAAAGCTTCTATCCTGTCGTCCAACGCCGCTCAAGAAAAAGTGACCCTGACGACGCAGTCCTCCCTTATGCCCTGACCAATCCTGTTTTTATTGATGTGGATGGGAACGGCAAATTTGATCCCCCTGTTCCTGAAAAAATCAAACTCATCACAGATATCCCTAAACCAAAAGACGAATCGGAACGTAATTAAGAAATGCAGCTCTCGAATACGAGAAATTTAGCTGGTAAAAACGAACATCAACAGGAAAAGTATTTTTCCTTAAAGGAATATGAAGGCGATCCCAGGCTCAACAATTCATCATCTCCTTTTCGTATGAATGAAAAACAATAAAAACCTATCATCTCCCAGCCGCCTTGGAACAAAGGTCGCTTCCTCCAAAATCAGGACCTTGACATTTGTCCTCGAAATTGCTCTGATCCTTATTCTGCTCGCAGTATGGTTCAGTTCTGAATCCATCCGAGAAAGTAAAAACCTATGGATCTTTTTCTTCTACAGCTTTCCAGCTGAATTCTTGATAGCCATAGTCCCCCACGAGCCAGTTCTTCTCTATTTCAGTAAATTTTACTCTCCCCTGGCTGTCACACTGGTCGCTATTGCCGGCACCTTACTGGCAGAGATTATCAATTATTCCGTCTTTTCCTATGTTGGCAATCTGAAGCCCTTCAGCAAAGTTCGCCTTACTAGATGGGTCAGCAAGACCATTGAATTGTTCAACAAGGCTCCCTTTGCGGCGCTCCTGGTGGCTGGATTCACCCCTGTGCCCTTTTATCCCTTCCGCTTCCTGGTTGTCTTGGCTCGCTACCCATTATGGAAATACGGCCTGGCCATCTTTATCTCCCGGACTCCCCGCTTCTTCCTTCTTGCCCTATTGGGTCACATTTATAAAATCCCAGACTATCTGTTCCCCGTTATTTTCATTGCTCTCGCCATTCCTCTAACCTATCCCTTAGTGAGAAGCCTGCTGAAAAAAAACCCAGAGAACAGACCAGATGCCACCTAAAGCTCTAGTGACTGGAGCCACTGGCTTTATCGGCAGCCATCTAGTCGAAACTCTCTTCGCCCAGGAATGGGAAGTCACTTGTCTGGTTAGACCAACCAGCCGGGTAAAATTCCTCAGCAAGTTGCCAGTTCGATTTGTAGCCAGCCAACCTGAAGAGCTCCAGAGCCTAGAAGAAGCAGTCAAAGGCCAGGATTATATCTTCCATCTGGCAGGACGCATCCGCTCAGCCAAAAGAGAAGTCTATGAAAGAGCCAATCATCTTCTGACCAGGAACCTTGTTCAGGCCTGCCTCTCCAAGAATCCAACCCTGAAGCGTTTTGTCTACATCTCCTCCATCTCTGCAGCAGGGCCTTCGCTTCCCGGCCGCTACCTGGATGAAAACGACCCCTGTACTCCAACCTCAGAATACGGAAGAAGTAAGCTCCGAAGCGAGCAAGCCGTTCAAGAGTCCTGGGATTCTATTCCGGCGACTATCATTCGTCCTCCCAACGTCTACGGGCCTCGCCAACAAGAAACCGAGCTCCTGATCAAAATCATCAGTAAGAGGATTGTTCCTCTGCTCAAAGAAAAAGGAGAAAAAACAAGCCTGATTTACGTCAAGGACCTGGTGGAGGGAATCATCCAAGCCGCCCTTTCCTCAAAAACCAAGAATCAGGTCTATTATTTAACTGATGGAAAAGGCTATTCTTGGCGAAAAATCATTTTGATCATGAAGAGATATGTCCTGAAGGAGTCATTCTTTTTTCCTCTGCCTGAGACAATCATATACTTTTTGGCCTGGCTCATCGACGTTCTGAAGAAAGCCAAGGTTATTAAATCCTATTTTGGTCGAAAGGCCTGGCGGGCGATGACTCAAACCCGCTGGCTTTTCTCCTCATCAAAAGCCGAAACCGACTTCGGCTTCCGACCCAAGTTCAGCCTAGAAGAAGGAATTAAGGAAACCGTGAAAGCCTACCAGCAGCAGAGACCTAAAGCATCTTAAAGTGGGGACGGTACCATTTTCTTGCAGTTTCCTCAGCTCTTTCTGAGAATCGTTGAGAAAAAGTAGAACTGTTCCCTGTCTTTTGTTCTTCAAGGGAAGCCGGTCGATCAGCGATCAGCTTCAGACTTTGACTTAAGCCCTCTGAGATGCTATAAGTTGCTAGGTTGAGTTTACCATGAGCCAGAGAAAAAACACAGACCTAAAGATATCCTGCCTCATCAATCCTCTTGCTGCCCGCGACCGATGGCAGAGGAGAAAAAAGCTCAGACACTATCTCCAGGAATACCTGCCCGGAAAGGTCATCGACATCAAGGGAAAAAAAGAAGACACGATTGAAGCGGCCAAGAAACAGAGTTTGAAGGATAAGATCATCGTGGCTGTCGGGGGCGACGGAACTGTGGCCGACGTTATTCAAGGAATCATGGAGAGCGGAAACAAGAACGACATCCTCTTAGGCCTCATTCCTATAGGAAGCGGGAACGCTTTCCGCAAATCCTTCTGTATTCCCAAAAAGGCAAAGAAAGCCATAAAGATCCTCTCTGAAGGCCAGACTAAAGTAGTCGATCTAATCGACATCGAAGACAGAATGGCTGGTTTTGCCAGCATCGGAGGCACAGCGAGGATTACCCAAGAAAAACTCAAACACAACATTCAAGGCCTCTTCGGTCATCTTCTAGCCTCCAGGATTATGTTCACTCTGCCCAAAAAAGAGCAGGAAATTGAACTCTTTGACGGAATAGACAGTCGCGGAGAGCATTTCGATAGAAAAACCTTGAAATTAAAACTCTTTGACTGCGTCATCGGAAAGACGAGCTACTTCGGTTACAGTTGGAAAATCGCTCCCCTGGCCAGGATCGACGACGGCTATCTTGACCTCACTTTTTTTGAGATCAGCGGATGGAAATATATGATGTTTTTTCCGCTCATCTATTTCGGTCTGTTCCAGAAAACACAGAAGCACTATAAAGTTAAAAAGATGATCATCAAGGGGAAAGATCTTTCAGTTCAGTACAACGGCGAATTCCTAGGAATGAAAGACAGGATCGAAGTGAAAGTGATTCCTCGAGCCTTAAAGGTAATCAGCCCTAGAGAGGACTAGCCTGCAGATTAAAGCTATTCGGCAGGCATGATGATAGCCCCCCGGGAAAAATTACCGTAGACCTCCCCTTTTCCCTTTAAAAAAAGAAGTCCGGTTAAGGCACCTGAGACCGCATCCAATTCATGAGCCGAAATCTTCCTCTTCAACCCTTTAATTCCCAACCGCCGCAATCCAAGACTCAAATCGCTCACACTGTGTTTGGCCCGAGGAATCCCCCAGATATCCTGGGCCCCTCCTGGATAAATCTCAACCACTCGATACCCGGCTCGCTCCAGGTTCTGGCGGAGCTTTATTCCCCTCTCTGTCAAACTCCTCATGGGACCTAAAGTGATCGGAAAAAAAGGGATTTTTCTCTTTCTCAGTTCTTCATCACAGGCCCGAAAATGATACTTTCCCCTTTCCTTGATGGACTTTCTTCCTGGGGGAAGGCTCAAAGGCGCATCGATGGCCACTAGCTCGGGTTTGGCTTTATCGACGTATTCCAGGATCTCCTCATCAGAATAAAGAATAACAGAGGAGACATCGTAGCCTCTGAGGATACATGCTCCAGTCGGCCGTCCCTCGACTCCGGCTAAATCAATACCGACTACAACGAAATCTTTCATTTTTTCTGAATGGGCCTGAAAATCATCCTCTTTCTGGGACAGGCTAGTCTCCCTTGAAGGGAATTATTCTGGAAGATCGGAATCAGGAGGAAGAGACCACACTTTTCAGGGCCTTGACAATATCAGCAGGAAATGTCCGGTCCGAAAGCTTGTCCACGTCTTCCCATTTTATCACCCCACCTCCCTCTTGAGCCGGCATCTGAGCAATCTGCTTTTCATAGAGCTTGGCAATGGCAATGATGCTACTTCCGAGGGGAATTTCCGCCAAATTTTTATCCGTAGCCTCAGCTCCTTCCACATAATGGTGAAAATAGCCAGCTAGAATAGGTTCTATGGCCTTCAACAGAGAGCCTGTAGAGGAAAGAATGATCTTCTCTCTTTCTCCTATCTTAGACTGGTCAATTTCTTTCCGGCTGGCTACAAAATCAGCGGCATCCTCAAAAAAAGGAAGGCTATCCCGAATAATTCCTGCTTCAGAGAGCAAGGCAGCTGATTTAATATTCTCTATTTCCGAAGTTTTTAGCCCAGCAGCTTCAGCAATCCTGCCAGCAAGAAGAGAAACTCTCACCGAGGGAGGCCTTACTTTATCAGCCACTTCTAGGTATTTGAGCACGATTTCTAAGCTTCCGACATAGGCCTGCTTAAGACTTTTCAGTCTGCTTTCTTTCTGTTCAAAAAGATTCCCTACGAGATACCCAGCCAAAATCAAAAAGCTACCCCAAGTCAGAAGATTGATAACCGTATCGAGCAAAATCTCTACTTTCCGCCCGAATATCAAAGGAGAAAAAATCAGATAAAGCACGACGAGAAGAATACAAGAAATCCCGGCTAGAACTGCCTTTTTTCCCCCTAGAAAATAGCCCGCCAGGATAACAGGGAGGAAAAAGAAATTGAGAAAGGAATATTTATAATAAACAAGGAAGGCAATGGCCACAATCCCGAGGATGATAAGAGCGACTATAGCTCCTTCGAGATGATCAAGAATATATTTTTTTATTCTTTTCATCTTTTTATCCCGTCCCAGAAGCCTCTTGTGGCCTCCTTCTCCGGCTTGAAAACGCTTTCTGGAAACGGCTCAAACTTCATCGGAAGGAGCTGGCTTGATGGCAGTGAAGAACCCTTTTTATGGATTTCTCTGCAACTTTTCCTGAAAAATTTATATCATCAAAAAAAAGGGAAGTCAATCAAGAGAAAAAACATTATTGGCTAGGGATCTTTCAGGAACAGAACAGCCTGACAAGAGATTATAGCCAGGATATCTGATATAATCCTTCAGAGTTTAGATCTTTAAACTAAGGAGGAAAAATGAAAAAATTCATTGGTTTAATCCTGATTCTAGCTCTCTTAAGTGGATGTAGCCCTCATATCCATATCGATTTCTTAGGTAAAGAAAGAATCGAAGAAGTGGAGTTGGTCAAAAGCAAGGCCAAAGAGAAAATCTTGCTCGTCGACATCGAGGGCATCATAAGCTCTATGGTCAGCCCCGGATTCTTTGCCAGAGAAGGAGACCTTCTGTCTCAGGTCTACTACAGACTGGAAAAAGCCTCTAAAGACGAAACAGTTAAAGGAGTCATCCTCCGCCTGGACACTCCAGGCGGAGAAGTCACAGCCAGTGATATTCTTTACAATGAAATCCTGAAATTCAAAGAAAAGACCGGCTTGCCAGTGGTGGGATTGATGATGGGAGTGGCTGCTTCCGGAGGCTATTATGTGGCCTCGGCTTGCGATTTCATCATTGCCCACCCCTCAACCCTAACCGGAAGCATCGGAGTCATCTCCGTCTTCCCCAGCCTCCAAGAGCTCCTTTCCAAAGTGGGGATCAAAGTCAACGTGATTAAATCTGGCCAGATGAAAGACTCAGGGGGATTCTGGAGAGACGTCACTGAAGAGGAGAAAAAAGTTTTTCAGACAATCATAGACGATTACTTCCAGAAGTTCGTAGAAGTTGTTTATCAAAACAGAAAAGAGTCTCTTACCCGAGAAGAGCTGGCCAGAATCGCTGATGGCCGAGTCTATACTGGTACCCAGGCCTTAGAGTTGAAACTCATCGATGAACTCGGCTATTTTGACCAGGCTCTGAAAAAAACTCTCTCCCTGGCCGCTTTAAGAGAAGCAAAGGTTATTGCTTATACTTATTATCCTCAGCTAAAAACAAACATCTATGCCCAAGGATTAAAGGAACCCTCCCTCTCGAAGAACACCAGTATAGATTATGAGAATCTTCTGCAAGTCCTGAAAAGCGGATTCTATTACTTGTGGTTACCCCAGTTAGCTCCAACTCCATGATAATCAACTCTATACCAGGCGCTCTTCTTTCTGATGACGCGTGCCAACAGCGATTATCCCAGCTTGGTTTCTACCTCAAAAGCAGGAGGTCGATGAATATGGGCTTTAACCGAACAACCATTCACAGCGCTGATGATGGCCTGCCTGTATTTCTCAGGAAACTCTGGGTGTAAGTTGATCTCTATGGATACCCTCTCGATCATTTTTGTCTCTGGGTTCTTTTCTGGCTTCATCACCAAGAACGCACCCTCGGTTGGAATACCTCTTTCCCGACAGAAAGAAAGGGCATAGATACCACTACAGGTTGCGATAGAGACCAGGAATAAATCAAAAGGAGCCAGGGCTGAGCTGTCTCCTCCCGCATAGACTGGTTGGTCTGTCTTGACGGTGAAACCCTTGTATTCTGCGTCGACTCTTTTTCCTCCCGGAAAAGTGACTTTTATTTCTCTATTATTCATGATACTTCTCCTCCCAACGTTGGCCTAAGATTAACCGTATAATTTATCCTATCCACTACAGATGTCAAGTCATCAACAAAATTAGGGGACAAAATTAGGGGATCAAAATTAGGGGACGGTTCTATTTCTTGAAAAATAATGAGGCCGCCCTGTATTAAATCGTGGAAAATATAGCTAGCAATAGCTTCATGTCTTTTTCCGTAAGCGTCAACCTTCCCAATAAGTCATAGACAATCTGCTCCACGTGCTCTTTATTGGTCGAGTGGATGAACCTTTTCTTATTGAGTTTATCTAATATTAATCTTATGCATTCTTCTTGCTGGCGGCGAGAGAGGAGTGCTTCTGTTGTCGTCTCTTGGCTCTGAACACTAATCTTGAACAGCGGAAACAAGGTCAGCAGCACCGCAGAAGCCAGGTTATAAGAGGGCTGTCTAACAGCTTGAGGAATGCTGAACCTGAAATTTGAACTCTTCAATTCCTCTGAAGTTAGACCGGTCCTCTCGTTCCCGAAGAGAAGCCCGATTCTTGTTACCTGGGGAAAACTCAGCATTTTCTCCACCGCTTCGTCCAAGGTGAGAGAGGAAAAATTCTTCCTTATCTTGGAAGTGGCCGCAAAGATAAGGTCTAGGTCAGCCGTGGCTTCTTTTAAAGTTGAGTATATCGGAGCTTGTCTTAAGATATCTTTAGCATGGACAGCGGTCTGGTAAGATCTCTCGCTTACTGGAGATGACCTTATCAAACGGAGATTCTCGAACCCCGTATTTTTCATGCTCCTGGCCACAAGTCCCACATTCTCTGCTTTTTCTGGCCTGACCAGAATCACGAAAAACTTTTTTCTTCTATCTTCTTCCATCAGCTTGTTCTCTTGATGTCTTTGGTTTTTTTCGATTCTTCTCCTCTGTTATTCTACAATAAATTTTCATCTTTAGGGTCTAATTTCTGCAAATCTTCCTGGAATCGACTCGGCTCTAAATCTGCTATCCAAGAATGCGATGATCTTGACGACGAAAATATCTTTTGCTCAGAGAAGCAAAGAAAGCCCCCCAGAGGAGTTAAAGAATATCGGGTATCCTACCCCAGACAGCCCTTTGTATGGTAGAAATATGACTAATACTTACCCGTGCTACCAAAACCTTTCTCGCCGCGGGATGTTCCGTCCAGCTCTTCGGTTTCCAGGACCTTCACTTCTTCAATCTTCTGTATCAGAAGCTGGGCAATCTTCATTCCTTTTTCGATAACAAAGGGCTTATCTCCAAGATTAGTCAAAACGACCTTGACCTCTCCTCGATAACCAGAATCCACCACTCCAGCTACTCGGTGGACTCCCTTCAAAGAAACGCCGCTCTTGTCCCAGATCAGCCCTACATAGCCATCTGGAACAGCTATCTGAATCCCAGTCGGAATGGGCTTTGTTTCCCCTGCTTCTAGGACACAGTCCTCGCATGAAAAAACATCCATACCAGCATCCCCTTTATGGTGATAGAGAGGAAGCTTGGCATCTTGGTGAATCTTTTTCACTTTCAGTTCCATGGCTCAAGAACCTTCGATTCTGACTTCTGAAAAATAGGGCTCTGCAATCTTCGCGAACTCCTTGATTTCCTCTTTCGGGTAGGGCTCTTTTTGAAGATAGAGATCGTCAATTGTATTGACCGGAACGAATTGTTGCAGTTGAAAAGTTTTGGACCCTTTCAACATTTTACTGATTTTTTTTATATCCTCAGGACCAACAAGGTCAGGCACTACCGTGGTTCGAAAGATATATTCGAGGCCCGAATTCTTGACAGTCTCGATGCTCTTGGAAATATCTTCCTCTTTCACATCCGATCTTGTCACCTCCTGATATCTCTCCAGGGGCGCTTTCACATCCATGGCAATATGGTCAATAAGATTCTTCTGAATGAGCTCTTCAAGCCTGGCTGGAAAGGAGCCGTTAGTATCCATCTTTACGAGAAAACCCCGCTCCTTAATGCAAGAAAGAAGCTCGCCTAAGTCTTCATGAATCAGGGGCTCTCCTCCAGAAATGCAGAGACCTTCTAGCCATTTTTTTCTTCCATCCAGAAAGCCCGCAAAATAATCCAAGGGAATCGTGGGAAAAGACTCTGGCCTCAGAACTA
Source organism: Candidatus Aminicenantota bacterium (assembly GCA_011772495.1). Classification (GTDB taxonomy): domain Bacteria; phylum Acidobacteriota; class Aminicenantia; order Aminicenantales; family Aminicenantaceae; genus WVZL01. The sequence continues at coordinate 127,051 of WVZL01000025.1, forward strand.
AATCCGAATTGTGACAGTAGGGGCATTTGAAATTACACCCTCCCAAAAACACAGTGGAGGAGATGTAGCCAACAAAATCTTTGGGGGCAAATTTCTCTAAGCCTTTGATTTCAACCATTCCTCCAACTCCTGGCAATTGTTTAAAACAGCCCTAACTTCCCCTTCTTCTTGAAGGACTAAGGAAGGAAGAATGATTGCCCCCTTATCATCTCTTTTGATATGAGATAGAAATTCTCTGATCTTCAGCTTGCTTTCTTTTTGAATCAGGCTAAATTCTTCTCCTCCAAGCTCCGTCTTCTCCAAAAAACCTTTGATTTCCTGACAACTGGCGCAGTTCGGATAAGAAAAAAGGAAGTATTTCATCTATTAAGCTACCTTTGTGTAAGGTGTTCTCTCTTTAAATTCCTGCTGTTTACCGTCATTCCAGGTTGCTACCGGCCTTAGATATCCAACAATCCGAGAATAGACTTCTGTTTCTTCGCCACACTCAGGACAGGTGGTAGCTTGGCCCTTCAAATAACCGTGATTCAGACACACGCTGAAAGTAGGCGTGATGCTGAAATAAGGCAGTGATGTTTCAGCAATCTTCTTGACTAGTTTCTTGCAAGTTTCGGCGTCGATGGCTTCAGGGAGAAAGGCATGGAAGATGGTTCCTCCTGTATAAAGAGGCTGGATATCCTTCTGATGCTCCACGGCTTCAAATATATCCCGGGTAGCATCCACGTTGAGCTGAGTCGAATTGGTAAGAAAAGGATATTTTTCAGTTCCCATGTTGATGATGTTTTGATATTTTTCCTTGTCCAGCCGAGCCAGCCGGTAGGCAGTCGACTCTGCTGGAGTGGCTTCTAGATTATACAAATTCCCTGTCTCTTCTTGAAATTTCTGGAGGGTGTCCCTCATGAAATTTAAGGTTTTGATCGTGAATTCCTTCCCCTCTGGAGTTCCGATTCTCTTCCCCAAGAGATTAAGACAGGCCTCGTTCATGCCGCAGATGCCGATGGTCGAAAAGTGATTGTCAAAATGGCCCAAGTAAACCAGAGTGTAAGGCATGAGACCCTTGGCCAGCATGTTGTTTACCACTTCTCTTTTTGTCTCCAGGGCTTCCTTGGCCAGGATCATGAGATTCCTTAGCTTGTCAAAAAAATCAGTTTCGGTGTCTGACTCATAACCTATCCTGCTCATGTTTAGAGTAGCCACTCCGATGGAACCAGTGGAATCCCCCGGGCCCCACATGTTTCCAGGCCTCTTCAACAACTCCCTCTGATCAAGGTTTAGACGGCAGCACATGGCCCTTATATCACCAGGGTCTAGTTTCGTACCCAGGTAATTTTGAAAATAAGGAATCCCATACTTCGCTGTGACCTCAAACAGGAGGCCGGCATTCGGAGAATCCCAATCGAAATCTTTGGATAAATTGTAAGTCGGTATGGGAAAAGTGAAAACACGGCCTTTCTGGTCTCCTTCAATCATCAGCTCCAGAAAAGCCTTGTTGATCATGTCCATTTCCTGCTGATAATCCCCATAGGTCGAATCCAGTTCTTCGCCGCCGACAATCACTTTTTTGTCTTTCATGTCTGCAGGAGCTGTCCAATCAAAAGTCAAGTTAGAAAAGGGAGTCTGCCATCCCCAACGAGAAGGGACATTCAAACCGAAAATAAGCTTTTGGAGGTCTTGCCTAACGTGTTCGTAATCGAGCTTATCTGCCCGGACAAAAGGAGCTAACAAAGTATCGACGCTGGAGAAAGCCTGAGCTCCAGCAAATTCTCCCTGCATGGTCCCGATAAAATTCACCATGTGTAAAGTTGCGGTCTCCAAATGCTTGGCCGGAAAAGAGTGGACCTGGTTGGGCACATGGCCGAATCCCTTCTTAAGAAGATTCTCCAGAGACCAGCCAGCACAATATCCCACGATTGGATAAGAGAGATCATGGATATGAAGATCCCCTTCCACATGAGCCTTTTTTATTTGTTCTGAGTAGAGCTGATTGAGGGCGAAATTGGATAGAACTTCTCCGGAAACCCTGGCGTTCAGCCCCGAAAAACTCATGACCCCTTCGTTGCTGTTCTCTTTTATTTTCCAATCAACATCGTTGATGTAGTCTTTGATCAATCTCTCTAAATTAATGCCCGTTTTGCGCGCTTCTCTGATATCTTTATGTCTTTCGCGGTATAAAATGTAAGACTTGGCAATATCAAGATAACCCCTCTTCATGAGCACTAGCTCGACTATATCCTGTATCTGCTCTACTGAAGGGATAGTGTAGCCCCCGAATTTATCCTCTATCATGAAAGTCGCGATATCTGAAACAGTTTTGGCAGCCTCCCAATCCTCTATTCCGTTGACTTCCATAGCCTTGTAGACAGCTTTGGTGATTTTGTCCTGGATAAAGTCGACAACGGTGCCATCTCTTTTTTTAATCCTTGATAATGCCTTTTGCATGAAGGACTCTCCTTTCCTTTCCTCTGATAAAAAATGAATGAATTACCGTCCCCCGAGAAGGACAAAATTCACTTGCCTAAGCCCTCTTACCCGATTAGAACGAGTTCCTCAAATCATGCCATATCTTGTATGGCTTTGTGTCGTTTAACACAAAATATTGTAGTATGCAACAAAAAATTTATACTCAATTCGTTTGCTTGTCAAGTCTTTTTTTAAAAAATTTTTATTTTTTTTTATTATTTCTTTTTTATGAATTGCCGGGCTCCTTATTCTGTGATAATTTTTAAAAAAAGAGGTAAAAATGAGAATAATCGAAGTGAAAACCCAAGCTAAAGAAGAGCTCGTCGACATTACGACTCAAGTCCAAGAAGAAATCAGCTCTTCAGGAATGGAAAAGGGCCTTTGTCTGATCTATGTTCCTCATACGACAGCAGGAGTTACGATCAACGAAAATGCTGATCCTTCTGTTAAAGAAGATCTGCTGATGACCATGAAAAGAATTGTCCCTGAGTCCCTCCCCTTCAAACACCTGGAAGGCAATTCCCCAGCCCACGTTAAGGCCAGCCTGGTAGGCTCTTCGATCAACTTGATCGTCAATGAGGGCCGGCTTTCTCTGGGGACTTGGCAGGGTGTTTTCTTTTGTGAATTTGACGGCCCTAGAAGGCGGAAGGTCTATATCAATACTTTTTCTTTTTTAAAAGCGTCCTTTAAAAAATGAAAAGGGGGCAAATCTCTTAAAGAGTTGGCTCATTTTCCGCTCTCGAGTCTCTCCTCTATAAGAGGAATGATCTCTGGAGAAAGGAGGAAGGCTTCGATCTTTCTGCTCAAAGGAGAGTTACTCGAAAGGGTTTGAGGCTTCAGAGGAGCGATAAGCTCTGCTGCCAGTTCATCTTTTTGAAGGTCGAATTCAATATCCTTCAGGGATCGGGCCTTTTCCAAGACAAAGCCAATGTGCTTTTTCATTTCCTTCTCGTCAATCTCAACCCTAGGAGGCGCATGGAGTTTCATTCTCGCTAATGTCCGCTCGATAATTTGGTCCTTTTTCCTCGCATAAAAGCGGCAAGGGAGCTCCCTTATTCTTTCTATTCCCCTGGTGAGTCCTTTGTGATCCTGGGTTTGTCCTATCCGCAATTCTCCCTTAGGCGGAATTATACAGGGAATAAACTCTTGAAGCTGATAAACCTGGTGTTCCTCGAGCGTTTTTTCTATTTCCTTGGCGTATTCTCTTGTTTTCTCCATCAAATTCAACCTTGACTCCTTGAATTCTGTCTGAAGATGATGAAAACTCTGGGCGGTTGTAGAAGGAACCTCCTGGTTATGCTTACGATAGGACTTTATTTCCTCTAGCACTCTTTCCATCTCTGCCTGCCGAAATTGGAGTCTAGCCTCAAATTCCTGTCGAAGCTTTTCCACCTCCCGAGCTCTAGAGAGTATCATCTCCATCTGTTCTGAATTCAATTCCAGGCCGTTGATCAAGTTGACCAAACGGATTTCTCTCCGCAGCTCTTCACTCTTGTTAAACTTTTTTTCCTTAGGTTGGCTTTGCAGAAAAAATGGAGCCAGGAATAAGATTACTAAACAGATTCTGAATATTCTTTTCTTCATCTTTACCTCCGTTAATTTAGACAAAGATGAAGAGAAAATCTTTGATTTTTTTTAGAAACTCAATCAGAAGGAAAGGTTTATTCCTTGAAGAAGGGACTCAAGATTCTCGTTTTCCTCGAAAAGAATGCCCTGCAGTGCCAGTTCCTCGGCAGCCTGGATATTCTCTGCTCGATCATCGATAAAAACACACTCCTCGGCTTTTGTTCCGGCCTTTTTTAAAGCCTCTCTGTATATTTGAGGATGAGGTTTCATGAATCCAACTTCAAAGGAGAGAACATATTCATCAAAAATCATGACTTCCGGAAATTCCTGCTTGACGAATCCAAACCGCATAACATCCGTGTTCGAAAGCAAGATGAGCCTATATTTGTCCTTCAATCTCTTCATGATCTCTAGAACTGGAGGATTAAGGGAAAAGACATCATTGTATAAGGAGAAAAATTTATCATAATCGATATTGGCCTTGAGCTTCTCCACGGCTCTGGTGTAGAATTCCTGGGAGGTTATTTCGCCTTTATCAAAAGATTCTCTAAGGCCTGATTCGGAAAAAGCCAGTTTTCCGATTTCCTCTTGAGCAAAGGGAGAGAAATTGGCCATCTTTTCGTAGAAAATTTGGTTGTCGAAAAAAACGATGACTCCGCCCAGGTCTGAAATCACGGTTTGGATCATGAAACTCGAGTTTAACCTTAATTTTGAGCAAGGTCAATGGGGTAAATTGACTTGCCTATTTTCCTATGGTATAAGCGATAGGTCAGACTCCCCGCTAAGAACCGAATGGATGAAAACCTGCCCTCATTGCAACCGAGAATTCTCAACAGATAAGTCCGAATGTCCCTGGTGTCGAGAAGAGTACTGGCTTCCGAGGGAAACAGGCGATGAGGATGAAGCTGAACCCGAACAGCCCGCCATAGGAGGATGCCTTCAGATTCTGCTCGTCCCCTTCCTAACCTCCCTGGCCTTGACTCTATTCCTGATAACAGCAGGCATCATCATCGGTCTGTTCATCAAAATCGAAAGCAATCAGATTAAGCTCACCTGGATAGTCTTTTCACTGCTTTTTGGAATCGCTGTGTTCTTTATTCTTCATTTTTGGAAAGAAAAAAAACCTAAACAGGGAAAAATGAAGAAAATCAGAAAATAAAAAGCTTCGAAAAGTACAGTCCGAGGGAGAAAAAGGAGGTAGGGATGAGTAAGAAAGTCAAACCTCAGGGAAAAGCCTGGGCCTCTCTAGTCTTGATCCTTTGTCTGTTGATTCTTTTCGGCGGAGCTTTTAGCCTATATTTTTTCAAAGGAGCAAAGAGAATAACGACCAGAGATATCGAGGCTGCAGAGAAGCTCATCGGCTTGAAGTTCACTCAGAAAGAGAGAAAAATGATGAAGGATAATTTGAAGAGGAATCGATCGAGCTACCAAGAACTCAGAAAAGTTTCCCTTCCCAATCATGTCTCGCCAGCACTTCTTTTCAATCCATCAGTTCCAGGAATGAGTTTAGCCAAGAAAAAAAGAAACAGCTCTGCTACGGAAAATCGAGTGGTCAAGATGCCTGAAAATATCGAGGATCTTGCTTTTCATCCTGTAGCTGTTTTGTCTCAACTGATTAGAGAACGTCGAATAACTTCTACCCAGCTCACGCGGATGTATCTAGAAAGACTCAAGAAATACGGATCCCGCCTAGAATGTGTTATCACCCTGACTGAAGAATTGGCTCTCCAGCAGGCTCACCGAGCAGATGAGGAAATTGCCGCCGGCCGTTACCGAGGGCCTCTTCACGGCATTCCTTGGGGAGCCAAAGACCTTCTGGCTACTAAAGGGGTAAGAACCACGTGGGGAGCTAAGCCTTATCAAGAGCAAATCATAGACGAAAATGCCACTGTCGTAAGCCGCCTTGAAGAAGCTGGAGCAGTCTTGGTCGCTAAATTAACCATGGGCGCTTTAGCCTGGGGAGATGTCTGGTTTGGAGGAAAAACAAGAAATCCCTGGAATCTGGAACAGGGTTCGAGCGGCTCTTCTGCTGGTTCAGCGGCTGCCACATCAGCCGGCCTGGTGGGATTTTCGATCGGCACTGAAACCTGGGGGTCTATCGTGTCTCCGTCTACTAGGTGCGGAGTCACGGGATTAAGGCCGACCTTTGGCCGGGTCAGTCGATACGGTGCCATGGCTCTAAGCTGGAGCATGGACAAAATAGGGCCAATAGCCAGGAGTGTCGAAGACTGTGCCCTTGTTTTCGAGGCCATTTATGGCCCAGACAACCAGGATTTAACTGTAGTCGATCTTCCCTTCAGCTGGAATCCATCCCTCCGCTTAGGAGATATTCGCATCGGTTACTTGAAGAAAGCTTTCGAGGAAGATTACAGCTCCAAGAAGAACGATGAAGCTGTGCTCAAGGTTCTCCGCTCCCTTGGAGTCGAGCTCATCCCGATAGAGCTCCCTCAACTGCCAGTCGATTCCCTTTCCTTTATTCTGAACGCCGAGGCTGCGGCTGCTTTCGATGAACTGACTCGAAGTGGAAGGGATGACCTCTTAGTGAGGCAACAAACAAGGGCCTGGCCGAATGTTTTTCGCCAAGCCAGGCTCATCCCGGCGGTCGAATACATACAAGCAAATCGCCTCAGGACTCTTCTCATGCAGGCCATGGCAGAAAAAATGAAAGACCTCGATGTCTATGTTGCGCCTTCATACGGGGGGAACAATCTTCTGCTGACAAATCTCACTGGACACCCGGCGGTTGTGGTGCCTAATGGCTTCAATGAAAAAGGCAGTCCCACCAGTATATCCTTTATCGGAGACCTTTTTGAGGAAGCCAAAGTTTTAAGAGTGGCTGAAGCTTTTCAAGAAGCTACCGATTTTCACCTAAAGCATCCGGAAATAAAAGAAAACCCCTGAGTTCATTTCTGTTCTCTTTTTCCGGCGGCTCTAGCAGTTACTCTCAGATTATCAACCCGACTTTTCCGTCAAGGCTGCTATCACCGACTTTAAACTCCTATCATAGACCTGTTCCTATTCACTGGGAGTGTGAGTAAAGCTAAATCAAGGTCGAGGCTTGTTGATCTCTTCGAGCAAGCGAGGGAAGGCATCTTTCTTTTTGATGTCAATTATCTTTACCTCGGTTTTTCCGACCATCTTGAGAAAATCCTTCAGGATTTCTCTCCTCAATACAAACAGGTACTTCTGGAGCCGCTGGAAAATGACGTGTTCCAGAGCATCCCAAAGGCCCTGCCCGGATAATTCTAGAGGTCCGATCTCATCGACCACCAGAATATCCGCTTCCCTGCTCCGAAGAATGATCTTCTTGGCCCAGGACAAACTCTCCGGGATGAAAAAATAGGGTCCGATCCTCTGCCAAGACTGAAGGCCCGACTTTCGAATAAAAGGAACAGATCTTCCATCTCTGAGGTCCACCAGGTCATAACCAATCTTTTCCTGGCCTTTCACGATGGCTTCACTCAAGAAACCGTCCATCTTGACTTTTTGTTTCTCTAGCTTCCCGATGACTTTTTTGAGAAAGGTTGTTTTTCCAGAATCGACTGGCCCGGTGAGGACAAAGATCATGACCTCAAACCAATTCCTTCGAGACATACAGACCGGATTATCTCGCCTTTAAGGGATAAAATAATAAAAGGCGTGAAATGCCGTCTGAAGAGCTGATAAAGATCTTTCTTGATAAGATGAGAATAATGGATTTTTATTTTTAATACAGACCAGCAAAGACCACATCCGCGTGGAATAGCTCGCGCGATCTTCTCCGTACTCTCCAATCAACAGTCTCCTTCATCTCGAGATAGAACCAAAATTGATCAAAGAGTCTTAATTTTTCTAAATAGTATTGGGTGTAATCTGAAATGTTATCGACGAGGATTTTTTTGGGCTGCCTTTCTTCTCCATCGAGAACGATGAGGCTATAGACATCTTTCTCTTCTTCGCCTTCGGTAACGGTCGTCTTTTCCAATTTTCCGTAAATTTTTGCCTTTTGTTTTCCTTCCCAACCTTCCTTCTTTCGGTAATCAAGGTCTTTCAAAACCTCAAATTCCTCCCTGGCTTTGGTGTCCACATAATCATCGAGCACAGCCTCTTCTGTCCTGGTAAAGATATTTCGGTATTGCCTTTCGGATTCTTTAACCTCTATGGTGTCCACCACGAGGATTGATGGTCTCTCAGGAGAAAACTCGCCACTCACTCTGACGCCCTGGTCGATAAGGCTGCTGGCATCCCCAGACTCTAACTGGCCCTGGACGACCATATCGATCCCTTGAGCGCCAGGGATGAAAAAATACTTACCAAAACCAACTTTGACAACTCCCTCGAATTCATTTATTCCTTCCTTAACCACGGTAATATCTTGTTCAGCCGTCTCTTCCTCGGTTGCTTGTTTACAGGAAATACTTCCGGTCACCATTAATATAGCCATCAATAGGCTTATTCCCATTATACGAAAGATTTTCTCCCGTGTTTTATTCCCTTCAGATAAGATGAAAGTCATAACACTCACCTCCCTTTATAATCCCTGCCTGGAAAAGAAATTCGTGGACATTGAGGAATCTCTGTAGGATAGAAATCTCATCTTTTTTGACTCTAAATGAAGATATTTTATACCACTGCCAAAAATAAAAGTAAAGAAGAAAATTAACAAGAAAAAAGACCGAGGACGGCTCTTATTTTTTAGAAAAAAACAAACTATCCCTGATTATTTTTTATCTGGAAATGCTTCTTTATGGGGATTAAAAAGAGTTGGAATCTGCAAATTGTGAACAAAATTCAATCTCTCGGAAATGGCCTATTTTTTCCTAGATTTACTCCCTGAAGAAGATCCAGACGTGCTGCGGCTTGATGAAGAACGGCTCTTAGATACAGAACGAGAGGAGGAGCTTGAGCCTCGAGAGGAATAGCTCTTTGATGAGGAACGACTCCTTGAATAACTCCTGCTCGAAGATTTATAGGAACGAGAGGAAGACTTATAGCTCCGAGAAGGAGATCTCATCGAAGAAGAGGAGCGGCTCTTCGTATAACTCCAAGTCGGGGACTTATAGGATCGAGAAGAAGAACTGTAACTTCTCGAGGAGGATTTTACCCTCGATGAGGAATATCGGGAGGTGGAACGGCTCTTCGAATAGCTTTGGACCTTGTTGCTTCTTTTTCGATCAACATAAGTTCTCGCAGAACTGGATTTAGAATAGGATCTAGTGGACTTGTAGCTTTTGATCGGAGACCTGACTTTTTGATCCTTCGAAGAAAGGGAGCGGGACGACCTAGAATCCGTGCTTCTCTTAGAAAAAGATTGAGACCGGTAGCTTTCCACCCTTGATTTTGAGGATGAAGCCTGAGCCGTCGTAGGTCTTTTGGTTAGGGAGGATCTCTGCTTAATGGAAGACGTCCTCTGGGAAGGATAACTTCTTATGCTCGAACCAGAAGGAGAGCGCTTCAAAGTCCTTGACTGGCTCAAAGCTGAAGAAGATCTGTACTTCGTAGGACTGCGAGAAACCGTCCTAGGCGTGGAATTCTTCAGGGCTGCTTTTGACGCTGGCTGGCCTCTGATTGAAGACAGCTGCTTCTGGGAAGGTCTTGGAGAGCTTCGGGACAGAGAAGATTTCAGCCTTGAAGAAGAACGACCTTTGTCTGAAGCGTAGACTTTTCCTACTTCTCTCAGATTCGTGCGGGAGAGTGCCTTCGCGGCCACCCTATTCTGGCTGATCTGCTTGATGGCAGGTCTGAGGCGAGGTTGAGTCGCAGATAGGGAGATCTTCCCCAAGCGCTGGATCTGGATTTGATTCAGGGCATACCCGGAAACATCCCGGGCCCGAAGATGGTTTTTGTGAATGACTGTCAAGGCTCGAGAATTATGAGGGTAATAAGAACTGTAATAACGATCATAAAAGATGTTGTTTATGATCACGACTGGTCGACCGTAATAGTTTAAGGGACACCAACCGATATAATCATATCCCCAATACCAGTGAACCCAAGACGGTCCCCAGTGCCTCGTAGGAATCCAGTACCAACCGAGACCTATTCTCCAGTGCCACCGGCCGTAATGGTACACAGACCAACCCCAAGGATCATAGGAAACCCAGTTCCAACCGATAAAGGGATACCAGACCCATCTTCCGTAATAGTAGGGCCTCCACGAATAATGATAAACACGAGGAATCCATACATATCCGTAAGGCCATTCGTATGTCCATCGTCCATGAAAAGCCAATTCTTCTTCGTATTCATAGAGTTCAGCGGGTAGGTACCTCTTGGCGACCTGCCTATTGACTAAAGAATCGCGGTATTCATTCCATTGGTAGAAACTGTCATCAAGTTCAGCATAAAAAATCGTAGGGCTCGAACGAAAATTTCCGTTGGCAACGACCAGCCTCTGGTCTTCTTCGACCAGAAGTGAACCTTCTTCTCCAGCAGCCTCCACGGCTCCGCTGTAGACCAAAAGTTCAGTCTCTTGATTTTCTCTCACATTCAGGCCATAAAGACCCTGATCCAAAATGTAGAAAGAGCCATCTGGAGTATGGATTTCAAAATCCTTCTCACGCTCTAAGAAATTGATCCTTAAATAAATATTACCCGACAGGACATGAAGCTTGATCTGGTCATAACCTCTCCGGGGGAGAGTGGCGAAATCGACTTGAGTGTAGTCATCCACCCGGAGATAGTTTTTCTTGCCGAAATGAACTTCTGCTCGGCCTTCTCTTGTTCCCAGCTTATCACCCTCAACAACCGGCAAATTGACAGCTCCCTCTTCATACCCCAGGTCTGCACTTCTCTGGACGAACACATCTCCCTTGACATAACTCAGACGGGCATAGCTGTAACTGTAGTAGTCACCAGATTCAGAGGAAAAGAGAAAGGGGAGCAGAAAAGCAAACATACTGAAAAATATCGCTGTTTTTCTCATTTTTCCTCCTTCCCAAAGCCTATAGAGCAAGAAGTGTGCCAAGCTGAACTCGGTGAAGAAACGCAAAAAAGAGAGAATTAATGTCCAACTTAAAGGACACCTGACAAAATAAGGAGTCAATAAGTATGTTCAGACCTGCTTCGGAGAGGAAAAAAGGCCTTAATTGACTTCTCAGGAGGAGATAAAAAGGGATGAGAAAAAGTAAATAAGACTAAGGATGAAGTCTGAGGTTTATAAGGGTAGAAAGAAAACGGGGAGGAAAGTAGTCCTTTCTCCCAGGACTACTTTCTCCTCTTTTTAAAAGTCCAGACTAAAAGTTGTTTTGAGGGATTATTTAGGCCTTTTTTAGGATGGGCATACCTGTTCGTTCTGTTTCAATCACTTTATATCCAGCTGGAACATCGTCCAAAGACCCGGGCCTTACATCCCTGGCAAAAAAGTATATTCTCTGGGTGCGCCCTCCTTTCAAGTTGACATCCTTGAAATGGAGATAATACTTAACCCCCTTTGAATTGGTGAATTCATAAGCCATTTGTTTCACCTCCGATTAGAATTTTTAAAAATTATATCCGATACTTATCCCGATGAGATAAGCAGTGTTAGAATAAGTCCCCTCCCCCAGGTTGAGGGGGCCCACCTGATAAATCAGAATATCCCTGTTCGGACTTGTCCTTTCACTAAAGACTTCATACTGGAAAGCCGCATCGAGCACAAAGCCACCGGATTTATAGCCAAAACCTCCTGTAATAGCCCATCTATCAGCATCAGGAAGTATAGGGTCCATGGTCTCCACAGGCTGAGGGGTTTGATCGTAGAGAAATCCTGCTCTTAAAGCAAAACTTTCGCTAAACTGGTACTGCAATCCACCTCTAAAGACAAAAGAATTCTCCCAGTTTTCCTCAACCTCTTTATCTTCAATACCAGGAGGATAGATTTGCTCTATGCCAGGAACAGTTACCTCAACTTTAAATTCATCGAAGCTGCTCCAGAGAACATAATGAACATCTGCCGTAAGGAGTAAGTCCTCGGTCAGGTTAAAGGCTCCTCCTATGCCTAAAATATGAGGAAAATTGAACTCTGTGGAAGCTGTTCCATCCAGGCTGGCAATGGGAGAAAGAGGGATCTGTGACAGATTCAGCTTAAGTTCTCCGTCTTCATATTTGATCTTGAATCCACTGCGGAAGTTCACCCCTACAGAATAGCCTTCACCTTTGTAAAGTGCTCCGGCATTGAATCCGAATCCATTTCCAGAAGCATCAAGAGTGGCCGGGACATCATAAGAAATAAAAGGCACCATTGAAAACACGAGAATTTCATTCAGCGAGAAGGATAATGTTGAATGGACATAGAAAACTCCTGCTCCTACAGAAAAATTATCCGAAACCTTGTAGGCCACAACAGGATTGAAGAAAAGCGTCTTCATGTCATCTTCGGTAGCGAGATACCTTAACGGATAATCTTCAGGCCACTTGACTCCCAGGCCATAAGGAACAAAGAAGCCGAAGCCAACCGCAATTTTTTCATTCAATTTATGGGCAATGTAGAGAGTGGGAGGAGAGAACCACTGGGCTTCCTGGTCAACAGTCTGAAAAGCGGGATCTGGCCAGTTAGGCAGTCTTACAGAGGCGTCGGCCGTGATTAAAGTTATCCCAGCAGAAATCTGCGTTCCATCTAAAAATGCTATTCCAGCCGGATTGTGAAAGACAGCTGAAGGATCATTGGCCAGACCAACAAAGGCACCTCCCATGGCCATAGCTGCTGCTCCATGCTCGTAGACAAGAAAACCAGCACCCTGGGCAAAAGGACTCACGCTAAAGGCCACCACGACTGTTAAAGCCAACATTAAAAATTTTCTCACTTTCACCTCCTTTAAAAAGCCTGATAACCTCTTAAACAAGAGGTTTTAGCTGAATATTTTTAGCCAATCTCCTAATTTGGTTAAGTATTTATAAGAAAAATGGGATAATGTCAAGAACAAAATTTGTCAAAAAAAACACTTTTATCTCATTCAATTATTAAATCTTCCCGGCCGATTTCTCTCAAGATTTGAGGATAGAGATCGTAGACCGGCTTGAGGGCGGGCAACAATTTCATGGCTTGGCTAATTTTGCCTTCGGCTTTTGCTTCCTGTTGAAGGATAGCAGAGACGATGTTGACCTTCCCCTGCCAGAATCTATGACTAAAATCAGATGCGCAAGTGAAGGTCAAATCAGGTTTGAGAGCGCTCTCTCCCATGACATACGAAATGTATTTTCCCTTTTCATGGCGACAGTTGACCGTGATGATACCGTCAGGATCATGGACTACGAAGCGAACCACCAGGTTCGAGGCTGCAATGGCTGGCCCGACTTCGGGGTGAGCTGCCAGCCGGTCAAAGAGGGCCTGGTGAACCTGATACATCTCTTGGCTGTCTTTAAAATAAGGCATGGATACGTCTCCTTCTTAAAAACAGTATACCTAATGAACAAATCCCACCGAAGGAGGAACATCAGCCGGCGTGATAGGGCCAAAGTTCTTTTCGTATTTTTTCAAATTTTCCTCCAGGGCTCCCATGAATCTTTTGACGTGAGCTGGGCTAAGGATGATTCGAGAGACGAGTTTGCCCATTGGCCCATCTGGGAAAACAAAGGCGAAATCAAAAATGAACTCTTCTCTGGTGTGCCGGATAGCAGCTAGGTTTGAATACTGGCCCAAAGCAATTTGTTCATCGACTTTGATGTCTATCTTCTTCTCCTCCATGATTCCTCCTTTTCGACTTGGAATTATTCTTACTGAATACCAGAGAAAATTCAACCCTAAAGATGAAAAACCTGGCCCAGCGGAGACCAAAAAAAAATATTTTTTTTTAATTTTTTCTTTACAAAACCTATGCTTTTGATATAATAGATTTGGCTTTCCTGGGCGGGCTGGGGAGAGCCCCCACCTTTTTGGTTCCCATCATCAACCCCCCTTTTGCTGACAACAGCCCGCACCTTTCTTGACTAATATTTATCTAACTGCTAGATTCAGGGAGACTTCATCAGAAATTTGACTCAAGGTAACGATGACAACAAAGGAGAAAAACCTGGCCCGAAGATACGAGAGAATCTTCCAGCAAGTTGAAGACCTCCTGTTAAAAACAGATAACAAGATTGCCCGGCTGGCAACAGTCGCTGCTCTCCTTCACCATAAGATGCCTCATTATTTCTGGACTGGATTCTACATCCTGACTGCTGGTGAATTAGTCGTCGGTCCTTACCAGGGCCCTCTCGCCTGCCAGGTCTTAGAAAAAAATAAAGGTGTTTGTTGGGCAGGAGTCCGGGACAGGAAAGTCATTATTGTTCCTAACGTCCATAAATTTCCTGGCCATATTCCCTGCGACAGCCGTTCCAATTCAGAAATCGTTATACCCCTCTTCAATGAAAAAAACGAAGTCTGGGCCATCCTGGATGTGGACAGCCAAAAGTTCGACGCCTTCTCAGAAGTCGATAAGGAATGGTTGCTCAGGATTGTTAAGTTAATTTAAGGAGCCTGCGGATATTTCTGCTCCAGGGAATAAATCATCAGCAGGATCTGCTTTAAAGCCAAAAAAAGACCATCTATCTCAGCCTCTTCCCTAAGACTGTGTTTATAGCGGCCGTAAGTCCGTCCTAAATTCAAGGATAGAATCCCCTTTGCTAATCCGGCATTGGCTTCAGTAGAACCCAGAGGATTGACCTCCACGTCCCTGACCTTCAAGAATTCCAGGATATCCAAGGTTGTTTGAACCAGGAATGAGCTCTTTCCTCCCGGAAGGCGGTAAGCCCTGGCTGTATCATCGAGTTCGATTTCGACCTCTACGCCCACTTCAGAAGCCACTTCCTGGCAAATCCTGTAGACCCGGGCCTGGGCATGCTCGAGTTCTTTCTGATCAGCTGAACGCAGGTCAACTGTAAAAAAAGACTCCTGAGATACGGCATTCCTGACTCTTCCTCCTCCAATCTGACCAACATTGAGAATGGTCCATTTATCTATAGGTTGGGAAGGAAGCTCAAGGGCATATATCCGTTCCAGGGCTTTGGCAACAGCCAAATTTGGGCTTGGCACCCCTCGGCTCTGCATGGTATGGGCTCCAGGACCTCTGAAAATGATCTTCCCTCCGCCAAAACCCAGGGCACCATAATGGACTTTCCCCAGATCACCATCCAGAGCAAGGAGGATATCAAAATCTTCGGCTGTTCGCTCCAGGAAATCCCTCATTCCCACCAAGGCCACTTCCTCTCCTACAGTCCCCAGGAAATAATAGGTATGGACGGGTTTAAACCCGGATTGTTTCAAAGTTCTCAGCGACCAGAGCATATTGATCAGATTGGCTGTGTCATCGCCAATACCAGGAGCCTTAAGACGATTGCCTTCTCTTTTAACCTTTATCTCCCAAACTCCCTGAAAGACTGTATCCATATGAGCAGAAAGGATGATATTTTTCCCTCCGGATTCCCCTTTCAAGATACCGACGACATTCCCTGACGCATCGAGGTAGGTTCGGTCCAGCCCAGCTGCTTTGAATTCCTTCTTCAGGTACTCGGCTCTCGTTTCTTCATGTCCAGACGGAGCAGGCATTTCGGTGAGATAGATCCATTCTTTGATGATTGTCTCCTCATTCATTTCGATAAAAGAAAATATTTTTTGAACCAAAGGAGATGATACAAACTTAGGGCTAAAGAGAGACTCCTCTCCTCTACTATTCAGGTTGAAGACGAATAAGCAGATGATAAAGGTTGCTACAGGGATAAAAAGGATATATTTTCTCATTTTTTCCTCTCTTTTCTCTGTGACATTGTTCTCTTGTGGGTGAGGGTTACCCTTCGCAGGCTGCCATGATTTTTTTATGAGCCAAAAATCTATTCGCTGTAATGTTTTATGATCTTGACTACCGCCTGTTGGCAAACCCTACAGAAAGGCTTTTTCCCTTTAGTGAACATGAGACAGTCTATCATGGGACGAAAAAGGCCCTGGGCTGAGTAGCCAGCTCCCTCGAAGGCACCGACTTTTTCCCAGAACTTGCTCTTCCTGAGATAATCGTCCATTTTGTTGGCATGCCCCCTGGAGAGCTGCTCTGATTTCTCTTCAAGTTCTTCTATCTCTTCCTGAGGAGCTGCTTCTCTCTTCATCCGTGCTATCTCTTGGTTGATTTTCCGACGAACCTTCTGATAATCCAGATCCATCTTGTCAAAAGCTTCCTTCCCCCAAGGGGTAGGAATTTCAATTCCAGATGCTATTATTTTTTTCCATTTAAGATTTTCTGGGTCGAGTAAGGCGGTAATATTCGGTTCTGTTGGCTCCACTCCTCTAGGATAGAATTCATTATAAGCCACTGAGGAGGTATAGTATTCATCGCCAAGACCAGCAAAGCTGTGGCCGAATTCATGGAGGAAGAGATACTCCCACCATTGATTATCAGTAGTGAAGGTGCAGAAAAAATTGTAAATTCCTCCTCCACCATAGCGCTTCTGGTTAATCATGATGAAAAGAGCATCATAGGGAACATGGGCGGCAATATCTTGGAGGGCCTTGTTGTCTTCTGTCAAAAGATAGCGCGGTGAACCGAGGGAATTGAATGAGCTGCTCAGAGCTGTGTTCTTGAAGATTCCATGGGTGGGCTCATCACACCCGCTTTCTGCAGAAGGCTTGAACACGCCGT
Source organism: Candidatus Aminicenantota bacterium (assembly GCA_011772495.1). Taxonomy (GTDB): domain Bacteria; phylum Acidobacteriota; class Aminicenantia; order Aminicenantales; family Aminicenantaceae; genus WVZL01. Next base: position 143,640 of record WVZL01000025.1, read on the forward strand.
AGATGTTGAAATGATTCTTATATGTCTTATAAGGCTCATGATTGAAAAAAACCTTGGTGAATCTCTCTAGGTCTGCCTTAACCTTAGCTTCTTCCTGTTTAGTGTACCCCTCGGCAATAAAGGCAATATCCACCTTCTGGTGAGGATGGCCGTGCTTGACCATTTCAAAAACCCTAACTCCTTCCTCCAATTTCTCCTTTATGACCGCTACTCCATCGGGATCGATCTTTTGACTGAAGAGAGGGCCAAGCCGATTCTCATGATCCCTGACTTCAAGAGTAAATGTAATTTTAGCTTTCGGATAAGGAATGATAGCCGATTCGTGGTAGGTTCTTTTCACTCCCTCGAGGGCTGAATCTGTAGTCTTGTACTCCCCGAAATAGCAGTCGAATCCCTTGGAGAAAATGAGTTTTCCCGATGAAGTATCATAGACTTTAATATAGTAACGGCCGTTGTCAAAATGATCGATAAGATTTTTCTTGCTTCCTGCCCAGAGGCCTTGCTGATAAACTTGATCCAGAGTGATAAATTCTTCCTTAGCATTGCCGATATGAAAATAATCCAGGCGCATGGTCTTATCGATGAAGTGATCATCAAAATCGCCAGCAGACTGAGCTAAAACCAATCCTGTTAAAGAAAGAATAGCCACCAGGGTTAAGATGGAATTTCTCATGATTCCTCCTGTTGGAGAGAAGATTTCCGGCGAGATGAAGCGTCAAAAATGACCTTGCCCACCACCTCTTTTATGATTTTCACTGCAGCTGCAGCCGTTATCCCGCTCGGATCCCGCTCAGGATTCAACTCCACAACATCCAAACCGATAATCTTGGCCTTGAGAGCATGAATCAGATTGATAACTTGACGGGTAGAGAGGCCTCCAGCCTCGTGATGGGAGACGCCAGGCGCAAAGGCTGGATCGAGAGCATCCATATCAAAGGAGATATAGAGAGGATTTGAAAACTCAAGGCCAGGGATTTCCTTCAAATCCTTCATCCAGAGGGTCCTAACTCCATGCTCTGCAGCCTTGGAGCGCTGCTGGCCCGTAGCTGCTCTTATCCCCACTTGAACAAGATTCTGCACCAGGCCCTCCTCCACGATCCTGGCAAAGGGACAGGCATGAGAATAACGGTCTCCGTACAGCTCTTCATACAGGTCTGGATGGGCATCAAAGTGGAGAATATCTAAGGACCTAAATTTTTTCGAAAAGGCTTTAGCTGCTGGATAACTTATCGAATGGTCGCCACCAAGGATAATGGGCACCGCCTCTTTCTTCAAGATTTCAAATATTCCCTCTTCAATCTGAGCAAAGATTTCTGAAGCTTCACCCGCAATATTCAGGTCGCCCAAGTCGACGAGGATGGTTTCCTCCTCTAGATTTACACCGAGTTCTGTCCAGGGATTAATCGCCTTCCCGGTGGAGGCAGCCCTGATAGCTGAAGGTCCTTTGGCTGCTCCCTTCAAGTAACAGGATTTATCATCAAAAGGCACGCCGATAATGGCAAATTCGAATTCCTGGCTTTGCTTAACAGCTCCTCCAAAATCAGTCATTCCTGCACTCCAGAGTGAAGCTTGGGTACGGTGTAAGATTATATAGAAAAGGAGGTTGGAAAGAAACTAAAAACTCGTCAGCTCGGGCAATGAATAAGTTTTAGGTCGTGAAACATGAATCGGCTTTCTACAAAAATGATACGGGGATGATTCTATTGTTTCTTAATAATCAATCGACAGTTTTTAGGAACAGAACAATAGAAAAGATTCTACCCTTCCCATATCCATCGATGATCGCAGTAGCCATGACCTTGCATTATTGTTTTTGTCCGCACCAGGGTAATTTTTGAATGACTAGTTTTGGCAGCAGAAAAATCGCTATAGCAAACAGTTGCATAGCCAATATCGGCTGCGTTTCTCTCTTGAAAGGTCTTTGCCCAAAGACATTCGGAAACTTTCATCTCATAAGCTTTTTCAGATCGTTCTATGATTTCCCAAGTCATCATGTTCTGGTAATACTCCCCTCCTCCTATCCATTCGAGGAAAGAAAAATTGGGGTCATCGTTTTCACTTATCGGATTGCTGTCATCCACAGCACGCATTATCATCTCAATGAGTTTTTTCCTTCCAAGATATTTTGAAAACTCTTCCATAATCTCAATATAATATCCATATCTCCATTTAAATGCCTCTTCATAAGTATGGCCCCATTCTTTTTGGAATTTGTGTTTAATGACTTTTTCCTGGGATCCATCACTGGATTCATGGTTGTTTAATAAACCACCTAAACTTAAACAAGACATTGAACAAAGAGGTAAAAGTGAAGAGAGAAATTGTCTCCGGCCTGGGTCAAACAAGAGATTTTTGTTGTTCATAATTTTGCTCCTTTAATCCTATATTCCCTATTTTTATCAGCAATAAACATGCCAAAATTATCCCCAGGGATATTCAGATGCTTCTCGAACAATTTGTAACATTTTTTAACAGTTAATGTCTTTGCTCGAAAAGAAATCGATATTCCTCATAGCCATCTAGAAAATAGCACCACCGCTCTGTCTCAGCACCTTAGCTCCAATCTTTATGAGTTTCACAAGCAGAGCCCGAAGCGACCAGTGCTTGATATTACCAAGAAGAACCAGACGCCCCAGAAAATTGTCCAGATTGTAGGCAAGAATAAAGGGAATATGGTTTAGAAGGAAATTCTGGAAGATAGAGAGCGGGAGAGGAAAGTTATTTCCTCCCCCTTTTTCCCCCGGCCTAAGTGGCGCCTTGGATAAAAAATTTAATCAGACAAGGAAGGCTGGGCATATAGAATTTTGAATGAGCCTGGGTCCAAAGTCAATCACCTTTCAAGATGGTTTTTGAGGTTACTTTAAAAATCATCCTCTTCACCTAAAGGGGTGAAAGGCTCTCACCTTTGGAAGTATTTCTTTATCCATGATAAAGCGGGGATTTTTGGGAATGGATGAAGCGACGTTTGAAGATTTAGCCTTACCGAGCCTCCTTGGAGGGGGAACAGCTCCGCTTTCCCCCTTCCAACGCTCGCCTTCTCCTTCTCACGGCTCGCTGCCTCCCCTTCTCGGACTGCATAAAGCGTCCTGCGGCCAAGGAGGGCACACCCCCTTGGATCCCCCCAACATCGTTTCTCCGCAACGATGTTGTTCTTCGAGGGAATCCGAAAGAGTCGGACACCGAGTATGTCTGAGTCTCCGTAGGAGGCGAGTTACGCAGGTGCCGAGAAGAGCAACGAGGGAATGGCGTTTAAAATCTGAACGGGAGTGAAGCCATTCCCAAAAACTTATCAATAATTATTCAACTATTAGGTAAGAATGGGATGTGTCTCACCTTTTCATTTGCCGGCAAGATGACTATAATAACAAATACATGAATCTAGCGAGGAGAGACAATGGAAGAAATAAAAACCATAAAAACCCAAGAAGATGCTATAAAACTTTTAAACATAGCCCTAGAACACGAGTGGGCAGTGAGCTTTGAATACACTATCCATGCCTATTCGATGCCCAAAGCCAAATTCTTTTACGAAGACCCGATCATGAAGCACAGAACAGATGCCCGCGCCCAGACAATCCAGATCGGAATTGACGAGATGTACCATGCCCTCCAGCTTGGAATAATCATTGCCCAGATGGGTGGGATTCCTTCTTTTAAAACAGACCAAGTCATGCGCTATCCGAAGATCATGGACAACCTGAAGAGGGACAAAATGACCGAAGACATGGTCACCGACCTTTACCAATCAGCAGAATTTGAAGAGGGGGCTTTCCCCAAGATTGAAAACATGGTCTGGAATATCTCCTATGATGAAGTTCGTCATTCCCGACAGTTCGAAGCCATGATGGCAGCCATGAAGAAAGAAGGAGCTGAAGAGGCCCTTTGCTTTCAATCCAGGCCGGAAAACCGAGAAAAAGAAGAAGTCCAACTCCTCCATGAAATCACTCGCTCGGAAAATGCACTCCTGCACCAATACTTGAAGTATGTCCTGCTCTTCAGCGAGCACCAAGACCTCAGTCAGCGTTTGTTTAAAAATTCCATCGACCACATGAGACATTGGGATAAGAACTCGGGTCTCCTGATTAAGATGGGAGATGTGATCCAAATCGAAAATACGGTAAAAGATAAAAACGGAGTCGAAACGAGCCAAAGCCCGATGCCTGCTGCCTATCCTGGAGAAGACCGCCTCACGGTCTTGGAGACTCTGATCCCAGCAGAAGAAGAGCTGATAGCGAAATATGAAAAATTAATTTCTCTGGTTGAAGAAAAAGAGATAAAGGAACAGCTCGAGCTGCATCTTGCCTTAAACCAGGAACACCTCTTTACCGATGAGTGGCTTCTTAAGAACGCCAAGAAAATAAAAGGCCTGAAATAAAGAAACCTTAAATTTTGCTCTCTTTATAAAGCATCTGGAGAGAAGCCATGAAAAAGATAATCACTAAAATAAAAAAATTCCAGCATTTCTATCCTTACACGGTAGCCATTGTAGGTGCCCAGGCAGGAAAGCGCCTTAATTACATGGCCTGCGCCTGGCACACGGCCCTTTCCTTCGAGCCTCCGCTTTTTGGGATTCTTATCTCTAAAAAGAGATACACCTATCAGATTATTTCCGAGGCCAGGGAATTCACGGCTAACTTCATCAGCTTTGATAAAGTGAAGCTCTCTGCTCAGATGGGAAGAGTCTCCGGTTCCGATACAGATAAGATCAAGGAATTTGAAGTCAAGCTTTCCCCTTCAAAAATCATTAAATCTCCTGTCGTGGAAGAGGCCTATGTTTGTTTTGAATGCCGGGTAGCAGATGTCAGAGCCTACGGTGACCATGACCTTTTTGTGGGGGAAGTTCTGGCCATCCACGAGGAGGAAGGCTTTAGTCCTGAGGGCGTACTGGAGGGCGGAAAGATTCAACCTCTCCTTTACCTGGGGAGTGACTTTTACATCACCATAAACCCGGACACCTTGAAACATGTCCTCCCTGATTAAATCCCCAACTTTGGTCAGGTCCTTACAAAATGGGGACGGTTCTATTTTTTCTCAACAACTCACAGAGGATATTGAGAATAATGAAAAAAAATAGAACCGTCCCTTATCTTTCTTGAAAGTTGAGACCTGACCCCTATTTTTGACTTTTTTTTCTTTCCTCTTTTTCCTATAATATACAGGAAAAAATAATCATGGCCACAGTTCTCAAAATCGAGGACCTTCATAAATCCTTTAAGACTGGTTTTCTCCTTAGAAAAAAGAAAATCCTGAAAGGGATTTCCCTGACAGTCGAAGAAGGTCAAATCTTTGGCTATCTCGGTCCAAACGGAGCGGGAAAAACAACGACTCTGAAGTGTATTCTTGGTCTCCTCTTTCCTGAAAAAGGGAAAATAGAATTATTCGGCCTGCCACACCTTTCTCTTCGCGCCAAAGAAAGAATCGGGTTTCTTCCTGAAAATCCCTATTTTTATGAACACCTCACAGCCTCAGAGTTTCTCAATTTCTACGGAGAATTGTCTCTCAAGAAGAAAAAAGACATAGCGGCCAGAGTTAAGGAACTCCTCCATCTTGTCGGTCTCGAGCCGTGGGCGAACATGCCTCTTCGAAAATTTTCGCGGGGGATGCTCCAGAGGATAGGCTTTGCCCAATCTCTATTCAACGAGCCTTCTTTAGTCCTCCTGGATGAACCCCTGGGAGGTCTGGATCCTCTGGGTAGAAAAGAAATGAGAGACATCATTGCCCGGCTAAAACAAGAAGGGAAAACCGTGTTCCTCTCCTCGCACATCCTGCAGGATATCGAAATGATCTGCGACCGAGTCGCGATCATCATCAACGGCCAGATCCATAGCCAGGGGACTCTCCACGATCTAGTCTCCGAAAAAATCCTTTTCACAGAGATTATTCTTTCTGGACTGAAATCCAATGAACTCAAGAGCTTAGGAGAACGCTTTTCTTATCTGGGAGAAAAGACTCTTCTCAAAGTCTTCGAAGAAGATAAGATCGACACGATCATCGACCTTGTCCAGAAAAAGAACGGGAAGATTCACTCCCTTATCCCTAGAACTCAAACCTTAGAAGATTTGTTCGTCGGGATGGTTAAAAAAGGATGAGAATAACAGCGATTGCCTTGAACACCTTCAAGGAGACCATAAGAGACAGAATCCTGTATCTGCTTCTTTTCTTCGCTGCTTCGACGATCATTTTCTCCCGTTTCCTGGCTCTTATCACGGTGGGAGACAGAGTCAAGATCATCAAAGATGTGGGCCTGGCCTCCCTTTCCCTCTTCGGGGCTTTGATGGCTATCGTGATAGGCACGCAATTGGTCTACAAGGAGATCGATAAAAAAACCATCTTTACCTTGCTCTCCAAACCCATCCACCGCTATCAATTCCTCCTGGGGAAGTTTCTAGGGCTGGCCTTGACCCTCTTGATCATGCTTCTCCTGATGAGCCTCATATTCCTGGTTTTAGTTTTTCTCCATACCTCCAAGATAGACTGGAATCTTCTCATAGCCATCTACCTGATCTTCCTCGAACTCTTGTTGATCACCTCGGTAGCTATCCTTTTCTCCTGCTTTTCGACTCCCATATTGAGCTCTATTTTTTCCCTAAGTTTCTATCTCGTCGGTCACCTATCTTGGGGATTAGAAACCCTTATCCAGAAGATCAAAGCTGGCCCTCAGAGGGTTTTGGCTCAGATTCTCTACCTGCTTGTTCCTGACCTTGAAAATTTCAACGTCAAGACAGAGATTGTCCATGGTTTGCCACTTTCCTCCCAATTTTTCTTGTTTACAACTCTATACGGAGTCTTTTACACTCTCTTTGTTTTGACCATAGCTTTCTTGATCTTCAGAAAAAGAGATTTCATCTAGGTCTATGAGATTATCCTTCTTTAAAGAAAAAGGCTTCAGCTCCGTATTCCTCGTCCTTTTTCTTCTCCTTATGGGCGGGGCCTATGTGGCCACCCAGCTGAAGATCAATCAAATCAGCCGCCAAAAGATTCCCGGGTCTTCGGTTATCTACATCCCCTCGGGAAAATATTTGAAATACGCTTCCTTCGGCTATTCATCTTTCCTGGCTGACATGATATACATCTGGGCCATCCAGTATTACAGTACCTATACTATTTCGGCTGCAGAGAGATATAAGTATTTAGATCACATATTCTCGATCATCTCTGAACTGGATCCCCATTACTTAGACCCTTACGATATCGGGGCTTTGATCGCTGTCTATGAAGCCCGTAACCCGGAACTTGGTTTCAAAATTCTGGATCGAGGTTTGGAAAACAATCCAGAGCAGTGGATTTTTCCCTTCTCGGCCGGCCACTATGCCCAGCTGGTGAAAAAGGACTTTAAAACTGCTCAGCATTATTACAAGATCGCCATGGAAATCGAAGGGGCTCCTGAGCATGCCAAAAGGCTATACGCCAATGCTGCCTTCAAAGCCATGGATTTTGAAACCTCCTGGCAGACCTGGCAGGAAGTTTACAACACAGCCGAGGATGAGCGCACTAAAAAGATCGCCTCCAATCACCTCTACCAGGTTAAAGCCGGCATAGATATCAAGATGATTCAAGAAGCTATCCAAGCCTACAAGGCTAGGTATGACCACAATCCCTTGAAACTCAGCCAGCTCGTCAGCACTGGATTCCTGAAATCTCTGCCTAAGGACTTCGATGGAACCGACTACCTGTACGATTCTCAGACCGGAGAAGTGAAAGCTCCAACCATCCCATGGAAAAGATAGTCATCATCGTGCTCTTCGGTCTTGTCTGGGGCAGCTTTCTCAATGTTGTCATCTACCGGGTGCCGCAAAGATTAAGCCTATTCCGACCGTCATCATTCTGTCCGGCCTGCCAGAAGAGCATAAAATTCTATGATAACATTCCCCTGCTTTCTTTTATCATCTTAAGGGGAAAGTGCCGGTTCTGCGGGGAAAAAATTCCCTTCTCCTATCCTCTGGTAGAGTTTCTCACTCCGTTATGCTTCCTTCTTCTCTATAGCCAGTATTCCTTGAGCTTTCATTTCTTTGCCTCCTGTCTCTTCGTTAGCGCCTTGATAGCTCTTGGTTTCATTGACTTTTATCTTCAGATCCTTCCTGATGCCATTACTCTTCCCGGAATATTGCTGGGTTTGGTGTATTCTCTATTCCGCTCAGATTTGAACCTGACTCAAGCCCTGGTGGGAGCTGTGGTGGGAGCAGGTTTTTTGCTCTTTGTCTACGGAGCCTACTATCTCCTGAGAAGGAAAGAAGGATTGGGCATGGGTGATGTGACCATGATCTTGATGATAGGTGCCTATTTGGGCTTGCGAGGGACTCTAATGACCATGATCCTGGCTTCTCTCTCCGGCGCCTTAGTGGGTGTTCTCTTCATCCTGTTTAAAAAGAAAGACCTGCAGTATGCTCTTCCCTTCGGGACATTTTTGGCTCCGGCTGCCTTTGTCTCCCTGCTTTGGGGAGGGCGAATCGTGAGAGCCTACTTGAACCTGTTTAGAGATCTGGCTCCGTGAATATCTTTTTTTCTTTCCCCCTGCCTAGCTGACTTTGGCTCGCAGATTTCGATCTATGAATATATTCGGGCTAATGATACGTTCTTTTCTACTCTCCAGGCTGAATCTTCTCCTGCCAAGACAGGACCGTGTAGAAAGAACCCATGCTGCCAGGAACAATCTCTAAACTGGCCAGGGCTTCATCATAATGAATATTTGCCTGAGACGTAATGTCCACATATTTACCTATAACAGAACCATAAAAATTAGCGCTGCTGTTGAACACCACGTTAGCTTTAGGTGAATACACAGCTCCCCAGAAGTCGGAGTTAGAATTCCATTCCATGTCTCCAGTGAAACTGTCAGTGCACAAAAGCAGGAGGCTCGTGGGGTTCATGGATAAATTATTGATCTGAGTGTTTGACTCCTGGACAAAGCTTCCTCCAAGATACACGGTGAGATTAGCGTCCTCAGCGATCTCCAATTGGGTATTGCTTACCATGGAAAATTCGCCGGTTATGTAAAGGATTACCTCAGAGGTGATCGTGACCGTAGAGCTGTTGGAAAGGCGGAAATTGGTGTACTCTCCACTCTCGCTTATGGTATCGCTGCCTCCGTTATCAAGAATATAATCCCCCATGAAAGTCAAGCCTTCAGGAGGAATGATCAAGGGCATCTCTTTGGGGCTGGACAGCGGCTGCTTGGCACCCGAGATTATTGAAACAGGCTCTGTGATGATGATATTCTCGGGGACACTTTCCGGTCCGGTAGCCACCCCGCCTAAGATACTGGCGTTGGCATTCAAGTAAACGCATCCCAGGTGAGTGGCATTGGTCCCTACATTTCCATTCATACTCGGATTTGCAGGATCATAGGGTTCACCGCTTGAATCGTAGCTGTCTATCCGGGCATTCGAAGCCAGTTCTAGGCCATCTTCTCCAAAAACTCCGTAATCGAACAGGGAAATGGAAACATCATGCCTCTCTAATACGACTCGGGTTTCCCTGTCCACTGTCAGAGAGCTCAGGTAAAGCACATTGCCCGCAGACTCTACAACAGGAAAATCTTCATCCAGGAGATCAACCTGTATGCCGATGTCCCCGATGACCTGCCCGTCGTTGGTAGGAAAGGAAGAAATGTTCATCGTCCAAACAGAGCCGCCTCCACTCCAGCTGGTTATGTCTCCATGATTCAGCTCCCATATGGCTCTTTCCGCGCCAGCCTCGGCTAAAGAGATGGCTGCAGTAGCTTTATGGGATCTGCCAGCCGACTTATTCTCGTTGGAGAGTTGGAACAAAAGAGGGAAGGCCAGAAGAAGCAAGAAAGCTAAGAAGAAGAGGCCTACCATCAAGATAGAGCCCTGCTCCTGTTTTCTTGTTCTGGAGTGTCTTTCCCCTCTCTTTTTCACCTCATCACCTGAATTGTGAAGTTTAAAAAAAATAAATTTATTGCTTTTCTAGGCAGCATAGAGAGAATTTCCGCTCTCTTTTACTTCTTCCTTTCTCTATCTTTCCCCTCTCCGCTTTCTCTCGAGATCTCAGGTGCCAATAACTTTTCAAATTGTCACAGACGCTTCGAATATCTTCCGTGTTTTCTTATCTTATAACCCTAAAGATTTCCCTCCAGGATTTGATCTCCAGTATTCCTGCTATCCACTGCTCCAACCGCTGCAGGGTAGAGTCATATTCCTGAATATAGACTTCTCTCTTTCTGCCCTGTTGAGTCCTGTCGCTCTCACCCAAAGTGACCGCGGCTCTGGTCTTTATAGCCAGGCTCAGGCCTTCTGTCGGTCCACCGGCACCTTTGAGCGCAGTTGCACCCACAGCGGCTCCGCCTACGGGCTGGATCCATCTGGCATAAAGTGTCCCCAAACCTTCAATGTTTTCACAGGGATTCACAGCTTCAATGCTGCCTTGCAGGGTACTGAAATAGACGATTTTGTCAGCCACTTTAGGGTCAGCCCAAACTTTCTCTCCAAGGAGCAGGTTCCCCTTGTCTTTCTCGGCAGCTAGACCAAGGGTCGCTTGATCACCAACATACCACTCCACCTCTGGAGTCGTTCCATCCGTAAAAGCAATAAATGAATAGTAAACATCATCCGGAGCCCTGTCATCTCCTCCGGTCCCGAAATAAATGTGTGGGACAGCTCCTGTGGCTAGCGGATTCAGCCAAACAGCCGGTTTAGTCATGATAGGATAATTATTGGAATCCGTGTAAATAGGTGCGGCGCTCCAGGAACCCGGAGTTACGAGATTAGCGGCTACATTTACTTTCCACAATTGTCCATCTAAATCTCCAAAATAGACGCTGTTCGCATACCCGTCCGAATCAGTATCGACCAGGGAAGGAGAGCCAGCCAGGGAATTTTTTATGTTCCAACCGTGTGTGAGTTCGGTATCAACATCACCGGTATTCTTCTCCCAAATCAATGTTCCTGTTTCTAAATCAAAGGCAGAGAACACATTGCCCTGGCCTCCTGGACCCTTAACATTATCATATCCGGATCCGACAAAGCCGGCCCAGGTATCCCCTCCATCTTTGGTAACTTTTCCGATCACAGGAACCGACCAGGTCTCTCCCATTTTATCGTCTGTGAATTCCCATAAAGGCTTGGGATTTGAAGGATCAGTGATATCCAGAGCAAAATAGAAGTTGCCTGATTTTCCTCCTGCCAGAGTGCTTCCCTGGCCTCGGCCTTGACCGCAAACGAGAATCGTGATCCATTCTTTGGTTGAATCTCCGTCAGCGTCTATGTAGACATCCTCCACCACCGGGCTGCTATCTATGTAAGCCCTCCTGATAAAGACTCGGTCTCCAGTGCTCTGATCCACAGCCCACTGGTCTCTGAGCATAGGAAGAAGATTGTAGGGGATATAGGCCCAAAGCTCCTCTCCAGTGGTCACATCAAAACAGTGAATCATTCCTTCATTAGCGCCTACATAGAGGACTTTTTGCCTGTCTTTCCAGGTTTCCTTGAAAGTGATATATCCGCTTCCTTTGAGAGCGTCGGTTCCGCTCGGAGGCCCGACGACAACAGGATTGGAATGGTTGATGTCTCCCAGTTTCCAGCTCCGGCCTTCTCCCCTCACAAAACTAAGCAATCCCGAATTATCGGCGTTAAAATCCTGTAAATAATCATCCAGGGTATCTATATTGGCCAGCGTAAAATCCCACCTTACTAATCCCGAGCCCTCATCAATGGCGGTGTAGATGACTCGGCTGGCTGCTGCCCGGGCAACCAGGAGCTCACCAGCATCCCAAAAAATTTCAACTCCCTCGGGAATAATCTCTCTTTGACCGGGCTGGGCTGCATCAGGGCGAGTGACCGTTTTCAGGATTGATTCCGCTGTTTGTTCAAAGCCCATGGTGGTGACATCATAGGCCCTGAGATATCCCTTCCAGCCTGGGAAGATAAAGCTGCCGGCGATAATAATATTTTTATTCTCTGCTCCTTCTACGATACTCGTGGCCACCGAGGTCCGGGAATATTCTCGCTGATCAACATAGGTGATCGTGAATTCAATCTCATCAATCTTGGGAGTATCGTAAGATGCTCCTTCGTACTCCTCCATCACGTCCTCTTCGGCGGTCAAGACGGCTTTCCACCTCAGCTGGGAGCCGAAGTGAGTGAAGGAATGAGGATCAGGGAGGTTGGGGTCGGCATAATTTTTAATATCTGTGCCCTCCCAAGCCACGTAAAACTCCCAGTTTATTCCATCATTGCTGACCCAGAGTTCCACTCGACAGCCGGAGGAATCTCCGAGGACGCTCTGTTTCATCTGAGTAATCTGAACCGTGGTCACGGCATGCATAGTTGGATCAAGGCTGGTTATGACATCTTTCGAGATTCCTTCACCCTCAAGGTTATAAACAGGAGCCACATCATTCCGGAAGAGATAATACTTTTCGGAATGGTTACCGTCAGCCATCAGAAAATCCATGTCTCCATCCATGTCAAAATCAAAGACTTCACCCATATCGAAATCAAAGACATAATCTCGCTCATCAAAAATCAAGGTAGAATTTAAGTCTCCATCCACATTCCTGAAAAAATAGGCTTGTCCGCCGATCTCAATCTCATCCCTGTAATTCCAGTTGTCTGTTCCCAACATCAAGTCCGGATCTCCATCCAGGTCAAAGTCAGCCACCAAAGAGACAGTGGATGCTCCATCGAATTCATTATCTCCGGAACCGGGTTCTTCACCTGAAAGGGAAGGATCAGAGTACTCAACATAAAGTGTGAAATTGCCGCTCCCGTCATTCTTATAATATTTCAATTCCCCGTAATCCACGCTGCCCACGATGATGTCATCATCACCATCCATATCAAAATCGGCAATAGAGATCGTGCTGACCCCGTGTCCAGTCCATCCCGTGGTGAGAACAGGTTCAGACTCCAGGACAAAGGTGCCGCTGTTGATAACTCCGCTGTCTGTATTCCGGAAAAGGATCACTTCCCCTTCTCCGTTTCCAGCCAGGATATCGAGGTCTCCATCATTATCGAAATCCGTGGTGATCATGAATGTGGCTGTCCAAGCAAAGCCTCCTACATCAGCCGCCCAGGTGCCGGTCATATCTGTCTGAGTGAAAGAGAGGCTGCCTTCATTGAGGTGGTTCTCGTAGAGCCAGATTCTTTCCGGCGTATTGGGAGAATCACTTTCGCCGGAAACATGTATAAAATCGATATCTCCGTCTCCATCATAATCCCCTGAAGTCATCCCGCAATGGCCGTTCTTATCAAGGGCTTGGCCCTGCACTCCTGTGATCGGGTTGCCATCCCCATCCGGTCCTGTTGACCCATCGATCCATAGAGTTATGGAAAAGGTTCCTACCATTCCTTCATCTCCCATGTTTTCGATAAAGACCAGAACATTGGAATAGGAGCTGCTGGAACCGACGAGGTCAGGCCAGCCATCGCCGTTAAAATCATTAGCGGTAACAGTGTTGATCCAGGTCGGAAAGTCTAGGCTTACGGGGTTAGCGAAATTGGCTCCCAATTTATTGAGGGTAATGTATCCCTCGCCCCAGTGGTCGACAGAACTGGCAGGATCCTTGTAGGTGGTGGTGTCAAAGGATTCAGTAAATAGTATTTCATATTCTGTACATTCCTGAGCCCAGAATTTGAGAACGAATACCGCAGTGAGGATAATCAAGGGGAAGAGAAAAATCCCTATTTTCTTTTTATTTCTCATTTTCTCACCTCGCAAAGATTAGGTTGATCCTTCAGTCCTGATGACCAACTCAATTTCTAATCGGGTGGTCGTGACATTGTTGCCTGACCCAACGGCGCCGATGCAAACCAAAAGGGCATCATTAGGGTCAGCCGTCCCCCCTCCTGCTTCATCATCGATCAAAAACACCGTGTAGGTGTGAAGTAAATTGTAGGTGCCGCTTCCAGTCGGAATAAAGGGCTGGCGAAAATAGAGGACATTGTCCACATCAGGTGTCCCGTCTGAATCCGTATCGAGGACATTCAATATCTCCAGGTCAGTCAATTTTCGAAAATAGTTATCGGCTTGGGGATTATCGATTCCGGTCGGCTCTATGACATAATGTCCATCAAAAGAAATCCAATCCCCATCGGCAAAGGAATCCTCGATGGAAACCCAGGAGTTATTGAAACCGGATTCAGCCGCATTAGAAGCTTGCTGCTGGGTGCGTATGTTTCCTGCCATTCGAGTGCCGGTACTGGTCACCATGAGAAGCGCAAACCCGATGATCTGTAAAAAAGCCAGCACCAAGAAGATAACAATCAAGCCTACTCCTTTTTGGCGGCCAGGAGCAGGATGGTGATTTCTAAACAAAGACAATCTTATTTTTTTATTCATCACACCCTCTTTATTTAATTGCCTGCTTTATTAATTGCCTGCATTATAGATACTCAAAGACATGTTCCTGACGTTCGCTGTGGATTCGAGCAAGAACCTTCGGTGTTTATCGGGCTGGGCTCCAGCAGGTGAATCGGCGATGGAAGGTTTACCGTAGACATACTTCACCTCATCTGGAGTCGTACCAGAAAGGCTGACATAGGCTCTTTCGGTTCGGCCCAGAATCCAGATCTTGAGGCATCGAATGCCATCCACCACCGTAGAATTATTTGTCCAATCGGTGATAGCTCCATAGTCATCATCCCAGTTCAAGAAATCGTTCCCGTCGATGGTGCCGCTGCTATTGTAATCATCGAGCTGTTGGTCATCATCCAGGTCACCATGATACTGGAATTGGAGGTCCTCTATGTTTTGAACCAGGGGCTGATGCTCGTAGCCGTTGATGAGCGAGTTCCATCGAGAAATGTACAAAATTCCTGGCTGCCCGAGATAGCCGTCGGTCCCCACGGTTAATCCAGGATAGTTGCCATCGACATCAAGCCAGTAAGTCTTGAGTTCGATAAAATGAACTGTTCCCCCCTGATATTGAGCTGCATCGCCTCCTGACACCAATCCATTTGGCAAAGACACATTAATCGTACTGTATGATATTTGATCGGTGGCAAAATCGACGGAAGTGATTCGACCCAACTCTCCGTTAGAAGAGTTCTCTTCAGGGTTGGGCAGGATAATGATGGTACGGTTGACATAACCCTTGGGGTCAGCAGGGTAGGCATTTTCAGTATACGGATAAAGACTAAATTCATTCGGGTCAAGAGTAATCGTCCCTGGGCTCAACGGATCAAAGACATTGATAACAAGTCTTAAGGGATCTGAATTTCCCAGGAGAGCTAGCCTATCAGTCTGAACCGGAGCAGAGCTTTGGTTCGGATCATTGTTTATCCCCTGAATGAAGTAGCCGGCAAACTCTTCGGGTATTCCTGCTCCTATGGATTTAATATCTCGGGAGATAAAAAACATGGCTGCTCGAACATCGTGCTGAAGCTCGGAGAATTGAAGCTGGTCAACAGATACTCTATTGCTTCTCATGTAAAGAGATAAAGTGGCCAGGATAACCGCTAAGATTATCGTGCTGCCGATCAGTAGCTCTAACAGGGTGAGACCTGGCCTATTTTTTAATGCTAGGTATCGTAAATTTGAAGTTTTTTTTCTCATTTGGTTGTTTCCCTTCCAATAATGTCTCACCAGCTAACAATGGTGCTGATGTCAGCTCTGACTCTGTATTTTAGGGGATCGTCGATGAGCGAAGCGATAGGCACTCCGATCTGCTCGGCTGAAAAGACGAGAATTCTCACATGCCAAGAATACCCTGTGGGTTGGACCTGAGTGACTCTTCTGTAGTCCATGATTCCGTCGCTATTGAGGTCGAGAATCTCATCGGTCGGGCTCGTTATAGTGCTCAGTTCAGTCGTCGAGACATTCCTTAGAAATTCGATCCTCTGCTGGGCCAAGAATGTTGCGTTGGTCATTCTCTCCGAGCGAGAATTGATCAGTACACTATAAGTAAAGAGTTGGGCTAATCCCAGCAGAGCGATTCCGACGATGGCAATGGCCAGGACAACTTCTACTAGGGTGAAGCCTTTTGTTTTCTTTTTATTTTTCATTTTTAGCCACTCTCCGAGCTTGTGTATCGAGTCGAGCCCCCTGCAAAAACCGTGATAGTCCTCCGGTCTGGCTGGTCTTCGCTATCCAGCTTGGGATTCTGGATGGTGACGCTGTTCTGCGCTGAGCTGTAGTTTTGGATAAAACCAAGGGGAGAGAAAATAATGGTTTCATCAGGGAAATTCACGGTTACGTTAAACCTGGAGGGGATTATTTTTTTCACAAATCCCGTTAACAAGCTCCAGTTCCCAGGCGAGTCCTCTTTTTCAATGGAGAACTCCCATCCGCTTGTCCCGTTGACAAACTTCACCCGATGATTCAACTTTGTCTTCACGGCTTCCATCCTGGCTCGCTGAATTGTCGTCTGGATATCTCTAGCCGTATTCTCAAAATCCCTGGTCTCCATAGTGTTCCTGATGTTCGGAAAAAAAGCCAAAGCCAAGACAGCTATGAGGGCCACCACGATGAGAACCTCGACTATGCTTATCCCTCTCTGGCAAGCTGGAGAATTTTCTTTTTTCATGGATCTTCTCTCTTTAAAAGTAAAAGTTGTACTCGAAATACGCCTTATAATCAAGCTACATATATATATTCGTTAAAATATCCCAAAAGTAAATGACCCCTAGAGATGATTTTTGCGGTGATTTTTCGCCTACCCCTTCTCACCCCTTTTGCTCCTCTGCTAAGGCTACTCAAGTTCAGGCAAAGACTGAAAATAACCTTCTGAACAGGGGTAAAGCACCTGTAAAATACCCATAATATACCTGAATGGATTGATTGGTTAATGATCATCTTCATAAGGTAGTGGTAAAAAACCTTCATACTCAGAACTTTCTGTTCCCTGCATTTTATAAGCAAAATTCAGGCCAACCTGCTATTTTTCCATAAATTATTGATATTATTTAATTTACAGTGTGGTTTCAGGTTTGGACTCTCAACAGAAGTGTTCAGTAATTATACATTATGACCGGCTTAACATATTAACTCATTTATAATCAATAAATTAAGCTCAGTTTTATAGTGTCCAGAATTCTTACAATAAAGAAAAAATGTCCGCATATGGCATGAACGGCCAAGGGGAATACATTCATTTAATCAGAGAAGGAGGAAAGCTTATCCTGAGTTCATGTATCAATCAGGTGATTATTTTTTGCCAGGTAAAAAAAAAGCGAGCTCGAAAGCTCGCCCTTTTCTTAAATATTTAAATCCTCAAGAGGAGGGAACGACCTCCTGCCAGGATTTGACGATATACGTATCGAGTGTGGTTCCGGTGTAAACTTTATGTTTACCCAGAGCTTCATCATAATGAAGCTCGGCATCAGAGTTAATGTCCACGTATTTTCCGCTAATAGCACCGTAGAAATCAGCTTCGCTATTATAATTCACAGTGGCCCTTGGCGTATAAACCGAACCATAGAAGGTAGTGGTGGCGTTCCAATCCAGA
>WVZL01000025.1:161083-161353 GCA_011772495.1 Candidatus Aminicenantota bacterium
TTACTGTGCTGGGTAAAAGTACCACCCAGATAAACGGTGACACTTGCACCCTCTGCAATTTCGATCTGGGAAAAACTGTTCATGGAAAAATCCCCGGTTACGTAGAGGGTGACATCTGCCGTGATCGTCACTTTAGAGTTATTTTCCAGCCTGAAGGAAGTCAATTCGGCGCTTTCGCTGATGACATCTTGTTGCCCAGGACCCAGGAAATATTCGCCCATGAAACTCAGACTCTCCTCAGGAGGAGCAACCGATGGCAAGGGCTGTGGC
>WVZL01000049.1 GCA_011772495.1 Candidatus Aminicenantota bacterium
TCATCATGGGAAATCATGCCCTTTCTTACGGGGGGATGCTCGGCCGGGCTCAGGTGATCGCCGCCTACCCTATCACTCCTCAAACCCAGGTGGTGGAGCTCCTCTCGGAAATGTGTGCTGACAAGGTTCTGGATGCCAAGTTCATCAAGGTCGAATCCGAGCATTCGGCTATGGCTGCCTGTATAGGAGCTTCGCTGGCTGGAGCAAGAACGTATACAGCCACTTCGGCCCAGGGACTTGCGCTCATGCATGAACTCCTTCATTGGGCTTCGGGGGCGAGACTGCCAGTTGTCATGGGAAACATCAACCGGGCTATGGCCCCAGGCTGGAGCATCTGGTCAGACCAGAACGACAGCCTCTCTCAAAGAGATACAGGGTGGATCCAGTTCTATTGTGCCAGCAATCAGGAAGTGCTGGACACGGTTATCCAGGCTTTCAAAGTCTCGGAAAAACTCCTCATTCCTAGTATGGTTGTCCTTGATGCCTTCTCCCTTTCCCACACCTACGAGGTAGTGGATATCCCAGAGCAGAAAAGGATCGATGAGTATCTGCCTCCCTTTAGGCCGCCCATTCGACTGACTCCCGATGAGCCGCATGCTTTTGGTGGTATCACCTTTCCTGAACATTATTATGAGCTGCGCTACAAGCTCCAGAAAGACATGGAAAAAGTCCCGGCTTTGATCGAAGAAACCGGGAAAGAGTACGAGAAGATGTTCGGCCGCTATCTGGGTCAGGTGGAAGCGCACCTCTGCGATGATGCAGACTTGATCCTCATCACCTCTGGAACGATGGGCCACACGGCAAGAGTTGCTGTGGATGAGCTTCGCCAGGAAGGCATTAAAGCTGGAAATTTGAGGATCAAAGTGTTTAGACCCTTCCCTTTTGAAACAGTCCTTACGATGGTTAAAGGAGCAAAGAAGGTGGCGGTGGTTGACCGCAATATCTCTTACGGGCATCACGGTATTTTCTACCAGGAAGTCAAATCCGCTCTTTACGGAGAGAGCAACGGCCTGCCTCTTTTTGGCTTTATCACAGGCCTGGGAGGACGGGACATCACTCCCTCCACTTTCAAAGAAATCGCCCAGTATGCTCTGGAGAGGGATAAGCCAGAGGAAAGAATCGTGTGGATAGGAGTGAATAAATGAAAAAAGAAAAAAAGATGAAAATCTCACTCCCTGAGCAGGAATTGATGAATAGCGGCCACATGGCCTGCCAGGGCTGCGGGGCAACTCTGGCCATGAGGTATGCCTTGAAGGCTTTGGGGCCGAAAACAGCGCTCTGTATCCCAGCCTGCTGCTGGTCGGTCATAGACGGCCCTTTCCCCCATACCTCCCTTGAGGTTCCCATCTTTCATTGTGCTTTTGAGACAGCGGCTTCTTCGGCCGCTGGTTTGAAGGCTGGCCTGGAAATGGTGGGAGATACAGAAACTACGGTAGTAGCCTGGGCTGGAGACGGAGGAACCTTTGACATCGGCATCCAGGCTCTTTCCGGTACAGCCGAGCGTAACGATGATATCCTCTATATCTGCTATGACAACGAAGCCTACATGAACACCGGAATCCAGAGAAGCTCTGCCACCCCTTACGGAGCATGGACGACTACAACTCCTGTTAAGCATTTCAAAGATCGGCCGAAAAAAGACATGGTGGCAATAATGGCTGCTCATCATATCCCTTATGTGGCCACGGCCAGCATCGGCTATCCTGAGGATCTGGTGAAGAAGGTCAAGAAGGCCAAAGAGATAAGGGGGACGAAGTTCCTTCATATCTATGCTCCCTGTCCTACGGGTTGGAAGTGCCGTCCAGAAGATACGATCAAGCTTTCGCGGATGGTGGTCCAGAACGCCGTATTTCCCCTGTATGAGATCGAAGACAGCGATAAATACACTCTGAATATCAAGCCGAGTGTGAAGAAGCCCATCGATGAATACCTGCAGATCCAAGGGAGATTCCGCCACCTCACGGATGAAGAGGTCAACTTTATGCAGGAAGAGGTGGACCGGAAATGGGAAAAACTCCTCTCCCGGATAAATGGGGGTCAGACCAAGCCATCTTCTTTAATATCAAAGACATAACCTCAGTTTTGGCTTATTTTTTGCTCTTAAACCGCTGTTTTCATAGGCAAAAACAGCACTCTAAGCAATTCACTCTTGTTCTTTTAAACTGATGTTTTTGACCCCAAAATTGCGGATCTAAGGCCTAAATTGGCACAAAAAAGAGAGTTTATTCCTTTAAAATCAATCCACTAGCTTGGCCTGACCCCATTTTTAGGAGTAAAGGATTCCGAGTATTTAGACCCTGTTACTCGTTTACTCGGTAGAATTCAATTCGATAGACAGCTATATCGGCCTTGAAAGCCTTATGTGCGGCGACAATCGCTACCCTCTTCAATTTGTTGGACTTTAGTTTGGTCTTAAGGCTTTCTGGCTTAAAATCTGTAAAGGGTATTCTGATTTCCTGCCACTGACTATCGGCAAAAAATGAAGCCTCATAATACTGCCAGGGCAGCCAGGTGCTGCTTGACCTCAGATGGACGTAGTAGGTCTCACCGTTCCCCCGGACCCAGAGACGAACTCCCGAAAACTGGCTGGCATTAAAGGGACGACCGCCTTTATTTAAAGGCAGGGCAACTTGAACGAAGCCTCCTCTGTTTTCCAATGATACATCGCCCTGCAGACGAAGGCACCGATGTCCTTCAATAACTTCGAAAGTATGGAAGGCAGTTGATTCTCCTCCCATAACCTGATCCGTATACTGTTTCCATTTCGTACCTAATAGAGAAACTCCATCTTCCTTTGAAAAATCTTCGATCAAGAACAAAGTGAGTGATTCCATATCATTCTCCTCAATGTAAATCCCCTGTTGAGCATCTAATTTATTGAAGACGGTCAATAAGCAAAGTAGAATAAACAAGATTAAGGAGCTTCTCCCAAAAACTTTCAGCTTTAGATTTTTTTCCATGATTGACCTCAAGCTTGGCATTTTAAAATATTGGGCTGTGATTTATCATTATCGCCGAAAAATCGATAAAAGTCTATAATTTATATATTTTATATAGAATTTTAATCAAACTGTTTAAGTAACCGGGGGGAGCCAATCTATCTCCTTTAATATCAAAGGCATAACCTCAATTCTGGCTTATTTTCTAACTGAAAATCACTGTTTTGATAGGCAGAAACAGCACTTTAAGAAATTCACTCTTGCTCTCTTAAAATGATGTTTTTGACCTCAAAATCGTGGTTCTAAGGTCAAAATTAGGCTAAAAAAGAGAGTTTATTCCTTTAAAATCAATCGACTGGCTTGGTCTGACCCCCATTTTTCCCATTTTTAGAAAAAGAAAAGGATTGAAACAAAAGCGTGATTAAATTATAATTACTATCTCCTTAATAAACATTATCACAGTCTAGGAATAACCTTAACGGAGAAGACAATGAAGAAAAGTGCTTTATTCATATTTTCTTTGATATTGATTTTTCTTTCCTGTGCAGAATCAGGGATCACAGAGAATCCTGGTAAGGAATATCCTACTGCTCCTGGGTTCACTCTCCAGGATCTTTATGGAAACGAAATTTCACTCTCAGACTATGAGGGCAAAGTCGTTTTCTTGAATTTCTGGGCAACCTGGTGCGGCCCCTGCAGAAAGGAAATTCCAGGCTTTTTGGAAATATACGACCAATACAAGAGCAAAGGAATGGAAATCATCGGTGTTTCGGTAGACAAAACTGGCCCTGCTTCTGTTCTTAATTTTTCCAGGCAATACAAGATTAGTTATCCAGTCGTTATGAGCACTCAAAAATTGGAGCGCGATTATCGGCCAGGACAATTTATTCCTACCACCTTCATCATCGATAAAAAAGGTCAGATCAGACATAAGCATGTCGGCTACATGGATAAGAGAACTCTCAAGAATTATTTTCTTGAGATTGACGCTGAAGGATAATTAGTTACACATGCCTGGCACTGAAAATATATCTATATTTGTTGCTTTTTCCGCGGGTCTTATCTCCTTCCTTGCGCCCTGTATTCTTCCCCTCATTCCCTCCTACATGGCTTTTATAACCGGAGTTTCGATCGAACAGCTATCTTCGCAGGAAAGCTTGAAGCCAATGCGGAAAAAGGTTGCCCTCAACGTCATCGCTTTCATCCTTGGCTTTTCTCTGATCTTTATCGCCCTTGGAGCATCGGCATCTTTCCTCGGAAAATTTCTGGCAGAAAACATCAGGTGGCTGGAAATTGTTGGAGGCTCAATCGTTATCATCCTGGGCCTCCATTTCATAGGTATTTTACGAGTGGGATTCCTGGACAGAGAAAAATCCATTCGTCTCAAGAAGAAGCCTCTCGGTTATCTAGGAACAGGACTGGTGGGTATGGCTTTCGGAGCAGGATGGACTCCCTGCGTGGGTCCCATCCTGGGAGGGATTCTCACCATGGCTGCCACCACCCAAAATCTCTTCAAAGGCATCCTCCTGCTTGTCTTCTATTCCTTAGGCCTGGGGATCCCCTTCTTCATCGCTGGCATGATCCTGCATAAGTTTTTTGAGTATTTCAAAGTCATCAGGAAATACTTCAAAGCCATCAAGATCGCAGGCGGTGTGCTCTTATTGGCCGTGGGAGTCCTGCTTATTCTTGGCTATTTTTCTGCGATTTCAGGATTTCTGGCCAGGTAAGTAGGATTGGGGATAATTCCTTCGCTCAGCTTGTAAGGACGATTTCATGCCATGAAATTGTTTCGGCAATTCATGCCTCGCAATGACAATTTATTATTAGCCGGCCGTAGCGTAGTGATAGATATAGGGAGGAAGAAAAAGAAGATTATTGGGAGAGACTCTGGATTTGCTCTTTTAGATCCTTAATAGTCTTGTCTATTTTGTCTATTTGAGTGTAAAAAGCATTAATCGCCTTGTCTTTTACTCTGACCTCATTCATCTTTTTCCCCAGGTTTTCAA
This sequence comes from Candidatus Aminicenantota bacterium, assembly GCA_011772495.1. Taxonomy (GTDB): domain Bacteria; phylum Acidobacteriota; class Aminicenantia; order Aminicenantales; family Aminicenantaceae; genus WVZL01. The sequence goes on from WVZL01000049.1 coordinate 4,946, forward strand.
AGTGTACCAGCTTGCGTTTTTCGATATCTTGATTTTTGTTCTTGATATGTTCCTGTTTCCGTTGCAGCTTTTTTATGTCTCTCTCGAATCTCTGGTTTGTTCTTTTTTCCTCTTCTTTCAACGCTCTTATTTTCCGTTCAAAAGCTTCGACAGTTTTATTGTCCTCTTTTCTGTCTTTGTCTAATTTGGCTCTCTCTTCCACCAAGGGCTGCATTTTCTGCTCAAGATCTTCTTTCGTCTTGGTCGTTTCTCTTATTTTCTTCTTTAACTCATCTTTCTTAACATTCTTGTCAATCTCAGAAAGCTTGGTGTTCGTGTCTAGTTTATGACTCTTCCTTTCATAATTTCTAAGGTCTCGTTCTGCTTTAGTTATCTCTTTTTTCATATTCTTCAGTTCTTTTTCGGTTTGTTTTTCCTTTTCTTTTATCTTGACCATATTATCTTGATGGGGCTTCATGCCTTCTTCTTGTTCCTTGATCTGAGCTTCCTGATTTTGCTTGTATTCTGAATATTCTTTCTCGAGCCTTTTAATATCAGAAGAGTGCTTAGCAATTTCTTTCTTGTTGAGAAACTTCTTTTTTTCCAAGGCGCTAATCTCTGTGCTTATCCTTTTCGTTTGCAGGTGGCTGATCCCCGCTTCCCAGGTTTTATTTCCCAGTTCTTTAAAAAGCTCTATCTTGTTCTGATTTTCCTTTTTGATCTTGACCTGGAGTCTCATCCGAGCAATTCTTCTTCTTGCGCCGAAGAAAAAGGAATTGATCCTCTGTCTAAGATCTTTATCCCGTAGGAATATGAAAAGAAGCAGAAGAAGAATGACGCAGAGTAGAAGCCAGAAAATCCAATAAGGAAGACCTTCTCTAGTGATCTCGGAGGGTTGCTGTAAAGAAGAGACAAGGTTATTAAAAAAGGCTTTCATGTGTTACCCTGTCCTTCCTCTTGATCTAAATGTAACTATCTTTTATATCCTTTAAACCCTTTTGTCAATAGTAAAATTATAGGGGGTCAGACCAAACTATCTGATTTATTTTTAATAAGATAGGTTAATATTATGGCCTTTTTTTCCTCTTAGACTGGCTTTTTTGCCCATGAAATTGCCGCTTTAAGCGGGATCTGATTCTCCTGCCTTCTATCTCTTATAATCTAAACTATTACCCCCCTAGTTTGCTATCCAATCCTATTAGTCTTAAAAGCTCATTTTTGGCCCCAAAATAGCGGCTCTAAGGCTTGATTTGATTAGAATATTGCACTTAACTTCTTCAAAATAAATTAATTGCTGTGGTCTGACCCCAATTTACCAATTTACCAGCAGTCACATTAGAAATTAAGGATGGACCACTCGATGAGATAAAGAGCAGCGGGAAGATTATCTTCAAAAATGGAGCTGATCTCAAGCTCTGCGTTAAAGAAGCCACCCTGAAGCGCATCTATCGGTGGAAGTTCAAACGTGTAGGAAGGAATTCCGTAAGTGCCAAAAGCCCAATCCGTTGTATCGCCGTTGGTCAAATAAAGTGACTCCCCTGCCTGGCCGTACTGGTATATGTTTCCTTTTACAGCCTCCATGCGTTCAGACATTTCTGCTGCTATCTCCTCCAGCAACTCATCTTTTGGAGCGGGATTACTGGTATATCCCCAGGGATAAAGAATGACCTGCCCATGGCTGTGGTAGGTGATCAGAGCTTGAATGCTTCTCTGCTGAAAGAAATCACGCACAGCCTGAGTCTCAGGCTCAGAAAAGGCTGCTGAACCTCGATAGGTATTCGAAAAAGGATTGGAACTCGAGCCTTCATTATCGAATCCCCAGTTGTAACTGTAGTTTCGATTGAGATCTATTCCATAGCTTCCGCCGCCGTTGTCTCGCCTGTTTTTCCGCCAGTAGCGGTAAAAATGAATCGAATACTCCAGACCGTCAGGGTTAAGCAGAGGAACAACCCAGATCTCGCTCCTGTTAACAAGGCTCTTTATCGCTGGGTCGCTTTCATAATTCTCGACTAAATATTTTGCCAGCAGATAGGGAATTTCCACTGAGATCCATTCTCGCGCATGATGACAGCCCACAAAAAACACTTCAGCCTCAGCCTCATCAAGGTCAACATTATCGCTTATTTTTAAAGCGTAGATGTTTCTTCCCTCTAAACTGCTACCAATAGCAAAGACCTTGGCCAGCTGGGGATAAGCTGCCTCTAAAGCCATCAGATCTGCCTCTATCTCCAGGTAGGAGTGGTAGGCTCCGTTTATTCCGGCCTGCATGATAATATCGCTCTGCCTGTAGGGATAAAAATTTTCGGTCTCCATCACATAGGGAATCCCTTCTTTCTGAAGCTGATAAAGGTCGTTCAATCCGCAGAGGAAATACAAGCGGTTCGACCATTCCAGAAGCAGATCTAGCTCCATTTTTTTGAGCTTCTGAACGATATCCTGGTTCTTCTCTACACTGATGATATCGGTGTCAGAATAGGTCTGGGATCCTAAAGGGAGAAATATGAAAAAGAGAACTAGAAAGAAACACAGGACATTTTTCATTTTCATCCTCATCATTGTTAACGCTAAAACAGGTAACTTAGAGTAAAAGCAACCTTGTTGGCTGAGAGCGAATCTTCAGAGCCTCTCTCCTGCCCGATGATGAAGGCCGCGTCGAAAACAATTCTTTTCCAGCGAATACCGCTTCCAAACGTGAAATAGAGATAGGATGAGCTCGGCTCTTTCATGGGCTGAGGGTCATAGATGAACCCAACTCTCCAGGGAACGTAAAAAACTTGATTGAAAAGCACATGAGAGCTTTCGTATTCAGCCCCTACCCCAATCTTTATGACATCTTTAAAGTCTCTCTGCAAGGGTTCTTCGAAATAATCCACTTTGTAACTGGACCAATCGTAAAAAACAATGTCAGACATCATCCTTAGACCATCAGAGACCTCGAAGCTTGCTCCCAATCCTATAACAAGAGGCTGGTAGTATTCATCATTAGAGGTGGCCTCGATTCTGATATCTGTATCTCCTGCCGGAGAATTATATCCTAGGCTGCTCTGGCTTTTTGATTTCTTTGTAAAAGGCGTTCGGAAAACTGCTCCCACCCGGAACTTATCCGTTAGATCCAGGGAGAGGCCTCCATTGAAATAATATCCCCTGTACTCCTGGGATTTATTGTCGGTTATGGTTATTCTGTCCACAATCCATTCTTCAACAATGTTCCTGTCGAGTTGGCCGTAGACGTAGTTGAAGCCGAAGCCGATGGAAAGGCCTTTGAAAAGCCGGCGGGAAAGAGAGAAATTTATGTTATCCAGCTTCCCCTTTTGTTCTAGGTCTATGGAATAGTATGTTGTGCCTCCGGACATATATTGATATTCTGCTGGCGGCCGGCTGTAGACTTCAAGCAGAGACCAGCTGACAGCCAAAGCCCAACCGTCGAAGCGCACGGAAGTTCCTATAAAATCAATAACATAGAACTGATGAGGGAAGTTTTCCTCGCTGAACAGCACTCCGGTGTTGACAATAGAATACTTGTAGAATAAAGCTTTGCTGGATTGGTAGCTCAGCGTAAAAGCGGCTTTGGGGAGTTTGAGGAGAAGGGCTGGGTTGGAGAGGGCAACCGAGCAATCCGAAGCCAGGGTGAATTGGGTCTCGCCCCTGGCAAGGGAGGAGGCTGTTTTCACTCCAAAGGTGTTCCAGGTTCTGAAAGGCGCTTCATCCTCGTATTGCCCGATGACAAGCTGTGACCAGGAGGGGGAGGGAAAAAAGAGAAGAAGAGTGAGAATTAGCAAAGAGAGAAATAAGACAGTTCGCTTGTTCATTTTTTATGACCACTGATTTTACAAAGCTTTTCTTGTAATTGCAAATTGAAAATGATTGTGCTATAAAGTATGATTTTCAAGAATATTGTCATGGCCAAGAACAAAAGGAGAATAAAGATAAGGAGCCTAGGTTTCTATGCTCCAGAGAAGGTTTTAACCAATCTCGACCTCGAAAAAATGGTCGATACATCTGATGAGTGGATCGTTACCCGAACTGGGATCAGGAAAAGGAGGATCGCCTCCGAAGAAGAAGCCACTTCTGACCTAGCTGTGGAAGCCTCCAAGCAAGCCCTGGAAAACGGACGATTAAAGGTCAAGGACATTGACCTGATTATCCTGGCCACCTCTACGCCAGACACGATTTTCCCCTCCACCGCCTGCTGGGCCCAGAAAGGCCTAGGGACAGACCATGTACCTGCCTTCGATGTCTCTGCTGGCTGTACAGGTTTTCTCTACGGCATGATCATGGCCGAGGGCATGATCCTAAATGGGACTGTGAATCGAATACTGCTCATCGGAGCAGAGCTCCTCACCAAGGTCGTAAACTGGAAAGACCGCAACACCTGTGTCCTGTTCGGGGATGCGGCCGGAGCCGCCGTTATCGAAGAAAGTGATGATGAATCGGGTATGCTTTCCTACTATTGGAAAGCTGATGGGAATCTCGGTAATCTCCTTTCCATTCCAGGAGGAGGGACAAGAATGCCTACGTCTCCTCGCACAGTAGCCCAGGAACTTCATTATCTTCAAATGAAAGGCAATGAAGTCTTCAAGCACGCTGTGAAAAGAATGGGCGAGGCAGCTCTGGAATCTCTGAAGCTCGCTGGATTGAAGCGGGAGGATATAGACCATTTTATTCCCCACCAGGCCAACACAAGGATCATCGAAGCCACGGGAAAACGCCTCAACATCCCTCCCGAAAAAGTCTATACAAATATCGACAGGTACGGCAATGTCTCAGTAGCCTCCATTCCTATAAGCCTTCAAGAGCTGAACCAGGAAAGAAAGCTCAAAAAAGGAAACATCATTCTCATGGATGCCTTTGGAGCCGGCTTTACCTGGGCAGCCGTCACCTACCGCTGGTAATACTAAAGGGGGGTCGGGCCAAGCTAATTAATTTATTTTCAATAAATTAATCCCTCTTTACGCATAAAAAAACGTCTTAAATGAGCATTTTTGGGGCCAAAAACGTCTATCTAAGAGTAGAAGGAATCTATGGCAAGAGCAAAACGACATTATATACCGGGACTAGTTTGGCATATAACTCACCGCTGCCACAAGAAGGAATTTCTCCTCAAATTTTCTAAAGATAAGCGGCGATGGTTAGCATGGCTATTTCAAGCAAAAAAGCGTTTCGGGCTACGAATCTTGGATTATATTGTGACATCAAATCATATACATCTCCTCGTAGTCGATGATGGAAGGCGAAATGTTATCCCGAGATCAATACATTTAATCGCTAGCAGGACAGGCCAAGAATACAATCAAAGAAAAAAGCGAACAGGTGCGTTTTGGGAAGATCGATATCATGCCACTGCAGTGGAGAAAGGTTCGCATTTGATTCAGTGCATCGTGTACATTGATATGAATATGGTTCGGGCCGGAGTTGTAAATCATCCTGCAGAATGGCCTTTCAGTGGATATAACGAAATACAAGATACTCGCCAAAGGTATTCTATAATTGACTACAAACGCTTGATGAACTTGTTACATATTGAAAACATTAGAGATCTTAAGAGCTTTCACAGCAAATGGATTATAAAATCGATTGAAGCCGAAAATTTTGAACGGGAAAGCAAATGGACAGAGAGTATTGCTGTTGGAAGCAAATCTTTTATAGATTACACAAAAGAACAACTTGGTAATAAGGCAAGGGGTAGGGAAACAATAGAGAATGCAGGAACTTGTGAGCTTAGAGAAGGGAAAGTCTCTTACAGTGATGTTTTTGCCCATAAAAACAGCGGTTTAAGGGCAAAAAACATGTATAAATGGGACCTTTCTCATTGATATTAAAATAGATAGCTTGGCCCGACCCCATATGATAAAATAGGGGGATGAAGAAGCCGAAGATTTTAGTCCACCTATGCTGTGCTCCTGATGCCCTATATGTCATGGGTCTTCTGCAGGAAAATTACGAGCCGAGCGGCTATTTCTTCAACCCGAACATCCACCCCTCGAAAGAGTACCAACTAAGGCTCGAGGAAACAAAAAAAGTGGCCCGAACCTTAAATTTCAAGCTCATCGAGGAAATCTATGAAGATAGCCGCTGGCATGCGATGACACATAAATTCAAGGATGAGCCAGAAAAAGGAAGAAGATGCGATATCTGTTATGCGATGAGATTGGAGAAAACAGCCCGCAAAGCTTCTGAACTTGGCTTTGAGAAATTCGCCACGGTGATGAGCCTCAGTCCCTGGAAAAAAGCAGACGTCCTCAACAGAATAGGAAAAATGTTTGCTCGCCGATTTGGGATTGATTTTCTGGAAGCTGACTTCAAGAAGAAGGATGGTTTCAAGAAAAGCATTGAGATGAGCAGGCATCACCACCTCTACCGCCAGCACTACTGCGGATGTCTGTACAGCCAGCAGGAGAGCCAAGAAAAGGAAAAAGCAAAAAGAGCGAAATAGGGAGGGTTCTATTTTTAAAAATCGAAAAATAAAAAAATAGAACCGTCCCCTATCCATCCCCTATCCACATCTATATATAATAGATTAAAAAGACTGCCCTTCGGCAAGGTCAAACATACAGGTTTTTCCACATCCCCATTTTCTCCACTCTTTACTATTCCCTCTTTACTGTTTACTATTTAAGGTTCGCTTTTGACAAATCTTAGAAAAGACGAAAACATGCCGAAACCGAAAAAAAAGATATCCCAAGATGGGTTTACCAACAGGATTGTTGTCTTTGGCGTGGTTCAAGGCGTGGGTTTCCGGCCTTTTGTTTACCGCTTGGCAAAAAAATTCAACCTCAAAGGCTGGGTCAAAAACATCGGCTTCGGAGTCGAGATCCATCTGGAAGCTGAAGAAAAATCCAGCCTCCGGATCTTCCTTAAAGCTCTCCAGGAGGAAAGGCCTCCTCTCTGTCAGATCGAAGAAATAAGAATGAAAGAAGTCCCTTCCCTTGACCTGAAAGATTTTAAGATCAAAAAATCAAGGCAGAGCGAAAGCTTTGTCTTCATCTCTCCTGATATTTCCATCTGCCAGAACTGTCATCAAGAAATGATGCATCCTGAAGACCGCAGATTCAAGTACCCTTTCATCAACTGCACAGACTGCGGGCCCCGCTACACAATCGTTAAATCCCTCCCCTATGACAGGAAGCAGACGACCATGAAGATCTTCCCGATGTGTGAAGACTGTGCCCGAGAGTACTCCGACCCTCTTGACCGAAGATACCATGCTCAGCCTATTGCCTGTCCAGTGTGCGGCCCTAGAGTCACCTTGAAAAAAGCCAAGGATGGAAAAGAGATAAAAGGCGGCATCCCAAAGGCTGCTGAGCTGATCAAGGCAGGAAAAATTCTCGCCGTTAAAGGCCTGGGCGGTTTCCATCTCATCTGCGACGCCTTGAAGCCTGAGGCAGTGCGCCGCTTGAGAAAAATAAAAAGCCGTAACACAAAACCATTGGCCTTGATGGCCCGGGACCTAAAGATCATAGAAAAGTATGCTTATGTCTCCACCGCGGAAAAAAAGCAGCTCCTCTCAGCCCGCCGTCCGATCGTTCTTCTCCGCAAGAAGAAAGACATCCAGGGCATCGCTCCACACCTAAATGAGATGGGCATCATGCTTCCTTATACTCCTATCCACTACCTTTTGTTAGAGAACCTTGGGCTTGTAGTTGCCACCAGCTCCAACGAAAAAGACGCCCCCATCATGAAAGATGAAGCGGAAGGGATCAAGGAATTGTGTGATTACATCCTGACACATGACCGCCCCATTAAGACCAGGGCTGATGATTCAGTGCTCAAAGTCTTTGCTGGCCAACCTCTCTTTTTAAGACGAGCCCGAGGCTATGTCCCCTACCCGCAAAGGGTGCCAAGAGGATTGTTGTCTCCTCATCACATCCTGGCCTTGGGAGGAGAGCTCAAAGACACGGTGTCTTTCTATAAGAATGGCTATGTGGTCACCAGCCAATTTTTAGGCGACCTGGATGAATACCAGAACTACCAGTATTTCGAGGAAACCATCACCTTGCTTAAACATCTCTTTGAAGTTGATCCCAAGATTGTGGTATCCGACCTCCACCCGAATTTCCACACCACCAGGTACGCTCAAAAATTGGGCCTCCCTCATCTTCAGGTCCAACACCACTTTGCCCACATCCTGGCTCCTCTTCTCGAACACCAGATTCCTTCAGGAGAAAAAGTCCTGGGAGTGAGCCTTGACGGTTATGGATACGGAGAAGACGGACTGGCCTGGGGGGGAGAGTTCCTGCTGGCTGATTATTCCTCGTATGAAAGAATGGCTCATTTTAAAAATGTTCCCCTTCCCGGGGGAGACCTGGCTGCAAAACAACCCTGGCGGATGGCTTTATCTTATCTTCAGGATACTTTCGGAGAGGACATTCCAGAGATCAAGGCGCTCCAGAAAATCGGCCAGAACAAAATCAAAGGCATCAT
>WVZL01000014.1 GCA_011772495.1 Candidatus Aminicenantota bacterium
TTCTCAATCGCCTTACCAGTCCACCCTTTATGCTGGAATATCTTGCCTAGCCAGTAATAACTTTTGGCATAGAGATCTCCCCACATTAGACGTCCTGTGGAAAGGTCAATGATATTTTCAAATTGTTTCTGGGCGGATTCCATGTCTTCGCGTTGATAATAGGACACAGCAAGGGGGTAAAGAAAGAGCGCGTGTTCATCATAAACCTCAAATTGATGAGGCAGAAGAGAAATAGCTTTCTTAAAATTCTCTATGGCTTCTTTGTTCATATTTTCATTTCGGTCAATCATTCCCCGGAGATGATAATAGTATCTTATGAGTTTTTGAAACCCGGTCCTTTCGATCAGATTTTTTAATTCTTCAGCGGTATCTTTGGCCTCATTCACCTTGTTCATTTGTAATTGAATGAGGCCACGAAGATTGATAGTCCAAATTTTTTCTTTAACACCTTTTATTTCAGAAGCAATTTCTTGGGCCTCCTCAACTGCTTCCAGGGCTTTATCAAGATCCCTCGTTAAAAAGCTCAAATAAGCCAAAGACATTAATAAAGTCATGGTTGTAGGTTTAAGATTATGTTTTCTTGATTCTGAAATTCCTTGAATAATCTCTTTTCTGCAATTTTCAAATTGCCCTTGAGCTAAGTACAAGTGAGCAAGCCAGAATCGGCCTTCAATATTAGAAACACGATCATCCCCTGCGAGAAGTTGTCTGTAGTGAGTCTCTGCTTCCTGAAATTTATTTTGGACTTGATAAATGTGGCCCATCCATTGTGAGGCCTTCAAGTAATCTGGATCAAAAGATGACGCTGTTCTAATTTCGACCAGAGCAAGGTCATATCTCATTTGATAAAGATAGACAAGCCCTAGATCCAAATGATAGATTGATTTGCTGAGGTAGTTATCCTGGTTGGCCTTTAAGAATTCTAAGGCTTTATCATATAAACCTTTTGCCATATGAAATCTAACAATGTTTAAACAGGCCATTGAGGGATTAACATCAAAGATCTTACTAAATTGTTCTGAAGCCAGGTCCCACTCTTCTAGATTTCGATAATTGGCCCCGAGATACATATTGCCCTCTTCATCATCAGGATAATGTTGAAGCATTTCTTTATAGGTCTCTATCGCCTTTTCATACGAGGCTTCCATGATAGTGTAGGCCCAGCCTTGGACTAGATAACGATCCCTTACTGAGATTCTGTCTATTAATGACAAGGCCTGCTGAGCGTATTTAAATGCTTGATCCATTTCGTATGAGTAATGATAATTCTCGGAAATTCTTTTGTAGGCTAGAGCAAATCCCTTATCAATTTCTACGGCCTTCTCTAGCACTTCGGTACTCTCTTTGTATTTCCCCATGTTGTAGTAGTGTATCCCCTGCATATAAAGCTTCCAGGCTTCGGGTGAACTGGTGGTGATCTTCCACACTTCTTTATCGAAATCAGCGGCAATTTCTCGAGTGCCAATTTTGAATTGCGATTTGACCCAGGGAGTTAGCTGGTCTGCGGCATCCATAAAGGTTTTGTTTCCTTCTCCTTGCACTCTTATTGAATTTACAGGGTCACCAGTGACAACATTCTTAAGCATGGTATCTATGCGAAAAGTTTTCTCTGCTTTGGTATAGCTTCCATATAGTACATGATTTGCTCCTCCCCGCAGAGCCACTTTTCTCAAATCCTCCGATGAATAATTTTTCACCTCCAACAGATCAAGCTGTTCGAGTATGCTAAAGATTTTATCTCCTGTTAGTACCCTGATATATTTCGACTGTAAGAGATCATGAATGATCATATTGGGTAAGGCTTGCCTCCAATATTCTAGAGTTTCATCTCCGGTGTTGTTTTCAAAAAGCATCACCACAAGGGGAATTCTTCCTCCTTCTGGAGCAAGAGGAGACACAGGTTTTTTTATCCCCACGAGTAAGTAGATTCCGAAGGCAAGAAGCAAAACAAAAAAGGCAACAAAGGCCAGGTTTCTTATTCTCTTTGCTTTAATCTTCGCTAAATAGACACCAGACTCTTCTCGGTGCTCTTCCAGGTCTTTGAGAATTTCCTCCACCCTTTGATATCTGCTGTTCCTTTCTTTTTCCAGGCTTTTGAGTATGATTTTTTCAAGGAAAGGGAGAATGAATGGATTGAACCCAGAAGGAGAGGGGGGTTTTTCCTTGATGTGCTTTTCTATATAGGCTGATGAGGTGTCTGCTTCAAAAGGACGTTTTCCAGTGAGCATCTCGAAAAGGATGATCCCAACAGAGTAAATATCTGCTCTGTGATCGAGTTTTTCACCTTTTGCTTGCTCAGGCGAGATGTACGGGAGTGTACCCATGAATGTTCTTGATGGTCCAACTTCATGAGCCTCCATGGACCTGGCGACTCCAAAATCCATGATGTTAACCCTGCCGTCGTGGTCAATCATGATATTCCGCGGTTTCAGGTCGAGATGGACGATATGCTTGTGATGGGCTGCCTTCAGGCCCTCATATATTTGTTTTGCAATGCTGATCGCTCTTTCAATCGATAAAGGCCCGGAAGTCTGGATGAGCTCTTTTAGATCATGCCCCTTTATATAATCCATAGAGATGAACTTGATGTCATCGACCTCTCCCAGATCATGAATCCTTATCACATTTTCATGAGATATGGACCGGGCCAGCAGAGTCTCTTCCTTAAATCGTTGAATGAAAAGGGGATTGGAAGAGAAAGCGGGGCGGATCATCTTAAGGGCAACGGTTATTCCGAGCTCTTTATCTTTTGCCTTATATACCCGTCCCATGCCGCCTCGGCCGATTTCTTCGATGATCCGGTATCGAGGGCCAAAATTATCTCCAGAATCAAAACTAAGGGCATCATCCACGACCTTGGCCATGGCTGGAGTATAAGTTAAGGTGTCAGGTTTTTCCGCGATTGGGAATCCGCATTTGCTACAGTATTGGCTGTCTTCGGCAATTAAAAAATCACATTGTGGACATTGAGTTCTTTTGGCTTCCTTCTCCATTTGTAATAAATATAAAAATTAAGGGGAAATAAGTCAATTCTTATATTGGAGTAGGACTGGACATGCCTATCTTGGGGGGGCAATACTTTCCTAGACTATTCACTAAAACTAGAATCAGGTATTATGTCCACTAGTATAAAAGTTATAAAGGTCTGACCCCGTTGACTAGATTTTTAGGGCTGCTAATCGGTTTTTTGCGTCATCGACCTCAGGAATACCTGGATCGGCTTCTTTCCAGAGACTGAGGAATTTTTCGTAATGCTCGATGGCTTTCCCTTTCCAGCCTTTCTGTTCAAAAATCTTCCCCAGCATTAAAAAGCTCTTCGCATAGATGCCTCCAAAGAAAAGTCTCCCTGAGGTAAGTTGCGTAATCTTTAGGCATTCTTCTTGAGCCTTCACTAAATCTCCTGCTTTATAATAAGCTAAAGCTAAAGGTTCAATAAACAATGCCTCCTCATCAATGGTTGGATCAGATTCACCGGGCATCAGCAATATGGCTTTCTTGAAATTTTCAATCGCTTTTGAAAAATCCTCTCTTTCGAGCTCAATCCAACCAACTAGTAGGTAATAAAATCTCATCTCTTTCTGGTTCATTCCTTGTGCTATCAGGCCCTTGAGTTCATCTGCCAAGCTCTGTGCTTCAGGTAATGATTTCATCATGATGTGTGTCAGACTTTTGAAGAATAAAGCGTATCTTTGCCCCCTAAGATTATCTGATTCCCCGTATCCCTTCCCTGCTTTTTCAAACTCTCTCAAAGCTTTCTCATAATATCCTGAACTGAGATACCAACGCCCCAGTCCTACACGGAAACCAGATTCGGCCTGCTTTTCGCCCATCTTTTTTACCAGCTCGATTCCCCGGTCTAGCTGTTCTTTTGATTTTGCGAATTTTCCTTGTGATATGTATAAACCTGCCAAAAACGTTCTCCCTACGATTTGAACAGCCTGTTCTTCGAGTTCCAAGAGCTTTGTATACTCATTCTCTGCCTGAATCCAATCCCCTTTGGAATAGTAAATATGACCCTTCGCCAATGTGTTCCAAGGCAAATCAGGATCAAGGGAAATAGCTCTATCGATTTCTGACAAAGCAAGATCATATTTATGCTGAATCATATAAGTCAGGGCTAAATCAATATGGGCCCAGGCGTTATCTGAAAAATTATTGATGAAATACTTAACCACTTCCTCGGCTTTCTCATACAACCCTTTGTTCCTATACACTTCAGCTAGATTGGTATAGGTGAAAGAATGGGCATTTTTATTCTGCAAAAGAAATTTATACCGCTCTATGGCTTTATCCCATTCTTCTAGCCATATGTATAAGACTCCTAAATTGATATTTGCAGTGCTATCGTCTGGATAGAGCTGGAGCAATTTTTTATACGCCTCGATAGCTTTTTCATAGGTTTGCTCTCTATGCGCATAGAAATCTCCCTGGATCTGATACCTTTCCCTATCTGAAACTCGATCGCTTAATTCCAATGCCCTCTGGAGGCACTTCATTCTCTCCGACCACAATCCCATATTCCCATTAGCTATAGCCATGAGTCTGTAGGCCATAGCAAATTCAGGGTCAATGGCGATTGCTTTTTCCATAAATTGGATGGCCTTAGAAGTATCTCCTTTATCTTGATATTCTCTCCCTTCAATATAATACTTGAACGCTTCAGGAAAACTGGTGGTTATCTTGTCCACCTCTTTATCGATATCGCTGGCAATCTCTTCTGGAGAAAGCCTAAAATTAGCCTTGATCCGTCTCGTGATATCATCAACCATCGAGAATATGCTCTTTTCCCCTACCCCCTCTACCATTTCTGACCCTATAAGCTCTTCATTGCTTGCTTCATGAAGGAGATAATTGATACGGAAGCTCTCACCTGCTTTGGTATAGTTTCCCTGCAAGATATGCGTGGCTCCTCCTTGATCAGCCACCTTCTTCAAGTCCTCTGAAGAGTAACTTTTCGCTTCCAGGAGATTCAATTGTTTGAGAATATTGAACAGCGTATCTCCCCTTAAGATTTTTAGGTGCTTGGATTGGGCTAGGTCTGTGATCAGCAAATCAGAGATCGCTTTCCGGTAATGATCTAAACTCTCGTCTCCGGTGTTATTTTCAAAGTACATGATAGCGATCGAAGGCTTATCTGAGGGAGCTGCAGGAATAGCCACCTTTTTGGGGAAAAGCTGCCAGATGAGAACAGCGATGATGACGATGGCGGCAATGATTAAGGCTGGGAGGAAGAGCTTCTTTAAGCCCAAGGTCACCGTAATCTCTCTAGTAGTAATGGGCTTTCTCCTGGGGATTTCTCTTTGGGTGGTAGGGATGCCTTTCTCTATATTCTCCAATTCAGAACGGACTTCTCCAGCACTCTGGTAGCGGTTCTCTTTATCCTTTTCCATGCATTTCAGGATCACTCGACTGAGATCCTCTGGGATCTGGGTGTTTATTTCTCTAGGGTCTTTTGGTGCTTCGCTCTTGTGTTTAATTCCGATCGTAAAAGGTGTGTCGCCTTCAAATGGGACTTGCCCGGTCACCATCTCATAAAGGATCACTCCCAGCGAGTAGATGTCCGAACGCTGGTCAACTTCTTTTCCTTCGACCTGCTCGGGTGACATGTACTCTGGTGTCCCGATCATCACCCCAGCCCCTGTTATTCCTTTGCCTTCGGCAGAACGGGCAATCCCAAAGTCCATGATCCGAGCATTCCCCTCCTTATCGATCATCACGTTCTGAGGCTTCAAATCCCGATGCACAACTCCAACCTTGTGGGCAGCAGCCAATCCTTGGCAGACTTTTTTGGCTATGTTGATGGTCGTGCCCAAACTCAATTGTCCGGACATCCTGATCATACTCTTTAAATCCTCGCCCGGAACAAACTCCATGGTGATATAATGCAGGCTTTTTTCTTCATTGAGGTCATACATCTGGCAGACATTCTCGTGCCGTACCTTGCGGGCGAATTTCAGTTCGTTGCTGAACCTTTCGATGGTCTTTTTGTCAGAAGCGATTTCAGGCTTCAGGAGCTTAAGGGCAATTTTCTCGTTTATCTTGGTGTCCAGCACTTTGTAGACTCTGCCCATTCCCCCTTTTCCTAGCTCTTCAATGATCTGGTATCTCTCGGCAAAAGTAGCGCCGGTTGTCAATTCCTCTTTGGGGGCTTCGAGAGTCTCAGTCAAGGCTGGACTTTCTTCTGAAGGAGGAAGCGGAGTTGCGCACTTTCCGCAATAGAGAGTATCTTCAGGATTTTCGAAATGGCATTTAGGGCATTTAATAGCCATTCTTTTCCCTCTTAGCTTGGCCAAAGAATATCAATTAATCAAAAAAGAGTCAAATTCAACATGATTGTCATCGCGAGCGAAGCGCGCCAACCTCATTAAAAGAAAGGTGAAGTTTTTGAGTTTTACATCTAATAAGCTATGATTTTGGGCAAAAGTTTTCTTAACACTCTTTTCATAGGAAGAAATTCAAGGTTTTTTCGTCTAAATAATAAATGCAAAAATGGAGCTTGCACGAGATTTGTGAAGTATTTCCTTTAAAAATGACAGGAGAATGATATGAGACCCAGATTTAAATTCTATTCCTTCTCTCATGCCTTATGTTTATTATTATTCTTGCCGATGATAATAGCCCCACTTTCCGCAGAAACTGATAAAAATCAAAGCCTTGATGAAAAAATCAGGAATTTCCTTAATGATCACCGCTATTCATGGAGAGATATGAACATTTCTGAAGAAGATGGAGAACTTCTCTATGGTATCATCATCAAGAATAACTACCAGGAAGCGCTGGAGATCGGAACCTCCACCGGGCATTCGGCGATCTGGATCGCCTGGGCGCTCAGTAAGACAGGCGGCAAGCTCATCACGATCGAGATAAACGAAAGACGCTATAGAGAAGCTTTGGCGAATTTTGAAGAAGCCGGACTTTCCGATTACATCGATGCCAGGCTGGCTGATGCCCATGAACTTGTCCCCAAGCTTAAAGGCCCCTTTGACTTTGTTTTCTGTGATGCGGATAAGGGCTGGTACAAAAATTACCTGATAGCCGTGCTGCCCAAACTCAAGGTGGGTGGATGCTTCACTGCTCATAACGTGTCGGGCAGAAGTGGAAGGGGTGGATGGGGAATCGGAGAATTTGTGGATTATCTGGAAAGCTTGTCCTACATGGAAACAACGTATGAACGGCCGAGTTGGTCAGGTATTTCAGTCAGCTATAAAAAGTCAGAGAATTAAAGGGAGCCATAAAGGGGTCAGGTCTCCAGATTCCAGGTTTATATAAAACCTATCCTGCCAAAATGTTGAATGTTGAGGCTTAATCTCTATCGCTTTACAGATTCTTGGTCCAGAATTCGAGCATGGTGTTGTACAGGTGAATCTGGGCCGGGTCATCGGAGATGCCGTGCTGGCGCATGGGATAGATCATCAAATCAAACATCTTGCCTGCCTTGATCAGCTCATCTATAAAGGCCCAGGCATTCTGAGGATGAACATTGTCGTCGTAGGTTCCATGAACTAAGAGCAAGCGGCCATGTAGATTTTTAGCAGCCTTGACCAGCGATGTCTTCTCGTAGCCTTTGGGGTTATCCTGAGGTCTCTTCATGAAAGCTTCTGCCCAGATGGTATCGTAATGGTGCCAGTCTGTGACAGCGGCCACAGCGATCCCGGCTTTGAATTCCTTAGAACGGGTCATAGCCAGGAGCGTATAGGTCCCGCCACCGCTCCAACCCCAAATCCCGACCCGCTCTGGATCTATATAGGGCCGCTGTTTGAGCCATTGCACCGCATCCACGAGGTCATTCAATTCCTTGGTTCCATAACCATCTCTCACGATGATATTCTCGAGTTTTTTACTTATGGCTGTAGCACTGCGGTTATCGACGCGAATGACCAAATAGCCTTCATCCAGCAAAATCTGGTCGAACAACACTGACCACCGCCAAGAATTGGCCACAGTTGGTGCCGAAGGCCCGCCATAGACATATAAAATCACTGGATATTTCTGAGAAGGGTCAAAATCCTTGGGTTTCAGGAGCTGAGCAGGCATCGGGAAGCCATCTCTGGCTGGAATGGTGAGCAATTCAGGATACTGCACCTCGAATTTTTCCAATTTCTCAGGACGCGGCTCAGCGATGGTCTGCATAAGCTGGCCGTCGTTTCTATGCAGAGCCAACGAAGGAAGCGTCGAAATATTCGAATAGCGGTCAAAAAAGTATTTCGCTTCTGGGCTGAAGGTAATGCTGTGAAAACCCTCCTCTTTGGTTAGGCGCTCCATTCCGGTGCCGTCAAGTCTTATGCGGTAAAGATGCCGCTCGATGGATGACTTTTCGTGCGCAGTAAAGTAGACCCATCCCTTGTTCTCATCGATGGCGACCACAGCCTTGCGTACCCAGTAAGGTCCTCCTCCTGAGGAGCGGATGGCCCACTCTCCTTTGGTTACCTGATTTACCAGTTTCCCTTCCATTGTGTAGCGGTACAAATGGGCAAAGCCATCCCTTTCCGAGGCCCAGATAAAATGTTTACCGTCCCTCAAAAAATGGAGGTCATCATGGATATTCACCCAGCCTTTGTCCTTCTCCTTCAGAATGCGGGAGGATTTTCCAGTGTGGCGGTCGACAAAGAACAGGTCCAGCTCGGTTTGAGCGCGGTTCATGGTTTGAACGCTTAAACGCTTGCTATCGGGCAGCCATTTAACTCGGATAATATATTCATGAGGAAAGTCTTCGAGGTCGATCCAGTTCGATTGACCGTTTTCGATCTCGACCACACCTACCCGCACAACGGGATTATCAGTCCCGGCCTTGGGATAGCGCTGCTGGATATGACGAGGCACATAGGGCTTAAAGTCAACATAATGCATGAGGCTTACTGGGGATTCATCGGTCTGTAAAAAGGCAATGGCTTTAGAATCTTCTGACCACCAGTAGCCGATATCTTGACGGCCAAAGACTTCTTCCCAATAGACCCAGGAAAGCGTGCCATTCAGAAGTCTCTCTGAACCGTCGTCAGTAAGCTGCTTTTCTGACCTTGCCTCTATATCATACAGAAAAATGTTATTCTCCCTTATAAAAGCGAGTTTTGTTCCATCAGGAGAGAACCGGGCAGACTTTTCCTCCTCTTCGGTTTCAGTGACTCTAATGAATTGAGCGGAGGAAAGCTCCAGCAGGAATACATCGTCTTTGAAGATGTAGAGGCCGTGTTTGCCAGAGGTGTTGATGGATTCAGGCCAGGGTAATCCCTTTGGTAAACCTTTTTTGCCTAACAGCTTTCTTAGACTCTTCAGGGCCTTTCTCGCATCGACTAACAGGTTTTGCTGGCCATTTTCAGGGTTCAGTTTTACGATGGTTCGCACCTTTTCAGGCTCACGAGAATCATAAAGGAGGGCTGTTCCATCTTCCAGCCACGCAAACGATGGCACTCTGGCTACGTTCTGGCCTTCTTCACCATAGATCCATTCGACTGTGATTTTGCTCTTTTCTTGCGCTAGGGCGGTGAAAACGAAAAATGTATAAACCGAGAAAAATATTAGTACAAAGAGCCTCAAAACAGACTTTCTCATCGATTCACCTCCAAGATTGAGTATACCTTCATTCTCTTTTGCAATAGTCATGCTTTAAAGAATATTGATTAAGAGTCTCCTTTTCAAGGTAAATATTCGAGTGGTTTCACTTATGCTTTTTCTCTTATTCATCTCATTTGCATGTTCTAATGCAAAACTGATTTTAAAATTTGAATTGTCATTTCATTTCTGGTACAAATATGCGTTCATTTTCCTGCAGGTGTAAGAAAATTTTACTCAGATCAAGAAAAATTACAATTTCTCATTTGTGTATGATAAGCAACGTGTTTGA
This sequence comes from Candidatus Aminicenantota bacterium, assembly GCA_011772495.1. Lineage (GTDB taxonomy): Bacteria > Acidobacteriota > Aminicenantia > Aminicenantales > Aminicenantaceae > WVZL01. The sequence continues at coordinate 9,839 of WVZL01000014.1, forward strand.
AAATAATAAATTGCATTAACCTCGGAATATGGCACAAAAAATGCTCCCAAATTTTTCCGAACAAAGGAAGAAATTCTGTATGAATAAAAATGAAAAATAAAACTGTAATGAGAAAAGGAGGAATCTCAATGGGCTACAGAAGAATGAACAGAAGAGATTTTATCGGGAAAGCCGCCTCTGGTCTGTTCTCGACCGGCGTCGCCCTTCCCTTTCTTAAAGCTGGCCCAGCTAACCAGGAGCAGTCTCAAAAGATTATTTACCGGACTCTTGGCAGAACCAAACTTCGCATTCCAGTGGTAAGCTTTGGTGTTATGAATTCGGATAGCCCTGACCTCATAAAGGAAGCTCTAGATAAGGGAATCAATCATCTGGATACAGCTTTTCTTTATTTGAGGGGTAACAGCGAGAGGGTCATCGGAGAGGTTTTAGAGAAAGCAGGAAACAGGGAAAAAGTTTATGTGGCCACCAAGATGCGTTTTGCCCGGGACACCAAGAAAGGCATTTTCTCACTCAAAGGAAGCGGGCGGGAGCCAGCAGCGACTGAAGAAAATTTGCTCAAACAGCTCGAAGTAAGCCTTGGCCGATTACGCACGGATTATGTGGATATTCTGTATCTCCACAGCTGCTATTCTCCTCAGATGGCGACTTACGAGCCGTTGATGAATGCGCTGGTTAAGGTTAAGAAGCAAGGAAAGGCAAGGTTTATAGGGGTTTCCACGCATAGGGATGAACCGAATGTCATTCGAGCGGCCGTAGATGCAGGAGTCTATGATGTGGTGCTTACAGCCTACAATTTTGTCCAAGAAAACAGAGAGGAAGTCAAAAAGGCCATTCAGTATGCCGCAGGAAAGGGTGTAGGGGTGGTAGCTATGAAGACCCAAGGCGGAAGGCGTCTGCAAGAAGAAGGCAAAATAGAAGTGAATCACGAGGCAGCCTTGAAATGGGTCCTGAACGATGAAAATGTGTGTACGACTATTCCCGGGATGACCACTTTTGACCAGCTGTATCTGAACCTCAAAGTCATGAGTAACTGGGCATTGTCAGAAGGAGAAAAACGGGAGCTTCAGCTGGCTTCGATGCTGAAGGGAATTCTTTACTGTCAGAATTGTCGCGCTTGTGTCCCCACCTGTTCCCATCGAGTTGAAATTCCCACCCTCATGAGGGCCTACATGTATGCCCAAGGATACGGAAATCTTATTCAAGCCAGAATAACTGCAGGGGCCTTGCCCGCTGAGACGGGCTTGAATGTCTGTCAGGATTGCTCTTCATGCACCGCTGCCTGCCGTAATGGAATAAACATCGATTCACGATTAAAATCCCTCCTTACCGAGAAGCTCTACCGGGGCTAGAACTCAGTGTCATCACTAAGAACTGGGATTAGACGTTGGTATTCCAGATTGAATAAATCCCGCCCTGCTGGAATGTTGATTCCTGCCCTCTATTTTATTTTTTCTTCAGAAGGTGGAACCAGATCGACCATTCGCCTTTTCCACATTCATTCCCTTCTGGGATCTGAATCTTAATTTCCTCACTCTTCTTCAATTTCCATACGGGCACATTGAAGAATACTGTCCAGGTATGGGATAAGGCATTGCCATCCGAGTTTTCCCATTCTACGGCCGGGTTTGAAAAAGGAGTCATGGCCTGGAACTGCATCCATGCCTGTTCCAGGAGCGGCGCTGGGATTTCATCATCTTCACCATAACCATATTTTTCCCGTATATAGTCTTCTGCACCTTCCTTGGGTAAAATCATTAGATTTATATCGAAATTGTTGTTCCTGTTGACGATCTTATTGGGTTCCACTCCGGCGCCACTGAGATGAGGACAGATTTCGACAGCAACAATTTTAGCCTCTCCTTCACCGTACCCAAACTGTCCCAGCATATGTTTGCCGCTTCTTATATAAATCCAGCAGGGGAAAGCAGAAACAGGCGAGTGTCCAAAGGCTACGTTGGAGACTTGGGCCACTAGATTGAGAACTTTTTCTTCTTCACAGTACCCAGGATTGCATTGACTGGTGTAGTTATAACTCAGCTCGATATTATAGGAAGATGAGTACCACTCGTTTTTTTTGGACTTGCCTTCGGTGACTCCAAACCAGAGGACTAGACAGGGGATTATGAAGAGAAACAGCAATTTTTTATTTTTCATCTCAAACTCCCTTTCTACTGGATTACAGTAATGCTTCAAGGTCACTAAGTCAATAATTGAGCTTTGCTTCTTTTTTTCGTGAAAGAATCACTTGAAGATATCCGCAGGCGGAAAACAATGAAGGTAACAAATGATTCTATAGGGCGCGGCTAGACGACCGACTTCAGGATTAAGGCGATTCCTGTCTAAACGAAATCAATATCTCCATCCTTCTTTACTCTGAACAATTCAATAGCAATCGGGCCTGATTGATTTCCAACTATTTTCAATCCCATCCCAGCCAAGCTGCTGATTCTCACCTCAGGAGCCACTGAACCCCGAAGGAATGTGGTCACGGTTCCTACATTTCCCTTTATCTCGATATCTTTTTCCCTTGTCTCATTGGCCAAAAGAACAAAAGAATCAACTCGATAAACTTCTGATATCACAAACCAATCTTTATGTCTCCATTTTTCGATTTTATCAGCAATTTGACTCCCCAGCTGACTTTTTGCGTCTATTGCAGCCGAAACCGCTGGTTTAGAATGCATAAAGAACGAGTAATTGCCTTTGAATTTCAGTTTCAACTTTGCTTCAGCTCCAAGATTGTCCGTGAATTCATCGACTTTTGCCCCGGCTTCAATCTTCGTAATATAAACTTTACTTGTCTGAAAATGAATCTCTAAAGGAGGGCCCTCAGACGATTCTGCATCAATGCCAAAATCTGTCGTAATATTGCCTATCCTGTGGAAAAAACCTCGATCTCTGACGACATAGTCACCTAATTTCCACTTGCTTGTTGGTGGCCATACGGCTCTAAGTCCGGTATACCGCTTTAAGGCGACGGTGTATTTTTTCGGAGTATCCGGCATTGCCTCCCCCGCTTAACCATAAGAATGCAATTAAATCTCGTTCTATTTTTTTCTTAATCTCGCATAAAAGTCAACAAAAAAAGGAGCTAAGTCTCTAGATTCCAGGTTTAATTTTAGGCTCACAATACTTTAGTTTCGGAGAGTCCATCGCAATTCAAAAATAAGTCTTGTGTTTCTATAAAGGGACTACTATTTCCCTTAAAAGGCCAATTTTAACTCCAAAAATGCCGGTTTAAGACTAAAATTGATGGGAAAATTAACCTTAATTTATTCAAAATAAATTGCTTAGCTTGGTCTGACCCCTTCTTTAGTTTTTAGCTTTTCCAGACCCGCCACAAACACGCAAAAAAGCATGGATATGATAATCATAGCTGCGGGAATAAAAAATACTGGGAATAAGGGAGCGATTATTCTTGACAACGAGTCAAGGACCGGGCCAGCTCCTGAACTTGAAGTTATAATATTCCCTATGGCCCTCCCCTTGGTGATAAATAAATAGATGACTCCTGCAATCAAGCCTACATAGGAAAATACCTTTGCATAGAATAGAGGTCGCAAAGCCTTCTTTACCAGTCCTCTATCAGGCTTCCGTTTGGCCCGGGCTCTGTTCCAGATGGTTTCAGCATCAGGAAGAGTTTTCTCCAGCATTTCAGCCTTCCAGGAGCTGTTCTTGAACTGGTTCATCCATTCATAAACAATTACAACATCCTCGCACACCGGGCATTCGGAGGTATGCTTTTCAATTTCTGGGCTTAGCTTCCCTGCTTTCAGACAATCCATGACCTCTTTTTCCAGATGACAGCTCTTTTTTCTCATGGCTCCATTCCCCCTTTATACTCATTTTTCTTCAGAAAACTGGCTAACTCTTTCCTGGCCCTGAAGAGTTGAGTCTTGACGCTTTTCTCTTTGGTTGCTGTGATCTCTGCTATCTCCCGGTGGCTGTAACCTTCGACATAAGCAAGCCAGAGGAGAGTCCTCTCTCTGGGCTTTAAGAATTCAAATATCTTCTCCATGACTAATGACGAAATAACTGCCGACTCCGGGCTCTCTTTATCCTTCCGTCTTTTATAAACCTCTTTTTCCTCTTCAAAAGCTCTCCTTTCAACCTTTATCCTTCTTTTTTTATCGATAATGATTCCAAAAGCTATCTTGTATAAATAAGACTTCATATGATTCTCATTCAATACGACCGGCTTGGCCCTGAGAAACCTGTAAAAGGATTCCTGAAAGATATCGTCAGCCATATTTTGATCGCCGCACATTTTATTGATGTAAAACCAGAATGATCGGGAATACTTCTCATAAAATCCTTCCCAGATTTTCTTCGAATTTTCTTCCATCAATCAGGAGATCGCTTTCTTCTTTCTCTATGAATTTTAATCTCAACTGGGGAACAATCAGGTGCTTTTTGTAACCAGCCTAAAATGACTTGAATAACTACCCAAGATACATCTTTGTCTCAGCTTCCTTCATTAATTATGCCCCATTTTTTGCTCAATTTGTAGGAGATAAATGTCGATAGAAGAAAGCCCACCCCTATGGCAATGAGCACAATTCCAAAGGCAATGAAATACCTCATCTCTTCAGAGAACAGCGATCCGACGACAATTACGGCGATGCCCAAAAAGGAAAGGATTATTCCTTTGGACAGAGAAGACAATATCTTATCTCTTGGAGCGCGACCGTTAAACCTCAAAAAATTGAGAAATCGACTTCCTTCTTTCGATTGCAGGAAATCACTTAATTCCTGGGCGGTAGAGAATTTATCAACAATTTTGCTTTGCAGCTTGCTCTTGTTCCTCATTTTCCGCCACTCCAGTATGACCCACACAACCCAAGCCCAGAATACAATCGTAATAGGAAGAACTGTCATCAAAACAATGTTCTCTCCAGCACCATTCATCTTAACCTCCATAAAATAACATTCAATATTACAACGGATGACATATGCTTAAGGTTAACAAAAAAATATGATTTTGGGGTCAGACCAAACTATTTACTTTGTTTTTTATGAGATAAGCTAGGATTAGGCCTGTTTTTTCTCCTTAAACAGGCATTTTCATTGGTCGAATTGCTGCTTTAAGAAGCTTTTCTCTCTCTCAGCTTTAAAGAGTTATAAAGGCCTGACCCCAGCGGTCTAGAAATATTGAAAGTTAAGACCTGAACCCCTTTTCTACTTTTTTCTTTGCTGTCAAATCGATCACTTTTCGATTGATCGTCCGGTGCTGATGACGTTATCGAAAAATCGATCGACATCTTCCTTTTCAGTTTCGTGGTTGAGGATGACAAGCCGAATAGTAACCTCAGAATCTATATACCCATAATTGACAAAACTTTTCCCGCTCTTGGCCAGCTCTTCCCGCAATCTCAGGTTGAAAGCGTTGATATTCTCTGTTGACCTGGGTAGATAACGAAAACAAACAGTTACCGAATTTCTCGGAGCCATGAGCTCGAGCTCATCAAGGGAATTGACTTTATCCTCGGCGTGGGCAGCGAGGTCGAAGAATTTATCCATCAGCTCCGCATAGCCGTTGTCTCCGTAATATTTCCACGAGAGCCAGAGCTTGAAAGCATCCACTCTCCTTCCACACTGCATAGAAAGAGGCCCGAGGTCGTAAGCTGCAAAATCATGGTCATGAAAAATGTACTCTGTCCCCGAGGCAGAAAAAGTGTTTCGAAGATTTCCCTCTTCCCTCACCAGGAAGACAGAGCAGATGAGCGGCAATCTCATCATCTTATGCGGATTCCAGATAAGAGAGTTAGCTTCTTCGCAGCCTTTCATAAGGCGGCGATGCTGAGGACTGAGGATGACAGAACCTCCGAAGGAGCCGTCTACATGAAGCCACAGTCGATACTTCCGGGCAAGGGGCGCTATCTCATCACACGGGTCATAAGCGCCTTTTACCGTCGTGCCAGCGGTAAGCCCAACAAAGAAGGGGGCTTTCCCCTGTTCTTGATAATGTTTGACAGTCTTCTCAAGTTCTTCGGGGATCATTCGACCTGCACTGTCTGTTTTGACTTTGATAACATTCTGGGATCCGATGCCCAGGATGTTGGCCGCCTTGTCGAAGGAATAATGAGCTTGATCAGAGACAAAAGCGGTTAAGGTCTTATCTGCTTTATGCCCTTCCTCTTTTATATCCGGAAAAGCATTGTTACGGGCAATCATCATGGCCATCAGATTCCCGTGGCTGCCTCCCGTGACAAAAATCCCTTCTGGTTTTTTAAACCCTACAATGCTCCCCATTTTTTCGACCAGGAACCTTTCGATGAGAGTCGCCGCCGGAGCGACTTCATAGGTATACATGGATGTGTTCGTCAGGCTTGTGAAAATATCACCAAGAAGTCCGGGGAGCGTGAATCCGGACCAAAGCTGGTTGAAATATTGCTTGTGTCCAGTCCGGACGCTGGCTTCAAGGTAATCCTGGATAGCCTTGTAAAGATCGTCCAGGGAGCATCCTTCTCTGGAAATGGCCAGATCGATTTTTTCCCGTATCTCGTGAGGATAAAGATATTTGGTGACCGGTGTATCCGGAAGGTCATTTTTCTTCAAATAATCGTTGATAATCTTTAAGACTTTCTGATCCAGAAATCGCTCTTCTCCCGCCATGAGTTCCTCCTTTTTCCGAGGTGAATGTATAATATTACAATTCTGGCACACTAGGTCAATAACAAGAACGGATGTCAAAAAAGGATTCTTAGACGCTAAGTACTTCCTAAAAAAAATGTTTTATGCTTAAATATTAGGGTTATAAAAGCCATGTCAGTGAAATCCCTTATTCCGCTTGGAATAAAATTGTTGCTCCGGATAGCCTATCGCTGCTTAAAAGACTATATCACCGGGATGAAGTTTAGGTTTGCCAAGAATTCTGAGGCCAAGCTGAAAACGGGGCAGTCGTTTAAAAAACAGATTACCATAATCCAACCCATCAACGTCAGTCGCTGGGCGGAAAATAAGAAGCATAACTTGCGGTTGGCCATCTCAAAGTTCCAAAATCTTCCTATCTATCCGAGTGAGGTCTTCTCCTTCTGGCACTATGTGCGGAAACCCACCAAAAGAGAAGGCTACAAGGTTGGGATTAATATTAAAATGAGCAAACTGGATTTTGATTACGGAGGAGGATTATGCCAGCTCTCAGGAATCCTGTATCATCTTGCTCTGACCGCAGGCCTGGGAATCGTGGAGAGGCACCCCCATTCGGTTGATCTCTATACAGATGAGACACGATACACACCTCTTGGCGCGGATGCGACCACTGTTTACGGTCACAAAGACCTTAGAATAAAAAATATACTGGGTACTCCTTTTTGTTTTCGTCTAAAGGTCAAGGGTAATAAGCTTATCGGCTCGATCTGTGCGCCCGAACCTGTCCAGGAGTATGAACTTCGATTCATCAAAGATATCGTGGACGGCAAAGAACGAGTCAAGACCATAAAATATCTGGATGCCGAGAACTCCCAGCTCATCTGTACCCAGACGTACTTGATCTCTGACCACGACGAGGTCATCTGAATCCATCTCATGCGGAACATCAGCAATTTTCTTTGACGTGGTATCTTTCCTGTGTTAGTATTATTCACGTTGAAATTGAAGAGACCTGTCCGGTGAAAAGAACAGGCAGGGATCATAAGGGATTAGGGAAGATTTCAACGAGTAAAAACTCCCTCCCTTATTATAAGTTCAATATTAAAAGGAAGACAGAATGAATATTTACGTAGGCAATTTACCGCGAGAAGCCACTGAGGACGATTTACGGCAGGCTTTCGAAGAATTCGGGCAGGTCGACTCTGTCAAGATCATCACCGACAGGTTCACCGGGGATTCAAGGGGATTCGGTTTTGTTGAGATGCCCAACAATCCCGAAGCCCAATCCGCCATCTCCGGGCTGGACGGCAAAGATTTGAAAGGGCGTGCTCTTAGGGTCAACGAGGCCCGCCCTCGTCGTGATGACCGTGGAGGCAGAGGAGGTTTTGGCCGAGGTGGGTCCGGGGGTAGAAGACGCTTCTGAGAACGGTCACCCGGACATTCAAAATCTTAGTCAGATTTTACCTTAAAACAAATTTGAGGTTTGCCTGGCTTTTCTATCCGTCCGTACAAATTCATAAGTTTATCTACCATTCCAATCAAAAGACAGGACCATTCTGCCTGAAAGTTCCTGGTTTATCCTCCTGATGGTTCGCCAATATCAAGCTGATTGATTATTGGCCTCCTGGGGCTGGGACAGGCAATTTAAACAGAATGTAATATATTCGGTTCAACTAATAAATCTCAACAAGGAATAATGAATGAAAAAATATGAGAGAAAGGAAAGAAAGAGAAGAGAAAGAAAGAGAGAGAGAAGAAAGAGAGAAAAAAGAAAAAGGAGAACCATAACCTAAGTTTAATTTTAGGGAATTATTGGGGCACAATACCTGCTCCTTGATTTTCCCTGATTAAGAAATGCGTATTCAGCCCCTTTAATTTTTTAAAGGCTCAATTTTAATCCCAAAAAAGGCGCTCTAAGGCTAAAATAGACAGGAAAATTTCCTTTAACTGATTTAAAATATATCGATTAGCTTGGCCCGACCCCATCTTGCTTTTAGAGTGCGGGTGGGTTATAAAAGAGCAGAGTTCATGAAAATCGATTCCCCAAAGAAACTTATTCTTTATCTAGAAATCCTGGGAATATTTTTTATTTCCCTTTCGGGAAGCGCGCTTCACTTTGTGTTTGAATGGTCTGGAGAGTGGACTCCTCTGGCCCTGATTGCTGCTGTTAATGAGAGTGTGTGGGAGCACTTAAAACTGGCCTTCTGGCCAGGAATGATATTTGCACTTATCTCTTATCCAATCCTTAAGCGTAAAACCAAAAATTTTTGGACAGCGAAAACAGCTGGATTGTACACCATGCCGCTTGTCATTATCGTCATGTTTTATTCCTATCTAGCCATTGCGGGCAAATCCAACCTTGTTTATGACATCTCGACTTTTATCTTGGCGGTTTCTGCTGGACAACTCTTAAGCTATCATCTTATGAGGAAGGACATCCGGCAGCGAAGCGCTAAAATCATAGCAGTCGCTCTTCTCCTCGTCATCACGGCAGCCTTCTGTCTGTTTACCTTCTTCCCACCGAAATTTCCGCTCTTCCGAGATTTCGTAACCGGCAAATACGGAATTATTAGAAATTAGCCTTGATCTTTCTTGATCATATATCAGTGAACAAATTTTGGAAGAAATAGGGATTAGCCAGCTTGTGATAATCGTGCCCTTTTATAGAAACGGCTGGCCTTAGCCCTGTTGCCGCAGTCTTTCATGTCGCACCAGCGTCGGCTTTTGTTCCGGGACTTATCTAAAAAAACCCAACCGCAAGAAGAGTCGGCGCATCTCTTGACTCTCTTAAAGTCACCAGAAACCAACAGGTCAGCAGCAGAACGAACAATGGGATTGAGTATCCAATCCAGTTCATCCTTGTTTCCATCGGAGTCCCAAATAAAGCCGTCTATTGTCTTGATGATCCTTGACTGCCTCATAGTAGTGGAAAGATATTTATTGAACGCGGCGAGATCTTTACTTGAGGCTGTGACGCCTTCGGCCGTAGAAGAAAAAAGGCGATAAATCGTCTCCCGCAATCCTACGGCCCGAATGAGAACTTTTTCAGCTTCCAAAGGATGCAGATCAGCCTGCTGCTTAAGCATCTTCGCCTCACGATTCTTTATCAGGCCCACGTGCCGGCTCCAAGCGATAAGGTCTTGATAGGTGTATAAATATTCTTGAGGAATCTCGCGGCCGCGCCAATCTACAGTATTCACAAAATCCAGGCACAGCCTTCCTCCTAATAATTCTAAATCTGCAATATCTCTTTTTTTATGGTTCATCTTATTTCCATCAAAAACATCCTAACCAGTAAGAAAAGCTTGACAGGTTAGTTTTATTTCTTTATATTATAACTAGTATAATAATATAAGATGGTTAGAAAGTTGTCAAGTAGGCCCCAAAAGAAATTAACAGTCATAGAGACTTCAGGGGCATCTTCCCATCTCAGGTTTACAAAAAAGAAAAGACAAAGGAGGCATATCATGAGCCTGGAACAAATAACCAAAACATTGTATGGTCGGATAGAAAAACAGGGTTATAAGGGCAAAATTGTTTCCGTTGAACACGTAACCGAACTCCAAGAGGAAATCGAAGAGAAACACCATCGAGGTTTGTTGAGTGAAGAAATCTACAGAGAGGTCCTAACCTGGGTCGATTTTAAGATTCCCGAAATTTCTCCAGAAGCAAAATCTATAATAGTTATTGCTGTCCCTCAGCCCCAAGTTCGTCTTACCTTCAATTGGAACGGCAACTCGCTTCACTGTCTGATTCCCCCTTCCTACAATCATGCGACTGATGGTCAAGCAAGAAAAATTCTCGAGCCCTATCTAAAATCAAAGGGGTATCGATTGGCTGAAGCGAAGCTGCCGTTAAAATTGCTTTCGGTGCATAGTGGACTGGCTGAGTATGGAAGAAACAACATTTCCTATGTAGAGGGAATGGGCAGCTTTTATCGGCTGGCAGCTTTCTATTCTGATCTTCCTTGCTTGGAAGATAACTGGAGAGAATTGGCAACAATGCAGCGCTGTGAAAAATGTACGGCTTGTCTAAAAACCTGCCCCACCGGTGCTATCTCTTCAGACCGTTTTCTTCTTCGAGCCGAACGCTGCCTCACTTTTCACAATGAAGGACAAGGGGAGTTTCCTCAATGGCTTGATCCTTCCTGGCACAACTGCATTGTCGGATGCCTTTACTGTCAAAAAATCTGCCCTGTCGATAAAGATTTCTTGAACCTGATCGAAGAAGGACCCATCTTCTCTCATGAGGAAACAGCGTCAATCCTACAAGGCAAGCCAATTAAAAAAATACCTAAAGAGACAATCACAAAGCTGGAAGAGCTGAGTTTATTCGAATACGTAGATATTTTGGGACGAAACTTGAGTGTACTGTTTCAAAAATAGGATTTTCGTCTTTGAAATCTTTAATAACGAAAAATCAGGTCATCTTTCTTTATGGGAAGCAATAGAGTAAAGTGAAATTGGAATTCACAATTTTTTTTAGGAGTAGATATGATTCTGGAACACCTTGGAAATAAACCTCGTATTCATCCTTCGGCTTATGTGGCGCCTACGGCCACAGTTTGTGGAAATGTTGAAATTGGAAAAGAAAGCCGAATACTTTTCGGTGCTTCTATCATTGCCGAAGGCGGGAGCATTAAAATAGGGTCAAACTGTATCATACTTGAGAATGCGGCAGTAAGAAGTACTCTTAAGTATTCTACTCATATCGGCGACCACACCTTAATTGGCCCTCACGCCCACCTTGTTGGCTGCAGAATTGAAGAATGTGTTTTTATAGCGACTGGCGCTTCAATTTTTCATGGCGCATATATCGGACGCGGTTCAGAGGTTCGAATTAATGGCATTGTGCATCTAAAAACAAAACTTCTTCCGAATACAACAATCCCTATAGGTTGGATCGCAGTTGGCAGCCCCGCACATATTTTCCCTCCTCATGAACATGATAAGATCTGGGCCATTCAAGAGCCTTTAAATTTCCCCCTGTCAGTTTATGGAGTGGAAAGGCCGCCAGCTGGAGAAACTTCAATGCTAGAGATAACAGCCAAGCTCAGTAAATGGCTTGGCACCCATAAAGACGATGTGATCTTAGACAACCAATGAAAAATCTGATACAATAGAACAATCCTGCGCTATTATCGTTATTAATTAAAGGGTGAGGTTATATGTATAAGAAAAAGCTCCAATATCTATAAATTCTATAAGTTTAATTTATTTTATAAAAATACTTGACTTTAATATTAAAATTAGTTAAAAATGAAATTTAACACAGAAAAAGTTATATTATTTCTTAATATAATTTTTCATTCACTCAAAAAGGAGGTATATGAGAGTGAAAAAATCAAATCAACAAAACTCTAACAAATTCTTTTTACTCGGCCTTACTTTCTTGTTTGCTGCGACCCTCTTCTTAATCTTCCCCCGAGATGCTGAAGCTGTTTCTCAATGGGCAAGAAAATACCAAGTTGATTGCACCACCTGCCATACGTCATTTCCCAGACTGAATCATTTTGGTGAAAAATTTATGCGGGCCGGCTTTCAGTGGCCTGATGACGAACCTGACGGTGATACGGCTGGAAAAGACAAAGTATCCGATAATTTATTCGTCGATAAAGTCGGAAACTGGTTTGGAGCTCGATTGAGCTTAACCCCATTGCTTTACAAAACAAACAGCCTGACAGTCGACGGAGAAACCGAAGATTCACTGAATATTGGAAACTCGAACTGGTTGCAGTTTTTTGTGGCTGGAACCATTTTTAAGAATGTCTCCATATTCATTGAGCAGGAATTTGAAGTCGACGGTGCTTTATTCAGCTGGTTCCATCTCTTCTTTACCAATCTTGCCGATACCTACGTCAACTTCCAAGTTGGTAAATTGTCTCCTGTAGACTTTACTCCTTTCCCCGATCGTTTACGCATGTGGGGGAAATCGGATGTCTTGAATGTGAAATCATCAGGTGGAAAAGGGCAGAACTCAGTCACCATAAGGCAGTCCCGTCCAGGCATTCAATACTACGGCTATAAAGGTTCGCTGCTTTGGTTTGCAGGAATTGATAATGGAAAAGACGCTTCAGACCTTGATCGACAAAAAAATTACTGGACAGGCTTACGTCTAGAATTGCCTAGCAAGGAAAAAAGTAATTTTGAAGGCAGCAGCGTTGGCTTCCATTACTATTCTGGTATAGACACTGCTGATTCTGCCACTGCCAGAATTGAAAACAATTTCTCACGCTACACGTTTTCACTCAACGCTCGTTACCTGGAAAAATTCGATGTTCAGGCAGTCTACCAAATTGGCAATGACGATAATTATAGTCTTGCCGTCGACCCTTTTGAGGCAAAATTTCAAGGTCTTACAGTTTCGGCAGCTTACTGGACCTACCCGCTGTACTTCATTCTGCAATACGACCAGATAAATTCAGATGATATCCCTGGCTTGGAAATGAATAAGTTATCTCCTTCAGTCTGGTTCTTCATGAGAGAAAATTTCAAGGCAGGGCTTGCTGCTCGATTTGATCTCAGCGATGCCGAGTTCAAAAAACACGAAATTGCAGTGCAGATCAGGACAATGTTTTAATTGAAAATAAAAGTAGCCTCTCTTCATCAGAAGAGAGGCTATTTTTTTAGTTTCTCCTCTGTTTCTCCTCGTTTCAACCGCAAGATTGAGTTCCATTTCTATCAAATCCCTAAAAGTAAATGGGATCTGGTCTTAACATTCAACTTTTAATAAACCCTGCCTCCCAGTACACTGTAATCTTGCATATGGAGACCTGACCCCTTATACTACACAGAGAAGTGCCCAATGAAACATAAACGGAAATGGAGCCCTGTATTTTTCTTATCATTAATTCTCCTAGTTGCTGGATGTAGAGGCCGAATCCGAGTTGCTCCAAAGCCAGCAGCAAAATTCCCTAAAATAGAACTGAAAGAAATGGGATTCACTATCCAGGCCGGAGCTTTTTCCTTGGTGGATAACGCCATCAGGCTTACTTCCTCCCTGAATGAGAAAGGATTAAAAGCCTATTACTTTGCTCATGAATCCGGGCTCTACAAGGTTCGGTTCGGAAATTTTCCCTCAAGGAAATCAGCTCAAACAAAGGCCCAGAGTCTCGCTGAAGCAGAAATCATAGATGAGTATTACATCGTAAGCCCTGATGAATACACGGTCTCCAGGAAGTACAGCTATGGAATAAGCTATCTTCGAAATGAGATCGTATCCACCGCAAGAAGTTTCATCGGAATGCCCTACTCCTGGGGAGGCTCCTCGCCGGCAGAAGGATTCGACTGCAGCGGTCTGACCACGGCGGTCTTTCAGCTCATCGGTTTAAACCTTCCTCACTCCTCTAAAATTCAATACAGTCTCGGGACCCCTGTTAGAAAAAGTCGACTCCTGCAGGGTGACCTGGTCTTCTTTACCACTTCGGGCGGAAGGAGAGTCTCTCACGTAGGAATCTACATCGGCGATAATAAATTTATCCACGCACCGGGAAAGAACAAGCAAATCCGCACAGATTCCCTTTCTAACACCTATTTTGCCAAGCGCTATGTGGGGGCGAGGACTTATTTGAGATAGAGCCATCCCTGCAAAAGGGGAGCGTCAGGTCCTTATTGCAGAGAGATCAAGTCTTAATTTTCAACATTCAATATACCATATCCTAGGCTAAATATTCCCCTCTCGTTGTAATTTTGAATGAGAGTCCTGATCACTTTAGTGTGCTTTTTTCTGATTTTCATTATCATGGGGACACAATACTTTTTCCTAGATTTCTCATCGAAATTAGAAACTGGTTATTGTGTCCCTGTAATTTTATGTGGTATGGTCACTTAGGGTATGAGCACACGGGAATCGATGAAGTCGTGAGGGTTTTTGGGAGAGCGTAAAAGGGAATTGTCTTTGAGGAAAAACCACCTCGAATGAGGAAGGAGGGAATGATGAAAAAGGGTTTCTTCTTTGTTTTGCTAATCGGAGTCTTGGTTCTGGCGTATTCTTTGAGCTCGGAATTAAACATTGCTAAAGAAAAGATCTCTGTCCCAGAGCTACTGCCTTTAAAGCTGCGCTATAAAGTAGGCGAGACCCTTTATTATCGTCTCGCTAGGGAGAGTTTCGATTTCAAGTTAGATGGGACGAAATCTGGGGAAATGAAAGTTGTCACCTATTTCACCAGAACTCGACTTGAGAATGACAGCCAGGGAAGAGTCAACGAAAAATTCACCTGGAAAGGCTTTTGGTTTGGACAGTCCCTAACACCAGAACCCGCAAAAATGACAGAATTCAAGGCCAGTGAGAATTTCACTCTTCACCATTCAGTCAACGATGATGAAGCCCTCTCTAAGTATGACTTTTCTTCTTTGCCCCGGACAATGGAGGGCTTCTTTTTCATGATTCTCACCTGGGACGCAGTAACCTTCGACGGCATGGTCCGCCCAACAAAATATTTTCCCATCCCTGATAAGGCACGTATCGGCTCTGAATTCAGGGAGACACGTAAACCTCCTGACTTAGTCTTTGAATACCCACCTCTGGTCACAGATTCCAAATACAGCTTCAGCGGGAAGAGCAGCAGCAAGGTGTTGGGCATGACCGTTGTGCGTAATATTCCCTGTGCCATCATTGAATCTGCCAATTTGGGAAACAGGGTGTTTATGAACATACATTTGAAGCCTATAGAAGTAAGGACTCAGGGTTTTGAGCATTTCTGGGCAAAAGCTTATCTTTCGCTCGAAGATGGGCGCATAGTTAGGGGAGAGCTTATGGGACCGGTTACCCTGATTCAGGATCTTCAGATGCCTGGCCAGGAGAAGCCCAAACGTATGGAATCACTCACCATTGGATACCTAGAAATGGATCTTCTCTCCGAAGAAGAATTTAAGGATGAGCTCAAGAAGTTAAGAGAGCAAAATATTCAATAATCCAAGAGGAGCATAAGAGAAATCAGGTCTAAATTTTCAACATTTCATGATCCATATCCCAGGTTAAATGATCCCCATCTCGTAACAATCTTGAATCTGGAGACCCAACCCCTTCCTCTTTATTGTGTTTTCATTTCGAATGACCGAAGGGAACGCGGCAATCTTCTAAAGTAGATTGTCATTGCGAGCGAAGCGCGGCAATCCATTAAGAAAAGGTAAAGATTGCTTCGGCCCTCTGGGTCTCGCAATGACAATAATTATAAATCCTATCCCGCAATAATATTGAAAGTTAAGACTTGACCCCTTTCTCTAGTGCGTTCTCTTCTGTTTTTCAAACTCAAGTATTTTCTTCTTAAACTCGTCCCAGCTGTAAGTTATCGGGGCTTTGATTAGGTAGTCGCCAAGGCCAACCGCTTTTATGATTTTCTCTGACATCTTCTTTTCTTCTTCGGGGATCTCTCCTTTTGGGCAGAACCACACCGCAAACTTATGATCCATATCATGATACAAGAGATCGGCAGATATCAGGCAATTCTTGCCGCAGTGCAAGCATACGAACTGATTTATCTCATCCTCGAAGATCTTCACTCTTAGCTCTGGCTCCAGTGACACATTCACAGAAGAGTAGAAGGTCACTGTCTGATTAAAGCCACAAAAAGGGCATGAAGCTTCGATTTCGACTTTTTTGCTCATGTTATATTCTTACCACTACTTTTAAATTGTTTATCAAAAAAGAAAAGAATTCAATCGCCTTTTGGGATGAATCGAGAGGTGATTTTCTAGTTTAGATGAAAAATTCAGGAGCAGGTATTCTGTCTTCAGAATATAAGCGTATTTTTCAATTTTTAAATAGGATAGGGAAAAGAGGTATTGAATTCCCAGAAATAACCAGAGTTATTTCAGAAGCCGAGAGGCTATAGACTCGTATTTACGATCCTATTCTTCTACTCCCAACTCACGCAGCTTGTCCTTTGAATTTTGTAAAATACGTTTTGCGTATTCGGTGTCACCGGGATTCAGTTTTATGGCCATCTTATAGAGTTCAATCGCCTTTTCCTTTTTTCCCATAATCATGTAGGCTTCCCCGAGGCTGTCATGGGCATTGAAGGATTTGGGGAAACGTTCGATATTGTAGGCGAAGATCTCGACTGCCTTCTCATATTCTTTCTGGTTGAGTAAAAAGTATCCGTAGGAATTGACCAGTCGTTCCGGGAGAATGGAAGGTGATTCAAAACCGTACCTCTCCCACTTGGCGGTGGTTGTTTTTACATATTCCTTTATCGTTTGCACATCGGCATTTCTCAATGATTCTCTGGGCATCTTCCAGCCACTGAAAATGAATAAAAGCCCGTCATAAACATTCCTGCCGACCATGGATCCATGGTCGCCTTCCACCCAGGCACTCTTCCAGGTCAGGCCGGTAACGGGTGTGTTATTCATCCACTTTTCAAGTCCTTTGAAAGTGTCAAGGGTTAACTCAGCCTCCCCTTTTCCGACCGTCATGAAGAGGAATTTGTCATCCAATTTCCTTACCTTGGCCATTTTTTCGATATTCTTCAGCCAGTACTGGTCATTGGTCTGGAACCAGGGGCTGCCCGCAATGTAGGCTGTGAACAGGTCAGGATGGTTGAAAAGAGTATACATGGTAAACAGCCCGCCCACTGAGTGACCGTATAAGATTCTGAAAGCGTTGGTGCGATAGTGTTGCTCCACGAAAGGAATCAACTCTTCCTTGAGGAACTTTATGGAAAGGTCTGCGCCTGTAGGATTCTCTCCGCGCTCCTCAAAAGGAGTGGGAACATAACCTCTCTGAACAGGCGGAACGCCAACGACGATCATTTCCGGGATATCAGTGGTGCGTGACAGAATCTCGACGGTTCCGCAATCGTACTTGAAGTTGAATCCGCCTAAATCATAAAAAACCGGGTAATTCGTTGAGCTGGTGTTATAACTATCCGGTACAGAAACTAGAACGGCTACCTCCCTGTTAAGGATCTTCGAAGACATTGGTAGCGATTGTCCAATAACAACCTCGGTTCCCTCTTCCTGGGCCATCGTTCTTGGTCCGAAAAAGGAAACCACAAAAATTGCCAGCATCACTCCTAAGATTCTAAAGACGTTTGATGGTTTCATGATGATCCTCCTCCCATGTGTAATAAATTTTTCATGATACTAAATTTTTAATATTGTCTAAGCAATATATGTGCCAGCATAGAATCTTATGGTTTTTGTTTGAAGGTAATTTCTCTGAGCCCGGATACTTCCTGGATTGCGCCCTGAAAGCTTAACCAGCTTGCTCAAATATTGAGGGCCGTAAAAAAAAATGAGATGTAAACTTCTTTTACACCATGCCAAAAAATTTAACTAAAATATTCTGGGGACATAATATCTTATTTTGGATTTTTCGCCGAAATTGGAAAACAAGTATGATGTGCGCAGTATTATCATTGGGATAGAATATATTAAATTTATAGGACTGGGACTTATCCCCAACTAAAAGAAATGTTTAATTCTTAGGTATGATCCCTACTATAACTCCCACCAAGTATTGATCGTGAGCGCTATTTTAGAATTAGAAGCAGGTAGGATCTTTATCTGTCTCGTACACCGTAATCTGAAACGGCATTATGAAATGACCGACAGTGAACCGCTTCCCCTTGACTTTCTCCAGCCGTGCTGTATGTGTTCCAATGCTTTCGATTGTCCACTGCCGTAGTCCGGTATCAGGATCAGTGTATTGCGTTACTTTAACCCATTCGCACTCATCCAATCCATCAAACCTAAGCTGGTAACTATTCCGGCCTATATCAAACCACAATAGAAAGCGTTTTTCTTGGTCTGTATAATTTGTCTCAGACAGGACTTCATCCACCCTTATGCTTACATCTACTACCTGGATAGGATCAAACGGAGGCAAATTTGTATTATTGGCAAGGAAATCGAGCGTTACCTTACGGTCTATGTATCCTTTTTCAATTTTTGTGTTCATGCAACCAAGTATAAAATCATGATCCTGTTCCGTTAGCAGGCAGACCGTAGCCCCTTCCAGGCCTTTGTAGAAACCATATCCATCGCTATAAATTCCGTCGCCGATAGCATCACGAAATTCAGCGTCTGCAGTGACGGTATTACAATTTGGATCCTTACCTTTACCCCCTTTGCCTTGATTACTTTGCGCTAAAAGCAATAATGGTATGACCAACCCCGAGGCAACACAAATACTTAATATTCTTCCTCTCATTCCTAAAAATTTGAAATTAGCCATGTTGCACCTCTCATCCTGATTTCTTTTTAATTTATTTCTGGGCGGGAGAAGTATCAATAAGGCTACAGCCTCATTTTCATTCAAATTTACCCCTATTACTAGGACTCCAGTCCTATTTTTAGAGAATCTATAACTAAACTAGCTTTATTGACACCCAATCTATCTCTATGAATCGCGCTATTTATTAAAATCTATTTAAGACATGGCCTGCTAGAAAATTGTTGATTCTCCATTCGCATTAATGTAATCTAAACGCATTAAAGGGAATAATTTAGCAGAAAGGAACTATGAGTCCTAAGACATTCAAAGCCTCGACAGCCAAGCAAGTTCTTTCTCAGATCAGCCATGAACTAGGGCCAGACGCGATCATTGTCTCCCATGGTAAAACACAAGACTCAGAAGGCAGACTCAGAGTAGAGGCAATCGCATCACCTCGAGCAGAAGTAGCTACCCCCGAAAAAATACCACTTACCACAGAAGCCATTGCTACCAAGTTCAGATTAAAGAAGCTTTTCCTATTTATTTCAGTTGTTATTGCTTTTATTATCGCCGGGGTGCTAATCTGGCAGCTTCTTCTTCGAAATACACCTGCTAATCCCTTCTCCCAAACTCTCTCAGTCGCAGTGATCAGCTTTGAAAATCAGACCGGGGATGATTTCTATGATTATTTAAACAAGGTTATCCCGAACCTATTAATCACCAACCTTGAGCAATCCGGATATTTTCGGGTAGCCTCGTGGGAAAGACTGCATGACCTGCTCAAGCAGATCGGAAAAGAGGATGTTGATGTGATTGATAAGGATTTGGGATTTAAGCTCTGCCAGATGGATGACATAGAAGCCCTGATTATAGGCAGCTTCACCAGGGCTGGTGAGATGTTTGCTACAGACTTAAAAGTTTTAGATGTTGAGACCAAGAGAATACTGAAGAGTGTCAATTCAAGGGGAAAAGGAGAGGAGAGCATCATCCAATCACAGATCGACGAACTATGCAGAGAAATCTCTCAAGGAATAGGCATTTCTGAGAATAGACTAGAAAGAGCTCCATTTCGAATTGCCGATGTTACCACCAACTCATTGGATGCCTACTATAATTTTTTAAGAGGGTACGAGTGCTATGTAAATATAAATTTTGAAGATTCCCGAACATATCTCGAGAAGGCCATTGAACTCGACCCGAGCTTTTCTATGGCCTATCTTTATCTCGGTTATTCCTTGTGGGCTTTAGGCGAGAATAAGGCAAAAGACGAGGCGTTAAGTAAAGCCAAGAATTTCTCGGCTAGGGCGACGGAAAAGGAGAGACTTTTTATAGATGGCTGGATGGCTTTGTATGAGAACGATTTAGATGAGAGCTTCCGTATCTTTAAAAAGATGGCGGAACGCTATCCTAAAGAAAAAAAAGCACACCAGAGCTTAGCTGAAATTTATTTCGCTAAAGAACTCTTTGATCTAGCGTTCGAAGAATATGATAAGGCACTGGAACTCGATCCCTCTGATAAACGGACCTTACAAAATATTATTATTGCCTACTCTGAGTCAGGGAATTATGAGAAAGCTATTGAATATATAAACAAGTATATATCTGTCTCCTCTAATGATTACTTTGCCCTTAATCTGACAGGGAGTGTTTATTTTAAAATGGGAAAGCTTGATGAAGCCTTGGCAATATACAACGAAGCATCAGAGGCATATCCAGATTTTGGCCCGGATTGGAAAATTTCATACATACATGCTTTAAAAGAAGATTATCCAGAGGCAACGAGATGTATTGATCGGTCTATTAATGAAGCTTCCCCTTTTGACAAATCATGGTTGTATTTCATAGAAAGCTTCTATCAATACTGGATCGGAAGCCTGGAACGCTCCAAGAGCAATCTTATCAGACAGATTGACGAGGCAGATGCAAGGGCCCAGGTTTCTTCAATTAGCCCTCTGCATACGAGAGCAAATGTATCCTGGATGATGGGATGGATTTCTTATGACAGGGGCGAGTATGAGCTTTGCCGGAAACACTTTAAAACATGGTTCGACATTTATATGGAAGATGTATTGCAAAATTTGCATCCCAATGACGTAGCAGCAAGAAAGACACTCCAGACTGCCTTGTATTATTTCTATCTTGGATTAATAGATTTGAAGCTGGGAGAAATCGAATCTGCAAAATCCAGATTGGTTGAAATCAATTCTCTTATGCCTGATATCCTCTCACGATTTAAAACCTGGATATCCTTCTATCATGACATCCTCAAGACAGAGATTTTGCTTGCCGAAGGAGATGTTAAAAAAGCCATAACTACAGGTGAAAAATCATCTCCTTTGGGGAGCGCGCCTGAACTTGGTTTCTTAGTGCTTTATAATGTGCCTTTCCTTAAAGATGTCCTGGCCAGGGCCTATCGAAAGAACGGAGAAATCGACCAAGCCATTGCCGAATACAAGCGATTGATCACCTTTGATCCTAGAAGAGAAGAGCGATATCTTATTCATCCCAAGCATTATTATAGGCTAGCAGAATTGTACGAGAAGAAAGACATGAAAAGGGAAGCTATAGGGAACTACGAAAAATTCCTTAAACTCTGGCATGATGCAGACCCTGATCTTCCTGAAGTCATCGAAGCTAAAAAACGGCTTTCTGAACTTCAAAATGAGCCAATGACTATGGAGCAAAGATAATAGATGATTAAAGTTTTGCACATCAATAATGACCGCGGTCATCATGAGTTGACCAAGGCACAGCTTTCTCAGTTCTCTGATGATATCGTTCTTGAGCTCGTAGACTCTTCTCAAGCTGCGCTAGTTGCTCTAAAGGACGAGATTTATGACTGCCTACTAACTGACGATCAACTGCCGGGAAACGAGGGCCTCGAATTAATAAAATCACTCCGTAAGGATGGAAATTATATTCCTTTTGTTGTTCTGTCCGAACTTGAAGATGAAAAAAAACAGAACTTTATAGAAAAAGCCTATTCCAATGATGAATTCAACGTCGCCGTTGATTTTTTTCACTTTGAAATCCTCGATTATTGGATACACCGGCTGGTCGATAAATACAGGCAATTCCTCAAAGCTGATAAGCTGGAAATCGATCTGTTCCATAGCTCCCCGGAAAAAATCGAAGAATTGCAGAAAGCAATGCAAACACTTACCAAGAGAGAAACGGAAATACTGAATCTGATAGGACTTGGCAGATCAAACCTGGAAATTGCTGACGAGCTGTGCATAAGTTACAAGACAGTCAAGAATCATATCTACAATCTGTTCGCTAAGCTCGGGATACATACCCGGGCAGAAGCGATTCATTTTGCCATCAGGATGAAAATATCCTAGAGAGGTCTGACCCTCTTCTAAAATCTTGACCCTAAAGACCTGCCCCTTTTTCTCTCCTTCTTGCTTTGGAAACCTGACCCTATTAAGCGATCTCTGGCTTTCAATCGAGGAACTTTCCCGAAACAAGACTCGTAAATACTATTGGAGCAATTCATCCCTTTCTAAAAAGGAGCCAATCATGGAAAGCACAAAGGAGGTATGGAAAAGGATCATCACCTTTGTTTTCCTCACTTACGGCATCAGTTCAATCTTCATGTATCTGGCGATTTCTGCTGGAAGCATGAGGGCAGGGGGTGGACTCGTTGCTCTGGGAGGCATGTAGAGTCCGGGCATAGCCGCAATCCTCACCCAGCTTATCTACAGAAAGAGCCTACGAGAATTCGGATGGAAGTGGGGAAAAACGAGATACCAGCTCTGGAGTTATGCAGTTCCTGCCCTTTACGCGTTCACCATCCATGGCTTTGTTTGGGTCACTGGGCTGGCTGGCTTTATCCAGGATTCACCAACAGAAGTAATAGTGACTTCGCTCAAGGCGATCGCATTCGGAACAGTATTTGGTTGTGTATTTGCCTTGGGTGAGGAAATCGGATGGCAGGGATTTTTTGTTCCCCTATTAGCCAGAGTAACCAGTTTCACGAAAACCGCGCTGCTGAGAGGTATTGTCTGGTCAGTCTGGCATTATCCACTCATAATTTTTGGTGTCTATGGATCGAAGGAATTGCCCGTCTGGTATAAACTCATCTGTTTTACAGTGCTGTTGATAGGAGTAAGTTTTGCCTTTGCCTGGTTTCGGCTGAAATCAGGAAGTCTTTGGACTGGAATGTTTTTGCACGCCAGCCATAATCTGTTCATTCAAGGACTGCCAGGCTTAACAACGGATAAAGGAATAACTGTGTATCTCATTGATGAGTTTGGGGCAGTTTCAGCAGTTGTAGCGCTAATAGTTGCCTTCATATTCTGGAAAAAGAGAGGACAGTTGAGCCTTTGAGAAATAAGTATTCCTCCCAGAATTATATGACCTCTCTTATTTATGAGATTGCCGCGCTTCGCTCGTTGTGACAAGCATAGCGTTGAAAGTTAAGGCCTAATCCCTCTCTTTTTTTTCCTGCAGTGACAAAAATAATGTTGGGTGTTGAGACCTCTTTGCTCTCCTTGTGATAAACTTATCGCTATCTTGGACACTATCCTGTAAAAAATGATATACAATCAATTTCGAACCTCCCCGGGAGAATCCGAGGAGGTTTTAATCCTGAGTCTGAAGACTCGAACTCTTTGAAATAACATCGAGATCGAAAAGGAGATAAGGTTATGAAAAAAGCTCACCTATCTGCAGTAAGGATTTTATTCCTTTCACTGGCATTTTTGCTTCTTTTTGGATGCCCTGGGCAAAAAGCTTCTCGTGAAGCTTCCGGATTGGAAGAAGTCTTTCGCGCTCCTGGTGAATTCGAGAAACATAGTGCCATCTGGATCGGCTGGTCAACTTATGAGATCAAAAAAGGTTCATCCACAGTTCCTGTTCATTTGAAGATGATTGAAGAATTAGTGCCCAATGTGAAAGTGAAAATTGCCGTGCAAGATTCGGATGAGATGAACACAGTCAAATTCCTGCTCCAGGAGAATAACATTCCCATACAAAATGTCTCCTTCCCAATTATTCCACATGGTGATATATGGTTCAGGGATATGGGTCCAATATTTATCATCAGCAACAAAGGAAGGTTGAAAATAGTGGATTTCAATTTCAATACTTGGGGTTCTGAGCTGCATTCTGCACCATTGGCTAGATTAGAAGAAAAAGTCGACCGGCTAGTAGCTAAAGAAATGGGAATCGAGACCATCATGACCAGGCTCATCAGTGAAGGAGGAAACAGGGAATTTAACGGCAGAGGAGTGATGATAACCGTAGAGACAGTGGAATTGCAGAGAAATCCAAACCTGCCGCGAAATGAGATTGAAGAGGAGTTCAAAAGACTTTTTGGAATTGAAAAGGTCATTTGGCTGAAAAAAGGCATCTATGAAGATGATTTTACTTCCCTGGGCACAGTGCCCGGTCCAGATGGTGAAAAAAATGCCTACAGGACGACAACAACCGGAGGCCATATAGATGAACTCTGCCGCTTCGCTGACTCAAACACAATTTTGTTGGCTCAAATCACTCCTGAGGAAGCTAAAAAGAGCCTTATTGCCAGAGAAAATCGCCTGCGGTTGGAGGAGAATTTTAGAATATTGGAAGAGAGTACGGACCAGGATGGAAAACCTTTTAAGATTGTCCACATGCCTCACCCCGAGACAATCTATCATACCCTTGAGCCTGGAGATGAAACCTACAAATTTATATCGGATTTGAATTTCAAAGATGGTTCTGTCTTTCCCAAAGGCAAAAAAGTCAAGGTGATACCGGCGATGAGTTATATGAATTTCGTAGTCACCAACGGGATCGTTCTTGCTCCAATATATTGGAAACCAGGATTGCCTGAGATTATCAAGGAGAAGGATGAGCAAGCAATCAAAACACTTCAGTCAGTGTTTCCAGACAGAAAGATAGTCGCTATGGATACGATAATTATTAATCTTGGTGGCGGCGGTCTTCACTGCATCACTCAGCACGAGCCAGCTGCAGAGTCATTCTAGATGAGATAGATGCAATCAGGTGTAATGTTGAAAGTTGAGACCTAACCCCTTTTTTTTAATACCTGACCCCTTTTGAGGAGGTTTTGAATGATAAGAGAAAAGAATAGGCTATTGATTCGTTCATTCATGATCATAACAGTACCGGCTCTTTTGTTCTCCATCTTTTATACCTATCCGCCTACAACCTTCGCCCAAAAAATAAGTTCTGAAATCTTCAGCCAGCTCGAGTATCGCTACATCGGTCCCATAGGAAACCGGGTGAGTGCAGTAGCCAGCATACCAGGCAACTCCAAGGTCTACTACGCCGGAGCCGCCTCAGGAGGGATATGGAAATCCACAGATGGCGGTTTCCACTGGGAGCCCATCTTCGATGACCAGCCGGCTCAATCCATCGGCTCTCTCGCCATAGCTCCCTCTGACCCCAACATCATCTGGGCCGGGACCGGTGAAGCGCACATCCGAAGCAACATTTCCATAGGAAACGGAATCTATAAATCCACCAATGGTGGCAAGACCTGGAACCATATGGGATTGGAGAAAACCGGGCGCATCGGAAGAATCATCATCGACCCGCGTGACCCCAAAATTGTTTTCGCTGCTGCCATGGGACACTGCTATGGGCCTCAACCAGACCGAGGTGTCTTCCGCACTTCTGACGGTGGAAAGACCTGGAAGAGAGTGCTCTTTGTAAATGAAAACACCGGCTGTGGAGAGCTCGCCATAGACCCCAACAATCCCAGGATCCTCTTGGCCGGAATGTGGCAGTTGGTGATCCACACCTGGGGAAGGGAAAGCGGTGGCCCGGGGAGTGGTCTCTACATGTCCAAGGACGGCGGTAATAACTGGAAGCTCCTCACCGGACACGGATTGCCAAAACCTCCTCTAGGAAAAATCGCCATGGCCGTGGCTCCCAGCAATTCCAACCGTATCTACGCCTTGATAGAAACCGGCGACGGCGTGCCCTGGAAGGGAAAGAAAACCAGCAGCGGAGTGCTCTGGCGCTCAGACGATGGAGGAGAGAACTGGAAACTCATAAACTATGATCATACCTTGACCCAGCGGCCCCATTATTACTCCCGATGTGTTGTAGCTCCCGACGATTACGATGAAGTCTATTTCTGTGCAGCTCGCCACCTTGTTTCCCATGATGGAGGCCTGACCTCCAAAAGAATGCCTCGGATTGGAAGAGGCGACGACCATCATGATATGTGGATTGACCCCTCCGATCCCGACCGGATGATCGTAGCCAGTGACCACCATGTGAACATCTCTCTTAACCACGGCCAATCCTGGTATGGAATAGCCCTTCCCATTGCCCAGATGTATCATGTGGCCGTCGATAATCAGATCCCCTACTTTGTCTACGGGAATCGGCAGGATGGACCCTCTGTCCGCGGGCCCAGCAATAGTCTGGCTTTAGGATGGTCAGGAGGCGAGATCCTGCCAGCCATGTGGCATTCGGTAGGAGGCTTTGAGCCCGGCTTTGCCATTCCTGACCCATTTGACAATAATATCGTGTGGTCGGGTGACTATGCAGGAAGACTCGACCGCTATGATCGGCAGACGGGCCACGCCAGACCAGTATCTGTCTGGCCAGACTCTCCCATAGGCGGAGGGGCCGCTGAGCTGAAATACCGCTTTCAATGGACCTTTCCTATAGCCATTTCCCCGCACGACCACAACAAGGTCTATGTGGGCAGTCAGCACGTGCACCAGACAACTGACGGAGGACACAGCTGGGCTGTCATCAGTCCTGATCTGAGCACTAATGATAAGAGTAAGCAGCAAAGCTCGGGTGGTCTTACTCCTGACAACTGCACCGTAGAGTACGCCTGCCTTGTCTTCGCCATAGCCGAATCACCCCTTGAAGAAGGATTGATCTGGGCAGGAACCAATGACGGTCTGGTCCAGGTAACGCGAGATGGTGGCGGTAACTGGACCAATGTCACTCCGAACATCCCCGATCTGCCGCCCTGGGGTACAGTCAGCAATATCGAGCCCTCGCGCTATGATGCTGGAACATGCTACATCACCGTGGACTTCCACCAGGTGAACAACCGAGATCCCTATGTTTATAAAACCAGCGACTATGGCAGGAGTTGGAAGCCGATCAGCTCAAATATCCCCAAGAGTGTTTTCAGCTACGCCCATTGCGTACGGGAAGACCCGGTGCGGAAGGGACTCCTCTACCTCGGAACAGAAAACGCTCTCTACGTATCCTTCAATGATGGTACCAACTGGCTCCCTCTCCAGACCAATCTTCCCCACGCACCTGTGCACTGGATGGTTATCCAGGAGCATTTTAACGACCTGGTTGTGGCCACTTATGGTCGCGGATTCTGGATTCTAGACGACATCACCCCCCTCCAGCAGCTTACTCCTGAAATCCTTGATTCTGACGTCCATCTCTTTGCCCCCAGGCCCGCGTACCGCTTCCTGCGCCGGGAAACAACATTGGATATGCCAGATCACGGTCATGCAGGACATAATCCTCCCTACGGAGCCTCAATCAATTATTACTTGAAGATCATTCCTGCTGGTGATATCGAGATTGCGATCCTGGATGAGAACGGACAAACCATAAAAACTCTCGAAGGGACGAAGGAGGCCGGCCTCAACCGAGTCTGGTGGAATCTGCGTTACGAACCATCGGAAGAACCAAAGCTCAGAACCCCACCGCTCTATGCTCCGCATGTCAAACTCGGAAAACAAGGCTGGAGACCTCTGGTTACTTGGGGTGGGCCGATCAGCCCCAGGATAGCACCAGGAATCTATACTGTGAAACTATCTGTCGAGGGAAAGGAATTCACCCAGAAGCTCGCCATCAACAAAGACCCGAATTCGGCTGGAACCGAGGCGGATATCAGGGCTCAGGTTAATATGCTTTTAGAACTTCGGAATAACAGCAGCGCCGCTGTACACATGGTCAATGAAATCGAACGGATTAGAAGACAGATTTATGACCTCACAGCAATCTTGGAAGAAGAGAGCGACATCTCGCCTATCATAACTGCTTGCCGTGAGCTCGATAAAAAGCTTATGGCGATCGAAGGAAACCTTGTCCAGCTCAAACTTACCGGCGGGAGCCAGGATCCCCTACGGTGGCCAGTAAAGCTCTACGCCAAGCTCAGCAATCTTGCCGGTGAAGTCGGCAGCACCGATTTTCCTCCTACCACTCAACAGATCGAAGTGCATGAAATGTTCAAAGGGCAGCTTGCGTCCTATCAAGCTCAATTTAAAGAACTACTCAACAAAGAGCTTCTCGCATTCAATAACCTGCTAAAGGAAAAAAACATCACCCACATCATCATCAAATAACCGGGGCCAGACATTCAAAAATTTTTATACTACTTTTCTATTTTGTTTCGCTTTGCTTTTTGATTGTTTCCCAGAATTGCCGTGACGATAAAATCTTCGAAGAGGCAAATTTTTTTATCATGAGCAGATCTTTGTCCCCGGTGATTAAACAGGCCGCACCTGATTTCTGAGCTAAAGCCAATAATCTGGCGTCATCAGGATCTTTGCACACATCTGGGGGAGTCTCTTCGACTTCGATCAAGGTGGCATTTTCGGATAAGAAATCTATGATCTCTCTGATCAACCGATCAGGAAGCTTCAATTTCTTGGATAGGTTGGTTTCAACTTCAGCTATCAGAAAAGAACTGATAATGATTTCAAAGCGGTCTAAGCAGAGTTCAAAAACAGATTGACACAGCCCTCTGGCAGCTAAGGAAGCGATAATGACATTTGCATCGAGGACAACCTTCATGAGATCACATCGAAAACGTCCTCATCCGTTAGCAATCCCTGAGACTCGGCGAACGGCAGAACTTTGTCTCGAAGTCGGCGAAATCTGTAGATGGATATATACCGCTGGAGGCTCTCTCTTACTAAATCGCTCATGGGTTTTGATTCCTCTTTACTGATTTTCAACAATTCTTTCCGTAAATTATCGGACAATCGAACGGTTAAGGTTTGTCTCATGCTGAATCCTCCGTGTTACATTGTAATACAGAGGAGCTTTGATGTCAATCAAACATATCCACCTGATATTTCTATCCTGGCAGTTTTATAGACGTTAATGAGTTCTTTAATTCTCAGTCATAGGAAAATGAGATAATGGAGTCAGCTTAACTTCTTCCTCGTTGACCGCATCTTTTCCAGTGTGATATGTATATTGCACAATGCCAATAGGTGGAATTTAAGGTGAAGTGTGAGGGACTTATGACAAAGACCGCAAGGAGCTTTTCATGAATAAAAAAGACTCAAGGCTGATCGTCATTTCCCTGGGTTTCCTGACCTTTTTAAAACTCATCATCCATTTGGGAACCAACGCCTTTGCCAGCTACGGCATTTTTCGAGATGAATTCTACTATATCGCTTGCAGCAACAGGCTCGCCTTTGGGTACGTTGACCATCCTCCCCTTTCCGTTTACCTCCTTTCTCTCAGCCGCTTGATTTTCGGAGAATCTCTGTTTGCCATCCGCTTATTCCCAGCCTTTGCAGGAGCCTTCACAGTCCTTTTGACAGGTCTTATCGTCCGAAAACTCGGCGGTGGAAAAACCGCTGTCATCCTTGCTGCCCTGGCCGTGATATTTGCCCCTATACAACTGGGAATGACCACGGTCTATTCGATGAATTGCTTCGACATTCTCCTCTGGACGCTCTTAGCTTATATCGTTGTCCTTATTGTTAAGGAGAATGAGCCGAAATGGTGGATTGTGCTGGGCCTAATCATGGGATTAGGCTTGTTGAATAAGATAGGAATGCTGTGGTTTGGATTCGGGTTCTTTTTAGCGCTTCTTTTAACCAATCTTCGCAGAAATCTCTTAACAAAATGGCCCTGGATCGCAGGAGCGCTGGCTTTTCTCATGTTTTCTCCGTTCATTATCTGGAACATATTGCACGATTTTGCTCACCTGGAATTCATCAGGAATGCTAGAACGCTTAAATATGTTGGGGTCAGTGCCATGGATTTTGTCATTGGCCAGCTATTACTGCAAAATCCTTTAGTTCTCCCTCTCTGGCTGGCAGGACTCTACTTTTTCTTCTTCCATAAAGACGGAAAAAAATACCAAATCCTGGGTATCATTTATACGACAGCCTTTTTGATACTGCTAATCAGTGGTAACAGCAAGCCGGAATATCTGAGCCCTGCCTATCCGATGCTGTTTGCGGGTGGGGCTGTCCTTGCAGAAAGGTTGTTCAGCCGTAAATACTGGAGATGGTTGAAATTCGCTGCTCCTACGCTAATCGCCATCAGTGGTATCCTTCTTGCCCCTCTCGCTCTGCCGATCCTTCCCGCGAATAAATACAGCCAATATGCTGACTTCATCGGGATAGGCCCCTCGACTTCCGAAGGGAAAGAACTGGCCGAGCTCCCCCAATTCTTTGCGGATATGTTCGGCTGGGAAAACATGGCTGCTACTGTGGCCGGAGTCTATCATTCCCTACCGACAGAAGAGAAATCGAAAACTGTCATCTTCGCTCGAAATTATGGAGAAGCAGGAGCGATCGAGTATTACAGGAAGAAATATGATCTTCCAACAGTAATTTCTTCGCACAACAATTACTGGCTTTGGGGATATGGAGATGACGATGCAGAGGTATACATCTTCTTGGGAGGAAAGAGGGATAACTACCTCGGGGCTTTCTCCCAAGTGGAACAGGCTGCCATCATCAGGTGTGAGCATTGTATGCCTTATGAAAATAACCTTCCTGTTTATGTGTGCAGGAACAAGAAAATCAAGATAAGCGAACGATGGGAATCCCTGAAGCATTATGAGTAGGGCTCTTAAAGATCGCACTTCTTTTGAGAATAGAAGTGAAAAATAATAAGAGAGTATTTGTAATATTATTAGCGATTTTAGTTGCTATCATACACTTCATCATCGGACCAAATTACAGAGGTCCTTTCAAGAGTTTTCTCGCCGGCTATCTTATAGATATACTTCTTCCTTTCTTTTTCTATTTCTTGTTCACCCTTAAATTTGATCGAATAAAACAGAAAATATTGGTCGGAGTGGGTATTTTTTCCTTGGCCACAGCAATAGAGTATTTGCAATATAGAGCGATAGGAATATTCGGCAGCACCTTTGACCCTTATGATTTCTTGGCCTATTTAACTGGCGTCATATCAGCCATATTATTTGATTTAATCGTCTTAGATAAAATCATAAGAAAAAAGCATGCAATATAATCATTATCAGGATTATTGCGAGTATAGTTTTTGAAAATAAGTATTTAGTATGGAGAAACGATGAGTTTTAATATATCAAAGCAGCGTCTTTATGCTTCTCTTCTAGTACTGGGAGCCGGCTTTTTGTTTTTTCGAACCATTATGATGCTTTCTCAAGGAGCATTAGACGTGCTTGTTTTATGGGCATCAGCATTACTCATTGCAGAGATGCTGTTAGATGCAGCTTGGCTATTAAGCTCGGTAAGATGGTGGATAACTAATGATAAAAATAAAGATCGTATTCCGTTGCGTCTCGGAGCTGCAGCAGTCCTATTTCACGCTGTTCGTGTTCTTGTCTTCGTGCTAGGGCGTATAGGGCCATGGATTGATTTTGATGTAAGACCTGTACACAGAGCATTACACGCTGCTCGATGGAACTGGGAGGGTGTCTACTTTGCAGCAATCATGTCCGCTTTAAGTGTGATAGGGGTAGTGATCATTTGGATTTTCAGGCGGCGTGCGAAAAAAAGATCTTTGATAAATAATCAGAGACGGAATTAATTGGGTATAAGAATTTCCTTGTTTGACTTACTCCAAATTCCTCTCAACTCTCCAAAATTTCGACTCAGTGAGATATTGAAGAATTGGGGAGGTGCCAATAAATACTCTCTCCTCGCCCCAAGATTCTTCGAACAACATGGTGGCCAGACACATTTGAATTGGGGAGATAATGAGACAGATGTTCTGGAGAAGATGGATAAGTTCTTAGAATCGATTGGATACCTAGATTTTATAAAGAGGAAATAGAATAGGTCATTGAATCAAGCTTTATGACCAAAAACAGGTTTAACATCTATTCGGAATCACTCGAACAGGAGGAAAGAATGAAAGAATTATTCAAGGTTATATTCGTCATCAGTCTGGTCTTGCTCATGTTCTGGGGTGAGGCTCGGGCACAGCTCAAATGTGAGCTGACGAATGATCCAGACAAGATTCAATTGATTGATGATGATGTAAAAAACTTCCTGCGGGCGTTGGATATGCTGGAGACAGAAAGTAGCTGGGCGCAGATCATTCAAAAGGAGTATCTGGACAAGGCATCCCCAGGTTTAAAAGAGTTTTTGAGGGAAAAGGAGTACAAAGCTGAACACTTCGTTGAGGCGATTCGCAAACGAAAAAAAACATATGTTTCACTTCATGATCTGCCTAAGCAACTAGCCTTACAGGAAACAAAGATCCGTGAGGCGTTTTCAGGTGTTAAGGAAATCATTCCTGATGCCGTATTCATGCCGGTCTATTACCTTGTTGGACCCAAGCCAGGTGCGAGTGGAGAGCCTTCAGAATACGGGTTGATGATAGCGATTTCCGAATTGGATCAAGATATTGAGAACATCCACCTGCTTCTCGTGCATGAGACGATTCATGTCCAACAGGCTTTGACAGTGGGAATGGAGGAATACCAATCGGTTTTTGGCCCGAAGATGAGCTTGCTGGCCCTGTCGATAAGAGAAGGATCAGCCTACTTCTTAACACTGCTCACCACAGGTGGACACACGCATAGGGAAGGCTACGATTATCTCGTTCAAAACGAAAAGAATCTATGGGAGCGATTTGAAGCCGAGATGAATGAGCGGTTGCCGGGTGACTGGATGTGGAAAAAACCAGCTGATCCTGAACAGCCACCTCACCTTGGCTACATCATGGGGGCCAGGATTGTGGAAGCATATTACAATAATGCTAAAGATAAACAGAAGGCAGTCCAGGATATCCTTTCTATTACCGATTACAAGGGATTCCTAGAAAAGAGCGGCTATGCAGAAAAGTTTTTAAAGAAATAAGACCTTGTTTTTTCAAAAGCAAAGAACATTACTGCTGAAGAAGCTGGATCATGTCCGCATCTCTAGAAAATCTAAGGAGAAAACAATGATTTCTAATCAAAGAAGTGTAGATTACACCAGAGAAAAATCTTCCAACGCTATTCGCCTGAATCGTCTGGAACGCCAGGTGAAAGCAATGCGGCTGGCAATTTTGGGCCTTGTCGTTGTTTTAGTAGCGTCTTTCACAATGGCCCTAAAACTGTATAACTCAGAAAAGATTCTCAGGACACAAGGCTTGATCATCGAGGATACCGATGGGCAGCCACGTATTCTGGTAGGTGCCCCCTTCCCCGAGGTCAAAGAGAGGATAAGAACCGACCGCACCGATGGCCTGGTGCTCATGGACAAGAAAGGCATCGACCGCTTGACTCTTGGCTACCCCACCTTGAATCCCCAGGTCAAAGGAAAGGTCATCAAACGGATCAACACTCATGCAGGTGTAGTTATCAACGATATTAACGGCAATGAGCGGACAGGCTATGGTGTTACAGAAGAAGGCTATGTGATCTTGGGGATGGATTATGAATACGGTGAAGCACTCGTTCTCATTGTCAACCCAGAAGGATATACCGGGATGATCGTCAACGGAGAAAAAAGACCACCCGAAAATCAAAGGATTTTTATCGGAACAACTAATCAGCCTGGGAAGGATTATGGCAGACTCGTCCTCAATGACCACGATGGAACCATGCGGACTTATTTTTCTTTAAAAGACGGAAAAACGAGCTGGCAGGCTTTTGATAGAGAGGGAAATGTCATAGGCGATGCGGTTGAAAAATTGATAAATTAAAAAAAACTTTCTTTACTTTGAATAAGGATGCCAGACCAAAAAGTTATGAAACTGGACAAAGCTGAGCGATGCAAATGTTTTGAATTTATATTATGAAGGGCACTATATATATGGTTCCAAGAGGATTTGACGATGGGATTCTTTGACCCGCTTATCAAACAGCTACGTAAGCCAACAGGCTGGCTCGGATTATGGACGGCAAAGGCTATGAATTTAGGTCATAGTAAGCTTACCGATTGGGGACTCAGTCATATCCAAATAAATAATGATGACGCTATTCTAGATATTGGATGTGGTGGCGGAAGAACAATCCATAAGCTGGCCAAGATCGCTGATAGGGGTAATGTTTACGGAATAGACTACTCTGACGAATCCGTAAGAGTCTCAAGAAAGACAAACAAGAAATTTATTCAAGAAGGTCGAGTCAATATTCAAAAAGGCAATGTGTCATCTTTACCTTATACTGATAATCATTTTGATC
The DNA here is from genome assembly GCA_011772495.1 of Candidatus Aminicenantota bacterium. Classification (GTDB taxonomy): domain Bacteria; phylum Acidobacteriota; class Aminicenantia; order Aminicenantales; family Aminicenantaceae; genus WVZL01. Next base: position 43,887 of record WVZL01000014.1, read on the forward strand.
TTATTACCGCCATAGAGAGCTATTACTATTGGCCGGATTTAGATCATGACATGAAAGAAATTCTACGCGTTCTAAAACCTGGCGGAATCCTCATCATAATCGGGGCTTTATACAAGAATAGTAAATTCGCCGCCCGACATCAAAAACTCGTGAAAAACCTGGTGACGAAGCTCAACCTACATTATCATTCCCCAGAAGAGCTGCGCGATGTCTTTTCCAAGGCTGGATACATAGATATAAAAGTGGATGAAAATTACAAAAGAGGAATGATATGTGGATACGGCAAAAAATAAGTCGGGGATACAATAATTGTCAGGCATTGCTAGAAGAATATATTAAGGAGGATCAAGAATGGATTCTGCAATTCGATGGCTCAGAGCAAGCTACATTGCAGGTGCAGTTGCAGACGGCCTCATCGGAATCCTCATGTTGATCCCAGGCAGGATGGGAGAGACCGAGTTCAGATACCCTATGGGTCTTGGAGCTGTGTTGATGTTTGGCTGGGCGGCACTCCTGCTCTGGGGAAACATAAAGCCTTTGGAACGTAAAGGGATTCTTCTCCTTACTATCTTCCCGGTCATCACGGGAATGGTAGTGACCGGGATTTGGGCCGCGGCCTCTGGTTTTTTCCCAGTTAAGAAAATCATACCGTCATCTGTCCTTGGGCTAGCGTTGGCTTTCCTGTTCAGTTTCAGCTATCTGAAGGCAAGGTCAGCTGAAAAGAAGTGAATACAGTTTAGGACCTAGATGAGATTGTCGTCTAAAGAGCGGCCTTAAAGGCTTCCCGTAGACGCTAATACAATCCATGTAAGGCTGCATGATTTAAATAATCAAATTAACAAATACAAGAGGAGAACAAGATGCAAGAGTTATCCCTTACTTCGCAAGTCATCCTATATGTGCTGTTGGGAATTATGGGGCTTATGTGCCCGATCCTATGGGGCTGGCAGATCATGGTCCTCAAGGGTAAACCCATGAAAAATCCTGATGGTTCGTTTGACAGCTGGCATAATCAGAAGACCCATTACGGCATCGCACTGGCAGACGTGTTTCTTGCCTGCCCGGTTAATATCGCTGGAATAGTATTGGTATTTGTCAGTCCTCGATGGGGATTCTACTTGCTGGCTTTGGTCAGTTTCTGGTGGGTTTGGGCAAATACTATGACAACCACCACAAGTCTGCGGTTCGAGAAACCAAAAATGACTCTCACTTGGCTTATCACATACCCCTTAGGGATTTTGGTTGGACTGGTCTATATCATGTGGACAATTGTTCACTTTGACACTATTTACTCTTTGTGACATCCCTGGAGCCTGATAACCGAAGTTACGATTATAAAAGCCAATAATGAATTAAGAAAAGGAGGTGTCCAGTGAATCTGCAGGAATACTGGCTTCCTTATACTGTCACCCATGCTATTACTTTCTTTTTGATCTTTATCTGTTATAAATGGCCCAAAATTGGCAAGGTAGCCTGGGGAATTATTTTCATACTCGCGGGAATATTCAATATATATACCGGGATTTCGGAACCCCAAGCCTATGTAGATTACGGTTCCTCAGCAATTGGCCTTTATAAAAAATTCATTTATGGCGTGTTCAGCTCCTACACATCATTAATCGTCTCTTTGATTGCCTTGGGCCAGATTCTGGTGGGAGTTTTCCTGTTTATGAAAAGAACTCTCTTTTTCCTGGGCATTTTGGGCGGAATCGTCTTTCTACTCGCCATTTCTCCTTTAGGGATCGGCTCAGCATTCCCGTCTACTCTTTTGATGGCGATCAGCTTGGTCTTGTTATACATACGGAATAAGAAAGCTTGATCTAAATGCTCTTTTCGAACCAGTGGAGAATAATAAGAGGTCGCTTGATTTACTATTTCACGCCATTTTTTAGGTTTCCCTGCCGTAAATTAAATGATATCGTTAAACATGGCCCGAAAGGAGAAGATGATAGATGGGAATAGTATTATTGATCCTTCAAATCATTGGCATTATTATTGGCACTCTTATTGGATTATTTATCCTTGAACTGGCCTTCGTTGCCTTTATCCCTGGCTTTTCGGTTCCCAAGCAACCCCTGGAGAAATCTAAACAACCGGCCAAGGAGAAGGAAGTAAAGCCTACCAGATCAAGAAAAGATGTAAGCTTCAAAGTCAAGGAAACGTCATTAAGCGTCTGGCTGTATCTACCCGAGAATTTGCCAGCGCCGGTTCCCTGTATCATCATGGGACACGGTCTGGGGGGAACCAAGGCCATGGGCTTGGATCAGTATGCTGTTCGCTTTCAGGAGGCTGGCTTGGCCGTACTCGCCTTCGATTACCGGCATCTTGGGGAAAGCGAGGGTGAGCCTCGACAGCTGATCTGGATCCCGTACCAACTGCAAGACTATTTAGCAGCCATCGAGTACGCCCGTAGCCTCAAGGAGATCGATCCGTCAAGAATCGCCCTTTGGGGAACCTCTTTTAGCGGTGGCCATGTTATCGTAATCGCAGCTAAGGACAACGAGATTGCCTGTGTCTGTTCGCAGGTTCCATGGTTGGACAGCCATGAAGCGGGAAGAGAGGCCTTGAAAAGAACAGGCATCAAGCAAGCGCTCCGGATGGTACCTCACGGACAGCGTGATTTTGTTAGGTCCTGGTTTGGTCTTTCGCCCCACAAGATACCTATTGCAGGAAAACCGGGCAGCATTGCTGTGATAGCGGATTCAGAGGCTTGGAACGGTTATGGAGAGCTCGCGCCAGGGGATTTCATCAACGAGGTCTGCGCTCGCATCGTCATTCGGATGGACAAGTACCGGCCGATAAAACACATCGCTAAAGTGCGTTGCCCAGTCCTGCTTCAGATTACTGACAAAGACATTTCACATCCCTTGAGCTCTGTGGAAAAGATAAAGAAGCGACTGGGGAAACTCGCTGAGGTGATCCACTATCCAATCGCTCATTTTGACATCTACACAGGGGATAATTTTGAAAAAGCCGTAAACGATCAAATTGACTTTTTCAAGAAACATCTCCAAAAATAATAGGGTCAGACATTGAAATATTTCAACATTTGTTAAAAAAACAGCGGGCTTAAGCCTTTATAGCTTTTATAATTTTCTGATGATTATTCGGCCAGAAAAGAAAAAAGACTACAGAGCAATTCAAGAAATAAATAAACTCGCTTTTGGCGGAAGTACTGAAGCCGATCTCATCAAAGCTCTACGAAAATCTGGTAGTTTTATCCCCGAATTATCCCTGGTCGCCGTTCAAAAAGGAGAGATCATATATCCGCCCGCGTTCCAGGAAACGAGATAAATTCCTATCTTTAGATACAGAAAGGAGGCGAATAATGACTAAAAAAGCCTTCATCATGCCTGTCATATTAATCATGCTCGTCTTCACTCTTTCAGCAGCCTTGGTTGAAAAAAAAGATACGAAGACCAAGATCCTCGAAGCTTGCGAAGTTTTCTTTAATCCTAATGCCTCTCTTACCCAGGATAATATGGTGGATTCCTTGTCTCGACTTTTGGATATCACCGCCTCGATCACTACCGCCTATGAGTACAAGGACGAAATCAAGTACAGGATCGATGTCGCCAAGAATCTGCTCAAGGAGGATTCCTTGTTCAATGAGAAAGCACGCCAGTATCTGTCTTTTGCCTACCGCATGATGACCAATGGACAAAAATACCAGAAGCCGGAAGAGCTGGATGTGTTTGTAACTCCTGCCGAGGCCCAGGAAAAAGCCATGAAATACGCGAAAAATTTAGTAGAGAAAGCTCTATCCGATCTGGAGGAGGACAATCCTGGGGAAACGGCAAAACTTCTCCTGGAGTTGGTCCTTATGGTCGTCACCCCGATCGAAGGATAGATCAATCAAGAATATTGGCTGGACAATAGCGATTGTTCTCCTGATAGAAAGAAAAGCAAAAAAATGATCCTGGCAGGGAGAATATGAGTCGCCTAGACAATTCCTCGAAGAGAAAATTTCAGATCTCGGGTTGGGGCTATCGATTCTTGAGGCTTTTTACTGTGATCCATCCCGGGGAAGCTGGAACAACCTGGCTCCTGTCACTGACAATGTTCCTGCTCATGATGGGGTATTATTTTCTCCGGCCGTTGAGGCAGGCCTTGATATTAACCGAATGGTCACCGAATTTAGCAAGTTATCTTGGCGGCGCGATCGCGGTTCTGCTTATCTTTGTGGTCAAAATCTTCAGTCATATTGCATCCAAAGTTCCTCGTCAAAAGCTGATCACCTGGGTCACTCTCTTTTTTATTTCCAATCTGATTCTCTTCTATATTATCTACGAAGCTGGTGTTTCTCCGGCTGTTATCAGTATCATTTTTTATGTTTGGCTGGGGGTTTTCAACCTCATGGTGGTAGCCCAGTTTTGGGGTTTTTGCAACGACCTTTACACTGAAGAGGCGGGAAAGCGGCTTTTTCCCTTGATCGTGTTCGGAACCAATTTCGGAGCCCTAGTCGGAGGACTGACTGCTTCCCGGATACTGGGACCTCTAAATCCCTACCAGATAATGTTGCTGACAGCGGGCCTGTTAGCGATCTGCATTGTTTTGACGCACGTGGTTCACAATCGCGAGATAAAAAAGGCAAAAAAGGAGAAATTGAAGAATCCAGTACCAGGCGAAGAGCCGATAAAAGAAGAAGAGAAACCCCTGGAGCAAGGGGGAGGTTTCCGTTTGATATTCAAAAGCCGCTACCTCATCTATATTGCTTTTTTCATCCTGGTGTTGAACTTTATCAACACGAATGGCGAATTTATCTTACTCAATGTGGCGAATTATACTGCCTCCACAGCTATTGAAACTGGACAGGCGGAAAGTTTGGATCATAGTGTCTTAGTTGGTCGCTTCTACTCCAATTTCTATACTATCATGAACCTCATAACTATATTTATCCAACTTTTTCTGGTTTCGCGCATATTCAAATGGTTCGGGGTTAGGACGGCTGTTTTTATTCTTCCGTTCATCGCCCTGGGTGGATACTTTACCATTGGTCTGGGAGTTTCTTTAATCGCTGTGAGGTGGATTAAAAGTCTTGAGAATGCTACCGACTACTCATTGATGAACACCACCAAGCATGCCCTTTTTCTCATCACATCCCGGGAAGAAAAGTATAAAGCCAAGGCTGCCACTGACACCTTTTTCCACCGCGCCGGAGATGTTCTTACTGCCATTTTGGTCTTTGTGTGCGCGGCTTTTTTTGCCCTTGATTTTGAAAACATCCAGAACATCAGTATTATTGCCCGGATCAATGTTGGGATAGTCCTTGTTTTTATCCTGTTAGGAGTTTTAATCGCCAGAGAGCATAAGCGGCATTCTTATCATCTGGCTAAATCAGAAGCTTAATCATTGGCTTAAGATCTGAGGACAAGCTCATGTTTAAAGAGTGATGGCGCGAAATTAAATATTTCACGACGTTCTGATGTACCCTGGAATAAATTAAGAAATGTCTTGAAATATTACATTTAGGGTTGTACCCCTGGAAAAAAGTAGTCTTATTGTCCTCACTTTAAGCGATTTTGTGCTGAGAAAGGTGTAAAAGTTATTAAAATTCAAAACCTTTAAATTTCACCCTAAAGAAAATCGAGTACAGAACCGGCACGACGCCTAGGGTAAGTAGGGTTGAAAACAGCAAGCCGAAAATAATCGTGATAGCCATTGGCTCATACATCGGTCCGCCACCAATCCACAAGGGAAGCAATCCACCTATGGTGGTTGCAGTTGTAAGCAGGATAGGGCGCAGTCGTTTTTGTGCTGATTCAATAACCGCCCTGGCTGGATCTAATCCATTTTCCTGGATTTCAATTCTTATTCGATCCAGCAACACGATAGCATTGTTCACCACAATTCCGGCGAGCGAAACAACACCAAGAAGGGTCATAAAACCAAAATACGACCTGGCGACTATCAATCCAAAGACAACACCTATTAATCCGAGTGGTATGGTAACGAGAATAATGATCGGACGCCGTATGGAATTGAATTGAATCACCAGCAACAATATGATGATTAAAAAGGCGATCGGCAGCTTTTCTCCGATCGCGGCATTGGCTTTTCCGGAAGTTTCTATCTCACCGCCTAACTCATATCGATAGCCTATGCCCCATTCCTTGCTATCTTCTTTTAACCATTTATCCAGACTCTGGCTGAACGCAATCGGCGTGATTCCACCCGTTACCTCAGCCTTCACTGTCACTGTTTTCAAACGCGAGCGCCGAAGAATTTTCGAAGACTCCCATTCGATCTCCAGATCTGCCACCTGCCGCAAAGGAACATTTTTTCCGGTTAGCTGGGCGTATACGTTAATCGCCTCCAGTTTTCCAATATCCTGTCGTCCGGCTGCAATTGAACGAAGCACAATCGGTATTGCTTTGTCCTCCTCACGATATTGAGTCGTTTCTATTCCTGCCAACGCGGTTTGAAGGGATATGGCGATGTCGCGATTTGTGACGCCTGCTCGGCGAGCGCGTGTTTGATTGATCTTCACAAATATTTTTTTTGTCCGTCGTCCCCAATCATCACGAATATTTCTAGTATCTGACATCTCAGCGAGTTTGGCTTTCACTCTTTCGGCCAGTTGAAATACCTTATTCAGATCCTTCCCTGAGACACGGACTTCGACTGCTGCTGTCGGAGGGCCATACTGAAGCAAATCAATGTGGGAATAGAGATCCGGAAATCTTTCCAAACAGAATTCCTCTGTCTTTTGGATGAGGGCATCAATGATTTTGTTGGAAGTTGTGTTGATGATCATGATAGCGTATTCAGGCCTTGAGGGCTCTGGATTATAGCCAAGAAAAAAACGAGGCGCTCCCTGTCCGATATACGTGGACCAGTTCACAATTCCATCCGGGCGATCAGGCGTTGCGACCAGATTCTTGTGCATAAAGGTCTCTATTTCAGTGATTACGGACTCAGTTCGATGAATCGGGGAGCCTTTCGGCAATTCAAATTCTGCTGTGTACATAGCTTTTTCATTGCGCGGCATAAAAATATTGGGGATCAATTTAAAACCTTGCATAGCAGTCAGGAAAACGATGGTCACAATTATCAAAGTGAGAATCGGATTCCGCAGAAGGGTCAAAAGAAATCCACGATAGCGCCTATAAAATCCACTGTCATAGTGGATCTTTCTTTTCTTGACTTTTAAAAAATATACAGAAAACATCGGCGTTATTGTCTGCGACAGGATCCAGGAAGAGATAAGGGTAATCGTGACCACCTTAAACAGAGGTGCCGTATATTCCCCCACATCCGACTCCGCCAAATATATCGGAAGAAATGCAGCGGAGGTTGTCAGGGAGGCAATTAATAACGGCATTCGCAGTTCCCTCGCTGAATCGATAGCCGCATCAACAGCCTTTTTCCCTGCAGATATTTGAACCATGATGGATTCTGACATCACGATAGCGTTATCCACCAGAAGTCCCAAGGCGATAATGAGCGATGCTATAGACATCTGATCAAGACCGATATAGAAGAAAGACATGATCAGAATACTCATAATCATAGCCATGGGCACCAGAGAAGCTACGACAAGCCCAGTTCTTATACCCAGCGTGGCAAGCATCACCAAAATCACAATCGCGATAGCTTGAAAAAGGTTGTTCTGGAAGCTTTTTATTTTTCGGTTGACATCATCCGGTTGAAAAGCAACGATATCGAATTCAATACCGATAGGATAAAGGCTTTGCAAACGATTGACCTGCTCTCTAACTTTTTCCCCGAGTACAATAATGTTGCCACCTTCTCGCATATTGATGGCTAGTACTAGTGCCGGAATTCCAGAGGAATGCACGATAGACTGTGGAGGATCGATATACCCTCTAGAAACGTCGGCCAAATCTTCTAGATAGATCAGAGTTCTCCGCCCAGGAATGGTAATCAATGTTCGTTTTAAGTCTTCAACGGATTCAAAGCTGCCGCTGGGCTCCAAGACGATTTTTTCCATCCCTGTATCAATATTTCCTCCTGGAATTACGATGTTTTGACTCTGAAGAATAGCGATCAACTGAGAGGCGGACAGACCAACTTCAGCAAGACGGGCATCGTTGTATTCGATAAAAATCCGTTCTTCCTGGGCACCATAAATATCCACTTTTGCGACTTCCTCGACAAGCAGCAATTCATCACGAACCTCATCCGCAATCTTTTTGAGTTCCAAATAGCTATACCCTTCGCCGGTAATAGCAATGTTAGTGCCGAAAACATCTCCAAACTCGTCGTTGACAAAAGGTCCAACAACACCTTCCGGCAAATCCCCTTTCACTCGGTCCACCTTTCGTCTCAAGCTATCCCATATAGGACGCATTTTCTTATAGCTCTGCTTTATAATCACATAAATTACCGAGACACCTGTGATTGATTCGCTCATGACATAATCAAGCTCTGGCATTTCCTGGATTGCCTTTTCTAATTTATCCGTTATCAGCATCTCTACTCGTTCTGGCGCAGCCCCGGGAAAGTAAGTGAGGATCAAGGCAGCGCGTATGATGAAGCCTGGATCTTCTGCCCTAGGCATGGTCTGGAATGTCATCAACCCGGCTAGCAGGATTAAGATCAAAGCAAAAGCCGTGATTCGGTTTTTTTCTATCGCCGCCTGTGTGATATTCATCGGCTCTTCCTCCCAATCATAACTTCACATTTTTCCCATCAACGATATGACTGATTCCTGCTGTAACGACCAAATCACCGTCAGCAAGTCCTTCGAATATCTCCAATCCTTCTTCTGTCAATTCACCTACAGCAACGGGTTTGCGTCTTACAATTCCAAGTCCTTCTTGTTCGGGAAGGCGTTCCACAGTAAAGACAAACCGTCCTTCACGATCTTCTCCGACCGCTTCCGAAGGAACGATGAATCGCACCCTTTCATCTTTGGACTCAAAGCGGAAGGAAACAGATGCTGCCATCCCAGCACGGATGTCTGGATCTGTCTGTTTTAAAAGTAGTATTACGGGATAGGTAGTGGCCAGTGTTGTTGATTTTATCCCAACTTCTGAGACAATGGCCTGAAATTTTTTTTCCGGAATAGCATCAAATGTTGCAGAAACCTCCTTGTTTTCCTCAATCTGAGAAATCAAAATTTCTGGAATGGAAACTCTAATCTCCAGTTGCGACCCAGCGGTTAGCAGAAAAAGCGGCATACCTGCCTGAACGTTTTCATTGACTTCACAGTTGACTTCGGCAATGGCACCATCCGTAGGTGCCGTAATTTTTGTATAGCTCAGCTGCAACTGCGCTTGTTCCAACTGTTTGCTTGATGCCTGAGCCATGGCGTTAGCCGATTCGTAAGCCATCCGGGCCGCGTCCAAATCCTGTTTCGATGCACTTTTATTCTCATACAGAGATCTTGTTCTGCTATAGGCGGCATTGGCGTTGCGAGCCTGGGCCTCGGCCTGTAGCAAAGATGCTCTGGCCTGCTGAACATTCAACTGATAATCATAAGGATCCAGTTCAGCAATAATTTGTCCTTTCTGCACCCTATCCCCAACGCCAACAGCAACTCTTTGGACTGTTCCTAGCACTTTAAAACTGAGTCTTGATTCTGTTCCGGCTTGGGCTACACCTGGAAAAGTTCGGACACGACTTCCTCCCGTAGCAAGAACCTGAATGTAACGCACAGGGCGAATGATTTCTTGGGCTTGCTCTTTCTTCTTACAAGAGGGAATTATCAATGCTGCCATAAAAAACAACAGAAAAAGTTTTGAATAATTTTTATCCATCATTTTCCTCCAAAGTTGTTTTCTTCACGCATAAAAATTTAGGTCGTTTTATATCTTTCTTGATAATACATATCAAATCTAAACGACAGGTTTATTGTTCATCCAGCGATATGCCTAATTTTTTAAAAAATGCTTTCATACGCTCAATAAGCATCTGCCGTTCTTCGTTACTCATGAAAAATTCAAATCTTCCAGTAGCTCGTTCCGCCTCCATCAAGACAATCAAAAAATCATAAACAGCATTTGCTGCAGCTTGATCAGTATTGAACGCTACGTTTTGAGCATCCAACAGGTGAAGAATAGAAATAGCGCCTTGCGCATAGGCTTCCTGCACAACTGATAAAGATTTGTTAGCAGCTTCAGCAGCCTTTTGTGCCTGCTCAATACTGGAATGTGAAGCGCCGGTTAGATGAAATGCGGAGCGAATGCGTTGCTCAATTTTTTCCTCCAATGCTTCCCTTTGGAAATAGAGCCTCTCGAGTTCTTTTTGGGCCTTGGTTCGAACAGCGGCCTTCTCTCCACCCTTGAATAAAGGAAAAGTCAGAGCCAAGCCGATACTCCAACTGGTATCATCTAATTCGGGAAGCTGGAATGGCGAGGAGAGATCAAGATTGCTTTTTGATCCGGCTCCTCCTTTTGAAAAGATGTTCGAATATTCCCCTTGAATCGCAAGAGTTGGCAGCCAAAAACTGCTGGAGGCTGAACGCAAAATTCTTTCCTGGGCCTTGATAGCTGCATCCAAGGCTGCTAATTCCGGTGAGACTGCAAATCCCTCGCCGACCATGAAATCCCGGAAGACGGCCCAATATTGTTTGTTTTCCGTATATTTTATAAATTCCTCTTCACTTGTAAAAAGTATTTGTTCACGTATGTCTACCTCGAGTGTGATAAAAGGCTCCTCCAAAGGCCGGTGAAGCAAACGGTTGAGTTCAATCTCTGCAATGTTTCGGTTTGCATTTGCCAAGATCACGGATTTACGGTTAAGAGCCAATTCACTCTCCCATCGATACACTTCCGCTGGTCCGGCAGTCCCTACCGATTCTCTGACTCGGGCAAGCTCCAGATTGGCGCGTGTTCTCCTCAAATTTTCTTTTTCAATCCGTTCAAATGTTTTCGCGCGAAGGACATTTAGATAGGATATCGAAGCTGCCAGAGCAATATCGAGCCGCAGTTGCTCAAAATCCAGCTCTCTTGTTTTTTGAAACGACTTTTGTATATCGAAATTTGCCCAGGCTGGTTCGGAAAATATAACCTGGGTTGCAGTAAGAGAACCAGAAAGGGAGCGTTCCGCTTGAGACCCAAAACTGGCTTCAGCTCTATCCTCGTCAATAACTAATCCTGTTCCTGATAAACTCAGCTGTGGAAGAAGCTTTGAACGAGCCTCTTCGATATTCTGTACTCCAGCTACTACAAATTTCTCTTTGGCAGCAAGATCCAAATTGACGTCGATGGCTTCTCGAACTGCAGAGCCCAAATCCAGTTTACGTTCCACTTCAACTCTCTCCTCGTTGATCAATACAGCCTCGGTTATAACACCCCAATTAGGATAAACACCTATCGCTCGCGCGGTTGCGTCGTTTATGGTCAGCTTTTCTCCTATGACTATATTTACTGGTATTGAACCCGGCTCCTCTCCTAACAGGACCCGTTGAACATTCAGAGCTACCCTTCGGGCAACCTTGGGAAACAAATCCGTTACAGTACAGGCCAGAATTCCCTGTTGGACATCACTGACGTCAAATCCAGAGAAACTGGGCAGTTTACGCTTTATGAGTTCTTCAGCAAAACGAACAAACTCCTTCCTAGAGAGATTTGTGAGCGGTCCCAACAAGACAGCTTCGACGTCAGGCGATAATTCAGAAATGGCTTTGTCAATATTTTCATCGACACCGACGACTTGAAGATCGATCCCGATTGTCTTCAATAAATTCTTGCCGCGGGTGTTCAGTTCAGGGACGGCTTCCAAGTAGTGGTAATTTATCAAGTAGGCTAATTTTTCAAATTTAACCACATCCAAAAAGGCTTGAACATTTCTAATGATCCTGTCCGGAATATTGACATAACAAAAATTTTTAACCTGGCTTGTTCCATCTTTTTGCGGAAATCCCATCAATTCCGCATCAAGAATAAACGGCGCGATTACCGGCTTGGGAAGGTCCCCCCGAGAAGCGACATCATGGGAAGCAATGATCCCCATGGTTAAAATCAAATCTACCTGTGGATCAGATAAGAGTTTGTCTATTGCAGCTTTTACGCTAGCTTCCGTCCAATCTGCTAAAATTAGCTTATCTTCGGGGAATAGGACTTCAAATTCTCCTCGAGTTAGCTCGAGAATTTCGCTCCGAAAAAGAAGCAAATACTCCTCATTCCTTTCCCAATACCCATCCAAAACCATACCTATGCGCATAACGGGCAGATTTCTTTGAGCCTGCGGAAACATCAGGCTTATAAAAGTCGATAAAGTGACAATTAAACAAATATAAAGCCGATAATTCATTTATTTTCCTCCGATATGATTTGTGCTTCTTAAAAAATCATACGATTGATTTTAGATGTTATGCATAGGCTAAATATCTCATTTTTGCGCATAGTTTTAAAATTTATCATATTAAAAATATACAATCAATAAAAAATATAGGGATTCCTCTAAAAATAAGCCCTAAAATCTCTTAATTTATTCACTTTCAGGTAATTACATAAAACACCAAGAGGAATCGTTAAAAGTCATCGGTTGTTTCGACATACCTACAATGATCAATACTCCCTAGGTGTAGGTTCTCTTCGAGGTCTGGATTTATTATTTCTCTTCTCTATTAGGGCTTATATTCTGGCAAAAATCACAGGTATATGGCGTTATGCTTTTCAGGAACAGCTGAAGTTGCGGAATTGAGGGGAGGGAGGCTGGGTTGAAGAGCCATTGATTAAAACGAAATGAAATTAATTATTTCATGCCATTCTTAGTAGACATTGAACAGGTCTCCATATTCCATATTTAAAAAATCCTTTCCCGCTCTAATGTTGAAAGTCAAGACCTGACCCCTCTTGTTTGACCTTTACTATTTAGAACTGAAAGAGATAACTGACCTTAAAGAAGACACTTCGGCTTTTCTGATAATATTTTCTAGTAGGTCCTTCATTTAGCCATAGGCCTTCATGCCATCTGTGATTTTCATATAATCCACCATAACCAAGATGTATAACTGTTCCTGGGATCAGGGTAAACGAGATAAGTCCATCCGTTAAAATAGTCTCGAGATAACTATCATATTGAACAATGGCTCTCAGGAATAAATACTTATTTATCTGATAAGTTGTACGCGATATCAGGATGTTTAAATCATATAACCTTTGTCCATCGTGTTTTCTATCGAGTTTCTGGTAAATGTATTGGAAGTACTGGGCTAGGTTTTGGTTTGGCTGGACGAGCACCTTAAAATCAAGTGATAATCCTTCTCCTAGGGAAGGGGTGTATGGATCGTAATAAATGCTATCTCCTACCCTACACATAGCATAGAAATTTATCCAATTTGCTGACTGAATCTCACCGGCAATGTTAAAATAGTTACCTTTAAAGCCTATGTTTTTCCAGTATTCACTAAAAGTATAGTATTCCACTTTGACTGAACCCTGTTTAGCAAGCCTAAATTCAACACCTCCATTAAGCAAATAGTCATCTTCATGGGTTGTTATATCATGCAAATAATATCCAAAAACGAAAGGGGTCATTCTCTTTAACCAAGACAATTTCTCCTGATTGGGGTATATGTTGAAATCCAAATACGTTCTAAACTTTGAAATTCCTAAACGTCGAACAAAAGCTGTGTCCATTCTGAAATCGTCATCGAAATACTCATAATCCAGGCTGAGATCAAATGATTTTGAACTGTGTTGATAGGAGAGAGTTAATGCGGACCCATTGTATTTTCTTAGAGTATTTTCATCTTTTGAAATTGTGTAGAGAAAATTGGATTTCAAGAAGTTAATGCCGCCGCCAAATCGATAGTACACATCTCCCCCTATAACTCTGTTATATCCTCCGGCAAAATTACGATTAGTAATAATAGCACCAACGTAACTATCGGACCCGATTCCAAGTTTTGACCGTCCCATAATGAAATGAGCCTTTTTGCCTTCAAATGGATTTTCTTCCCCTTTATCATACTTCCTTCCGGGCCAGTCATCCGCAGAAGCTAAAACACTGAACGAGAGGGCCTCTAGATCCCCCCTTACTTTAGCTCCCCATAATGGATCTACAATCTTCCTGGTATGCACTGCACTCCCAAGATTTCCATACGTCATACAAGTTCCTGCCAAACTGAAAATTTTGCTTGTTTCCATGTAGAATTGACGTTTTTCACGGTAAAAAACAGGATAACGTTGGTTGGCTAAAATCTGAAATGCATCTGTTTCAACTTGACTGAAATCTGGATTTATCGTAGCTTCTAAAGCAATTGATGAAGTCACTCTATACTTTGTTGTAATTCCCAGGTTTGTGGAAGAATTTCCTCCAGACCATGTTAAGGGGCTCTCTCTATCCCAAATATTTCCATAAGTGATTGCTGGAATAGCCCCAAAGTTAAGGTTGCTGTTGAGCTCACTAATAATAAATTTTGTCATTCCTGCAAAAAAACCCTGACCAGCAGGAACTTCTGGCCAAGAACCCATTATGCTATGATGTGCTATTTTCCTCTCAAAGATAATATTCATTTCAACATTCTCACCACTCCTATAACTGAATCCCTCCAAAGGCAATTTAATTTCCACTATGTATCCGTCCTCGACTACTCTTCCGGCACTATACCATACATAATCAGGCGCGAAGTCCACTCCAGTCGCGGAGGAGTCATACAAATCTCCTTGTATCCCTTTTGGATTAACACAGAGAACGTAGCCAAACCTTCTATTGCCGATCATATCAATATTAAAGCCAATCCAATCGTCTTTCCACATATCATCACGTTTAACAATTGAGCTCTTAATTTTTTCTGGCTCATTATCAAGGCAGTGAAAAGCAAAATACAAATTGTGTGAATCATTGGTAAACCAGATGCGAGTTTTATAGGGGAAAATCTGCCCAAATACTGGAGAATAGCTTATGAAAAAATCGTCAATATCAGGCTCCCTTCTCCAAACCTCGTCATCCAATTTGCCGTCGATCTCAGGTTCTCTTATTGACCGAAAAGACTGAAGAATTTTACTCTTAGGAATTGATCCAATACTAGCGTAATTATCGATAAAGGAAATGACCAAAAAAACAAAAATAAGATAAATATTTCTTTTCACAATAAACTCCCTTCAAGATTAATTAAGGCAAATCAACGCAAATTTGATTCGGACCGAAATTCATTTAATTAATAAAATAGGCTACCAGCCTTTCCTTCTCACCTCCTGTGTCCGGCTCTTCGCGAATCCCATAATAATTTGCTAAGGCTCTAGGACTAAGATCAATGTTTAGCTCAAGGGTCTTTCTAACAAAAAAAAGAATCGACTTCCTCCAGTCTCGGAATGTCCACCCACTATTCTGGTCCGTATTCAGGCCCGAATCCTTCAACAACTTGATTTATCAGGGTTTCATACCGAAGCAGCCAGTGAGCAGGCGTTCGATTTCCCAAGAACAATTTTCTTTATACTGATATTTCTCATTCACAAGAGACCAAGCATCAACTGATTTCACAGAGCTGTCCTTTGTGAAAGCTGCATGCGGAATATTCGAAGGTATGGCAATCACCTCTCCTTTTTTTACGCCTATAGTTTTATCCTTAACCTCGAAATATAATTTCCCCTGTAAAACGAGCGTGATCTGTTCGCTTGCATGAGAATGCATGTCAAATTATCTTTTAGGATCTATCCAGGCGTAATCCTTAAACTCAAATTTTTCGAGTAGAGAAACAATCGTCTCCATATTACTGGAAATAACATCCATTAAAAACGAATCCCTGGAACACGGTGAGTTTTTTTCATGCTCTTGCTGTCTGTACAGCTTTCATTCTCTGCGAGTGAAAAGCCTGGCAATGTATCTTTGATCTTCTCCCACATTTTTTGTCCTGATCCATTCATGACCAAGAAGCCAGACCGGATGGCATCCTGAATTTCTTCCTCACATATTCCTAATTTTCTCGCCTGTTCGAGATGATAATCGAAACAGGGAAAGCAATGAGCTGAAACAGATGCGCCCAAACAAATTAATTCTCTCTGTTTGAGGTCCATTTTATTTCTCCTCCTATTTAAAAAATTGAATCAAATTCAGGGCTTCTATACCGTTCTTGTAATAAAATCACTTTTTTACTCAGATTTTGATAGCATTGTTTGGAATAGCAAATTCAGGATCTAGGAGAGCGAGTTGTGAAATCCTGTGACTGCTGTGCTGGGTTCGATAAGCATCAGCATCGCATTTAGACAGATAACTCTCGATAGTTCCGTAGCCGGCTTCTTTAGCGACCTTTAGCAGAAATACAGAAGATGAGGCAATCAAGTTAAATCCCAAAAGTGAGAGAACAAAAGCGACGAATAAAATTAATAATTTCTCTCTAAATTTCATATTTGCCTCCCATTTAAAAAATATGTTTTCTCTTCAATAGTGTTCATTATAGTAGTCACTAGCATTTGAAGAAAAAAAATTATGGCAGATTTCCCATGATTTCTTGATAAATTGCATTCAATTCATCCAAGGGAACCTTATCATACCTTTTAAACAACTGACTCAGGAGTATTTCATGCTTGATGTATTCTTCAGCAACGTGAATTATGCCGAGATTCTTAGTCACTGCGATCCTTGCACCATCCGAAGGAAAAGTACAGCCCACAAGAGCTTGTTTAGAGTCAATGCTCAAGGCAATATCCCTGCAGGAAGAACAGGGCTGTCCCTGGTGAGGATACAGATTTTTAAGTTTGAAAATCTGCTCTCCACAGTAGACGCCAATGACTGATACGTGTCGTTTTTCAGCCTCAGACAACGCGCTTTCGAAAAAAAGGATATCGCTGTCGAAGCTGACTAAATAAATATGGCTCTTAGCTTGAGAGATGACATGATTTATTGTTTCAAATATTCGATCTCGTCCTGATATGGTCCAGATACCTTGAGTCTCTGCTGGTTTTTTAAGCTGCGGCAGGACTTCCTTGAGAAAATCTATATTCCTTCTGCTTTCCTTTTCTTTCTTTTTTAAAAATGCCGCTAAGCTAACGGGAATCAAAAGGGTTGTATCTCCCTCTTGAGATAGAACCAATCCCTTCGCCGCGAGCTTCTCGATCGTTTCATATATACGAGATCGAGGAACACCGGATTTCTTGCTGAGCTTGTACCCAGTCAGAGGAGATTCTGAGAGGAGGGCAAAGTAGGCTTTTGCCTCATAGGTTGAGAGCCCCAGATTTTCAATGGCCTGAACTATGTCTTTTTTCTCCATATTAGTAACTACCTAAGTGTATACTAAGATTTTTTTGTCTATTTGTCAAGTTTTTTTTGATTTTTTTTTAAAAAAAAGGCGTTAAATTCATTATTATGCGCCATTCCCAAGCTGACCTCTGTGATAGAAAGACAACTACCTCTGCGGTCTAAGCATAACTTTCCTTCGAAGCTAAAAAACGAAGAGAATAGTGCTTGGCCGTGGAATTTGCCCAATCCTTAGCTAACGGAGAAAATTAATAATAGATTTTATCTGTATTATCTACCTTTTTAGTTTTAATTCCTCAATTATTTTCGAATCTAGCCAGTAAACATCGCTAAATCCATTGCCTGGATTAAAATAAAATTTTTCCATCTCTTCATAGGAATATGTCATTCCTGAGAGGAGATTATCACTCACTTTGTCAGAAACGAAAAAAAGAAATTTTCCATCGGGTGAAACATACGGATAGCGCTCATTATTATCCTCGTTAATATTCGGACCAAAGTTTATCGCCTCCGTCCAAGAACCATCGGGATTACGGAAGCTGATATATAAATCACCACTTCCATATCCTCCAGGGCGGGACGAGGAGAACAAGATGTATTGTTCATCAGGATCGATAAACGGTGTCCAATCCGCAAATCCAGAATTAATACTAGGAGGTAAAAGTTCCGGTTTTGTGTAGTGCCCTTGGTGTATCTCAGATCTGTAGATACCGTAATTATTCTTTCCCCCTTCAAAGTGTCCTACATAATAAAGGGTATATTGACGCGTAACGGTGGGCTGCATCTCCGTATGAGCAGTGTTAATAAGCGTACTGAGCGGCTTGGGTACTGACCACTTCATTCCTTCACGCTCTACCATCCATATATTTAAGTCATTCCGCCCAGAATCATCAGGATCTATTGAATGAGAAGCCGAAAAATAGACTCTATTTCCATCAGGAGAAAAACTTGCTTCAGCGCTTCCAGTTAAATAGGCAAATGGTGCGTCGTCAGGTTGCGACCAACCATGTGAAGTCACTTTGATATAAAGTGTGAAAACAGGAAACTTAAAACGATAGTTGCTCATAAAACCCCTTGTCCAAACGATTTCTTTTCCGTCTGGTGAAAAAGCTGGGAAACTATGCTCGTGAAAACCTGAAGAAATAATCCCAGGTGCAAAAATCTCAGGAGTCCTTCCCGGTTGTGTTTGACCTAGATATGGGCCTTGCAATTCTGGATAATCATTTTGTTTTGAACAACTTACATATGTAAGTAATATTATAAAACAAGTTAAAAGTACTCGTATTTTCACAATAACCTCCAAACAACTTTATTTTATTCTATCTAGAATCAATTTATCCATTATTTTGTATCATTCTACTTGATCCAGGACTGACCTGACCCCCTCAGATTGATCCAGTCTTTGAGTTATAATTGAGCTGGACGAAAGGAGGAGGATATGGCCAGAAAGCGCTATTCCCCTGAACAGGTCATCAGTATGCTTCGGGAGGCTGAAGTCATTCAAAACAAGGGTATGACAGTTATTGGAGCCTGCCGTAAGCTCGGCATCTCAGAGCAAACCTATTATCGTTGGCGTAAAGACTATGGCGGTATGCGTGTGGACCAGGCTAAGCGGTTAAAGGAGCTTGAGTTGGAGAATGCGCGGCTGAAAAAGCTCGTGGCGGATCTATCTTTGGATAATGCTATCCTGAAGGAAGCAAGCCGGGGAAACTTTTAAGCCCGGCCAAAAAGAGCCGGGCCGTTAGCCATGTGTGTAAGGTATTGGCTGTATCTGAGAGGAAAGCATGTCAGGTTTTGGGACAACCTCGATCTACACAAAGGCATGTACGGAAGATACCTGAGGATGAGGATAGATTAGTGGAACGTGTTATTGCTTTGGCTAGTCAGTATGACCGTTATGGCTATCGTCGTATCACGGCCTTACTGAAGCATGAAGGTTGGCATGTCAATCACAAGAGAGTCGAGAGGATCTGGAGACAAGAAGGGCTGAAGGTCCCGTCGAAACAGCCAAAGAGAGGACGCTTGTGGTTAACAGATGGATCATGTATCCGGCTTTGCCCTACGAAAAGGAACCATGTCTGGAGCTATGATATGGCCATGATAAGGACAACGGATGGCAGAGCTTTACGCATCCTGGTTATCATCGATGAGTTCACCAGAGAATGTTTGTCTATATATGTTGCCCGGAGGATCAAACATCATGATGTTTTGGAGCAGCTCTATGGGCTTTTCCTCGACCACGGAACACCGGAACATATCCGTTCAGACAACGCGCCAGAATTTACGGCTAAGGCTGTACGAAAATGGCTGACGAATCTAGAGATAAAAACCCTGTACATCGAACCTGGGAGTCCATGGGAGAATGGTTATGTTGAATCGTTTATAGGGAAGCTCAGAGACGAGTTGCTCAATGGTGAGACCTTTGATACTTTATTAGAAGCCAGAGTACTCATTGAACTCTGGCGAAAGGAATATAACGGAAGTAGACCTCATAGCTCATTGGGGTATAAACCACCTGCCCCAGAGGCTTATGAAGTTAAAAATATGACTCAACAGGTGGTACATTGATGGGGGGCAGGTCA
>WVZL01000045.1 GCA_011772495.1 Candidatus Aminicenantota bacterium
TCACGATTGAAGGGGTGACAAACTGGACATACGTCTTTCTTGTGCCCTGCGTATTGACCATACTCTGTGCTTTTGCCTTTCTGCTTTTTTTCAAGCCCAAACAACTTGTTTCGCCTAAAAAACAAGAAATTACCAGCCCAGAATCCTGAATAATTGTCGATGACAGAAATCAAAGCCTCTGGGGATAGAAGGGTAAAGAGCAAAAAAGGCTTTGGCTAGTCCAGCCTGTTTAGTTTTATACATTGGAGGTCAGAAATGGCAAAAAAAAGAATGGGAGTGGGTTTTGTGGGCGCTGGGTTTATCACAAACTTTCATATTCGCTCCTGGGCTCATGTTCGTGATGCAGATGTTCTGGGTGTTGTCTCCAGAACAGAGGAGAAAGCAGAAGAGGCTGCTGCCCTGGCAAGAAAACTCAACGTCGGTGAGGCAAAAGCATACAAGTCGTTGACCGACATGGTCGCTGACCCGGCCATAGATGCTATCTGGATTTGTGCCCCCAATTTTATCAGACTGGAGAATATGGAGGAGATTGTTCATGTCTTAGACAGCGGAAAAGGGGAATTAATCGGTGTTACCTGCGAGAAACCTCTGGGCAGGAATGTTCCAGAAGCAAAAAAGATGCTCGAGCTGGCCCAGAAAGCCGGTCTTCTGGATGGATACCTGGAGAACCAGGTTTTTGCTCCGGCTGTTGTCAGAGGAAAAGAGATTATCTGGACTAGAGGCGCTGCCATATCAGGCCGACCTTATCTCGCCCGCGCAGCAGAAGAGCACAGCGGTCCTCATATGCCCTGGTTCTGGGAAGGAGAGCTTCAAGGTGGAGGGGTGCTCAATGACATGATGTGCCACTCTGTTGAAGAAGCTCGTTTCATGCTGACACCGCCCGGAGCCAAACGAGAAGTTCTAACCCCCATCAAGGTCACTGCCCATACTTCATGCTTGAAATGGCAGAATCCCCATTATGCCAAGATCCTCTCTGATAACAGCGGGGGCAAAACCGATTATCTCCAAAGACCTGCCGAAGATTTTGCTCGATCTTTGGTCGAGTACAAAGATGAAAATGGAGAGAAACTGATTGTTGAGACGACCACCTCCTGGAGCTATGTGGGAGCAGGGCTGCGACTAAGTATGGAGCTTCTGGGACCGGAATACTCCCTCTTAATCAACACCCTGGATTCGGGATTAAGGGTGTTTTTCAGCCGGAATGTGAAGGGAAAAGCCGGAGAAGACCTGGTTGAAAAACAGAATGCCGAAATGGGTCTCATGCCAGTCGTAAGCAGCGAAGAGCATGAGTACGGTTATATAGCAGAAAACAGACATATGGTTCAATCCTTTCTAGCAGGCAAGCGCCCTGAGGAAAACTTCAGTGATGGTCTGAATGTCACCGAACTTTTGATGACAGCCTACATGAGCGCAGAGCAGGAAAAGACACTTCCCTTCCCGCCGCCAAACCTTGATTCATTCGTCCCGGCCGTGGCCAAAGGAGAATGGAACCCGAAAAAGACCTAAAAGCTCTATTTAATCAGGAGGAGAGAAAATGAAAAAATATACTTGCTTGTTCACGATTTTTTTGGCCTTTGTTCTTTCTGATTGTTCCGGAACAGAAAGTCAAAAGGGGATTTCTGAACAGGATATATCAGATGTCAAAGAAGCAGTTGCCCGCACGAATTATCAGGAAGTCAGGATAAGGGAGTTTCCGATTGCAGTTCAGTGCTGGACCTTCAGGAAATTCACCTTCTATGAGACACTGCAAAAAGTCAAGGAACTGGGAATTAAATACCTGCAGCCTTATCCGGGCCAGGCTCTCCACAGCGATATGCCCGGTGTTAAATTCGACCATAACCTCAAAGAGGACCAGATAAAACTGGTAAAAAGCTGGCTAAAGGACCAGGGGCTTTCTCTTGTCAGCTATGGCGTAGTCGGGTTTGAAAACAACGAAGAAAGCATGGGCAAGGTCTTCGAATTTGCCAGAAAGATGGGCATTCCAACAATAGTCACTGAACCAGAATATGATGATTTTTCCCTTATTGAGCAGATGGTCAAGAAGCACAACATCAATATCGCCATCCACAATCATCCTGAGCCTTCAAAATACGCCAGGCCTGAAACCGTTCTCAAACATGTCAAAGGGCTCGATTGGCGCATTGGGTCGTGTGCGGATACAGGTCACTGGATGCGTGCTTTTCTTAAGCCTGTAGAAGCACTCAGGCTTCTCGAAGGACGCATCCTGGACGTTCACCTAAAAGACCGTAATGATTTCGGCACTGAGAGCGCTTACGATGTTCCTTTTGGACAGGGCAAGGCAAATATCCATGACATCCTCGCAGAACTGACCCTTCAGAATTTTCGCGGCTACCTGTCCATAGAGCATGAAAACCCGGATGAGGTTGACAATCCTTCCCCGTCAATAAGAAAAGGGATTGAATATATAAAGGGCATCACCTACTTCAAAGGTTATGAGGAAATTCTCCACTGGAGCTACGGGAGATTCTCCAAGCACGGCTGGAATCATTATGGCTCTGGGTACTTTGAGCTTGATCAAAGGACAGGGATACTGAAAGGTCAGGGAGGCATGGGCCTCTTCTGGTACAGTGCCAAAAAGTACAAAGATTTTATCCTGGAACTGGACTACAAGTGTGCGGACAAGTTCACAAATTCAGGAATTTTCATAAGGGTTCCTGAGATGCCCATTAACAACGATTACATTTATCATTCCTTCGAGATACAGATTAACGACGCCGGCAAGGGCATTCATAAAACAGGAGCCGTTTATGATGCTGAGCCGCCTCGCATTGATGCCTTCAAGGAGTGCGGCGAATGGAACCGTTTAAAGATTACATTCAAGGGAAATCACCTAAATGTAGAGTTAAACGGAAAAATGGTCGTTGACTGGGATGCTGAACCGCGGGGAAAGGTTAAGGATTTTGCTGTTGAAGGCTACATAGGTTTGCAAAACCACGACAGCCGCTCACCAATTTATTTCAGAAATATTTTTGTGAAAGAATTATTATAGGACAATTATTTCCTACCAATCCATCCCTATCCAAGTGGAAAAAGTCAAAAATATTATTGAATCTCCTGGTGTCTTATGACAAAAGCTTATTAAGAAATTTTTGAAAGGATAGATAAATAATAAAGCAAATTACTGGCTTTTTAGTGCAGCCAGCCTCTCCTTTGAATCCTCAACCTCAGGAATACCAGGGTCAGTGTCCTTCCGAAAGGCTAAATCCACAAGTCTAGAAATTTCTGGAAATGCTCGATAGATAAGTAAACGAAAACAGAATAATAATTTCAGTATAAGACTTTATCTTCACCGAGCTTCTTTATACGTTCGTCAATTACCTTAAGAATTAAGTCTCTCCGGATAAGAACAGCATCGATTTCCTTATCTGTCAGGTATTCTCCGACAATATCCCTGATAAGTTCAAGATTTAAGGACTTCAACTTATCAACAAAGGCTCGGGGAAGCTCTTTCATAATTTTTGGGCCTTCTTTATGTTTCTCAGTGTAAATGAGGTTTTTTGTGAATTTTTTGGAGGTTCGGAAAGTGCGGGAGTGGTCAGGAAGGACTATTCGCCAGTCCTTTGTTATGAAAATATTCCCAGAATGTCGGTCTTCGTTGCCAATCAAGTTGTCCCAAGCCCACCGCAAGTAAGTGGCCCTGTTGTAATAAAAGACTTTGTAAGAGGGAACTTTGATTTTCTGCTCATTTTTATGCTTGGCCTTTATCCAATAATCCACCCAAAGTTGACATGAGCCTCGCTCCCCTCTGAATCTTTTTTCAACTGTAGGCGGGACCATGTTTAGCCCTAGATATTTGTCTAAACGGTAGGCTGCGATTTCCCATCTCCAGTTCTCCATGACACCCTTCTCTCGACCCTCTGCATCTTTCCAGAGAGCCTTTCTCTTAACTCCATCTTTTTCTAAGGTCAGTTCCCAGGGTTCAGTCACCGCTTCTCGACTTTTCTGTTGTTTCTCTCCGATAATTTTTGCTGTTTCAAGAAATTCTTCCCATTTTTCTCTTTCTGCGAGTTCCTCTGGGGTGAACTGAGCTATGAGTTGAAATTGAAAGCCAACAACAACAATGAAGAAAAAAGGGATAATGATTCTATTTCTCACGTTCTTATCTCCATTTCTTCTTCTCCTCAGCAAAAATTGAGATATATAAATAATAACAATAAATTATCTAGAGGCAAGGATTTTATCCTATTCTTTCAGCACAGCCGACCTCTTCTTCAGATCCTTAGTGAGTGTTCTAGCCTCATCTGACTCCCCCTGGATTGAAAAAGGCAAAAGAGCGAGTAAGAATGTTTATAGGGAGAAAATGAGTGAATCATAAAAATCATTCTCTTTCTGTTTGAGAAATGCCCGAAATCGGACATCCAATGTGCTATAAAAGAACACTTTTCTTTGTTTGTTTGACTTGGTCCCAGGAATTCCAAACTGGCATAAATTTTGCATACCCAATATCATGAGGTATCTCAAACTGTGAGGTATAAAATGATCTCGAAAACGCTTGTCGCGGCTTCAACAAAGCCAATTATTCTTTCTATACTGATCAGCGGTGAGGACTACGGATATCAGATCATCCAGCGGGTGAAAGATATTTCCGGAGGAACTCTGGAATGGTCTGACAATATGCTGTATCCTCTCCTCCGCCGTCTGGAAAAAGGCGGTCTCTTGGTTGGCAGATGGAAAACTTCTAAGGAAGGCCGATTGCGAAGATACTACCGGATCACTGACAAGGGACGTGAAGAACTAGAATCTGAGCGGCGTCAATGGATGAGTGTGAACCAAGCTCTTTCCAAACTCTGGAAGCCTTTGCCTTCATTGGAATAAGGTTTCAGAATCATGATAGATAGTGGAGAAAGAAATGTTTGATCTTGAAAAAGAGATTCGCAATTGGCTAAAAGCCCTCCGACGGAGTGAGGATCTTGAGGACTCAGACATCGCAGAGTTAGAATCCCATCTCAGGGATGAGATCGACCATCAAATCAAGAAAGGGGTCGACAAGGAGGCGGCCTTCCGTGCAGCGTTGGAAAAGTCCGCTCCGGCAGATATCCTCGGACAGGAGTACGAAAAAGCCAAGCTCTACGAAAGAACTCGTCCGTTCTGGCATCCCTCCCGCATCATGCCCTCCCTTATCTGGAGCTATATCAAGATCTCTCTCCGTGCGATCAAAAGGCAAAAGGGCTTTTCTCTCATCAATATCGCTGGCTTGGCCGTCGGGATGGCAATTTGTATTCTTATCCTCATCTGGGTGCAAGATGAGTTGAGCTATGATCAGTTTCATGCCAATTCTGATCGTATTTTCCGGGTGATTGAGCATGAGGGACTTTCCAGTGGAGAAGTCCTTTCCTATACTCAGCAGAGTCCTGCTCTGGGGCCGGTTTTAAAGTCCGAATATCCTGAGATTTTAGAAAGTGTCCGTTACGACAGCATGAGCAACCGTTTGGTACAATATGGCGATCAGAAGTTTTACGAAAAGGGATTTTCTTTTGTGGATTCGGAGTTTTTAACTGTGTTTACGTTTCCCTTAAAAGTAGGAAATCCTGAAACCGCTTTAAAAGATCCAGCTTCTATTGTGATTTCGGAACGTATGGCGAAAAAATATTTTAATCAATCCGATCCAATGGGAAAAGTCCTCCGGATTGATAACCGTGTAGAGTACACTGTTTCGGGAGTATTGGAGAATGTTCCCGAAAATTCACACCTGAAGTTTGAATTTCTAGCCCCTTTCGCGACGATCAAACAATTCGGTCAGACAATCGACGGTTGGTATGATTTCTATCTCGATATCTATGTCCTGTTGGCTGAAAATGTCGATTACCATGATGTCAATGCCAAAGTCCGTAATGTGATTTCCAAACACTCCAAGAAAGACAGTTTTACTGTCGACTTGCAGCCGTTGAATCGAATTCGCCTGTTTTCGAATACTATTTTAACTCCCCAGGTCGAAGGAGATATCAAATACGTGGTTATTTTTTCCTTAGTCGCTGTTTTTATTCTTTTGAATGCCTGCATTAATTTTATGAATCTGGCAACTGCCCGTTCCGGCCGCAGAGCTAAAGAAATCGGCATGCGTAAAGTCATCGGCGCCAGTCGCAGGCAATTGATCAGACAATTTTTTGGAGAATCGATCCTGACGGCTTTTATTTCTCTGATCATTGCTATGGGGTTGGTTTATCTGCTTCTTCCTGCTTTTTCGCAGTTGTCAGGCAAACACATGTCCTTTTCGATGTTGGCTCAGGGGAACGTGCTTCTTGGTCTCCTGGGAATTACTTTGTTTGCGGGCCTGATTTCAGGTGTTTATCCGGCCCTGGTTCTGTCGGCTTTTCAACCGGTTACTGTCTTAAAAAGGATTATCAATTCAGGAACCCGAGGAACCTCTTTCCGCCGGATTTTAGTGATTTTCCAGTTTATGATGACCTCGGTGCTAATTATCGCCATGTTTGTGGTTTTTCAGCAGCTGAACTTTCTCCGGAAACAGGATATGGGCTTTGCTAAAGACCAGGTTGTATGCATCCAACTTCCCCGTGATTTAACCCCAAAGGTCGATCTCTTAAAAACCTCATTTGAGAAGATTCCAGAAGTCACGGGAACTTCCTCAGCTTCTGCGATTCCTGGCCGGAGAAGAGCTTTAACGAGCTTGGATGAATGGGAGGGCCGCGGTTCTGAGGATCGGATCGAATTAGGTATTATTGATGTCGATGAGGATTTTCTTTCGCTTTTTGACCTGGAAATGGTGGAGGGCCGCTTCTACTCCAGAGAGTTCCCATCTGATAAGGATGAAGCCCTGGTAGTCAACCAAGCGGCGATCCGTGTTATGAGTATGGAGAATCCCCAAGGAAAAAAAGTTATAGGTAAGAGAATTGTTGGAGTGATCAAAGATTTTCATATGCGCAGTCTTCATTATAAAGTTGCCCCCCTAGCACTCATTCTCAATAAAAAGGAGTCAAGGGTTGTATTTATTAAAATTATGACTTCCAATCCTTCGCAAACAATAGCTTCTCTCGAATCGTGCTGGAGCTCCATTGCTCCTGAATATCCCTTTGAATACCGGTTCTTGGATGAGGACCTCGAACAGCTCTACCAAGGAGACCGACATTTGGGAAAAGTCGTAAACGCTTCGGCTGCTCTGGCTCTGTTCGTGGCTTGCTTAGGGCTGTTTGGACTGGCTTCATTCGTAGCGGAACAAAGGACCAAAGAAATCGGGATCCGAAAGGTTCTGGGGGCTTCCGTTCCAGAGATATTTTCGCTGCTCTCCCGGGATTTTATAAAATGGGTGCTGATTGCTAATGCGATTGCCGCTCCCATCGCCGGTTATGCCATGACGAAATATTTAAACACTTATGCTTATCACTCCAACCTGGGGCTGGTTTCATTTGCGCTGCCAGTGATTCTGACTCTGATCGTCGCCCTTTTAACCATAGGCTGGCAGGTGCTGAGAGCGGCCTGGTCTGATCCGGTCAGGTCACTGCGATATGAGTGATTAGTCCCCCTTCGAAATTAATTTTTTGCCATCTTTGTGCGATACCAGGGCTGATAATTATGGAAAATTGAGGAACCCAGCTGTGCCGAAATCCTGGAAGTTGTTGGTTTTTCAGGAAAACCTGGCACGTCCCATTAAACACGTTTTGAATTTATTCTTTTTCTATGGAGAAAGTTCCTTCTGCGCCTCCCTGAGAAAAATCTCCGAAGATTTTTTTGCCGCTCTCGTCCAATTCGCCTTTAAAAGTTGGATCGCCTTGAACTTCAGGATGGACGATCTTAAAAGATATCATTTTTCCCTCAATTTGAATACTTCCGAGTGGTAGATCTGTAGCACCTTGTGTAGGGACATCGATGTTTCCCTGGATATTTTCCTCGTCATCCAGGAGGAACTCGATTATGATTTCTAATTCCTGTCCCATCGCGCTTATCGCTCCTTTCCATGTTCCCAAATAAGGCTCTGCATCTTTAGCGAATAGGGATGAATGAATCGTTAAAAGACCAAATACTATTGGAATGAATAGCAACCTTTTTATGAGTGATCTGTTCATATCCTCCTCCTTTAAGATAAATAAATGGAGTCTATCATAAATACGTAATAAAGGGCATAAGGGTTTTGATGAGGGAAGCATCCTCAGCTTCAGGAAACCTGGGTCAGAGTCTTTCCAAAAAACTCAATACAGAGGGAAAGGAATTTCTCGTAATTATAAATAGCTTTGTCTTTCTGGTCTTTCTGCCTGTCTTTACCGCTATTCATAGCGGATAAGGTCAGACAAAGCTTTACGCTTCTTTGACTTTGGCTCATCAGCAGGATATCCTAGTGGCGTGAACGCAATAGGCTCTACATTCTCAGACAATCCCAAAACCTTTCTGGCCGCTGATGGGTCAAATGCAGCAACCCAGCATGTCCCTAATCCTTGATCTGTTGCAGCAAGAATCAAGTGATCCATTGCAATCGTTGTATCCACATCACTATAATTTTTACCATCAATCCTAGTCCATGCCTCAGCACGTACTGCACAAGCACAAATCACTATCGGTGCCTTAAAAAACCATTCACGTTTATAAATTAGCCTTAATTCTGATTCTCGACCCTGAGTATGAATAACGATGAAACGAAAAGGTTGCCTATTATCCGCTGTTGGAGCTATACGCGCTGCTTCAAGTACCTTTTGAAGTTTTTCATCTTCTATCGGTTTCGATTGATAAGCACGTACGCTATACCTTTTCTTGATTAACTCAAAAAACTCCATTTTCTTCTCCTAAATAGTTATTTGCCAATTCTGCATGATTTATGGGGCCTATCGGTTATCAGGCCCCCTTTAACCCAGCCAGCCTCTTCCTTACATTGCCGCATCAAACTCGGCCCTGTACTTTGCGACACCTTTTACACCCAAGAGAGAAGAAGGCTCCATAACAATCACCATGAAAGCCTCGTCAGGCACCCTCTCCCACTGACAGGTAAGTCCGTATTTCGAAGCAGGCTCGAAACCGAATTTCGGGTAATAGCCGGGGTGCCCCAGGACTATGACATATGAACATCCCTGTTCTTTTAGGATTTTAAGTCCCGCTTTGACAAGCTGAGAACCGATTCCCTGTCTCTGTCTGTCCGGACGCACTGCCATAGGCGCTAGTCCCATACCTCTAATGACTTTTCCCATCCATTCGATCTCTGCAGGAGAAAAGAAAATATGCCCTATGATCTCTCCGTCATCCTCTGCAACCAGAGAAAGAGTGTCCGGGCAGCTCTCCCGGAGCGCATCCACAATTTCTGCTTCAGTTGACACTCCAAACGCCTGTTCATTCACAAAATATATCTGTTTTATATCTCCAGGCTTTTCCTTACGAACGGTTATCATCGGTCTAATCCTGTCATTTAAACATAGCCGTCAACTTTGGATATTCACGGTTCTTCGTCTTCCCGTACACCTCATAATACCAAGGTCAGCATCTTTCAAGAGGGTGAGGAATTTCTCTTAATGCTCTTGGCTTTTGTTATCTAACCTTTCTATTACAGTCCTAATGCTTCTTTGAAATACTTCTTATCCAGGTTCGATCCGCTTACCACAACACAGACTGGCCCACTCTTTATTTCGGCCTTCCCGGCCAAGAGGGCGGATATCCCTGCTGCCCCCGCAGGCTCCACAACCAGGTGAAGTTCTTCCAGGCAGTAACGGACTCCCTCGATCAGCTCCTCTTCGGCAAGGAGAATCACTTGCCTGATTCGATCGGTAGCCACCTCAAATGAGATGTCTCCGGTACAGCGAGGGGACAAGCTGTCAGCACAGGTGGGCAGTGGTATAATCGGCACGGGTTTCCGGGCCTTCAGCGCCTCAGTGAGAGTAGGGGCTGCATAGGACTCCACGCCAATAACCTCTACCTGGGGCCGGGTGTATTTCAAGCCCAGGGCTATACCTGAGATCAATCCTCCTCCTCCTACTGGAACCAGGACCGCTTCCAAGTCCGAGGGCGCGTCCTCGTCTATCTCCAGACCGATGGTCCCCTGTCCTGCCACCACCCTGGGATCGTCGAAGGGGTGGATTAGAACTAATTCTTCTTTACCTAACTCGGCAGCCTTTTCTTCGCTATCGCCATAATGGGAGCCGTGCCGAAGGATTGTGGCCCCAGCCTTCTTGATCCTCTCAACTTTTACTTGCGGAGCATTGTCTGGGAGGACTATCGTTGCCTTGATCCCAACCAGGGAGGACGCCAGGGCCAGGGCTGTGCCATGATTTCCAGAGGACGCCGCTACCACACCCTTTTCTCTTTCCTTAGGGGTCAGCATGGCGACGGCATTATTTGCTCCCCGGAATTTAAAAGAACCTCCGGGCTGAAGGGATTCGAGCTTAAGATATACTCTACTGTTCAACTGCCGAGATAGTGGATCTGAGAATACGAACGGTGTCCTGAGGATCTTGTCTTTTATCCTCCTGGCTGCGTCCAATATATCTTGGTGTGTTGGGACCATCATAGAAGTAGCCTCTTTTTCGATAATATCTTTGTACTATATCAGTGGAGAGCTCAGCTCCTCTATTGAAATCAATCTGGCTGTGATCAGGATGCTCTTATATTTGATCTCAACTATCTCCTTAGCGCCTTCGGATCTTAAGGATATTGTTTTTTCGAGCAAACGACAAAACTCTCAAGATCTTATGCGATTTTGACTTCCAAACATTTACAGGAAACATATCAAACCATAAATGATGCTGTCAATTAGAAGAAAGGGGCTGTACTCATAGCTGGAGGAGAAGTCTATCCAATCTCGGTCGAACTGGCTCTTATGAGTAGCTTTCTTCCTTTCTCATCCTGTGGATCGCAGCATTTCCAGCGGTTCTTTTTTAGTAAAAGCCAACCTGCCCTTTGCTTGATAACCGGTAAGCAGGGAACAAAATAAAAAAGCATAACGTATATAGAGTATTAGGTGTTATAAGGGCCTAAGAAATCACAGGCCGTTTATCATCGGCAAAATTTAAAATGGAGGCAAACAGAAATGAAAAAGACCATCTTTACTGGTGTGATATTTTCTTTAGCCTTGGTTTCCCTGTTAACTGGCGATGAGGGGAAGCAGGCCTCACCAGCTGACTCTATCACTCAGGCTGAGCTGCGTGACCATGTGTATTTTCTGGCTTCTGATGAAATCGGTGGCCGATCTATAGGAACCACAGGTTATGAAATTGCGGCAAAATATGCTGCTAGCCAATTTAGGGCATCAGGCCTTAAGCCTATGTTTAAGGATAAAAACGGAAATGCAAGCTATTTCCAGGAGGTTCCTTTGATAAAAAGGAAGATCCTGGCTCCTCATCCATTGATAATCATCACGCCTGATGGGGAATATTCATTTTCGGTGAAAGAAAACATACGTTACGCCAATCTCATCAGCAATAAAACATTTGCAGGTTCGTTGCCGATCGTGTTCGTAGGGTATGGAATTGAGGAAGCAGACCAAGGCTGGAACGACCTTGAGGGACTCAATCTAGAGGGAAAAATT
>WVZL01000029.1:0-540 GCA_011772495.1 Candidatus Aminicenantota bacterium
ATTATTAGCCAAGAAGATGCATCCCAGGTGAGTGGCGTTAGTCCCGATATCCCCCTTGGTGCCCGGGTTTTGAGGATCGTAGTCCGCAATACTGGAATTGTAGCTATCTATCTGAGCTTTAGAGTTAATGTTTATGCCTTCATCCCCGAAAACTCCATAATCAAAGAGATAATGGGAGCCATCGCCCTTCCAGAGCTCCACCCTGGCCGTTCTGTTTACTGTCAGAGAGCCAATATAAGGAACTTGACCGGTGGATTCTACCACGGGTGTGTCGCCCTCGGGATCCATGACCTGTATGTTGATGCTCCCCATGGTCTCTCCATCAGAAGTTAAAAAAGACCCAATGCTCATGCTCCGCAAGGCGCTGGTCCCGCTCCAGCCATAGATATCACCACTGTTCAGCTCCCAGATAGCTCTTTCCACACCTGCCTCTGCCAGTGACAGGGCTGCCATAGATTTGTAGGATTTTTCGGCTGAGCGTTGCTCGTTGGAAACCTGGAACAAAAAGGGTACAGCCAGAAGAAGCATGAAAGCCAGGAA